>NZ_JCAYNT010000001.1:0-773855 GCF_059758095.1 Shewanella sp. MF05913
AACCCTAAGGATTCGAACCCCTGTTACCGCCGACTCTTTATAAACCAAGTGGGCGATGTCCTAATCTCTATTTCTAGACGAATGGGACACATTTGATACGTTATACTCTGTATCGAGTGAATACTCATTAATGTCTGTAGGCTAAACATCAATGCTAATCATCTACTTAAAGACTGTTAAGTAAGTGGTGGAGCTACACGGGATCGAACCGTGGACCTCTTCACTGCCAGCGAAGCGCTCTCCCAGCTGAGCTATAACCCCGTCTTACTTAATGCTTTTGAATATGCTACTAGAAAAAATCTAACATCATGTCTCAACTGCGAGGCGCATTCTATGCAGCATACCCAAAAGTGTCAACTCGTTTTTTAGGAATTTATTCTATCTGCTACAAATTCAATCGCTTTGGATATTCTTTGTGCAGATCTTTCTTTTCCGATTAAGAACAAGGTTAAATCTAACGCAGGAGACTGTCCTGCGCCAGTAACCGCAACGCGTAAAGGCATACCGACTTTACCCATGCCCACATCAAGTTCTGTCGCTGTCGCTTCAATAACGTTGTGAATATTCTCTACACTCCAATCATTTAGTTCAGATAACTTTTGATTGAACAATGTTAAAGGCTCTAGTGCCACGCCGCGTAGATGCTTCTTAGCTTGTGCTTCATCGAAGTTATCAAAATCTTCATAGAAGTAACGGCTTGAAGCGGCTAATTCTTTTAATGTTTTTGCTCGTTCAGATAATGCGGTAACAATTTCAGTTAACGCTGGACCATTACTAGTATCAATTTTCTGATCTTCCATATGCCATTGCAAATGTGATGCGACATAAACAGGATCGAGAGACTTGATATAATGTTGGTTTAACCAAATGAGCTTATCAGTATTAAAAGCTGAAGCAGCTTTATTGATATCATCTAACTTAAACAGCGTTTTCAACTCTTCCATTGAAAATATTTCTTGATCGCCATGAGACCAACCTAAGCGAACAAGATAGTTTAATAGTGCTTCTGGTAGATACCCATCATCACGGTATTGCATAACGCCCACAGCACCATGACGTTTAGATAGCTTGGCGCCATCGTCACCTAGAATCATCGACACATGTGCATATTCAGGGATCGGTGCGCCTAATGCTTTAAGGATATTGATTTGGCGTGGCGTATTATTGATATGATCTTCACCGCGTACAACGCAGGTAATACCCATGTCCCAGTCATCTACTACAACACAGAAATTATAGGTCGGTACGCCATCGGTACGCTTAATGATTAAATCATCAAGCATATCGTTAGAAATTTCGATTCGACCACGAACGTGATCATCAAATATAACACTGCCTTCAATTGGGTTTTTAAAGCGAATGACAAAAGGTTCGTCAGTGTCACGAGGTGCAAGGTTACGACAACAACCGTCATATTTTTGTTGCAAACCTTGCGCAGCCTGATCTTCACGCATGCTCTCAATGCGTTCACGCGAGCAATAGCATTTGTATGCAGTGCCGGTATCTAGCATTTGCTCGATAATTTCGTTGTAACGATCAAAACGTTTAGTTTGGTAATAAGGGCCTTCATCCCATGTTAGTCCTAACCAGTTCATACCATCAAGAATGGCATCACATGCTTCTTGAGTTGAACGTTCAATGTCAGTGTCTTCAATACGAAGCACGAATTCACCATTGTTAGCACGTGCGTGCAACCATGAATAAAGTGCAGTACGAGCACCACCTACATGAAGAAAGCCTGTTGGACTTGGAGCAAAACGCGTCTTAGTAGTCATAATCGGACACTAACCTATTTATAAACGTCTAAATAAAGACAAACAAAAAAATGTGTTGCTATTCTAACAGTCAAATTCAGTAGTTGAAATGGTGAGGGGGGGCAAACCTGAGATAGTTTTTAAATTTACTTTATCTATAGTGAAAAGAATAGGCTTGAATGCTTGACGATAACAATCCATTTTAGCCATTGAATACAAAGTTTGTTATTGCTATTTATAAGAGCGATTAATCAATTCAAGTTTGATTATGAATATAAATAATCTATAACAATCTATTGATTAACAAAGCATCAAAGCGAACAATTTTAGGTCGACTGACATTTTTTTAATTAAAAAGCGTTGACAGGTTTTACTTGCCCCCTATAATACGGCCCCACACAGCATGAGGTCGCTTAGCTCAGCTGGGAGAGCACCTCCCTTACAAGGAGGGGGTCACTGGTTCGAGCCCAGTAGCGACCACCATATCTTCATTGATGAAGATATTCTTATGTTGATTACATCCCAGGTCGCTTAGCTCAGCTGGGAGAGCACCTCCCTTACAAGGAGGGGGTCACTGGTTCGAGCCCAGTAGCGACCACCATGTAATCTGATAAAATGATGTGTAGAGTCCCAGGTCGCTTAGCTCAGCTGGGAGAGCACCTCCCTTACAAGGAGGGGGTCACTGGTTCGAGCCCAGTAGCGACCACCATTTCTCCAATAGAAAGGTCGGACTCAAACGTAAAATATCCCAGGTCGCTTAGCTCAGCTGGGAGAGCACCTCCCTTACAAGGAGGGGGTCACTGGTTCGAGCCCAGTAGCGACCACCATATTTTATGCGTTTAAAGCTTGATATCCCAGGTCGCTTAGCTCAGCTGGGAGAGCACCTCCCTTACAAGGAGGGGGTCACTGGTTCGAGCCCAGTAGCGACCACCATATCAAACCATAATATCTACGTTATATCCCAGGTCGCTTAGCTCAGCTGGGAGAGCACCTCCCTTACAAGGAGGGGGTCACTGGTTCGAGCCCAGTAGCGACCACCATATTCTTCGTTATGCCCTCAAATTTAGTCAATATCCTTCCATATTTAAGAAACTCATATCTCATTTTGGTAATTAAATTTTGTTTAGATTATTCTAATCCGATTGTTACAATTCAATTGTACTGATAATTTTCTTCATATTTTGGCCGTAAAAAAGCCACTCAAATAGAATGGCTTCCTGGTGTTACAACGCTGAAAATTATGACATTAATCTAACCCTAAAAAACCACCAGTTTGATGTGACCAGAGTTGTGAATATATTCCATTAGCTTTAATCAGCTCTTGATGAGTGCCTTGTTCTACAATTTTGCCTTGGTCCAATACAATCAGACGGTCCATTGCTGCAATGGTGGATAACCTATGGGCAATCGCAATAACCGTTTTACCTTCCATTAATTCGTATAAAGACTCTTGAATAGCTGCTTCGACTTCTGAGTCGAGCGCTGAAGTGGCTTCATCGAGTAATAATATCGGGGCGTTTTTAAGTAAGACTCTTGCTATTGCGATACGCTGGCGTTGACCACCAGACAACTTAACGCCGCGCTCACCAACCTGTGCATCTAAGCCTTTATTACCGAAAGGATCCGTTAACGTATCAATAAAATCAAATGCTTGGGCTTGAGTAATTGCGGCCATCAATTTTTCTTCGCTAGCGTGTGGATCGCCATAAAGAATATTTTCGCGAATCGAGCGATGTAGTAGTGATGTATCTTGAGTCACCATGCCAATGTTGGCACGTAATGAATCTTGAGTAATGTCCGTTAATGGTTGGCCATCAATAATAATTTGTCCCTGCTCGACATCATGAAAACGCATCAGTAAGTTCACTAATGTCGATTTTCCTGCACCTGAACGACCCACTAAACCGACTTTTTCACCTGGTTTAATATGTAAGTCAAGCGCATCGATAACCCCTTTTTTCTCACCGTAATGAAAACTTACCTGGTTAAAATCAATTTGACCGTGGTTAACAACAATGTCCTTTGCATCTGGTTTATCTTGAATCGCAATAGGTTTTGACAAAGTATTCATGCCGTCAGTTACGGTACCGATATTTTCAAATAACGAGCTAATTTCCCACATAATCCATTGAGACATGCCGTTCAAACGCAGTGCTAAGCTCACAGCAATTGCTATTGCGCCAACGGTAATGGCACTGTCTGCCCATAGCCAAATTGAAACAGCAGTGATAGTGAATGCCAATAAATAATTAATGATTTGAACTAACACGTTAATCACTGTGACTAAACGCATTTGGCCATAAACCGTGTTTAAAAAGATGCTCATACTGTCGCGCGCATAATCCGCTTCTTGCTTGGTATGAGAAAACAATTTTACGGTGGAAATATTGGTGTAACTGTCAACAATACGGCCCGTCATTGTTGAACGGGCATCAGCTTGCTCAGTGGCTACAGCTTTTAGTTTAGGCACTAATTTCCATTGAATAGCAACATAGGCGGCTAACCAAATCAGCATAGGCAATACAAGGCGTACATCGGCGCTGGCAATCATGACTAGCATCGAGGTGAAATAAATCAAAATGTACATCAGTACATCTAATAATTTCATGACTGTTTCGCGCACAGCTAACGAGGTTTGCATCACTTTAGTGGCTACGCGGCCAGCAAAATCGTCCTGATAAAACGAAATACTCTGCTTAAGTAAATAACGGTGTGCCTGCCAGCGAATGGCCATTGGGTAGTTGCCGAGCAACGTTTGATAGACAATGGATGCATGCAACCAGACTAAAAAAGGGATAACAAATATTACAATAATTGACATACCAATTAAGGTTACATGTTCATCTTGCCATAATGTCTGTGGGTTCTTAGTGACTAACCAATCAACTAATTTTCCCATAAATCCAAATAACGACACTTCGAGAATGGCAAGCATTGCCGTGAGTACAGACATAACAATTAATGGCCAACCAAACCCGCGAGTATAATGACGACAGAATGCGTATAAGGTATTAGGCGGTTGAGTCGGTTCTTCTGGTGGTAAAGCTTGGGTCAAAGATTCAAAAAATTTAAACATCTATTGCTCTAACATGGTTAGTGAGATTTCTGATGCATAGGATAACGTAAAAATGACAAATGTAATGGGTTAAATTGTTACCGTATACAAATGCGATTGAGTTCCGTTTTCCGCTAGGTGTGGTATTTTGCCTTAGGTAAAATAACCCAATGGCACGTTATACGAGACTCTTAAGATGAATGTTCAGTATGCTTTTTATTTTTATTCAGTTGCAGGTATAGGTTACGCCAATTGATGGGGGCTTCAATAGATTGCACATTGACAGCACAAGTATGCCAGCAGGCTAGGCTTAGTCGTGACGCACGTTTTGATGGTCAATTCTTTACCGGAGTGCTAACAACGGGGATTTATTGTCGTTCAATTTGTCCGGCTCCGCCCCCTCATGAAAAAAACGTCCGCTATTTTGATTCTGCAATAAAAGCCGCTAATGCAGGTTTACGACCTTGCCTTAGATGTCGTCCCGATAGCGCACCCAGTTCGCATGCTTGGTGGGGTACTGACACCACATTAAATCGTGCAATTACATTAATTGAGCAGGGATTTTTAAGTGGTGATAATGCAGGAACGATCACTGAGCTTGCTGATCGGCTTGGGATCACTAGTCGATATTTAAGTCAGCTTTTTAATCAAGGTGTCGGCACCTCGCCTAAACGGTTTGCGATTTATCAGCAATTGATGTTTGCAAAACAACTTATTCATCAAACGTCATTATCTATGACTGATGTCGCCATGGCGGCAGGCTTTAATAGTATTCGACGTTTTAATGAAGTTTTTAAACAAGAGCTTATGCTTACACCATCAGATTTACGCAAACAGCATAATACACTGACATTAACGAAAATCCATTCGGATAATGAAGTCATGTCAGTGAACCCTATTCAACTCGCCTTAGCCTATCGACCGCCACTAAATTGGCAAAAAATGAATCGCTTTTATGCTTTTCGCCAAGTCGAACACATGGAGGTCATTGATGGAAACGGCGGTTATGCGAGAAGCTTTTCGTTCTTTGGTGTTAACGGTGTCTTTTCGGTGAGTCCGAATGCCCAAAAATCGCAACTTGATGTGAGCATTTATTTTGTTAACGTAGACGACGTGAAGCATTTGCACAAAATTGTTACCAAAATCAGGTCTATATTCGACTTGGATGCAGATATGCAGGTCATTGAAAAAGCATTCGTTCCTATTTCATCTCTAGGGGCTAAAGTGGATGCTGGTTTACGGATCCCCGGCACAGGTAATGTATTTGAAGCTGCATGCAGGGCGGTTTTAGGGCAGCAAGTCAGTGTGGTGCAAGCGACTAAGTTACTCAATACGTTAGTGCAGTATTATGGTGACGCACTCACCATAAACGGCAAAACGTGGCGACTCTTTCCTTCACCCCAAGTCATCGCCCAAGCCTCACTTGATGAGTTAAAAATGCCTGGAGCACGTAAACTCGCATTGATTGCTTTGGGCCAATTTGTTGAGCAATATCCAGACTCTACACCACAAGATTGGCTAGCGGTTAAAGGTATTGGCCCATGGACGGTGGCTTATGCTCAAATGCGAGGCTTAAGTGACCCTAATGTATTTTTGGCCACTGATTTGGTGATAAAAAATCGCCTTTATGCGTTGCATCAACTCGCTAACAAACCTATTGAATCAACTAAAATATATGCCCAAATAGCCAAAGAAATTAGCCAACTTGTCAGCCCTTGGGGCAGTTATTTAACGTTTCAGTTATGGGATGAAGACCCACTGAACCCAACAGAAGAGTAAAATGATGCCAATAATTGCTCCCCCAAGAATACACGCTATTGTTTCTAGCCCCGTGGGTTTGCTTTCGCTCAAAGCATCCGAGCATGGTTTAACCCATTTACAAGTTTATGATTTAGCGCTGATTTGTGCAGATGTGATGATTCAATCATCGACAACGTTAATGAGTCATCACGAAGATGACTCATTAACCGCTGAAGCAAAACGACATATTGAGGTGACAATCCAGCAGTTAGCAGAGTATTTTTCCGGCACAAGGCAGCAGTTTAGTGTCACGCTAGCCGCCAAAGGTACTGAGTTTCAACTACAAGTGTGGCAAGCATTAAGTGAACTGGCTTTTGGTGAAAGCTGCAGTTACAGCGATATAGCCAATATCATAGGTCGGCCCAAAGCGGTTAGGGCCGTTGGTGCGGCTAATGGCGCTAATCCTATCGCTATTATTGTTCCGTGCCACCGCGTGATAGGTAAAGGCGGTAAGTTAACCGGTTATGCTTATGGTCTGGGCATGAAGCAATGGTTGCTTAACCTAGAAGCGAGCGAATAAATCGTAATTAATCTGACTGATGCGCCAAAGTGCGGTAAAATGTCCGATTGTTATCCATTGTTGAGCGCATCAGATCCATGACACAAGCTTCATTAGCTACCACCTTTGCAGAATTTGGCCTAAACACTTCGTTGTTGGCTCGATTGGCAGAGCTTCAATATCTTCAGCCTACGCCGATTCAAGCCCACACAATACCCAGTATTTTAGCGGGCAAAGATTTATTAGCAGGCGCTAATACTGGCTCAGGTAAAACCGCAGCGTTTGCATTGCCGATATTGCAGCAGTTAATGAAACGCACCAATGTTAATGCCACCAAAGGAAACTTTGCCAGTGCTTTGGTATTAGTGCCGACACGCGAGCTTGCCAAACAGGTCGCCGACAGTTTTAAATCTTATGCCGTGCACTTAAATGGCGACATCAAAGTAGTTGCTGCGTTTGGTGGTGTATCGGTTAATACTCAAATGCTCGCTTTACGTGGCGGTGCAGATGTTGTTGTGGCAACACCCGGTAGATTATTAGATTTAGTGTCATCCAATGCGATTAAGTTATCTGCAGTGACCACATTAGTACTTGATGAAGCCGACAGAATGCTCAGTTTGGGCTTTACTGAAGAGTTATCGCAACTTATCGCCTTACTGCCAAAGAAAAAGCAAACACTGCTGTTTTCGGCCACATTTCCTGAAGAAGTGCGCCAGTTAACTCAAGCGTTATTGGTTGAGCCTTTAGAAGTACAGTTACAAAGCGCTGAAGCAAGTACTCTGGTACAACGTGTTATGACGGTTAACCGCGAGAAGAAAACCGCTTTGCTTGCGCATTTATTACTAGAACATCAGTGGCGCCAAGTATTGATTTTTGTCAGTGCTAAAAATAGCTGTAATCACTTAGCGCAAAAGTTGGCTAAACGTGGCATTAGCGCTGAAGTGTTTCACGGTGATAAAGCGCAAGGTGCACGTAGTCGAGTACTCGAAAGCTTTAAAGCTGGAGAGATACAGGTATTGATTGCAACCGACATAGCCGCGCGGGGTTTGGACATTGAAAAACTGCCCGTAGTAATTAATTTTGACTTACCACGCAGTCCAGCAGATTATATGCATCGCATTGGCCGAAGTGGCCGCGCAGGAGAGGTTGGTTTAGCGTTAACCTTGTTATCGCATGATGAGTATCATCATTTCTCAGTTATTGAGAAAAAGAATAAAATTCGTCTTGAACGTGAACAAGTTGGCGGATTCGAAGCCGACGATAATATGCCTGATGTTGTGTTAGAACAACCTAAACCCGTTGCAAAAGCGGAAGGTACAGGTAAGAAAAAACGCAAAAAGTCACCCCCAATTAATGTTGATATTTGGGCTAAAAAACCAGATTAGTAGTAGGTAATATGAAACATATTTTTTGGTTAGTTGATGATCAAATCGCAGGGCGAAGTGGTCCTAATAAAGATGCATGGGACTTAGCAGAGTTAAAGCAAGCCGGGTTTGGCGCGATTGCATCATTAAACAATGGTGAAGGCTGTGATACTGCTGCCATGGCACAAATAGGTTTAAAGCATAGGGTCTTTAATTTACCAGACAACATTCCACCTAAACCGCAAGATTTAGCGGTATGTGCGGAAATTTTGCCGCAAATTTTGGCCTTTATTCGTCAATGTGAAGCTGAGGGATTACCGGTATTATTGCATTGTCGCTCTGGTATTAACCGCACCGAAATGGTGATGGCGTATTACATGATGGAAAATGGTGCCGCCCCTGTACATGCAGTAAGCCAGGTGCGTAATGCCAGTGGTTTAGCATTTGATGCAGATGGCTGGGATCAATTTGTTTATGATGTGCTTTATGAGTTACAGTCAGCATCAAATTAATAAGTCATTCTGTTTGTTAAGGTACTTGCAAGCAGATTGAATACACACTCAACACCGAGTGTAAGGGAAACATCAAGATAGATCGTTAAGATTTATCTCAATGTTTCCCTTTATTTTTTGTGAAATCGTCATCACTGTGAATTTTTTTGTATTGTGATCCGTATGTGTTAAAGGCACGCTAAACTTTGGCGATAAATGCTATAGTGAAAAAGACAAACGTGTGAACAAGGGGAAACAATGAGTCCAAAAATGAGCAAAGCGAATCAATCGCAAGGTCTATTGCTTTTTAGGTTGAACCAAACCCAACAGTTTGCATTGGGTACCTTAAAAATTCGTGAGCTTGTTCCGTATACGCCGTTAACCAAAATCCCTCATTCTCATCCCGCTATTATGGGCGCAGCAACAATCCGTGGCATGACGATTCCTGTTATTGATATGGCTGCTGGCATTGGTTTTAAGCCTGTGACAGATCAAGAACGTCAAGATTGTTACATCATCATTACCGATTGCCAACGCATGGTGATTGGTTTTTTAGTGCGCGCAATCGATAAAATCATTGAGTGTAATTGGCGCAACATTGAGGCACCTTCAGATAATTTAGGCAAAAATGCTTTTTTAACTGGAGTGACTCGGTTTGATGACAAACTAGTACAGCTTCTTGACGTAGAGTTATTATTATCAAAAATATTTCCTGACGATCCCATCACTAATCGCGCTATTTTGACCGACGTTCAACGAGAGAAACTCAAACCGTTACGCATTCTCTTAGTCGATGATTCAAAAGTGGCTCGTAAGCAGTTATCTGATGCATTAGATTCAATCAACATTGCCTATCAAGTGACATCAGACGGCCACGAAGCATTGCAAATGATGTTGCAAGCTGCAAAAGAGCGTGCGCCGATAGATTTACTTGTCAGTGATATTGAAATGCCTGGCTTAGATGGTTATGAACTCGCGTTCGAAGTTAAAAATAATCCCGATATCGCCAATGCTTATATTATCCTACACACATCATTATCTAGTGAGATCAGCGTGAGTCAGGCTAAGCAAGTTGGGGCTAATGAAGCATTAACTAAGTTTGATGCCAAAGAGTTGATTGACGCTATGTTGCGCGGCGCTCAAACAAAACAAGTTGTTTGATAAACAGTAAAAACATCAATATTTTCTATAGCCTTGGGCTTGCAACATGTTTAACAACTTGATTGCATTTTATATAGAACAGATAAATTATTGTTCATTTAAACCACAACGATTGATTTTTTTTACTCTTTTGTGCTCAACACTAGACTTCTTATGTTCCATCCTGATATATAGCTACAAGGCTTTTTCGGTGCACCGCGCCTAGTGATAGCCTAAAGCTAAAACCGTTGAGTTATTTCTGAAACGCTTATGTTGAGTTAAATTGTTAACATGGATGCCAACAACATAATAATTTTCAGAGATATAGGTTAATTTGTGTATCGCTTTATAGGCTAACAACAGTTGTTTTATAAGGTACTACGCTCTTAACCACTGCATTAGCTTTAGCGATTACTAACGATTAAAAAGCCATTAATATAATAATCATAGGTTAAGCAATGAATCAGAAAAAATCACTGTTAGCTCGAATCGCTAGCGGTAGCTTAGTGCTACAAATTATCAGCGGGATCATTTTGGGAGTGATCTTAGCCAGTGTTTCAACAACCGGTGCCCACAGCGTGGCATTTTTAGGTTCGCTGTTTGTTGGCGCACTAAAAGCCATTGCACCCGTACTTGTATTTGTATTGGTCGCATCATCGATTGCTAATCAAAAGAAAAACAGTCACACCAATATGCGCCCAATCATTGGTTTATACCTTTTAGGGACCTTTGCTGCGGCGTTTACTGCGGTTATTTTCAGTTTTGCATTTCCAACGACATTATTACTGGCAACCGGAATTGAAGGTTCTAACCCACCTCAAGGTATTACCGAGGTGTTAAATACGTTATTATTTAAAATTGTCGATAACCCTGTCAACGCATTGTTAACTGGTAACTATATCGGTATTTTAGTGTGGGGCGCAGGGTTAGGTATTACCATGCATCACGCCAGTGAAAGCACTAAGCAAATGCTGTCAGATCTAAGCGATGCCGTATCCAATATTGTTCGCTTTGTGATTCGCTTAGCCCCAATCGGTATTTTCGGCTTAGTGGCCGCTACATTTGCTGAAACAGGTTTCGAAGCACTAGCAGGTTATGCTCAGTTATTAGCGGTACTCGTTGGCGCAATGTTATTTATTGCCTTAGTGGTTAACCCACTCATTGTATTTGCTAAAATTAAGCGCAACCCTTATCCATTGGTTCTAAAGTGCTTACGTGAAAGTGGCGTAACGGCCTTCTTTACTCGTTCGAGTGCAGCCAATATTCCAGTTAACATGGCGTTGTGTGAAGAGTTAAAGTTGCATAAAGACACTTACTCTGTATCTATCCCATTAGGCGCGACCATCAACATGGGCGGCGCGGCTATTACCATTACCGTGTTAACCCTTGCTGCAGCACACACACTTAACATTCCGGTCGACTTTATGACCGCGTTGTTATTGAGTATTGTTGCGTCGGTATCAGCTTGTGGTGCGTCTGGTGTGGCTGGTGGGTCGTTATTGTTAATTCCATTAGCTTGTGGCTTATTTGGTATTTCAAATGACGTTGCAATGCAGGTTGTCGCGGTAGGCTTTATTATAGGTGTTATTCAAGACTCAGCTGAAACTGCGTTAAACAGCTCTACTGACGTTATCTTTACGGCTGCGGCATGTGAAGCTGCCGAAGCGAAAGAAGCGGCTCAAGCAAGTTAAATTATAGTGTACAAAAAATGCCGGCCCATGGGATAACTGTGGCGCCGGCATTTTTGTGATTAATTTATACCGTTATTCTTATTCTGAGTTCAGGCTTTTAGAATGGATGTTGGCTAAAAAAGTTCATTTCAACTTGGGTGTACGGGTGTGTAATGGTTAATGATTGCGCATGTAAATTGAGGCGTTTACTGGCTTGTATGATTTCTGCATCGCCATAAAACTCATCACCTAATATAGGATGACCCAGCGCCAGCATGTGCACCCTTAATTGGTGGGTGCGGCCAGTATGAGGCTTAAGTTCCATTAAGGTTGAATTTTTGCGGAGTTCTAGCACACCAAAATAAGTCAGCGCTGCTTTACCTGACTCGGTTAACATCTGAAAAGGGGGGGTATCAGGGTTTGGGCCGAGTGCAAAATTCACTTTACCTTGCTGTTCCAATACCTGGCCAAATACTTCAGCAATATACACTTTTTTGGCTTGGCGGTTTTGAAACTGAATTTTTAAGTGAGATTCCGCTTTTTTGGTACGCGCAAAAATCATAATGCCAGAAGTATCACAATCTAAACGGTGGATTAAAATCGCTTCTGGGTAACGTTGCTGTAAGCGCGTTATCGCGGTGTCATGGGTGTCTGGTGAGCGCCCTGGATTTGATAACAATCCAGAAGGTTTATTAATCACAATAATATCACGGTCTTTATAACGGATGTCCAACCAAGGAATTGACGGTGGTCGATAAGTAAAGATGTGCATGATGGAATTGTCTCTTTAATAAACTAAAGTTATGCCTGAAAGTAACGCGCGCATACTAACAAAATTTGTTAAGCAACGAAAATAAGATAACGTCAATAGAGGATATAAGTGGAATGTTTAGGATCAAATAACAACATGCTGCCATTTAATATCTCAAGTAGAGGTTAACTACAAGCTTGCAAACCACAAGCGAAGAGACATGCCCCAACTGCTGGTGACCCCCGATGTCACAAAGCGAATTTGATTGTTACTGTCGACAATATAAATTGCAGGTAGGGCGGTTGCCCCCCATTGTTGGCTATAATCGTTGCCATTGATGTGTTGATTGATGACCGCAAATTGGTAATCATTATGTTGCATAAAAGCGTCAATGTCGGCATTTGAACCAGAAGCGACAGCAACAGAAACAACGGGGTAATCTTGAGCGTTAGCCACATTATTGACCATTGGCGAGGTGACTTTACACACTGGGCACCATGTTCCCCAAAAATACACTAAGGTTGCTTTATTGGCCCGCGCAGCAGTATTAAAGAGTGACACCTTATCGTTGTTGATAAAATGGTTATTGACCAAGCTACTTTTTATTAAGTCGCCCTTTACTAAGCTGGCATTAATAGGAGGAGCTGTACCTGTTTGCATGTCACGATGAAGGTAACTGGCAACGGCAAACATCAGCACCGCGAATATTGCGCTGTCTCGTAAAGCCAATAGCCAAAAACGCGGTGAACGAACGTTGCTACCGACAGTCTTTATTACACGGGTTATCCATATTGGCATATTGAGAGCTTACTTCATCTTAGGGTAAATATTGGCTTGGGGTTTTACGACTGTAGATCTTGCTGTAAGCCATTAACTGTGGGTAAAAAGTTCGAAACGCTATTTCAATCTCAACGTAAAGTTTATCAACGTCACGTATCGCATGGTCAAATAGTTCCGGTTTTGACAATCTCTGGCTAACCCCTTTTATCGCTTGATTTAACCCTTGCTTCGTTTGATAGCTACTCAACCAATCCTGTTGGATTATTTTAGGTGCGATAGCTTGTAAACTTGCAGGTAATTCAGCAGTGGTATTAAGTTCCTGGTAGGCTTTTTGGCAAAAGACATCGAGTTCTTGATGATGGTATTCTTCCCAATAAAACGCTAAGTAATGGTCAAACGTTAAATCGATTAATATCGGGGCGACTCGGCGAGACGTTTTAGGGAATTGTTTCAATAAATCGATAATAATTTCATGGCTATCAGTGACTTGATCTATTTGACGATGCAACCAAATTCCTTGTTGAAGATGTTGAGGGTGATCTTCAATTTTTCCTTTGGCGAAATCACCGCACAAATTAGCGACTAGGTGGGTATCGCTTATGTCAGCTAAATGTAAGTGAGCTAAAAAGTTCATATTTTGTGCTTCTAATTTTATTATTTTACAGTATGATACAAGCCGTTTGTAACAAAGCATTACAATAATGACAAGCTGCTTGGTTCAATCATAACGCTTTATACACAAATGTCATGGAGTATTGTGTACTGTGTTGGAATAACGGCTATAAATTAGTGTTAGCTAATTGATTATAAAAATTAAGGCTTTATTTAGGGATCATGGATGATGAAAGACTGGCTTAAAAAAATCTTCGGCAGGCCGATTGCGGCTAAAACAAATAAAGTACAGATTGATATGCGTTACGAAGTTCATTCTTTTAAGTCTGATAAAACGACAGCGCAGCCAACAACGGCAACGTTGGAACACAACAGTCTCAACTCTCCCACATCACTACAAAAGCCGACAAAGTAATCAGTAAACTTGATCTTAACTTGCGCTCGCCATAGACTAGCGGCCGTTTTTACTGTTGAGATATTACTATGCGCGTTGCTGACTTTTCTTTTGACCTTCCAGATGAGCTTATTGCTCGCTATCCAACGGCACAGCGCAATGCGTCGCGTCTATTAACCCTTAATGGTATAGACGGACAGTTAGCGGATAAGCAATTCACTGATTTACTTGAGTTAATTAACCCAGGTGACTTAATGGTGTTCAATAACACCCGAGTGATCCCAGCACGCTTATTTGGCCAAAAAGCCACAGGTGGCAAGCTTGAAATCCTAGTTGAGCGTATGCTTGATGATAAGCGTATCCTTGCCCATGTTCGTAGCTCAAAATCGCCAAAAGTGGATACATTAATTCACTTAGATTCAGGTTATCAAATGAAGATGCTTGCGCGTCATGATGCTTTATTTGAACTAGAATTATTAGGCGATAACACTATTTTAGCCGTCCTTGAGCAAGTCGGACATATGCCTCTTCCTCCGTATATCGACCGTCCTGATGAAGATGCGGACAAAGAGCGTTATCAAACTGTTTATAATCAAACGCCAGGAGCCGTAGCTGCGCCTACCGCTGGTTTGCATTTTGATGAAGCAATGTTAGCCGCGTTAAAAGAAAAGGGCGTCAATGTTGCCTTTGTTACTTTGCATGTTGGCGCGGGGACATTTCAGCCTGTTCGTGTTGATAATGTGCTTGAACATAAAATGCATTCTGAATGGGCAAATGTTTCGCAAGATGTTGTCGATCTTATTGCACAAACGAAAGCCAATGGTCACCGAGTTGTCGCCGTTGGTACGACGTCAGTACGTTCGCTAGAAAGTGCTGCTCGCGCTTGTGGTGATGCGCCTCTTGAAACGTTTAGCGGCGATACTGATATCTTCATCTACCCTGGTTATCAGTTTAAGATTGTTGATGCGATGGTGACTAACTTCCACTTACCCGAGTCAACGTTAATCATGTTACTCAGTGCGTTTGCTGGTTACGATGAGGTCATGGCTGCGTATCAACATGCTATAGCGCAAAAATATCGCTTTTTTAGCTATGGCGATGCCATGTTTGTGACGAAAAAAGCCCCCTAATAGCCGAAATTGATTTACAATAGCCGCCAATAAACGCCCGCAAACAGTGGGCGTTTTGATGTTTTAATGTGTTCTTAACCTTGAAGCATTAAAATTTGCCCTCATTACTATAGAAACTAAACAAGTCAGACTGTTTATCTGGCAAGGTGATTTATGAAATTTGAATTAGACACAACGGATGGACGTGCGCGACGCGGACGTTTGATATTTGACCGTGGCACAGTAGAAACGCCAGCATTTATGCCTGTAGGTACTTACGGTACCGTTAAAGGTATGACGCCTGAAGAAGTGCGTGCCACTGGTGCAGACATTTTATTGGGTAATACTTTCCATTTATGGCTACGCCCTGGCGAAGAAATCATGCGCAAACATGGTGACTTGCATGACTTTATGAACTGGCAACGTCCAATATTGACTGATTCGGGTGGATTTCAGGTGTTTAGCTTAGGCGACATTCGTAAAATCACCGAAGAAGGCGTGCATTTTCGTTCACCGATTAATGGTGAAAAAATCTTTTTAGATCCAGAAAAATCAATGCAAATTCAGGATTCATTAGGTTCTGATGTCGTGATGATTTTTGACGAATGTACGCCATACCCTGCAACACATGACGAAGCGCGTAAATCAATGCAAATGTCACTACGCTGGGCAAAACGTTCGCGTGATGAGTTTGACCGCTTAGAAAATCCTAATTCACTGTTTGGCATTATCCAAGGCGGTGTTTACGAAGATTTGCGCGATGAAAGTGTCAAAGGATTATTAGACATTGGCTTTGATGGTTATGCCGTTGGTGGCTTAGCGGTTGGAGAGCCTAAAGCAGATATGCACCGCATTTTAGAGCATGTTTGTCCGCAGATCCCTGCTGATAAGCCTCGCTATTTAATGGGGGTAGGTAAGCCTGAAGATTTAGTAGAAGGTGTGCGTCGTGGCGTTGACATGTTCGACTGTGTCATGCCAACACGTAATGCCCGTAATGGCCATTTGTTTACCAGTGAAGGGGTAATCAAAATCCGTAATGCGCGTCATCGTGATGATACCGCAACGCTTGACGCTAAATGTGATTGTTATACCTGTAAAAACTATTCACGTGCTTATTTATACCATTTAGATCGTTGTAATGAGATTCTCGGTGCGCGTTTAAACACCATTCACAACCTACGTTACTACCAAATGTTGATGGAAGGTTTGCGCGGCGCAATTCAGACAGGTACATTAGACGCCTTTGTGAAGGAGTTCTATACCAGTCTTGGTCGTGAAGTACCTGAGTTAATCGATTAATTTTAGCTAATAAGAAGAGAGAACTATGTTAATTTCAAATGCTTATGCAAGCCCAATGGGTGGCGCTGCCGGTGGCGAAACCATGCAGTTAATTTTTATGCTTGTGATGTTCGGGTTGATTTTCTACTTCATGATTTTCCGTCCACAGTCAAAGCGCGTTAAAGAACACAAAAACCTAATGGCAGCAATTTCAAAAGGTGATGAAGTGTTAACTAGCGGTGGTATTTTAGGCAAAGTAACCAAAATCAGCGAAGAAAGTGATTACGTGTTATTAGCTATTAACGATAACAACCAAATTACGATTAAAAAGGATTACATCGCAGCGGTATTACCTAAAGGTTCTATCCAGTCGTTATAAGCCAAGAGGGCTATGGTGTGTTAAATAAATACCCAATGTGGAAAAACATCATGGTGGTGCTTATCATCGCCATTGGTGGTTTTTATGCCATACCGAATCTGTTTGGTGAAGACCATGCAGTTCAGGTAGTGGCAACTCGTGGTGCAGAAGTAACTGCGTCAACTCAAGCCAACGTTGTACAAATGTTAGAAGGTAAGGGCATTGCAATTAAGCGTGCTGAGCTTGAAAACGGACAATTGTTAGTTCGAGTACAAAACCCTGAGCAACAGTTAGTGGCTAAAGAGGCCATTGCTGAGCAACTCGGACAAAAATTTACCGTCGCACTTAACTTAGCGCCAGCAACCCCTGAATGGCTTGAAGCTGTTGGTGGTTCGCCAATGAAGTTAGGTTTGGACTTACGTGGTGGTGTTCACTTCTTAATGGAAGTGGATATGGGCGAAGCGATCCGCAAAATGGAAGAAGCCAAAGTGGCTGATTTCCGTAGCCAACTACGTGAAGAAAACATCCGTTACGCTGGTGTTCGTAAAACCCCTAAAGGCATTGCAATTAAGTTTCGTGATGCTGATACGGTTAGCAAAGCTGAGAATTATTTAAAAACTCGCAGCAACGATATGGTCTATACCGATGCAAGCACTGATAAAGAGTTTGTATTACTGGCAACGATGAGTGATGTATACCTTAAGCAAATTAAGGAAGAAGCATTACAACAAAATATCACGACTATTCGTAACCGTGTTAATGAGTTAGGTGTTGCCGAACCGGTAGTACAACGTCAAGGCGCTGAGCGCATTATTGTTGAACTACCTGGTGTGCAAGATACCGCCCGTGCAAAAGAGATTCTAGGTGCAACAGCATCGATTGAGTTTCGTATGGTTGACGACAAAGCTGATGTGAGTGCAGCGGCGAGTGGCCGCGTACCAGCCGGAGCTGAAGTGTATCAGCGCCGTGAAGGTGGCATTGCCGTTCTGAAAAAAGAAGTGATGCTAACGGGTGATCATATTACCGGTGCACAACCGGCATTTGATGAATACAGCCGTCCGCAAGTTGCGATTAATCTTGACGCGAAAGGCGGCTCGATTTTTTCTAACGTGACCAAAGACAACATCGGTAAACCAATGGCAACATTGTTTATTGAGTACAAAGACAGCGGCTTACGTAATCCTGATGGCACCGTTAAAATGACACGTATTGAAGAAGTCATTTCGGTTGCGACGATCCAGGCGCGTTTAGGTCGTAACTTTGTGATTACGGGTCTTGAGCACAGTGAAGCCCAGAGCCTTGCATTACTGCTTCGTGCTGGTGCGCTTATTGCGCCAGTGACAATCGTAGAAGAACGTACTATTGGTCCAAGCCTAGGTGCTGAAAACATCGAAAACGGTGTACAAGCAATGGTATGGGGCATGGTTGTTGTGCTGGTATTTATGATGGTTTACTACCGTGCATTTGGCTTTATCGCCAACCTTGCATTGATGGCTAACTTGATTATGGTTGTGGGCGTAATGTCGATGATCCCTGGTGCGGTATTAACCTTGCCTGGTATTGCTGGCATGGTGCTAACAGTCGGTATGGCTGTTGACGGAAACGTGCTTATTTTTGAACGTATCCGAGAAGAAATTCTAGGCGGTCGAAGCGTACAACAAGCCATTCATGAAGGTTATGGTAATGCGTTTTCAACCATTGCCGATGCTAACATCACCACCTTTATGACAGCACTTATCTTGTTTGCTGTGGGTACCGGTGCGGTCAAAGGCTTTGCTGTTACCTTAATGATAGGTATCGCGACTTCGATGTTTACAGCCATTGTTGGCACACGCTCAATCGTCAATGCGATTTGGGGTGGTAAGCGCGTTAAGTCATTATCTATCTAAAGGAGAAGTTGAATATGTTTCAGATATTTTCAGTAAAAAACACAGTCGACTTTCTTCGTCATGCATTTCCTATCAGTGTTATGTCGCTTGTCTTAGTGATTGCTTCTTTTGTGTCGCTAGGCGTGCAGGGCATTAACTGGGGATTAGACTTCACTGGCGGTACTGTTGTTGAGATGGAGTTTTCAGCACCGGTTGACTTAAATGCGTTGCGTGCAACCATGACAACGGATGACGCTGAAGGTGCAGTGGTACAGAACTTTGGTTCTAGCCGCGACGTTTTAGTGCGTTTACCTGTAAGAAGCGAACTGAAAAGTGATGCTCAGGTGGCTGCAGTATTAACGGCGGCTCAATCAATTGATGCTGGTGTAGTGCAAAAGCGTGTTGAGTTTGTGGGTCCACAAGTCGGTAAAGAGTTAGCAGAACAAGGCGGCCTCGCGGTTATCGTTGCCTTAATCTGTATTCTTATTTACGTTTCATTTCGTTTTGAATGGCGCCTAGCAGCAGGTTCTGTTGCGGCACTCGCTCACGACGTGATTGTGACCTTAGGGGTGTTTTCGGTATTACAGCTGGAGTTTGACTTAACGGTATTAGCTGGTTTGTTAACGGTTGTCGGTTACTCACTTAACGATACCATCGTAGTGTATGACCGTATTCGTGAAAACTTCTTGAAAATGCGTAAAGGCACACCTGAAGAAATTGTGAATACCTCAATTACTCAAACTATGAGCCGTACTGTTATTACTACCGGTACGACCTTGATTACGGTTATTGCGCTATTCCTTAAAGGTGGCACCATGATCCACGGCTTTGCGACTGCATTGCTATTGGGTATTTTTGTGGGTACATACTCATCAATTTACGTGGCGAGTTATTTAGCCATTAAATTGGGTATTAACCGCGAACACATGCTACCGGTAGAGATTGAGAAAGAGGGCGCAGATCAGCCTTCAATGGTGCCTTAACACGCATTGTTACTGCTCAATTGCTCACAACAAACCCCAGCTTGCTGGGGTTTGTTGTTTTATCGTTATCAATTATTAAATGTGTTTTAACACTCGCCTGAAATCAATGCCCCCAGCAGCTTTTTCTTTGCGTACTAGCTATTTGCAAGGGAACAACCATAACTATATTGCGACGTCTTAACCAAACACCACTGAGCGCATTCTGAGTGGTCACTTATTAATGCGGATTGGTATAAAACGTTATCGTTGCTAGCATGAAGTATTAGGCTGGATGTTGTTGGTTTTATCGCTGAGCAGATTGTTCACGAAGATGTTGTTCACAGGCAGTAACTAGGGTTTGATACCAAGGCGTGTCAGTTTCGATGACTAAGGCTTCCCAGCCATCGGTACTCAATATCTCTACGGTAACTAATTTAAGCGAGCGATCATTGTTTACCGTTAGCCTAAATGTTCCTACCGCAGTGTTTAATCGACTAATGTTAATCAGTTTGCGGTTAGCGGTTTGAGTATTTATGCTTATCATCGCCTAACGTCCTTTATCACGACGTAATGTCGTTGATATCATAAAACATCTAACCCGCTTTTATTTGTACTACAGGAGCTTTAGTGGCTTGCGGCGCATATACACCAGTGCCTGTCATTGCAATATGATTAAAATTTTTGCTAATCATTTTACTGCCGACATCTTTAGAGGTTTCTGGACGGCTAATTAAATAGCCTTGAATGCAATCAATGCCGAGCTTTTTCACTAATTCAAACTGTGGCGCGGTTTCAACACCTTCAGCAACAATTTTTAAATCAAGGGTTTTACCCAAGCCACTAATTGAATTTAAAATCTTTTCATATTTTGGGTTAATGTTAGCTTGGTCAATAAACAGTTTATCAATTTTAATCACATCCACAGGTAAATTAGCCAAGGTGGACAGCGAACTAAAGCCAGTACCAAAGTCATCAATGGCAATTAACACTCCGGCTTGACGCAGTTTTTCTAAATCTGATATCACGTTTTCAGAAGCATCAATAAAGCAAGACTCGGTGATTTCCAATAATAGTGCTTTAGGCGGTAATCCGACCTTATTAATGATTTCCATCACCCAATCATGAAGCGGGATATGGGCTAACTGCACCCCAGAAATATTGACAGATATTCTTACCTTATTCATACCTGCATTATACCAAGCCGCCATTTGGCGACAGGCTTCAATCATGATCCAATTACCCAGTTCTAAGATTAAGTTAGAGTCTTCTGCAATGGGAATAAATTCAGCAGGCGAAATAGAGCCTTCTGTTGGATGGTGCCAGCGTACGAGGCATTCAAAGTAATCGATGCTGAAATCGTTCACATTCACAATGGGTTGAAAGGATAAACTAAAGTTTTGGCTCGCCATAGCCAGGCGCATTTCTTCAAGTAAATAGTGATAACGACGCATTTTATTGCCCATTTCAGGCGAATAAACACGGTAAATACCTCGTCCATCCGTTTTAGCGCGATACATTGCAACATCGGCCATTTGTAATAAGGTGTTGGGATTTGCCGCACTGTCGGGATAAACCGCAATCCCAATGCTTGCACCAATTTTAATTAACTTATTGCCTAATACAAAATCGCCTTCTATTTCTTGTAATACATTTTGAGCAACTTCTATAGCGATGTTTTCATCTTGTAAGTCTTCAATAAATATCGAGAACTCATCACCACCTAATCGCGATAAACTTAACTCCAAGCCTAATGTTGGTGCAAAATGACTGAGTTTGCGGTTTCGCACCACAGTCGCAAGTCGTTGGGCTACCTGAATTAATACTTCATCACCAAAACTGTGGCCAAACGAGTCATTCACCTGTTTGAAGCCATCAAGGTCGATAAACAATAATGCCTGTTTTATCTTTAGGGCTTGGGCTTTTTCAAGTTGAGTTTGCAGGTGTTGTAAATAAGCATGACGGTCTATCAGTCCTGTCAATTTATCTTGATGTTGGCTAATGATATTTTTATGCTGTTGCTCATGAATTTGTTTATTGAGCTCAATCAGTGCCAGGCTCAGTTTAGAGATAGTATTTTGTTGTTCAACCTGAGGCGGAGTAATATTAAAGGCTGCCAATAGCTTATTGGTTTCGTTGTTGACCACTTCTAAAGACTTATCAAGCTTTCTCTTTTGTCGGCGAGTAATATAAAACGGAATGCCTATGGCAAAACTGCCTAAAAGCAACAAAGGCAAGTTGCTGAATAGCATAATGTTATTAAAGGCTTCATCAAGACTGATTACTTTTATTTTATTATCAATCTTTGACAACACAACATAGTTTTTTTCGTTGTCGGACACAATTTTGTAGTTCAACAACATGTTTGCCCAATGATTGTTTACTGGGGTCACATTACGTTGATCGAATTGTTGTAAATTGACGTTGTTATTATCGCGATTAAAGACTTGTAAACTTTGGTTTAGCGTTAATATAACTAAAAGATATAACCCGACCAATAAACTTAAACAAAGCAAGATTATTTTGGATATTCGCATTAGTCAGGGCTCTTAATAGTGAATTATATTGTTTTTTTGACGAGCTATTAATTGAAGTAACCCGTTTATAATGAATTTCTGAGTGTAGAGTATATGTCACCATTTAACAATTAAGTCTGTGGTTTTTATTCATTTTTTAATGAGTATGGTTGAGGTCAGAAATGTTTTTATTTATGTAAATCAACAATGAGTTAGCCTCAAGTTGAGACCATAACTCAACGCTAAGATGGGCCAGCATTCAAGCTTTAATTAAGATATAAACTTGCTACTCATAATGAGGCATCTATTTAAATCTAAGCCATTGATACACCGTTTTTGTGCCATTGCGTTCAAGTGTTCAAAATACTCTCTTTGAAATAAAGTCATTATCTATGTGTAGGCTAATACTTTTTACTGACAAATAAGCATGGCTATAATAATCTTATTTTATAGCGTGTTTTTTGGCGTGATATAACGCGAACGTTATGCAGTGATTAATCCACTATTAAGGTAAGTTAAACGTTATCACATATTCAGCTTGACCATTCTCGGTTGACGTAAACTCGCCTTGACCAATATATTCTGTCAGATTTTGTGTGCCGGAACCCGCAATAACCGTAAATTGGCTTTGAGCTACGCCTGCGATAAATGTTCCATTATGCTGAAATATGATCCGGCCTGTGATTTCTGGTGTTGTAACCGTTAGCTCCTCTATACCGGTAAATACCGCAGTAGTATCTTGTTGATATGACATTACATAACGGATCTCCGCCAAGCCGGTGATGTCTCCAGAGTAAGTTTGTTTTATGTTTGCAATCGTTTGCTTCGTGCCATCGTCATGCTCTGCGTATGACGTTTCATTCCATTGGGTGATTTGAAAAACGCCTTTTAAGACAACCTTGGTCATGTTGAGTCCTTTTGAACACGAGCTTTGCTCTATGTTATCGATAAGCTTAAGGTAATCATTGTTTAACAGAAATGTCCAATTTATACCATTCCGTGTTAATAAGTGATGATTAAGCGAGAGTGTAAAAGGGCTTAAATAAGGTGCATGAATGAATAGTGGTTCTCTTTCGAAGTCATGCAATGCAGTGTAAGCCTTTTTTACACTCGCCAGAAAGGAATGCCCCTGCAGTTTTACTTTGCGTTGTCGCTATTTGAAAGGGAACATCCATGACAGCATTGCGATGCCGTAATCAAAAAACGCTGGACGCATTCTGAGTGGTCACTTACTTAATGCGGATTGGTATTATAAACAATACTCGACAGATTTTAGTTGAGGCAGTAGGATTAAACAAAATTTGCCAGCAGAGCAATGCAGTAGGATAACGCATGGAACAACGAAAAGTATTATTGGCCGGTGGCAATCTGTTACAGGCTCACACATGGAAAGGGCTACTGGAAACCAGTGGTATTGAAGTTGATCTTAAAGGTGAAGCGCTGATAGGTGGCGTGGGTGGCCTTCCTATCGAAATGCAAACTGTCGAATTATGGGTGATGAACACCCAGTTAGCAGCTGCACAAACGTTACTTGATGCCCTCGAAATAGAACAGCCACAATGGCAATGTGTTCAGTGCCATGAAATAAATGAAGGCAGCTTTGAATTATGCTGGCAGTGCAGCGCGCAAAAGAGTGAAACGCATAACTGAATGTTATAGCCAAGTGGGTGACTGTGATTGGGTATACACTCATAAGCTATATCAATTAACTGATATGAATCCTCCCACTGTTATTTTAATGAGTGATTAACGAATATTACGTAACATTCACTGAAACAGACAGATAAAATCTATCTAAACACTTGTATAAAATTGTTATTTTCTTAAGCTATTGAATAAACCTTTTTTATGGTTTTGACGTATGTAGGTGCCATTGTATCAAGTGGCGTTATCTTTTTAAGGACTCGTTATGCAAGCCTCTCCTGCATTTGCTCGTTTAGTTGAATCAGTTATGCCCCATGTTACGTTAGTGACTATCGAGCAGTATCAGCAACAAGAACAATGGCAATTAATCGATGTACGTGAAGACAATGAATGGTTGCAGGGGCATTTGCCTAATGCTAAGCATTTAAGTCGCGGTATTATTGAACGAGATATTGAACACCGTTTTCCGGATAAAAATACGCCAGTTTTGCTCTACTGCGGTGCAGGCCAGCGTGCTGCATTGGCAGCTTATAATTTGCAATTGATGGGCTATACCCAAGTTGCTTCTATGGTTGGGGGTTATCGAGCCTGGATCCAACATCAATTCCCTATTGTTCAAGACTGAGATTTAAATGCAATATTTTCCACTGTTTGTTGATACTCAAGGTTTACGTGTGTTGCTTGTTGGCGCAGGTGAGGTGGCAACGAGAAAGCTCGATTTGTTGTCGCGTACAGATGCCATTATTCATGTTATTGCACCTGACGTTGCTAAAGATATTGAGACCTATCATGCAAAGGGACGTATTACGTTATCACGTCGTGCAGTGACAGATGCCGATATTGCACATGTGGATATCGTGTATTTAGCCACAGCAAATGAACAGCTTAATATGGATTTTGCTGACTTAGCCAATGAACGTGGTATCTGGGTCAATGTGGTCGATAATCCGTCGTATTGTCGCTTTATTACCCCTTCAATTGTCGACCGTGGCCGCTTAGTTGTTGCGATTAGCACCGCGGGTGCTGCGCCTGTTTTTGCTCGGACTATCCGCTCACGTTTAGAAACCATGTTGCCACCATCTTTAGCCCCATTATTTGACTTTGTGGCCAGTAAACGCGAGGAAGTTCAGCAAACCCTCGCCGACGGTAAAGACCGCCGACTCTTTTGGGAGCGCTTCTTTAACAGCAATCAAGATAAATTCGATAATCTCACTGAACAGCGTTATGCAGATGCTTTTCAAGAGATGAGTCGTCAAGGTGAAATTTTATTGTTGACCGAGCACACTCCAGCAAACTTGTTACCGATAGCGGCAATGCCATTATTGCAAAAACTGGATGTGATTTTTAGTGATGAAGCCGTTGATAGCGATACCAATGAGTTGTTGCGCCGAGATGCAAATAGAACCTCTATTCCTAAATTAAGTGAGATTGCGGATCATTATGAGCAAGGCGAGCGTATGCTGATTGTCGCCAGCCCTGACAAAGTGGCTCAGTTAATTGCTTATTTCCCGATGGCAAAACATTTGCGACCGGGTGCGTTATAACGTTTTAAGCGTGCTCAACTAACACGCCGAGTCTAGTTTGTAGTAGACTCGGCTTTTTTATGCCTATTGAGATCGCCTAATGGCCGCCAAAGCTACCGTATATAAAGTTGCACTTCAAATTGCTGATATGGATCGTCATTACTATGCTGATCATGCTATTACACTTGCTCAGCACCCTTCAGAAACCGATACGCGGATGATGGTTCGATTATTAGCCTATGCACTAAATGCATCGGAGTCATTAGCGTTTAGCAAAGGGTTATGTGTCGATGACGAAGCCGAATTATGGGATAAAAGTTTAAGCGATGAAATTAACTTGTGGGTTGAGTTTGGTCAAGCTGATGAAAAGTGGTTACGTAAAGCCAGTGGCCGAGCCAAGCAAGTTATTTTGTATACCTATGGCGGGCGCAGTGTGCCTATTTGGTGGCAACAAAACCAACAAGCATTAAGTCGTTATGACAACTTGTCGGTAGTTAACTTTCCTGAAGAAGCCGTTAAGCAACTCGAGGTCTTTGTCACTCGTAATATGGCGCTTCAAGTCAGTATTAGTGAAGGGCAAGTATGGTTTTCTGACAAAGACAACAGCGTCATGATAGAACCTGAAAAGCTTAAGTAATGAGCACTTGGGGTACTCGACCTTTGGTTATTCGCATTAGGCCTACTTTATCCTGAGGGAGTCAGGCAGTTAATATTAACGCTTCCTCTCGTGTTAAGGCTCAAACATTATTTAATCAAACACAGCGATGTCTCATCGCTGTGTTAACTCTGCATTATTTATCATATTAATTGGTTATCATATTAATTGGTTATCACATTAGATTGGTTATCACATCATATTAGTTATCAGGTTAGTTAGCAGATTAATTAGCATATGAGCTAGGTATTTATCTCACCAAAAATATTCGCTTTTTAAACATCAAGATAAGCTTTTAATGATAAGCGCCTTTTAATGCGACTACTTTAATGCCGCTAAGCGCTTAGCACATTGCATATCATTACAATGTGAATTTAACCTTAATTTACTAATTATGAATAAAGTTTAATTCAAAGGGTATTGTACTAATAAAATCGCAGGCAGATAATCAAAGCATGTTTCAAACAATATGTTTATCTTATCCGTTTGATTAACAATGATTTTGTTATTCTGCGGTGGTAGTTGATTAAGGATGTTATTGTGAAAAAATTAGCATTATACCCAGTAGAGAAAATCGACGAGTTAACCTCTCCAGAAGCACACGAAGATATATCAATCCTTTCTTCTGCTGTCAATATCTTCACTGACTTTAAGAAAGTGACCCCGTTAGTGATTGAATCTAATGCATCTGCTGTAGAAGTTGAAAGCTTGATGCAAAAGTCTCATGTACGTCTTAAATTAGTGGTTAATCATAAAAATGAATTTATTGGCTTGATAAGCTTTGAATCTTTACACAACCAAGAGATTTTAAAACGCGTCGCTGAAGGGCACCAACGTGAACAACTTAACGTCACAGACTTTATGATTGCCAAAGATCAGTTAAAAGCTATCGATTATGACGACTTAAGCTATGCCAGAATTGGCGACGTAATTGAAACGTTAAAGTCAGCGGGCCAGCAGCATTGTTTAGTGTTAGATAGAAAAAATCATGCTATTCGTGGTGTGCTATCAGCTAATGATATTGCTCGCAGATTAAAATTAGCGGTCGATGTCAGTACTCCCAATTCATTTGCAGCGATTTTTGATGTGATCAGTAAAATTCAACAGCCTGCGGTATTAAATACATTACAACCACACTTTTAATATTTTACGCATTGTTGAACAAAAAAATAGCCACATAATGTGGCTATTTTTAATTCAACAAAGACTGTTACTGAAAGCTTAAAGTCCAAGTATCAATATAACCCGTATCTCTGTTAGCGTTATCAACCGCTTTCAGTGTCCATACACCGCTCGACTCAACGCCTGTCATTTTTGCGCTGTACGTTTGGGTAATATTGTCGGTTCCGCCACCGGTATTGTTATGTAACACAACGCTTTGGCCTGTTGGGCTAATCAGTTGGATTTTTAAATCGCCAATATAGGTGTGGATCACACCTAACGACACCGATACCGTTCCAGAGTTGCCCGTACGGCTTACCGTGATAGGGCTAGTGATCCCCGTGGTGTTGTTATCTGGGATGGTATAGTTGTTTGTATTGGTGTAAATCGCTGGACCACCCGTTCCGCTGCCAGAACTTGCCGCAGTATAATTAGCCACTAAGCTTACGCCGCTAAAGGCACTGTAACCTTGTACCATCACGTAATAGGTTCCTGATTGCGCCGTAGCAATAGGGCAAGACTCTGCATTACCGCTTTTCCACGGACGACAATCGTAACTGCTCGTGGTTGGCGAAGCGCCATACTGAACATACATGTCAGCATCACCCGTACCACCACTCATGGTAAAGCTTAGATTTGTTGCCCCTGCTGGTACATCAAGCGAATAATAAAGTTCATCACTTTTTGCCCCAGCTAAACCGGTTTTAACTACCCCTTTTTCAAGCTCGTTATCACCTGAGCCGGTACCATGATCGGTTGGGCCAGTACATGATTCATCTAGATAAGCTTTTGCAGCAGTAGCATTGACCATACCAAAGCCAGTTTTGTTGTCGCGGCCTGCCACATTTAAGTCATCTGCCGTTGCATTTAGTGCTGCACGGATCTGAGTCGCACTGCATTCTGGGTGGTAACTCCACACTAATGTTGCGACGCCCGACACATGCGGTGTCGCCATTGACGTGCCGTTATAGTATTCATAATCTTGATTGCCCAAGTTTGAAACCGTAGCCGATTGGCCAATTTTGGCTCGTAGCGCTAAACCTGTTGCGCGGTCAACAGACATAGATGGCACTGTAATTTCACTGTTTGCATCAACTAAAAACGGATTCTGTAAGCCAGGCAATGCGGTGTTACTGTAAACAATAATGCCTTTTGCACCTGCGGTTTTACACGCTTTAACGGCGTTGATTTCTGGGTAGCTAGCGCCTTGATTACCTACACGCTCCACCAAACAAATTTTATTACTCATGCTGCCACAATTAAAGCTTGTGCCATTGACACTACACTCTGCCAATGTCGCAGTAGCGCTTGCGTTAATGGGTGCTGACGCATAGCTACTGCCAGATGGCGTTAAGCGATTATGCGGAACAACACCATTATTAAAGTAAGATTGGCCAGCAATAGTGATATCTGCAGTGCGGCCTTCGCCGACAGTCACCGTTGATAAAATCGCTTCACCCGGGCCAGAAATCTCAACTTGGTCGGTGTATTGTGAAAATGCAGCATGGTCGCGATTGCTGTCTACCGCAGCAACAGACATCACGCTGTCATACGATGCTGGGTAACTGTAACTGCTGTCACCGGCGTTACCTGCAGCAGCAATCAATAATACGCCATTATTGAAATGGGTATTTAATGCATTACGCTCGGTGGTGGTTGAGCCGCTGCCGCCCAAACTCATTGTGACCACATCCGCGCCACCTGAATTAACACAGGTATCGATAGCCGCAACAAGTGAAGAAGAATAACCCCATCCGGCTTCGTTAAACACCTTAACTACATGAATATTGGCATTTTGGTTTGGCATAACACCCACCACGCCTTCATTGTTGGCAATCGCCGCTATGGTGCCCGCAACGTGTGTACCATGCGCATTATTATTGCCTGGCTGATACCAGTTGCCGGTACCTGAGTTATTGGTCCCCGTGACATTATTGCCGCTTAGGTCGTTGTGACTGCGATCGTAACCCGAATCAATAATACAAATGGTACGGTTTCCTGCTTGGCTGTCACTCAATACTGTCGCGCCGACATAAGTTTGCCCCCACGGGGTGGTTTCAGCTAATAAGCGACGCGGTAAATCTTCTTCTACGTATTCGACATCTTGACGCAGACGCAATGCCCTAATAGACGTGCTGTCGAGCTTGGTTGAATAACTATTGCTTCGACCAATTCGTTTCATTTCTCGTGCTTTAACACTGTTAAGCGCTCTTAGCTGGCTGAAGACTTCATTGGTACGAGGTTGATAGTCCATACTACTGGTATCAGTGACATCGTTAGCGCTTTGGCTAAGTGCAATATTACTCATCACTTGCGCTGCATTGTCGTTTCTAAATTTAACGATATAACGCTTAGGCAAAGGGGGCTGTTGTTCAATCTGTTGATTTGTTAAAGAAAGGGTTAACGGGCTTGGTGCGGCATTGACTTGAGTTGAGATGGCTAACGCCAATGCTGTCATGCTAAGCACAACAGCCTTATGTTGATTTTTTTTCATTTTATCTTCCATGTTATCAGGGTTAAATATTGTCTTTCTAATTATGTTTTATCGATAAGCTATGTTTGCTTAACGGAATAAAATGTAATCAAAAATTAACCTGTTGTAAATAAAATGTTAACAAAAGATCTTTTTTAACAAGTGTTCTAACATATTGATTTTGAATTTTTATTAGATTTTATTGAATTAGTATTCTCTTGTGGAGTGAGGTTGTTGCGTGGTTTTACTGCATTTGTAGGGGGTTGTGTTCGATGAAAGCGCTTAACTAAAAAGTTGGATTATGTGACACTTATTCGTGTATTTTTATTTGGCATCAGCTAGTCAGTCAGAAGGCCATCATTAAGAAGATAAAACATGACGAGTTGCAATGGCTTTAGTGTCGACATTCGATTGTGAGGCTATCATGTAGAAATATATGGCCCTAATGTGATTAAGGCCATAAATGATTATTGTGCAGACATTAATGAGTCAATTCCACCCGCATTGTATGTGGCGGTATAACCTTGATCGACTAATGCACTTTGAGCAATACCGCTGCGGCGACCACTGCGGCAATACAATACGACTTCAGTATCTTTGGCGAGGTTGAGTTTTCCGAGCTCTGTCACAATATTTTGAAATGGAATATTAATAGCCCCCTTCACATGACCAGCTGCAAATTCTTCAGGGGTGCGCACATCGATTAACGTTGCGCTATTATTAATTTTTTGCCATGCCACATTGGGTTGTTGCTCTACTGCCAACGCCGGTGTTGCACACCACGCCGACACCATAAACAATGCTGCCAATATTGGTTTTATTGTGATTAGAATAGCTTTTTTCAACACAAGATTCCTTATTGTTAACCTTTACAGAGGTTATTTGTTTAAGGCTATTTGCGCTGCCGTTTTAATCCCTAATTTCTTCATGATCATCGCTGCAGGGCAAAAACCTGTAAATGCACTTTGGAATAGGTTAGCGCCAACAAACACAGTAAGCCAGATAAAATGTTGGCTAACGGTTGCCATAAGCACTAAAGACAACAAAATCATAAAGCCAGCAAAGGCCATAATACTTCTTTCTAACGACATCGAGAGCTCCTTTGGGCTTAATGCCCAATAACAAAATAACTACTGAGTAATTTTTGCAGCCATTTTTGATTTCATCACTGAAAAATACAGTATTGGGATCACAATTAGCGTCAAAATGGTTGAGATAAAAATTCCGAAAATTAAGCTTATCGCTAACCCATTAAAAATAGGGTCGTCGATAATAAATAGGGCACCAATAATGGCCGCCATCGCGGTTAACATAATCGGTTTGGCTCTGACCGCGCCAGAGTGAATGACAGCCTGCTCTAATGGCAAGCCGGCAGCCGTTTGCTGGTTAATAAAATCGACCAGCAAAATCGAGTTTCGAACAATAATCCCGGCGAGTGCAATCATGCCAATCATTGACGGTGCGGTAAATTGCGCCCCTAATAATGCATGACCCGGCATAACACCAATAATGGTTAATGGAATAGGAGCCATAATCACTAAGGGGACGACATAAGACTTAAATTGTCCGACGACCAGTAAGTAAATCGCAATCATACCAACGGCATAAGCAATGCCCATATCTCTGAAGGTTTCGTAGGTGATTTTCCATTCGCCATCCCATAAAATGGCCACATCAGTTAACCCATCTGGCTGGTTAACTAAATGTTGTTCAATAGGGTAGTTAAGCTCACCTTGTTCTGCTTCATGGTTAATTTGGCTCACCATGTCAAACATCCCGTACAATGGACTACCCGTAGGGCCAGCCATATCAGCAACAACCATGATCATCGGGACCATGTTTTTGTGAACAATAGGTGCATCAATGGTGCGTTGTTTAACTGTAACCAGTTCGGTAAGGGCAATTTGAGCGCCGTTTTGACTTGCCACCCGCAATTGCAGTACTTGCTGTAAATTCACTTTTGCAGCTTCATCGACTTGTAAGCGAATTGGCGTAGGGTGCTTACGTTCAGGTATGTGCAAATAACTGGCGTCATTGCCATTAACTGCACTGTTAATCGCATCGATAATGCTGTTGTAAGACACGCCAAGTAAACGCGCTTTACTGCGGTCTATCACGACTTGCCATTGCTGTTGTTGAGCGGGTAAGAAGATGTCCATGTCGACGACATAATCAGTATTTTTAAACCGCTGTAATAAGTCATTGGCGGCTTGCTCTCGTAATTGTGTTGTTGGAGCATACACTTCCGCCACAATGGGTGACCACACCGGTGGTCCAGGGGGCACTTCAACAATTTTTACGTTGGCGTTATATTGCAAGGCAATACGTTGTAAGGGTTCACGTACTGATGATGCAATAGTGTGACTGTCGCGATCGCGGTGCTTTTTATCCACCAAATTGACTTGAATATCGCCTAGTTCTTGGCTACTGCGTAAAAAGTAATGTCTTACCAAACCGTTAAAATTCATTGGCGCATGAGTACCAGCGTAAAGCTGAATGTGCTCAATTTCTTCAACGGTTGTCAGGTATTGACTTAACTCTTGCAGTACACGCTGAGTTTGCTCAACTGGTGTTCCCTCAGGCATATCAACCATTACTTGAAACTCAGACTTATTATCAAACGGCAGCATTTTGAGCACTACCGCTTGAAATACCGGTAACGCCACGGCAAATGCAATAAGCAACGTGATAACAAGCATTAATCCTTTACGGGCTTTAGAGGCATGTTCACCGATTAAAAATGGACTCATTAACGTTGTAAAAAAGCGGGAAAGTGCCGTTTCTTGTTCGGTATTATGATCATCATTGCTGTGATGTTTATGTGGTTTGAGCAAGTGACTACTTAACCAGGGGGTCATGATAAAAGCAATTAACAATGATATCAGCATACCCATACTGGCATTAATAGGAATAGGGCTCATGTAAGGCCCCATCAAGCCTGATACAAACGCCATGGGGAGTAACGCCGCGATAACAGTGAACGTTGCTAGAATAGTGGGGCCACCCACTTCATCGACAGCATGCGGAATAAGCTCGCTGATGGATTTATTACTGAGCGCCATATGACGGTGAATATTCTCAACCACCACAATGGCATCGTCGACCAAAATCCCGATGGAAAAGATAAGCGCAAATAACGAGATGCGATTTAAGGTAAATCCCCACGCCCACGAGGCAAACAAAGTGATAGCGAGGGTAATGATAATGGCAATACCCACCACCGCGGACTCGCGAACTCCCATAGTGAACAGTACTAATAGCACTACAGCAGAAGTCGCAAATATCAGTTTAAAAATAAGCGTGTTGGACTTGTCACCGGCGGTTTGGCCGTAATTACGTGAGATAGCCACCTCAACATTATCAGGGATCAGCACATTATTGACCGCCTCAACTTTGGCCAACACTGCATTGGCAATATCGACGGCATTTTGGCCAGCTTGTTTACCGATGGCTATGGTTACAGCGGGGTAACTGCCTTGTTGATTAACATGCCATACACTTTGTTTAGGAATGTCGCTTTGTAATTGAATGTCGGCAACATCTGCCAAATACACTACGCCAGCAGCGCCCGTTGTGGTGGCTTGATTGACCTTGATTAATAAATTCTTTACATCATCGATATTGCGTAAAAACTCGCCGGTTTGCAGTTTGATTTCTTGATTGTATTGCGTGAGTGACCCTAATGCAGACGTCTGATTATTGTCTTGTAACGCGCTGCTGATGTCGGTAAATGTGATGCCATAACTGTTCATCTTGATGGGGTCTAAGCGCACATTTAACACCAACTCATGTTGGCCCTGGCTGTATATCTCGCGGGTGCCAGGGATCCGTTTAAGCTCCGTTTCTACCACAGAGGCTACCGAGGTTAGCTGCTCCGCTGTCATGTTAGGGTCTTTCGACCATAAAGTGAGTCCGACAATCGGCACGTCATCGATACCACGAGGCTTGATGAGCGGTTCACCAATTCCGGCAGCATAATTAAATTTATCACTATTGGAATATAACTGGTTGTAGAGGTTAACCACGGCTTCATCTCGTGGTACACCGACATCAAAAATCGCAATAATTAATGCCCCGTCAGGTTGCGAAAATGAGTACAGGGTATCAATGCCTTTAATTTCTGAAATAATCTGTTCAGCCGGAAGGGTAACTTGGTTTTCAACTTCGGTTGGCGTAGCGCCAGGGTATGGAATGAATACATCGGCAAAGGTCACATCGATTTGCGGCTCTTCTTCCTTAGGGGTAATGATGACGGCAAAAATACCTAACAATAACCCCAATATGGCTAATAAAGGCGTTATTGCACTGTGTTGAAACGCACTGGCGATTTTGCCTGAGATGCCTAAACGAGATGAGCGCTCTGAAGGTGACATAAATTACTCCTTCACCTTGGTGACATTGGCATTAATTAAGTATTGTGCCGCGTCGATGATGATCTCATCCGATGGCATCAAACCCGATAACACTTCAGCTTGTTGTTTGGCGCTATCCATAAACCCTAATCGCACTTGGCTGAGTACAATTTTGTCACCGTTTTTGCGGTATACAGAGGTGAGATCACCTACCTGATGAATCGCAGACATTGGCACCATTAAGCTTGGTTGACTCGTTTGCTCAAACAATACTTTTACCCATTGCCCAACAAGGTTGTCGGTGTCGTTTGGGTTAATAAAATTGACGCGTACAGCATGGCTGTGAGTGATCGGGTCGGCAAAGTTAAATGGATTGATATCGTTCGCCTCAATGACCTTGCCGTTAGCTAATTGAATGCGGATATTCTCAAGTTGTTGAATGCTGAGTAAATCTTGCTGTGATACTTGAAACACCACTCTAAGATGTTGAGTGTCGTAACCAGAAAACAGTGCCTGACCGTATGAAATGGTTTCGCCTTGTTCGACAAAACGCTGGGTAACACGGCCACTAAAAGGCGCACTGACAATCGTGTAATTTAAGCTTTCGTTGGCTTTAACAAGCTGAGCTTTAGCACTGCTTACTGCTTGTGCGGATGATTTTGCTTTTGCTGTTGCTTCATCCATCGCCCCTTTTGATATGGCACCTTTGGGAAATAATTCTTTATAACGCGTGTACTGTGCTTGAGCTTCACTGTTTACGGCTTCGGCTTTTGCGAGTTCCGCTTCTGCGCCTGCCAGTCCTGCACCTTGTTCTTTATTGGTAATTTCAAGTAATGCAGCGCCTTGAGGTACCAAATCATTCACATCGTAATGAATATTAATAATTCGACCAGAGGTTTGTGCTGATACCGTAGCCGCTTTAACTGCTTCTACTTTTGCGTCAAATACGCGTGGCTGTGCATGAGTAGAATATTGTATTGTCAGTGTATCAAATGCTTCAGATGCCGCAAATATCGGAAAAGAAATCGCAGTGCATAGTGCACCAATAAGAGAAAATGACGTGAGTAAGCGAGACATAATGGTAGCACCTATATAAAGTCTATAAGAAAATTCTAATGGACTTTGGTTTTTTACGCAATAGGTGTATTAGAAAAATTTATATATTAGTCCTAATAGATATAAAAAAACCGCCAGTTAAAGGCGGTTTAGTTGGATAGATCAGAAGTGGTAAACCCTATTAGTGTTTACCACTGCTGCATGTTAGGCATTTAACATGCCGACAGGCTTAAAAACTGTAGTTGTACTGCACTGAGTAATACACCGCATTTGAGCGAGTTTGTGCTGAAATCTCGCTGTCTAATCCCGGTACCATAGGCAGGATGGCACTGTTTTCTAATACGGTAACATCTTCACCGCGAACAAATGCAATGCCAAAATCAATGCTAGATTTATTGGTTAAATCATAGCTAACGCCGGCGGTATACCAGGTGCGATCAGAATCTGGGATTGACAATGATGAGTGCTGATCAACAACACCTTCATCTGAGGCAATACCTGCACGTAATGTCCAATCTTCTGTAAGATTGTAGGTCGCGCCTAAACTTAAGAACCACGAGTCTTTCCAGTGGTATTCTTTTAAGTCAGTTTGCGAAACACCGTTGTCGCCGTCGATCACTTCGATCCGGTCAAACTTGCTCCAGTTAGTCCATTGTGCGGTGTAATGCACTGCAAAATCATTGGTTAGCTGGTGAAAACCGGCAAACTGAGCAATATCGGCAATTGGGATATCAATTTCGTTATATTCTGAATAAGCATAATTAACATCACCCTTAGCGGTTAATGTTGGGCTTAAACGGTAGCTTAGGCCAAAACGATTATTTTCATTCATTTCATATACCACACCAGCAATACCGCCTAACGCCCAACCATCGGCTTCAACGTCAACAATACTGCCTATTTGTGGGTTTTCTGTGGTACGAGTCAACGTTCCGCTGCCATATACGGCATCAAGGCCTAAACCTAAGCTCCACTGCTCGTTTATACGGTATGACACACTGGTGTTTAAGTTAATGGTAACCACTTCGGTGTTACCCAGTAAGTCTACCGGTGTTGGTAATGGCACAGTATTACCGCCAACGGTTGGCGTTCGGTCTGCTAATGCAGTTAAATCTGTACCTGTACCATAGTTACTAAATGCAGCGACACCAAAGGCCCATTTATCATCGATTGGATTAATATAATAAAAATTAGGAATGACTTTTGAGTCTGCAGCATCGTGTTCGCTGCCATAGTCAACAGCCTGGCCACCGTATGAACCCGTTACATCAGACACAGACACATCGATATCGGCGTACACAGCACCTAGAGATAATGAGGAGTTATCAAATAATGCCATTGCTGCTGGGTTACGTGATAACACTGAGGCATTGTCGGCAATAACTGCATCGCCGGCCATTGCACGGCCAATGCCTGTTGCTGATTGGCTATTAAGTTGAAAGCCTGCAGCAGAAGCTTGAGTGCTAGCAAGTAATACTGCTGTAGCAAGAAGAGTCTTGTTGAACTTATTCATTATTATTTCCCATTTATTATTACTGTGACGAACAAGAATTAACTTGTTGGACCACTCACAGCGTAAAGTCTGGTGCATCTTAGGTAAGTGGTATGCCACTAACAACTCCGACCAGATGTTAGTTGTTGTTAATATTAAGTTAATTATGCTTTGTGACTGTGTCCTAGGTGTTTGATAGCATGGCAGTATATGTAAATACGCTTCACTCACATTTTTAAGAAATACATTAATTAAAAAACATTCATTTGTACAAAATGTAATATAAACGTTAAAAAACAAGAGGGTAAATAAGCCGGCGGGAAAAGAAACACAACCTCAGGGCGAGATTGTGTTTCCCAAGTGCAATTGTGTTATCCAAATGCGAATGGTGGATTAGGCGCTAATGATTAATTAAGCGCAAAGTCGTTAGCAAATTATGATTTTAACGCAGCATTAAAGTTATCAAAATCAGCCATTGTTTTAGGGGCAGGAGGTGACAGTTTACTCACCACAACGCCAACTAATGTGGCTAATAAAAAGCCCGGAACGATTTCATATAAATCGAATAAGCCGCCAGTAAGCTGTTTCCATACCACCACGGTAATCGCTCCAACAAGAATGGTTAATATTGCACCATTGCGGCTATAGCCACGCCAAAACAATGACATTAAGACCACCGGCCCAAATGCTGCGCCAAAGCCTGCCCAAGCGTAGCTCACTAACCCTAGCACACTGCTGTCAGGGTTTAAGGCCACAATGCCAGCCACTAAAGCAATGGCGATAACACCAAAGCGTCCTACCAGCATCAGCTCTTTGTCACTGGCTTTAGGGCGTAACCATTTAAGGTAAAAATCTTCGGTAATCACACTCGAGCAAACCAGCAGTTGCGAGTCGATCGTGCTCATAATAGCCGATAAAATGGCGGCAATCAGTAAGCCACCAATCCATGGGTTAAAGGCTACATGTGCTAAGTTAATGAAAACCGTTTCAGCGTTTTCTAATGGCTCAGCGGCAAAGTACAAACTGCCAGCTATACCAGTGGCCAAGGCACCAACTAACGATAACATCATCCAACTCATGGCAATACGACGAGACAGCACTAAATCTTTTGGATCGCCAATGGCCATAAAACGCGACAAAATATGCGGTTGCCCAAAATAACCCAAGCCCCAAGCCAATAAAGACACTAAACCTAAAACCGTGGTGTTGTCGTTAATAAATGACAACATCTCAGGGTCTATTTGTTCAAAACCAACTTGTGTATCGGGCTGACTAAATATGGCTACGGGGACAATAATCAAGGCCAATAACATTAAACAACCTTGGAAAAAATCAGTCCAACTTACGGCAAAAAAACCACCTACAAATGTGTATGACACAATAATGAACGAGCCAATAATCAAGGCGACGGTATAATCGAGGCCGAAAACTTTTTCAAACAATATTGCGCCACCTACCATGCCTGAAGATGCATAAAATGTGAAAAACACTAAAATGGTCACAGCAGACACTAATCTTAATAAACCATGACTGTCATTAAAACGATTTTCGAAAAAGTCTGGCAATGTGAGGGCGTTATCTGCCATTTGGGTGTAAATACGTAAGCGCTTGGCGACAAATAACCAGTTTAGCCATGCACCAAAAATCAAGCCAAAGCCTATCCATGCTTCGCCTAAACCGCTGAGATAGACCGCGCCAGGTAAGCCTAATAATAACCAGCCTGACATGTCGGAAGCACCCACACTCAGTGCTGTTACGGCCGGGCCCATTTTCCTGCCGCCAAGTATATAGTCGTCTACCGTGTCTGTTTTACGATAAGCCCAGTAGCCTATGCCCATCATTAGGATTAAATATCCAACAAATGTAATGATGATTGGTGTTTGAATTTCCATATTTTCGTCCTGTAGATTATTTTTATGTCGCAATCCTAGCAGAACTTTGCGCTGGCTCACACTTTGATTTTTTCATGATCAAAAAAAATCCGCTATTCAATGGAATAGCGGATTTTTAGTGATACAACTTCAGTGTTAAATAAAGGTGTTTTCGACTTCTTTTTTGACAAAATCTAAGTCAGATGCAGGCTCGCCAACAAGAACCATATAGGCATTTGCTGTTTGAAAGCTTTGTCCTTTGTATTGATTGTCTGCAAAGGCTTCTTCTAATACCATGCGACTTTCAGCAGGCACAATAAATAAAGTGACTTTATTACCTAATTCATCCGCCATCACCAAGTGCAGTGATTTTACCCCTTGGAAATCACAATATGAGGTGTAAAACACTCGTCCCGGTTGTTTGATGAATTTAGAGTCGCTCAGACCTTTTAGGCTAGCCAGTTTAAAATTAACATCATTAAAGCCTATGTCTTGTTCCATCACTAATGCTTTAGTTTCATGGTGAACGTGTGCTAATGAGTTCTCAGATAAATTCACTGGGGTAAACCGTAACATGCTAAAACTGACGCCCACGACAAAAGCAACCGATGCTGCCATGGCCATCATATATCGGCCACGCTTTTTGGTCTGTTGGTGTTGGCTTAATTGCTGTCGCAATAATAATTTATCAGCCAGTCCTTCAGGTACATCAATAGCCAATGCCTGAGTCAATTTTTGGTCAAATGCTTTTAGGTCTTTGACAAATTTAGCATCGTCTTCATTTTCAGCAAGGTGCGCTAAAAACTCGTCGGATTGATTGTTTGGATCGCCATATGCTTGACGACGAAATTGTAGATCATCCATTTGATTGACCTCTTACCTCTGGTGCTTCTAATGCTTCTTTTAATTGGTTTCTAGCTCTGAATAGGCGCGTCATGACCGTATTGCGGTTCAATTCGAGCATATCGGCAATTTCATCGCCACTAAATCCACCAATCAGTTGCAATAACAAAGGTTCTCGGTATTCGATATCGAGCTTACCTATTTGGCGACGAAGCCAATATTGTTCTGTTTGATCTTCATTACTTGACGAAAAAACATCTTCAAGTAACTCTTGTTCAACATCACTATAGTCAAATTGTTTGCGCTCAAAACGTCTGGCATTTTCCCGTCGTAAAATGGTAATGAGCCAGGCTTTTGCGGCTTTATCATCTTTTAAAGAATCCAAAGCACGCCACGCTCGTAAGAACGTTTCTTGAGTGATATCTTCTGCAACATGTTTATCTCCGCATAGCCAAAAGGCGTAACGGAAAATGTCGGTGTGAAGTGCCCTGACAAGGCTATCGTATCGTCGTTGTTTTGTTACCATGTCAGATAAGACCGCGACATCTGTCTTTTTCTTTCGTAGGGATCCGAACATTTTTTAACTTTTTTTAGTTAAACATGTCCAGTAGCTTAAAAAGCCCGAGCGGCAATAGCAAGATAAATCACCTCAGCACCATCGTTGATGCTTTACTTAGCCGTTACTGGACACTGAGGTGAAAGACTAAGCCATTAAGGATTTAGGTCTGCGATGAGGGATGTTGATTTGGAATGAGGCTGCTCTTTATACGCCAAAATAGCATCCATCAATGATTTTTTATCCATCGCTTGAGGCTGGCGGCTGTATTTGTCTGCTTGCAATTTATTAATGGCAAGGGCTAAAGCCGGTGATAATTCGCTGATTTGGCTTAAGGTCATGGCTGAACCACAACGTTCGCTAAAATAGGCTTGTACTGCAGTAATGGCCGCGCTGCTGTCATTTCTGTCACATGCATGAATAATCGCGTTTAGCCCTGTGGTGGCTGTTTTTCGCGGTGTATTCGCTTTTTTTGGGCTTTCATCTGGGTTGAATAAGTAACTTGCCGCCACCGCTCTGCGCCATAACACGAGAGTGATTAACCACAGCACCGCAAACACAGCACTGACGATTGGCCAGTATTCACTGTTTGTTGTTGGAGTGAAACTATCTGCTGCGGGAATATCGGTAGTGGTTGCGCTACTGCCAATCACTGTGATGGTGCGTTGTGGCAAGGTGGCAAACTGTTGCTTTTTAAGGTGCGGGTTCCACCATGGCACGCGAATTTCAGGTAGGACATACGTGCCAGGTTTTGTTGGCACTATGGCGGTCGTCAGGCTGTATTGCGACACCACTTGATTGTCGCGCACAAAAGTTTGTCTAAGCGGTTTTTCTGGGTATGCTTTCAATCCTTCCGCTAGCGGGATATCAATATCGGGCAGGCTAGTGTCGTCAGTATTAGAGGCAATAAGGCTAATGGTACGGGTAATTGGGCTACCGACCTCAAATTCGGTGACATCTTCTGGCCAGGTTTCTTTTAACATGGCGATGTCGCTCACCAACCATTTACCTTGATAACTGGGTGGTGTTGAGTTGATTTGAATCACCTCACGCTCGGCTTCTGTTTGCATCGGTCGGCTTTCATTAAAGCCAAACATGCCACCACGACGCTGCGCTTCAACTAAGACATCACCGGAAAAACTTGCGCCATTGATGACAAGCTCGCCAGGCAGATCGGCAATAATGCCGTAGGTGCGCTCAATGACTCTAAAGCGACGTCCGTCGAGTATTTCACTGCCGTCTTTGTCTTCGCCAATTTGTTTAATTTGAGCGCCTTCAACGGCGGGGGCACTTAATACGCCGCGCTGTAGCTCTACTGCCAGATATAATTTAACTTTGTATGTAATTAATTGGCCCACATACGCTTCAGAAGCATTGGTTTGTACTTTAATGAAGACATTTTGTACTTCATCTGCTGATGCGCCCGATGGCATCACTTTCAAGGCAATGGGTGTTGAGCTGACATCTTTGATATTAAATGCTGGGATGATGACAGTCCCGGTGGTTTTTGGCGACAATAAGACTTGCCAGCGGGTTTCGCGCGTGGTGTCAAAGTTAACCATTTTAGTGCTGCGACCGACGCTGGTTCTACCCACAATAAAATCATCAAGTAAGACGGATGTGTCGAGTGCACCGGCATTGAGATCGTCATCGGCCACGATATCCAATACAAAGTATTCACCTTCAGCCACGGGATTTCTATCGACGGTGGCTTGCACTTGGCTAAGTGCAAAAGCGGGTGAAGCAATAATAAATAGCAATAGGCTAAATAGAGTTCTGATTACCACTGTTCATTATCCTTTGACGGTTGACTATTTTGACGACGCTTTTGATATTCAAGCTGCATTTTGTTGCGAATGAGCACTTGTGGATCTTCGTTTATGGCACGTAATGCCCGTTGCATATCTGCAGGTAAATCATTTGGATTCACTTGCGATGCTGAAATCACTTCAGAAGATGTTTCTGATGGTTTTTCTGTCGGCGCTTGTGGCGCTGCGTTTGCACTCATTTGCTGCTGTTGTTGGTTAGTTTGTTCTTCGGCGGCTTCAGTTGCAGCTTGCATGCTGGCTTCGTTACTTAATGGTTCACTGTCGCTAGGCTGTTGGCCTGTTTGTTGTGACTGTGGATCATTTTGCCCGCTGTCGGCAGCAGATTGCTCATTTGACGCTGGGTTATTGTCATTAGGCTGTTGCTCTTTATCCGCTTGTTGTTCAGAGCCTGATTGTTGCTGGCTATCTTGCTGTGAATCATCTGAAGCATTGCTTTGTGATTGATTACTTTGTTGGTCATTGTTTTGTGATTGATTGCTTTGTGAGTCATTAGCCTGCTCACTCGCATCATCTTGCGGCGATTGCTGTTGTTGATTGTCAGCATCGCTTTGTTGATTATTGTCTGATTGCTGCCCGTCTTGTTGATTGTCGGCCTCATCAGATTGTGATTGCTCAGACGATGATGACTTGTCTTGGCTAGATTGATCTGAGTTTGAATCGTTTGATTGCTCACCCTCGCCAGATTCATCTTGATTTGACGATTGTTCTTTTTGTTGATCACGTTTCTTTTTTGCGACTTCTAAATTTTGTTGAGCTTCAGTAAAAGGTGATTGTAATTCAATAGCTTGCTGATAACGCTTAATGGCTTCTTGGTAGTCGCTTAGTTGCATTAATGCATTACCCTGATTATATAAACCATTGGCGCTGCTATCTTGCTCAAAACCTTCAAGGGCTTGCTGATAATCACCGGCTTTGTAATGTGCAGATGCCTGCCATTGTGGATCTTTAAAGGTATCAGCGGCTTGGGTAAAGTCGCCTTGTTCAAACGCCGATTGTGCTTGTTGATCTTGAGTCTGCCATAAGTCTTGCCATAGCGATGCGTGTGCAGGTTGGCTATTGATAGCCGTTAACCCCATAAGGCTGCCAAGTAAAAAAGCGGGATTTAATAGAAGTGTCAATAATCCCTGGCGAAAACTGATGAGCATAGGTAATACCAATAACATTGCGAGGTAAGGTCCTAAATCTTGCCAAGATTCACCGGCAAGTTCTGTTTCGGTGGCATCACCATCAATGGCTAACCAGTCGGTGAGCGTGTTGATATCGCTGCCGTCGGTTTGTGCGGGCACTAAAATCCCTTGGTGTTGTTGAGCTAACTTTTGTAATAAACCGTAATCTGTTTTAGCCACCACCACTTCATTGCTGTTGTCGCGCAGTAATTGGCCATCACCTAAACTAATTGGCGCACCTTGTTTACTTCCAAATGCCATAATGGATAAGCGGTAGCGGCTATTTTTTAATGCTTTAGCGGCTTGATTGAATTGGGCATCTGACACTCCGTCGGTCATTAAAATAATATCACCACGTACATGTCCGCCTTGCGCCAGTAGATTTTCGGCAAGTGTCAGTGCTGAAGAGAGGTTAGATCCTTTTGTCGGCATAATCTCTGGTGATAGTGTCGGTAATAAATTAAGAATGGTTGCCGTGTCGCGGGTTAAAGGACTGATGGTATATGCATCACCAGCGTAGGCAATAAGGCCGGTTTCACCTTCTTTTAACTCTGCTAATAAGTCAGTGGCTCTAAAGCGCGCATAGGACAAACGGTTGGGACTTAAATCGGTGGCGTACATCGATAATGACATGTCCATGATCAACACTCGGCCTTGCTCTGTTGCAAATACGGGTAAGTTTTGTTTATTAACAGCAGGTCCCGCTAAGGCAATAACCGCGATAATCCAGCACGCGATTAACAACCATTTAGGCTGGCTTTTATTGTCTGTACCTTGCGTGATTAACAGCTGACTTAGATGAGGCGCGATATATTGCTTCCACGCCGACTGCTGGCTGTGTCTGCGCCAAAAAAATAAGCTGACTAAGGCTACTGGGAGTAGGGCAAATAGCCACTCTGGTCGAATAAAATGCAACATAATCAGTTTGTCTCCTTGGTTTTAGGAGTAAAAACCGTTGGCCATTGCTGTTGTAACACAATGAATAAACTGATGAGCAATGACAATAATAAAGGCCAATAGAACAATTCACTTTTAGGGCGATAGCTCAGTTGGTCGCGACTGACCGGTTCTAGTTTATCGATTTGTTGATAAATGCTGTTTAACTCTTCACTGTTGCGGGCTCTGAAATAATAACCATTGGTCATTTCGGCTAATTTTTTCAATTGCGTTTCATCTAAATCCATTGAGGGGTTAATGCGTTCTTTACCAAAGATAGTGCGGCGTTCAAGTACTTCTGCACCGACACCAATAGTGTAAATGGTGATGTTACGCTTAGCTGCAATTTGCGCTGCCACTTCAGGTTCAATATTACCAGCGTTGTTTGAGCCGTCGGTTAATAAAATTAATACGCGGTTACTCTCGTCGACTTGATCGAAGCGTTTTACCGCCAATGCGATAGCTTCGCCAATTGCCGTTTGTTTACCGACTAAACCAATTTGGGCATCGTCTAAAAAAGTCGCTACTGAGCGTCTGTCTTGGGTTAAGGGTGCTTGCAAATAAGCATGATCGGCAAACAAGATAAGCCCGAGTCGGTCGCCTTTACGACGCTCAATAAAATCACTGAGTACGTGTTGAATTAAGGTAAAGCGATTAACGGTTTGGCCATTAATTTCCATGTCTTCAATTTGCATGCTACCTGAAAGGTCAACGGCCATCATTAAATCACGGCCTTTTGAAGGCAACTCAATGGGATCGCCTAACCATTGCGGTCTGGCGATGGCAAGTAATAACAAGGTCCACATTACCCAGTAACGTTTTCGGCTTTGTTTATTTTTATGGGTATGAGTCACCGTGGTGGTTGTCGCAATACCGGGTATGTGTAAGTGTCCGCCGACATCAGTGGTTTTGGTTTGTTTTATCAAAAGTGGTAAAGGCAGTAACAGCAGTAACCATGGCCAATATAAAGCTAACATTAGGCCTCCTGCACATTATTGTTAAGCGTTAACGAAGCGTCGCTAAAGGTGTGTTTGTTGCTAAGCCATGTTTTTGCAAGTGACGCCAATTGCTGTTTTTCGTCCAACGTTAGACCACTGGCCTGGTGACGCTTAACCAGTAATGGGCCTATGATTTGCTGTTGTTTGTCAGGCAGGCGGGTATCTAACCAATCAAACCACGGTTGACCATTGAGTTTGGCTAGGTTTTCGCGAGGTAAATAAGTCATGGCAGTACGTTTAAGTAAGCTGTTGACCTGCGCGGCAAAGCCATCGTCGTTAATATCGTATTGATTCAACAGGGTGAGTGCCATTCTTCTTGGCGCATGATATTGATATTTTTTATAAAATTGATAACCAAGCCAAATCGCAACGGCAATAATGAATACGGCAATTATCCAATAACCGGGTGCGATTGGCATTGAGCTAATCTGTTCAGGAAGTTTGATGTCTTGCAACTGTGCTAATGGCGACGCATTGGCATCGGTTGTTATTGGCGGCATTGGCGAATTTGAGTTTGTCATTTAACGTAAAATATCCAATTGGGCACTGAGCGGTTTTGCTGCATCAATTAATTTAGGTTGTACTTTAATTAAATTCATTAGGTTAATAAATTGCTGTTGTTGTGATTGCTGGTTTGCCAACCATGCTTCATAGCTTTGGCGAGTTAACGATAGCTGTTGTTGACCATCTCGCACGGGTAAAGTGAACTGCTTGGGCAAAGCTAATGTGCCTTGCCTGAGAGGATCGGTGACCAAAAATGCGCCAATATCACAGTGACGAGACAACTCTGTAAGCGGGGCTAAACACTGCTGATTAATATGTTGGCCGTCACTAATAATCCAAATCAATGACCCCGGCTTAGCAATACGTTGTAACCGCTGACACGCTTTAAACATATGGTCAGGGTCTGACACAAGCTGATTAATTTGGCTTAACTGTTGTTGATGAACGTCAATTAACCCTGAGGTTAACTGCAAAATACCCTGGCGACGACTGCGAGGTTTAAGTTCTAAATGAGTAGATTCACTGGCAATCAGTGCGCCTAGGCGGTCGCCATGGTTAATCGCATTCCAGCCTAGCGTAGTGGCAAGGTGAGCAATTTGCACAGATTGCAGTAGGAGTTGTGAGCCAAAATAAGCGCTGTGGCTTAAATCTATTAGCAGCAGAATAGGGCGTTCGCGCTCTTCAACAAACAATTTTGTGTGTGCCACACCAGTACGCGCAGTGACGCGCCAGTCAATAGTGCGGACGTCATCGCCATTTTGGTAATGACGTACTTCAGCAAACTCCATACCGCGACCTTTAATCAGGCTACTACGATGCCCTGACAAGGCGGCTTTAGCCCGCGATTGACGATCGGGGATCGCCCGCGACAGACTTTGGCAGGCAATGAGTTCTTGCTCGGTGAGGTTTACACCATCGCTATAAAGCGGCAATGACTGAGTATCGTGAATCATAGCGCGAGTATACTTACTAATATCAACATGCAATTGCGCCTTTAAGGTACGGCTACTTGGCTAAGAATATGGTTGATAACCTGATCCGCTGTCACACCCTCTGCTTGTGCTTGATAGCTCAATAGCAGACGGTGGCGTAATACATTAGGTGCAACGGCTTGAATATCTTCAGGTGAGACAAAGTCACGGTTGTGTAACCACGCGCGGGCGCGGGCACAGCGCTCTAATGAAATAGTTGCACGCGGACTGACGCCATATTCTAACCATTTGGCTAACTCGGCGCTGTAACGTGCTGGCTGACGAGTGGCCATAATAATTTCAACGATGTACTGCTCTAGCGGATCGGCTAAATAAATCTCTAATGCTTGATCGCGCGCCGCAAAAACATCGGCTTGAGCAACTGGGTCGATTGTTGGCAGTTGATGCGTTTGTGCTTCTTTACGCGATTGACGCAAAATAAGGCACTCAGTTTCGGCACTAGGATAATCAAGGTTTAAGTGCATTAAAAAACGGTCAAGCTGCGCTTCAGGCAGTGGGTACGTGCCTTCGTTTTCTAATGGGTTTTGCGTCGCCATGACTAAAAAGAGTGGTGGTAATGGGTAACTGGTTTTGCCCACTGTCACTTGGCCTTCTGCCATCGCTTCTAATAATGCTGATTGTACTTTTGCCGGTGCACGGTTAATTTCGTCAGCTAAAATAAGATTATGGAAAATCGGCCCCGCTTCAAATTCGAATGTACCGGTTTGTTGACGATAAATATCGGTGCCAGTTAAATCGGCAGGCAATAAGTCTGGCGTAAATTGAATGCGATGAAACTCACCTTCAACCCCGTCACAAAGCGCTTTAACTGCACGGGTTTTTGCTAAACCTGGAGGGCCTTCAACTAATAAGTGGCCATTGGCAATAAGTGCAATTAATAGGTTTTCGGTTAATACGGGCTGACCTAAGACAACAGTATCTAAATAGGCGCGCAGTGAGTGGAAACGACTTAACGGCATAGCTGTACTCAATTTATTTAGTTGGCATTGGGGTTATTGAAGCCTATGTTATGAATTCTATGGGTTTTTGGCTAGTAGGATTAACATATTTTAACTATTAATGAATCAGATAGTTGTAAACGCCTGTTTAAAACTATTCAATAAAAAGTTAGAATCAGATCACACTTTGATGGTCTGACCAGATAATCTGGCAAAATAGAATACTTATCGGCTCTGCCTTGATGAGCTAACAATAATAGAGGATGACATATGAGTGATAGACAACAGGTAACGAATTCCCGGGGCGAACGCATTGCGATTGTTGCCGGTTTACGAACTCCATTTGCTAAACAAGCCACTGCTTTCCATGGTGTTTCTGCGCTGGATATGGGCAAAATGGTGGTGAATGAGTTGCTGTCTCGCTCTGAAATAGACCCTCAACTTATTGAACAATTAGTTTATGGCCAGGTTGTTCAAATGCCTGCAGCGCCAAATATTGCGCGTGAAATCGTATTGGGTACCGGTATGAATGTCACCACCGATGCATATTCAGTTACCCGTGCTTGTGCGACGAGTTTCCAGTCGGCGGTCAACGTGGCTGAGTCAATTATGACCGGAAATATTGAAATTGGTTTAGCGGGTGGGTCAGATTCATCGTCTGTATTACCCATCGGCGTGTCGAAAAAATTAGCTCACGCATTGGTCGACCTTAATAAAGCACGCACATTTAAGCAAAAGTTTGCGATAGCACGTCGTCTCGGCTTAAAAGATTTAATGCCAGTACCGCCAGCGGTAGCAGAATATTCAACCGGTTTGTCTATGGGGCAAACGGCTGAGCAAATGGCTAAGACATACAATATAAGTCGCGCAGATCAAGATGCATTAGCTCATCGTTCACACACTTTAGCGACTGAAACATGGAATTCTGGCGTGCTTCAACAAGAAGTGATGACGGCACACATTCCACCTTATAAACAGTTTATCGACCGCGACAATAATATCCGCGAAAATTCTGTGCTTGAGTCTTATGCCAAATTACGTCCTGCGTTTGACCGCAAGCACGGCACCGTAACAGCCGCAAACAGTACGCCTTTAACCGATGGTGCATCGGCGATTATTTTAATGAGCGAAGGCCGTGCTAAAGCTTTAGGTTATCAACCGATAGGCTACATTAAGAGTTATGCTTTTACCGCTATCGATGTATGGCAAGACATGTTAATGGGCCCGTCTTATGCAACGCCATTAGCGCTTAAGCGTGCGGGTATGGAATTAGAAGATTTAACCTTAATTGAAATGCATGAAGCATTTGCTGCACAAACATTAGCTAACATGCAGATGTTTGGGTCTAAAAAGTTTGCTGAAGAAAAGCTAGGGCGCAATCGCGCGATTGGCGAAATCGATATGAGCAAGTTTAACGTGCTAGGTGGTTCGTTAGCCTATGGTCACCCATTTGCAGCCACTGGCACTCGCTTGATTACTCAAGTGTGTCGTGAACTTAAACGTCGTGGCGGTGGTACTGGTTTGGCAACAGCTTGTGCCGCTGGTGGTTTAGGTGCAGCAATGATTTTAGAGGTGGAGTAATGAGCATGGAAAAGACATTTAATTTAGCGCGTCGTGAAGATGGTATTGCCATTTTAACTATGGATGTTCCTGGTGAAACCATGAACACCTTAAAAGAACAATTTGGGCCTGAAATCACCGAAATACTGGCTGAGATCAAAGCTGACAGTAGCATTAAAGGTTTGGTTGTGACTTCAGGTAAGGCTGATTCGTTCGTTGCTGGCGCTGATATTACCATGCTAGCAGCATGTAAAAGTGAAGCCGACGCGAAAGCTTTGTCTCAACAAGGTCATGTGGTTTTTTCTGAACTTGAAGGGTTGTCTATTCCTGTTGTAGCTGCCATTAATGGTGCGTGTTTAGGTGGCGGTTTAGAGTTAGCGTTAGCGTGTCATTTACGTGTATGCAGTGACGATAAAAAAACCATGCTAGGTGTGCCAGAAGTGCAATTAGGTTTATTGCCTGGTGGCGGTGGAACACAGCGTTTACCACGATTAGTCGGCATTGCGACTGCATTAGATATGATGCTGACTGGCAAACAAATTCGTCCTAAACAAGCGTTAAAAATGGGCTTAGTGAATGACGTTGTGCCAAATTCAATTTTAGTTGAAACCGCAGTAGAGCTTGCTAAAAAAGGCAAGCAAGCTGCTAAGCCTGTTAAGCAATCTAAAATTAACCAGTTTTTAGAGTCTAGTTCGTTTACGCGCGACATCATGTTCGATCAAGCTCGCAAACAAGTGATGAAGAAAACCCAGGGTAATTACCCTGCACCAGCTAAGATCATTGATTGTGTGCGCCAAGGTATGAACAAAGGCATGGTGCAAGGTCTTGAGGTTGAAGCGACTCATTTTGCTAATTTAGTGATGTCAAAAGAATCTGCTGCATTACGTAGTTTGTTTTTTGCCACTACGGAAATGAAGAAAGAAACCGGCGCTGAAGGTGCTGTACCGCGTAAAGTGAAAAAAGTGATGGTGATAGGCGGTGGCTTAATGGGGGGCGGTATTGCCTCTGTTACCACGACCAAAGCGAAAATTCCTGCTCGTGTTAAAGATATTTCAGAGCAGGGTTTAAGCAACGCATTATCGTATGCTTATAAATTATTAGATAAAGGCGTTAAACGTCGTCATATGACGCCAATTGCCCGTGACAATATTATGTCGTTGATGACCACAACCACAGAATACACCGGCATCAAAGACGCTGATATTGTTGTTGAAGCGGTATTTGAAGACTTAGCGCTTAAGCATCAGATGGTTAAAGATGTAGAGCGTGAATGTGGTGAACATACTATTTTTGCATCAAACACCTCATCATTACCTATTGGTCAAATTGCTGCAGCGGCAAGTCGCCCTGAAAATGTGATTGGTTTGCATTACTTCTCTCCGGTAGAAAAAATGCCGTTAGTTGAAGTCATTGCCCATAAAACCACGTCGCCTGAAACTATTGCTACGACAGTGGCATTTGCACGCAAACAGGGTAAAACCCCGATTGTTGTTCAAGACGGTGCCGGTTTTTATGTTAACCGTATCTTAGCCTTGTATATGAACGAAGCCGCTCAACTGTTATTAGAAGGTCAGCGCATTGAGCATTTAGATCGTGCTCTAGTGAAGTTTGGTTTCCCTGTCGGCCCGATGACATTACTTGATGAAGTAGGCATCGACGTTGGCGCTAAGATTTCACCTATTTTAGAGAAAGAGCTCGGTGAGCGATTTAAAGCACCTGCCGCGTTTGATAAGTTATTGGCTGACGATCGCAAGGGTCGCAAAAATGGTAAAGGCTTCTATCAATATGGCCCTAAAGCCAAAAAAGCAAAACTGGTTGATGAGTCGGTTTACAAAGTGCTCGATATCTTAATTGCTTCAGATAAAGAATCTAAAGATGTCGCTGAACGTTGTACCATCCAAATGCTAAACGAAGCGGTTCGTTGTTTAGAAGAGGGCATCATCGCTTCTGCAAGAGATGGTGATATTGGGGCAATCTTTGGTATTGGATTCCCACCATTCTTAGGTGGACCGTTCCGTTATATCGACACATTGGGTGCTAAGAACCTGGTCGACACATTACATGGATACCAGTCACTTTACGGTGATCGTTTTGCGCCGTGTGACACACTAGTCAAGATGGCGAGTGACGGCAACCAGTTTTACAATAGCTAATTACTGAAAGACGTTAACCTAAAACCGCTCATCATGAGCGGTTTTTTATTACCCAATTATTAGCAGTATAAAGATACCATCGCTCGGTAAGAATTAAGGGTGTGCTTGTTTGCGGAAAGGCCTGATAATAAAAATCATCATTTCTGATTCAGTTGCCATAAAAGATGTGATCAAAATACATACGGAGTCTATTTTTGCCGATTAGCGGTGCGTCAAACTTTTGACCTACCTTTATTTTGGCAAGTAACAATCCGGCAACAATTTGCCGCTTATTTGTTATCGTATGGCATACCTTTGCCTGATTTTTAATCGAATAACGTCATTAGTTAGAGTGTGATACTCATTCTTTAGTCTAATCTTTTGGTTTAACGTTTTAGTTTAAAAAGGCTGATTTGTTTTGATTGTCTAGAGTGCCTTGAGTGTATAATGAGTGAGTTCAACTTCCTGAGGTTTGATAACTTCTTTGGTGTACGTCCTAAGGACGATATTTTTGATAGCAGAGGTTAGTAGTATGCCGGTGAGTTTGTTGGTGATTCTTGTATTATCGAGTGCAAGCAGTTGTATTGCATTTGCATTAGCAGCTTATAAGCAAGGATTAGCGGTGAAACGATGGGCATGCTTAGCATTGTTACTCGGTCCGCTGACTTATCCCTTATTTAGCGCTCATAAGCGTCTTGCTGATGTAAAGTTATTGCGTTACGGAAAGTATCGAATCGAATGCTAATGATTACGGATTACGGATTAATGATTGCTGATAGTCATAATGTAGATTAACAAAAAAGGAGCATAAGCTCCTTTTTTATTGGGTATCACGATTGGACATCGTGTGAATTACTTCCACCAAGCTTTGGCTTGGATAACTTCTAAATGATTCAACCCTTCAGGTAGTTTCACCTTTTTACGTGCCGGTTTGGCTAAACCAAGTGCGATTTTAAGAGAAGTAAACATCATATTCTCCTTAAGCTGTTTGGGTGTTTAAGACTTTCACGTTAGGAAAACCAGCGGTTTGGGTTTCTAGAACTTTAACGTTAGGGAAACCAGCTGTTTGGGTTTCTAGAACTTTAACGTTAGGGAAACCAGCGGTTTGGGTGTCTAGGACTTTCACGTTAGGAAAACCAGCAGTTTGTGTTTCTAGAACTTTAACGTTAGGGAAACCAGCGGTTTGGGTTTCTAGAACTTTAACGTTAGGGAAACCAGCGGTTTGGGTTTCTAAAACTTTAACGTTAGGGAAACCAGCAGTTTGGGTTTCTAAAACTTTAACGTTAGGGAAACCAGCAGTTTGGGTTTCTAAAACTTTAACGTTAGGAAAACCAGCAGTTTGGGTTTCTAAAACTTTAACGTTAGGGAAACCAGCGGTTTGGGTGTCTAGAACTTTAACGTTAGGGAAACCAGCCGTTTTTACATTATCGATCATTTCGAAACTTCCAACAGACAATGCAGATAAAACCGCTAATGTAATTATTCCTTTAATCATTTTTATTCTCTCTTTTATAATTCAAGCTCAGGGTTAAATAACAATATTATTTTGACAACTGAGTTTTAATTAGCATTTACCATGCCAAATCTTAAAGAGAATGATTTATTTTTTCATTATTGTCTGTTCAAACGTATCAAATTTGAGTTTCTCTGCTGTGAGCATTAATTCAAAGTCAGCTTCCTTTATTGGTTTGCTGTATATATATCCTTGAATTTCTTCGCAATTTAATGCTTTTAGTATGTTAAGTTGTGCAGTTTGTTCTACCCCTTCACCAACAACCGTTAAACCCATATTGTGCGCAATGGTAATAATTGAATCGACCATTTTAAGGTCGCGATCAGACTTGTCGATATCATCAACAAAAGTCTTATCAATTTTTAAACAATTAATTGGGAAGCGTTTTAAATACGATAATGATGAGTAACCGGTACCAAAATCATCCAGTGCCAAGCTAATGCCCATCTTAGCCAGCTGCTGCATCACCTTAATGGCTTGTTCAGGGTTTTTAATTACAGTGCCTTCTGTTATTTCTAACTCTAAATGCTTTGCTGGCAGTTTTGTCAGTCGTAAAATTGACTCTATACGTTGTTGCAAGTCTGTGAGAGCAAACTGTTTTGACGATAAATTAACAGCAACACGGCCCGTAAATAATCCAGACTCCAACCATTTTTGCGCAGCAAAACAGGCTTTGCGTAATACCACATCACCAATTTCTACAATAAGACCATTTTCTTCAGCTAATGGAATAAATTCATTGGGGCCAATCAAACCTAGCGTTGGGTGATTTAAGCGAACCAGCGCTTCCATGCCTGTGAGGCGATCTTTTTTAACGTCAATTTTAGGTTGATAGTAAACCTCAAATAAGTCGTCTTTTAATGCTTCTCTAATCAGATTTTCAATTTCTAATTGGCGCAAGGCATTTTGGTTTAATGATTCTGAGTAGAATTGATAACGACTCCCACCTGCGGATTTAGCATGATACATCGCGATATCGGCTTTACGCAGTAAGGCTTGCTCATTTTGTTCATCTTCAGGATAGAGCACTATCCCAATACTGATCCCCAATACCAGTGATTCGTTGTTCAGATTAAATGCGGGTTTTAAACAATTAATCACTTGAGTGGCGATAGCGGCACATGAACCGATATCTGGATGCTGATCAACAAGCAGGGCAAATTCATCTCCGCCCAATCGATAAAGACTTGCGTGCTTGGGTATGGCTAGTTTGATCCGCTCTGCAACGCCAATCAATAAATCATCACCGATTTGATGCCCTAACGAATCATTTATGCGCTTAAAATTATCTAAATCCAACACCATCAGAGTATGGTGAATGTCTTTCTTAACCAGGTTACTTAAAGTAACTTGTAAGCTCGAGCGGTTAGGTAATCCGGTTAGCAAGTCATTGTTAGTTAGTTTCCTAAGCTCTTCTTCTTGTTGCTTACGGCGGGTAATGTCTGAGAACACTCCCACGTAATGACTGGTTTCGCCTTGCTCGTTGTAGATGGCGTCAATGGTGATCTCCATCAAGAAAAAATCATCTGTACCTTTGCAAGATTCAATTTCGCCACTCCAACGACCCTGTTGTTTTAGGATTGTGCGAATTTGTTCTGAATAACTGTCAGGGTAACGATTAAAACTCAGTGTTTCGTTGAGGTACTTCTCTTGAGTCGATGCGGTTAGTTCACAACAAGCATCATTGACTTCAACAAACTGGTATTTTTCGTTGAGGATGAACATTCCTTCTGAAATGTTTTCAATGGCGCGAGCAAATAGTCGCAGTTGTTCTTCGGCTTGCTTAATATTATTGATATCTTTAATCGTGCCTGTCATACGTAACGGCTGATCTTTTTGGTCGCGCTCTACAATTTTAGCGCGGTCTAAAATCCATACCCATTGCTGGTTACGTGCTTTCACCCGATATGCTATTTCGAAATGATCTGTTAACGCATTAAAATGATCATTTAGGGCTTTAGTGACACGCTCTCTATCGAGTGGGTGAATATTACTTTCTTCGTCAGGGTTTCCTGAACGGCGACCGTCTTGAGGGAAGTCTAATGAGCCCCATATATTAGAGCGATAAATTTTGCCACTTTCAATATCCCAATCCCACATTTCATCGCCACTGCCCCAAAGTGATAACTTTAACCTTTCTTCACTCTGAGCGATTTGTTTTTGTATTTGCCGGCGTTTATTAATGGTTCTAAAAATTAGAAATATAAAAAGAAATAAAACTATCGTATAAATAAAAATTGCTAAATTTGAAGACCACCAAGGAGGCGTAATTTTTATTTTTAAAGTTTTTATTTCAGTTTTTTCATTGTTAAATAAGTCTACACCATATACTTTAAACGTATAATTTCCTTTGGACAAATTTGTATAGGTCGCAGAGTTATTTCCTTTTGATGAAAGCCAGTTTGTTTCTAGATCTTCGAGAAAGTAATAAAACTCAACGTTTTCATTACTAAGACCATTGATATTAAATTCAATTGTGAATGGATAATCTGAGTATTTTAATGTTATTTCTTTAGTGTTGTTCAGCGGTTTTTTTAGGATGCCGCCATCATTCTGTATTATGTTATTAAATAAGTATAAATTGTTTAAATTTATTTTCTTTATTATTTTGTTATTTGAAGTTGAGTTTATTAACTCTTCTGGGTTTAAGAGGCTTAACCCAGTGGTTGAACCTAAGATTATATTGCTACCTATTATAATGCTCGATTGAACATTATAATCATCTGCAGCACCATTGCTTTTTTTTAATGATAAGATTTTGTCTTGAGATGTTATTGTTATCTCGCCACTAGAACTCGAGGTTAAAATGTTGTTTTTATTTATTAGTGAGTATGTCAGTTTTTTGTTTTCAGATATTTTTTTTACAAAAAAAGTTTTAGTATTTATTTTGTATATCGATGTTCTTCCACCAAAAATAATATTTTCATTTAAATTCAGTAAATTGATCGCAAAATCAGTATTAAATACGTTTGTAGTAATCCCATTGTCATAAATTAATATTCCACTTTGAGATGCTATCCATAGTTTACCATCAATTATTAAGGTGTCGTGGACGGGGTAATTTGTTTTAGTATCTATGATTTTTGTTATTTTATTTTTTTTTATAAATAAAATTTTACCATCAAATGTACCTGCAATAAATTTATTTTCTCCTAGATTTTTTAAATGAGTTATATGACCTTTTATTAAATTTTCTTTCTTGTTGCTACCTAGATCTATTGATACCAGTTCATTGTCATTACCTACATATAACCATTCTTCTGATGATGCGATTAACTTGTAACCTTCAGTTAGTTTTATATCTATTTTTTTTCTTTCTTTCAGAGTCAAAGAGTATGTTGAAATAAAACTTTCATCTGACGCAATAAAAATTCTTGAAGAGTTTTTAGATATTGACCATATGTTTTCTTCTGGAATGTTTATTTTTTTTACATAGTTGTTATTTTCTTTTATCGATAAAAAACCTCTATCAAGATCTGAGATATATATATTGTCGTTTTCTGATTGTATATATATTTTTTTAGAGTTTAGTGATGTATTATTAATGTCGCCGAGAGCATTAAGTGTAATAAGATCTTTTGTTTTATAGAGCTTATTCCCAATAAGTATGGTTAATAGTTCACTTTTATCTTTTTTTTGTGAGATACTATTAATTATAAGATTGCTGACTTTAATTAATTTCTCACTTTCTTTATCTATTTTGTATATCCCTGAATTGTTGATTAAAAAGATGTCATTCCCTATTCGTATTAGTTCATTTGAGTGTTCGCTAATTACTTCGTGTTTTTCATCTTTAATCTTTAATATTGTTCCATCGTAATTTCTAATGTATACACTATTTTTACTAGGTATTACCTTTTTAATTTCTTTTATACTTTTGTCATAGTAATCTAATGTGATTTTTTTTAATTTATTGTTAACTATTACAAATCTGTTATGTAACCCAATGGTAATGTTTTCATTCAGTTCGTCTAATGACCAAATTGGCTCATTATTTATACTATGACTAAAGCTAGGGGTTATAAAGTTATCTAGTTCAGGGTTGTACTGGACAAGGCCTTTGTCAGTACCGATTAAGATATCGCCATCATTTGTTGTTAATATATTTCGAATAAATGAACTAGGTAGGCCTGAATTGTTTTCATGTGCAAAATATTGTTTAAATTTATTACCATCAAATCGATTAAGACCGTTTAAGGTTCCAACCCAAACAAATCCTTCATTATCTTCAGCAATACTCGTCACGGTTCCTTGGGATAGCCCCTCTTTAACTGTGTACGAATTGTAGTTGAGAGAAATGTCGAATTCAGACTCAGTGAATGCTTTAGTTTGCGATGAACTAAAAAGAGTTAAGATAGAAATCAATGTAAAGAGTAAAATTTTAGGCATAATTGTTATTTTTGTTCTCAGTCGATGCCGCAATAAAATAGAATAATTGTCTACTTTTTCAGAAACCTGCGTCTTTGTCAAAAGCATGTTAACAAAAAAAACGAGATTGGTAGATTATTGAGCAATTATTCTAAAGAAGATGGTGTAGAGTTACTTTTTTATCAATAACTTAAGTAGCACTAAAGTTTTATATAGCATGCAGTTCAGTAAGTTGTGTTTACACTCTTTACATTGGAGAGCTTTTCAATGTTAGGGTAATACACAGCGCTAATCACAGGGCGGTATTCCTGTTTGCTTAAAAATCAATCTGTTTAGATAGTCCATCGTGTCAGATTGTAGAGTTGAGTTAATATTAATCAATTTGCGCATTAACATTGAGTGAATCCATTTCAATGGCTAAATGGGCTGCTTATTATATTCTTTAAATACAATAAGCATACTTAAATGATAATGTTTCGCCCAATGTTAAGTCTCTATGATCAACAAACTCATCTTGAACGCTTACGTAAAAACCGATTGATTAAAATTGAAACTTATCGGCTTGTTCCTTGAAGGCTTTTAAATCGACAATCATGTTATCAGAACGAAGGCTAGCCTGACTGTGATGTTGTTCACCACAGCTGAATAATACAAGGCGATCACAGTTTTTGCTGCGCATATGAGTCACCATAAATTTAATTAAATCTGCTCTGGTGAGTTTCATGACTTCAGCAACCACGGTTTCTCGTTGGTTAAACTGATAATCTCGGTTTCCTAAACTTACCCAGTAACGTTGGCTGCGGGTTTTTAAGTTAGTGTCATTTTCCATTATTTGGCTAATCATGCCTTGCTTGGTACTTTCCCACTGCTCATTGGTGATTTGCATCACAGCATAGTTAAAGTCAGCGATAAACTCATCAATGGCTTCTAGGAGCTGCCTAGGCCCAGTAGTCGGGGATTGCACATAAAAGATAATCCCAGGGTGTCGATTTAGTGGTAAGTAACCCGTGCCCACCATATAGCCGAGTTGTTGCTTAGTGCGTAACTCGTGGAAGAATGTGGAGGACATGGTGTGATTTAGCAAACTAAATAGCGCCATTCGCTCTGGTGTTGCTGCTCGTGATTGATAATAAACGATGATTGCACTGTCTTGATGAGCAATGCTTTTCTCTCGTAGTAACGAGCCTCTTTTGTCTAAATTGACTAACTCTCTAGCAGACTCTGCACTGGGTTTAGTGACTAACGACAATAAATGCTGTAATCGTTTACCTAGATCCAGTGTCTCTTGTTCTAACCAATCACCATAGACCAGCCCTTCAAGATAGACCTTTTTGTAGAATGCACTGACATGGTTATGCAAGTCTTCTAATGTGAAATCGGCTAACTCTTGCGCCATTCTACCGGGTTCAAAGCTTCTTTGTTGTAATGTGACGGTAAGACTAGTAAAGAGTTGTGATATCGGCTTAGCCTGGGCAACGTTATTCCAGCTGCGCAGAATTTGCTTTTTGATCATGTTAAAGCGCTGTTCGGTAAAGTTACGTTCGCGCGCTTTATTAATAATCAAGGTTAACAGTTTTTCCTGATTACCTGTAAACCCTGTGAGGTGCAGGGTGATACCGCCTTGATGCGGATAAATATTGTAATTAAGTCCTGCTACTTCAGCTTGATAAGTCGGCTCAGTTAAATAGTCGATGAGCATTTCAACATAAAGACGTGTTAATGCCGCCTGTCTTGGTGTTGAGCTGGCTTGATCTGAGTCCAGTGATAGATACAGGTGGCCTTTCGGCACATTAAATTCATCATCCTTTTTGTGCCATATCCGGTAGCCTTCACCCTCGGCGACAATCTTAGGGGCGAAGGTATTACTTTTATCGGTTCTCGCTTGCGGATTAGCGACAATAAATGGATTTTTTTCAGGTAACTTAAGGGCTGACCTTGTAGTCACAGAGGCCCATTTTTCAAGTTGTTCTGCAGCTATTGGATTGACTTTGTAAGGTGTGTCGTACCATGCGGCTTGTTTTTCGACTTGTGATTCTTTTGCCACGGTCATTAAACGCATGTTATCGGCAGACATCATCGATAATAACTGTTTGGTTTCATGCTCCAGCATTTCATCCATGCGATAGTCACCGTAAATAATGTCTTCGATGTCGTAATGATGCATGTTAATGCTCAGATGGCTGGCTAAATCAAGTGTTTTAATTTGTTCTTGAAATCGAAATGCGGTGTCTAATAAGCTCGCACGTTCTTGGTATCGCCATGCGGTTAAGCCATGTTGTTTAATGAGTTCAATATATTCAAATACGCAGGTGACGACTTCTTCTAATTCAGCATAGCCTTTGTCTGTGAGTTGAATACTGATTGAGTAATCTTTGAAGTTGTAACCATTAACGCCACCACCGGCAGATAAATTATTCGCCAGTCCCTGTAATTTTAAATACGACAACAAACTACCAGGACTTTCATTGCCCAGAAGGTGGCTGATGAAAGTCAGAGGTTTACGTTTGTAAAATTGATCTATTTCAGGAAGGGTAAAACAGATGCTGACCCGTTTTTGATCTTTAAGCGGCACAATTTGAATGTGTTTTTGTTGTTGGTCTTTATTTAATAAGGCTTCTAACGGATAGTGTTTACTTACATTTCTGTTTTTAATACCTGAAAAATATTGGTTAACAATAACCTCTAATTCAGCAATTGGCCGTGGGGCGACAACGCAAAGCGTCATAATATTAGCGCTGTAATGCTGCTGGTAAAATGCTAATAGCTCTTGGCGAATATCTGCCTGTTTACCGGCTAAAGTGGCTAAGTTACCCACAGAAAACTTCGAAAATGGATGCTTTGGATTAACGGTTTCTTTTTGAACTTGATAAACCCGGCGAATATCATCTTTAAGCTTTAGGCTAAATTCAGATTCAATCGCATGTCTTTCGCGGTCAACTAATTCTAAATCAAATTTAGGCGCGATAAAAAATTGACTGAAACGGTCTAATGAGCCCTCTAAAGCGTCGGCATTAATGCTGTAAAAAAAGTTTGTTTGTTCTGTGCCTGTCCATGCATTGTTATTGCCGCCATGTTGATTAATGTAAGCATGGTACTCACCCGAATCTGGGTATTTTTCAGTACCTAGAAACAACATGTGTTCAAGAAAATGTGCCATGCCAGGGCGTTCAACAGGATCGTCAAAATGACCAACGCTGACCGCCATTGAAGCGGCGGCTTGGTTTGATTGCATATCTTCAACCAAAAGCACTCGTAATTGATTGCTTAATACTCGGTATTGATATTGACGATGATCGTTTTGGCTTTTATAAACTGCTGGATAATCAGGCAAAAGGAGGCTCCAGAAAACATAACTTGTTATATATTGATCTTCTTATGGGTTTTTAGCAAATAGCCGGGGCAAGTTTTATGCTTTTATCGACTAAAGTTTAGCTAAATATCGGCGATAGTAGGGTATGTTGTTACGCTATTTAGCGCTACAATTGACTCAGAATGATAATAAAAACATCCAGAGAGAAGTATGCAACTATTTTTGATGCGACATGGCGAAGCAAGTTTTGATGCACCGTCAGACAGAGAGCGTAAGTTAACTGAAATAGGCCGTATTCACAGTGGGTATATGGCTAATTGGTTAGTAAAAAATATTAGCCACTTTGATTTAGTGATTGTAAGCCCCTATTTGCGTGCGCAACAAACGTGGCAAGAAGTCAGTAAGCATTTACCTGAGCCCCGCAAGCTAGTTGTACTTGATGACGTCACTCCCTCTGGTGATGCTAAAAGAGCCACAGATGTTGTGCTTGCTTACGCAGAGCAATACAAAGCAGACCATGTGTTAGTGATTGCTCACATGCCTATTCTCGGTTTTATGGTCAGCGAATTAGTTGCTGGTATTGAGCCGCCATTATTTGCCACCTCTGCTATTGCTCAAATAGATAAACACATGCAGCAGTGTAGCTTTGTTGCCATGACCGCCCCGCACCAAGTTGCTTCTTGATAGATAAATAAATTGATTAATAAATTGAACAATATATTTGTCTGAGATTGAATTCCAACACATAAGGTAAGTCATCACTTACCTTCATCACAGGTATAACACGACCGCTTTTATCGTTTGCACATGACGTCGTTTAATTTCGCTTTGGATTAATCACGTTAAAGGTTAACGTCGATGAGGTTGTTCACCTATATCTATCAGTACCAGTAACGCCGCATCGCCGCCCCATTCTCTAGGCGCTTGATGAAACGCTTTTACCTTAGGGTGCTGCGCTAACCACAAAGGCAGTTGCTGCTTTAAAATCCCCGTACCGAAACCGTGCATAACACAACAGCAAATACTGCTTTGTTTAACACATGCTTGGATAAGTGCTGCTAGTTCGAGTTTGGCTTCAGACTGCCTTAAACCATGTAAGTCGAGTAATAGGTCGGGCGAATAATCACCTCGCCTTAAGCGTTTTAGCTCAAGCTTATCTGCACTGTCATTTATCCAGCGCATAGGGCCTTCGACCGGCAGCAGCGGCTGATAAGTATCCGAAAAATAGCTATCAACGTGGATTTGACGCTCTTTAAATTCGAATTGTTGTTTGGGTTTGACTGGCTGTTTAAAATGGTGGGTATCTTGCTTAAGCGGTTTGATACCGTCTATCAGTTGACTAAACAGCGACGTGTCTGAGTAATTTTCGTCTTTCATGGCGGTATTGTATTGAATTCTAGGTCATCTTAATAGACATCAGTTACAATACGGCAGAACAATTTTTTAGGAGTGTGTTTTGGATAAGATCTTTGTAGATGAAGCTGTCACTGAGTTAAGTACCATAGGTGATATGTTGCGCTGGGCGGTTAGCCGTTTTAATGATGCCAATATTTATTATGGCCACGGTACTGATAATGCTTGGGACGAAGCCATTGCATTGGTTTTTCATGCTTTACACTTACCTGAAGAAATCGGTCAGCAAGTTATTTTAAGTAACCTAACTAGCAGTGAAAAACATAAAATTGTTGAGTTAATTATTCGTCGTGTACGTGAACGTTTACCGGTGCCGTATTTAACCAACAAAGCGCGTTTTGCCGGGCTTGAATTTTATGTTGATGAGCGTGTGTTAGTGCCTCGCTCACCGATTGCAGAAATGATTAATAACCATTTTAGTCCGTGGTTATATAACAAGCCTGTGAATCGTATTATGGATTTATGTACGGGCAGTGCTTGTATAGCTATTGCCTGTGCTCATGCATTCGAAAATGCCGAAGTTGATGCACTTGATATTAGTGAAGATGCATTAGAAGTGGCGCAGATTAATATCGAGTCACTTGATGTGCTTGAGCGTGTTTTCCCTATTCAGTCAGATTTATTCTCGGCAATTCCTAAAGGGCCGCATTACGATTTAATCGTTTCAAACCCGCCGTATGTTGATGCTGAAGATATAGGCGACATGCCAGATGAGTATCACCACGAGCCAGCGATTGGTTTAGCGTCAGGGCGTGATGGTTTAGATTTAACCAAACGCATCTTAGCTAATGCGGCCGATTACTTAACCGAAAATGGCGTATTAGTCGTTGAAGTGGGTAACTCAATGGTGCATTTAATTGAGCAATTCCCTGATGTTCCATTTACCTGGGTTGATTTTGAATTTGGCGGTGACGGCGTATTTGTATTGACCCGTGATCAGCTAGTTGAAAATGAATCACTTTTCTCTGTATACAAAGATGTTGAATAATAGAGAATAAGCTAAGGTTGATTGAATAAAATATAGAGGTAGTTAACGCGCATGTCAGGAAACAGTATTGGTCAAAATTTTGTTGTGACAACCTTTGGTGAAAGCCATGGTGTTGCCTTGGGTTGTATTATTGACGGTTGTCCACCAGGACTCGAATTAACCGTTGAAGACATGCAACATGATTTAGACAGACGACGTCCAGGTACATCGCGCTACACCACCGCTAGACGTGAAGCGGATGAAGTGAAAATTTTATCGGGTGTGTTTGAAGGTAAAACGACAGGCACCTCAATTGGTCTATTGATTGAAAATACCGATCAACGCAGCCAAGACTATTCAGACATTAAAGACACCTTCCGCCCAGGTCATGCTGATTATACTTACCAGCAAAAATATGGTATGCGTGATTACCGCGGTGGTGGACGCTCATCGGCGCGTGAAACCGCTATGCGTGTTGCTGCTGGTGCCGTGGCTAAAAAATATCTTAAGCAAGTGCATGGTATTGAGATTCACGGCTACCTTGCTCAATTAGGACCTATTTGTGCTGAAACTATCGATTTAACCCAAATTGAACAAAACGCGTTTTTCTTCCCTGATGCCACCAAGCTAGAAGCATTAGATGAGTACATGCGTGGTTTACGTAAATCGGGTGACTCAATTGGCGCTAAAATTACGGTAGCGGCCACAGGCGTGCCAGTGGGTCTTGGTGAGCCTGTATTTGATCGACTCGATGCTGATATTGCTCATGCGCTTATGGGCATTAATGCCGTTAAAGGTGTTGAAATCGGTGATGGTTTTGGCGTGGTTACTCAAAAAGGTTCTGAAGGTCGTGACTTAATGTCACCAGAGGGCTTTGCCTCAAATCATGCTGGTGGTGTATTAGGCGGTATTTCATCAGGGCAACCTGTTGTGGCCCATATTGCGTTAAAGCCAACATCAAGTATTAGTGTGCCAGGGCAGAGCATGACAGTGCAGGGTGACACGGTCGATATGATCACCAAAGGTCGACACGATCCTTGTGTGGGTATTCGAGCAGTACCTATTGCAGAAGCCATGTTAGCGATTGTATTAATGGATCATTTATTAAGACACCGCGCGCAAAATCAAGATGTTGTTCGTCATACGCCAGAGATTGGAATGCGTTAATGCCCTCAAGTCACCGCGCTGAACCTGATTTACGCTGGCTCGGCGCCTGCTATTTCTTTTTCTTTTCTATTCTCGGCATCATGGTCCCCTATTTAGGGGTCTTTTTTGATAGCCGAGGCTTCAACGCGCAAGAGATTGGTTTTTTGTTGGCTATTTTAATGGCCACGCGCATTGTCGCACCTAATATTTGGGCGGCAGTGGCTGACCGAACCGGAATGCGTGCGGAACTGATTAAACTCGGATCGTTCGCGGCTGCAATTACGTACATCAGTTTTTTCTTTGATGGCAGCTTTTTATACCTCGCGGTTAGCTTGGCTATCTACACCTTTTTTTGGAATTCAATTCTGGCGCAGTTAGAAGTAATCACCTTAGAAACCTTAGGTGATAAAGCTGAACGTTATGGCGCTATTCGCAGCTGGGGCAGTGTCGGATATATTGTGTTAGTAATAAGCGGTGGTTTTGCCATTGATTATTGGGGCCCTGAAGTGCTGCCTTATATGGGCATGATATTATTTCTTGGTTTGTTTGCCTGTTCATTACCGTTACCGGCTAATCGCAGTGTCGTACTCAATAAGTCTGACCGTCCCAAATTAACATTCGATGCCTCACTCATTTGGTTTATGTTATCTGCGATGCTATTGCAGATGAGTGTCGGACCATTTTATGGCTTCTTTGTACTGTACTTAAAGCAATTTGGTTATTCAGAAACCGTTGCGGGTATGTTGGTGGCATTAGGTGTACTTGCCGAAATTGTGATTTTCTTTTATTCATCTCGATTAATTCGCCAATATGGTATTCGAGTCTTGTTGGTGGTGAGTATGTTACTGACTGCAGTGCGCTGGCTGTTATTGGCTTTTGGTGTCGACTCAGTTTTAATGTTGATTATTAGCCAACTGCTACACGCGTTTACATTTGGTTTAGTGCATGCTGCGTCCATTCATTTTATTCATCGTCATTTTAATGTTAGCCACCGCAGCACAGGGCAGGCGTTATACGCCAGTGTCAGTTTTGGTGTGGGTGGTGCGTTAGGTACCTGGATAAGTGGCATGATTTGGGGCGATGGTAGCCAAACCATGTGGGTCTGGGTCTTTGCCGCTAGCTGCGCGTTTTTATCTATGATTGCGGTATTGATGATCCCAAATATTAATGGTGAAGCCGTCGCTAATGCAGCACAAGATTAATATCTAAAAACAGTCGCAAGGAGTTATCGTGAAACGTTTTCGCTTAGGGGTAATCATCAATCCATTGGCTGGATTAGGTGGCAGTGTTGGCCTAAAAGGCTCAGATGGTGTGGCATTAGAGGCCATCGCTAAAGGCGCAATACCTAAAGCTCAAATGCGTATGCAGCAAGCGCTAGCAGTAATATTACCTTTTGCAGATAACATTGACATCATTACCGCCTCGGGCGACATGGGCGCAAACTTATGCCGCCAAATGGGATTTACGACTAGTGAAGTTTATCGCTGCGACAATACCACCTCCGCGCAAGATACCCAACAAGCTGTGACATGTTTACTCGAACAACCATTAGATTTGCTGCTGTTTGCCGGCGGTGATGGCACTGCACGAGATATTTATGCTGTTGTTGACGATAAGTTACCCGTATTAGGCGTGCCTGCTGGCGTTAAAATTCACTCGGGGGTTTACGGTATTACACCACATGCTTCAGGCCTTGTGGTGAGTCTGTTGTTAAAAGGTGAGCTTGTCAGTTTAATGTCGGCCGATGTGATGGACATTGATGAAGTTGCCTTTAGACAAGGCACGGTAAGAGCAAAACGATTTGGTGAAATGACCGTACCCGCAGAGCCTCGCTATATCCAAGCGGTGAAAATGGGTGGTAAAGAAGTTGACGAGTTAGTATTAGCAGACATCGCGGCAGATATTATTGAATCAATGGACGATGAGATATTTATTATGGGCTCGGGCAGTACCGTTGCCGCAGTGATGGAAGATTTAGGAATAGACAATACCTTACTCGGTGTTGATGTTATTCAAGACAAAACGTTAATCGCTCAAGATGTCAGCGCGGATCAGTTACTCGAATTCACCAAAGATATACCCGCCGACAAGGTTAAATTGGTGATCACTCTTATTGGTGGGCAAGGGCATATATTGGGGCGCGGTAACCAACAATTGTCACCTGAGCTGATAAAACGCATCCCAAAAGACAATATTTTAATCTTAGCCACAAAAACTAAGCTTAAAGCACTTGAAGGTCGACCATTAATTGTGGATAGTGGCGACCCTGAATTAGACAAAGCACTCACAGGCTATTACAAAATAGTCACTGGCTACCACGATTACGTGATGTATCAAGTAGCCAACCCAGATTTAGTGGAGAACTAAACCATGTTAGAACAGTACGATGCAGCATTAGAGTCTTGGATTGAAGAAAGCGTAAATAACAGTGACGATGATGCATTGTTTGCTTGTGGTTACTTACAAGGTCATATCGCTGTTGTGTTAGCTGAATTAGAAATAGAAGCTGAGCAAGATTTAGCCGCCCTCGATCAAAAAATATTAACCTGTTTAGCGTTAGCGGATAAAGAATTAAATGCAGACGATTTCGCGCTAGTAGAAGCTGCCTGGCAACAACTGCGTCAACGTATCGTTGCGCAAGCTGCGTAAACTGGAATAGATAAACAGTGTTATGGTAAATCCGTCTTCGCAAGTGACTATTGGTTTAGTCAACCCTAAAACGCCGGTAAACGTTGGTGGGATTATGCGCGCTGCAGGCTGCTATCGTGTCGACAGTGTCTGTTATACCGGCAAACGTTACGAGTTAGCGGCTAAGTCTGGTGATGCACAATATGATGTCGACACTAAAGATGCAGCTAAACGCATTCCATTAGTGGGTGTTGAGTCATTACTTGAAAATGTCCCTCAAGGTGCAACCATTGTATGTGTTGACTTAGTCGTTGGCGCGACACCGTTGCCATTATTTACTCATCCCGATAATGCGTTTTATATCTTTGGCCCTGAAGATGGCACTATTCCGCAGCAATTAATTGATGCGGCTACCGATGTTGTTTATGTGCCTACTGTAGGTTGTATGAATTTAGCGGCATCAGTCAATGTACTACTTTATGATCGCCTTGCTAAAATGACTCAAGTCGAAGCGGGTGATGAATTGATTAAACAAAGTCGTGATAATAATAACCGGACCAAAGTGAAGCATTGGTTGAAGTAAGTAGGTTCAATAACATATTAAATTGAAAATGCCGGATGAGAAATCATCCGGCATTTTTTTCAGCTGAATTGCTATTATTAGATTGAATAAAAGTCTTAACATAATGTAGTTTAAGCTAACTACTTGTTATGTGAAGGAACTACCTATGTCACTCATCAGTCGACTATCTCAGTGGCTACCATTTGGTCATGTGCCAGAAATGGATGCCAATACAGTTTTCCAACACCTTGAAAATAACAATATTCAAATTGTAGATGTGCGCACTACGCTGGAGTGGGATAAATCACACATCAAAGGGGCTATTAACCTTCCTATTACTCATTTTTCGGCTGATTCCGTTAAACAACTACAGCTTAATACAGACCAGAAAGTTATCGTTATTTGTCTCTCTGCCCATCGAAGTATTCCAGCCGTTAGAAAACTTAAGCAGTTTGGTTTTAATGATGTCTATCAACTCAAAGGCGGAATGCTGAGTTGGTGGAAAGCGAAACTTCCGACACTATCGACTCAAAACTAGTACACACAAGGCTTATCAATATGACATTACTCTTTTTACATGGCTCGGGTTGTACGCATGTTGTTTGGCAGCACCAACAACAGTTTTTTGAACATAGCATTGCTATTGATTACCCCGGTCACCCAGAGGGGCAAGCACTGACAACTGTAGATGCGTTAACTCAATGGCTGGTAGACTATATTGCGCAGCATCAGTTGGATGACGTGGTATTAGTTGGGCATTCTCTTGGTAGCGCTGTAGCAATGCAACTCGCTATCTCAGCAAAGGCAAAGATACAATTAAAGGCATTAGTGCTCATTGGCGCGGGAGCTCGGCTCAAAGTGATGCCTCAGCTTTTACAATCACTTTCAACATTGGTCGAGTCGGTACTGCCAATACCAGACTATTTGCTGGTAGCAAATCAAAATATTGCCGAGCCTTTACAATCACAAATTAATACTTCAATTATCAATAATGGCGTTAACGTCATGCTGACTGATTTCACTATGTGCGACCAATTTGATGTCATTGAGCAACTGCCGAAAATTGATGTGCCGACGTTAATTATTGTGGGCGATGCAGATCAAATGACACCGATAAAATATGCCACATTTTTACAGCAGCATATCCCCAACGCGCAAATTGCCATTATAGAGAAGGGCAGTCATATGGTCTTTGCTGAACAACCCGATCGGGTAAATCAATGTATCGAAACCTTTCTTAACAGACTCGAGTGAACATTTTCTGACGTAAATTGAGTTTATTCATGTAGCTGAATTGTATGCGCGGAGCTGATTTTTGATGAGAGAAAATGGTTGCGGAAGCAGGGCTTGATAAGAAGAAAGAGCGACGACCTTCAGCTTTGGCTTATAAAGAAGAGCGGTTTATAAAATACGGCGGTTTATGAAAAGCTGAGTCCGACGAGCTATCAATTGTTTTGGTTTTAGCCTGATAACACAAGAATAGATTGGATATGAAGATTTGGATTGGATATAGAAGAGTTGATCATTTTCAAAATGGTTGCGGGAGCAGGACTTGAACCTACGACCTTCGGGTTATGAGCCCGACGAGCTACCAACTGCTCCATCCCGCGACTGATTTTGATTACGTTTATTTTTATTTTCTTAAATTTTAAGAAAGTGGTTGCGGGAGCAGGACTTGAACCTACGACCTTCGGGTTATGAGCCCGACGAGCTACCAACTGCTCCATCCCGCGTCCGATAAACGCTATCAATTATTTTAATTCTATTGACAAAGAATGTATTACTAATCGTTTATCTTTATTCTTGTTAAACAAGAAAATGGTTGCGGGAGCAGGACTTGAACCTACGACCTTCGGGTTATGAGCCCGACGAGCTACCAACTGCTCCATCCCGCGTCCGATAAACGCTATCAATTGTTTTAATTCTATTGACAAAGAATGTATTACTAATCGTTTATCTTTTCGTCAAACAAGAAAATGGTTGCGGGAGCAGGACTTGAACCTACGACCTTCGGGTTATGAGCCCGACGAGCTACCAACTGCTCCATCCCGCGTCCGATAAACGCTGCTTTGTTGATTCTGAGTTACATGCCAGTTGGCGTGTAAACCTGTCTGCTTCAAAGCGGAGCGAACTATAGCGATCCCCATTTGTCTTTGCAAGTAAAATCGGAATAATTCCTTTTGTTTGCTGGTTAATTAAGCGTGCAGTGCTGTAATTAAATGAGATCGATCATTAATGGGACAAATTGGATAATTTATAGCCCCATTTCGATAAGTCGTTGGGGATATGTGTTTGAGCAGGTATAATGTTGCACTGAATTTTGAGTAACGATGACTGACTAATACATGTTTAATTTTTTTGCTGCAGCCCCTAAGGGTTTTGAATATAGCCTAGCCTCTGAATTGAAAGATTTTGGCGCTACCGATGTTAAAGAAAGTGTTGCCGGTGTGTACTTTTCTGCACCGCTTGAACTGGCATATCGGATCACCCTATGGACCCGCCTAGCGAGCCGTATCGTATTAGTTATTTATAAAGGAGCTTGTGAATCTGCCGAGCAACTTTATAACGCTGCGTATTGTATCGATTGGCCATCGCACTTCTCACATAAAAAAACCTTCAGTATCGATTTCCATGGTACGGGTGGTTTTATCAATAATACTCAATTTGGTGCGCTAAAAATCAAAGATGCGGTTGTTGACCGTTTTCGTGATGATGGTACTCCTCGCCCAGATGTTGAGCGCGTTAATCCCGATTTTAAAATCGATGCTCATTTCCGCAATGGCCAAGTCACCATTTCGATGAACTTTTCGGGTGCATCGTTACATCAACGTGGTTACCGTTCAACAACAGGCGAAGCCCCGTTAAAAGAAAACCTGGCAGCCAATATGTTGGTGCGCAGTGGTTGGCAAGCAAATCAAACGACTATTCTTGATCCATTTTGTGGTAGCGGTACGGTATTGATTGAAGCCGCTTTAATGGCCGCCGATATTGCACCTGGTTTGAAACGTGAAAAATTTGGTTTCGAAAATTGGCAAAGTCACAACAAAGCGATGTGGCAAACCATTTTTGATGAAGCTCAGGCTCGTGCCACTTTAGGTAAGACACGTTGTAAAATTAAGTTTTACGGCTCTGATATTGAAGCGCACCTCGTTTCAATTGCTAAACGTAATGCTGAAAATGCGGGTGTAGCAGAGTTTATTGAATTTACTGTTTCTGACGCATTAGATGTCTCGCCACCAGTAAGCGAAGGCTTTTTAATCTCTAACCCGCCATACGGTGAGCGTTTAGGTAATGTCACTGAATTACTACAACTTTACTACCAGCTTGGTGACAAGTTGAAAAAAGAGTTCGGTGGTTGGAAAATTGCCATGCTGTGTAGCGATATAGAGTTAATATCATCGCTCAAGCTTAAAGCCGATAAGCAAATGAAAATGTTTAATGGTGCATTAGAGTGTGCATTTAACATTTATACTTTGCATGCTAATAGCACGCGTCGTGAAGCGGTTGCTCTTCCTGACGGTGTCGATCTCATCGATATTGCGCCAGCATTTGTTAACCGCATTAAAAAGAATGTTAAGCAGCTTGAAAAGTGGGCTAAAAAAGAGCGTATCGACAGCTACCGTTTATACGATGCCGATTTGCCTGAATACAATGTCGCCATTGATAAATACGTTGATTATGTCGTTATTCAAGAATACTCAGCTCCGGCAACCATTCCAGAAGCTGTAACAAAGCGTCGTATTAGTGATGTACTGTTAGCACTACCAAGTGCCTTAGGTATTCACCCCGATCGCGTGACATTAAAAACGCGCGAACGTCAAAAAGGTGCGAGTCAGTATCAAAAATTAGATGAGCGTAAAGTTGAAGTTATCACCGAAGAATATGGTGCCAGATTTAAACTTAACCTTACGGGTTACCTCGACACAGGCTTGTTTTTAGATCACCGAGTAACCCGTAAATTGGTGGGTGACAAATCTAAAGGCAAACGCGTACTTAACTTATTTGCTTATACTGGTTCAGCTTCTGTGCATGCGGCTATTGGCGGCGCTAAAACAGTCACCACCATTGATATGTCAAACACCTATATCAACTGGGCGAAAGAAAACTTTGCGCTAAATGGTTTATCTGGGGCTAAATACGATTTTATCCAGGCGGATTGTTTACAGTGGATAAAAGACAATAGCCATCAGCAATTTGATTTGATTTTTATTGACCCTCCCACGTTTTCAAATTCAAAACGTATGGAAGACAGCTGGGATGTACAGCGTGATCACGCCGAAATGTTAGGCGGATTGATTAAGCTATTGTCTCCAACGGGTGAGCTTATTTTCTCTAATAACAAACGTAAATTTAAGATGGATATTGAAGCGTTAAACCAAGCTGGTATTAACGTGACGAATATCGATAATTTATGTTTACCGTTAGATTATAAGCGCAACCCACATATTCATAATGTTTGGTTACTCACGCATGCCAAGTAGTGCTTTGCCCTACATTTTATATCACACAGATGGCTGCCATCTGTGTGATATTGCTTTGGCACTCGTTGAGCAAACTGACATTGATTTTCAACACATTGATATTTGTGATGACGCCGCGTTAGCTGAGCGTTATGGCATAAGCATACCTGTGTTAGCACAGGGAAAGCGTGAATTATTTTGGCCTTTTGATGGCGAACAATTACAAGAGTTTATAGGAGTTTAGATTGAGTCTGGTTCGGATAAATAATGGCTCGTTAGCCTACGGTTATACTCCTTTACTGCAAAATGCAGATTTTACCATTGAGCCTGGCGAGCGAGTGTGTATCGTTGGCCGAAACGGCACAGGCAAATCCACTTTAATGAAAGTGTTGTCAAAAGACGTACTGCTTGACGAAGGCGAGTTTAATATCGCTAACGACGTCAATGTCAGTCGCCTACAACAAGACCCGCCTAAAGCCGAAACTGGCTCGGTTTATTCTTATATTGCAGCAGCATTAAAAGACATTGGTGAAGCGTTAGAGAAGTATCATCAATTATCGCACGACGTAGCAGACGCAAATCCTGATGATATGGAGCGCATGCTAAATGAAATGCAGCGTATCCAAGAGGTGTTAGACCATAACAATGGCTGGCAACTTGACTCACGTATTATTCAAAACTGTCAATTATTGGGCTTAGATCCTGACAAACCACTGAATGAACTATCAGGAGGTTGGCAGCGTAAAGTCGCCTTGGCACGTGCCTTGGTTGTAAACCCTGATTTGTTGTTACTCGACGAACCGACCAACCACTTAGACATTGATACCATCGAGTGGTTAGAGCAGTTTTTATTAAGCTTTAAAGGCGCCATTGTATTTGTAAGTCACGACCGTGGCTTTATTCAACGCATGGCAACCAGAATTGTAGATTTAGACCGCGGTGTAGTGATTTCATTCCCAGGTAATTACCAGGCCTATTTAGATGGTAAGCAAGAATGGCTTCGTGTTGAAGCGGAGAAAAATGCCCATTTCGATAAGAAATTAGCTGACGAAGAAGTGTGGATCCGCCAAGGTGTTAAAGCGCGTCGTACTCGTAACGAAGGCCGCGTTCGAGCGTTAAAAGCATTACGCGCTGAGCGTGGAGAGCGACTGAACCGTCAAGGTAATGCCAAAATGGCTGTGTCTGACACAGAGCGTTCTGGCAAGTTAGTGTTTGATGTTAAAGACGTTAACTACAATTTACCTGATAAAAATTTAGTTAAAAACTTCAGCACTACCGTGATGCGCGGTGACCGAATTGCATTAATTGGCCCTAATGGTTGTGGTAAATCAACATTAATTAAGTTATTGATTGAAAAACTACAACCTCAATCGGGCGAAATTAAAGTCGGTACTAAACTAGAAGTGGCTTATTTCGATCAGTATCGCGAAGCACTTGATCCTGAAAAAACCGTTGAAGAAAACGTTGGCGAAGGTAAAAGTACCGTTACGATTAATGGCCAAGACCGCCATATTTTAAGTTACTTACAAGATTTCTTATTTTCTCCAATGCGTGCACGCACGCCAGTTAAAGCACTGTCTGGTGGCGAAAAGAACCGTTTGTTATTGGCGCGGTTGTTACTACGCCCAGCAAACCTTATTATTCTCGATGAACCAACAAACGATCTTGATATTGAGACTTTAGAATTGCTAGAGTCTTTGCTTGCAGATTTTGAAGGTACGTTATTGATAGTGAGCCACGACAGAGCATTTATCGACAATACCGTCACCAGTAGCTGGTGGTTTGCTGGTAATGGACACTGGGCTGAATATGTTGGTGGCTACCAAGATGCAATTTCTCAGGGGGCAAAATTTTATTCTGAGGAACCTGTCGCAACAACTGTTGTCCAACCAACACCTGTTGTTGAAACAAAGCCTACAGCAGCACCTGAAAAGTCAGCTAAAAAGCTCTCTTATAAATTACAAAAAGAGCTAGAAGCACTTCCAAGTCAAATGGAACAGCTTGAGCAAGACATAGAAGTATTACAACAAACTGTAAGCAGTGCTGATTTTTATAATCAACCAGCTGACACGGTTAACAAGGCTCTGCAAACGTTAGCAGAGAAAGAACAAAATTTAGAGCTGTGCTTCCAACGCTGGGAAGAACTTGAGTCACTGAAGTAAAGCATAATAAAACAGGAATGGTTACATGAAGTTAAAGTTTGATAAAGCCTTGTCATTAGTTGCAATAGGCGTATTAAGTGTTATCGGTTCGGCTCAAGCCGCCTCTGTATATGAAATTGTTAACATCGAAGATTACGATTTAAATGGCACATTAGATGGCACACGAAATGGCTATGCCATGGCCGTTAATGATGAAGATGAACTTGTTGGTATTTCGAAAGGCAAAAACAAGTTAAGCATCGACGACGTTGATGATTCTGTGATTGATATCGAAGACGGTATTACCGCAGCAGAGTCAATCACGTATTCTGTTTACTCTGAAATCGAAGCCAACAACTTTACTTTTATATCAAGCGATAATGCTTCAGTGGGCTCTTGGGTTCCTGAATTCTTTAGCATGGCAGGCACATTTGATCCTGCTAGCACAGAAACAGATTCAGATGATGAGTTAATCGTAAATGATGTCGATACCTTTTTTTATGGCATTAATAATAATGGCGTAAAAGTCGGTGCTTATACTGGTCCAGAGCTAACCTTAGATTATGAAGGCACCAGTACGACGCAAGAATATTTTTATTACCGTGAATTTGAAATGCGCGGTATTGCGGTAAAAAATGATGTCGAATACCCGTTATTACCTTCATTTACCACTTACGATCGCGAGCAAACCGCTGACGTAGATGCCGCTACAGTTGAAGTCGGTGGTTGGTCACTTGCTTCTAGAGTAAATAATAATAATCTAGTGGTAGGTTATGGCAGTACAGCGCTTGCTTCATCTAGTGAGACTCGTATCGATAAATGTATTGAAGATGCTGAAGATACCGATGCCAGCAATCCAATCCCTACAGATATTTGTGTGCAAGCATGGCAGTACCCAGATACTAATGGTACGCGCTATATTCAATATCAAACTCGCGGTATGGTTTGGGATCTTGATAACATAGATGAAAATGGTTTAGCTCAGAGCACAGAGTTACCGCTTGGATTAACTCCTGATGAAGACTCAACGCTCATTTTTACTTCGCAAGGTTTAGGGATTAACTCAGCTGGTGATGTAGCGGGTCGTTCACATGTTTATCGTAATGGCGATGACGATGATTTATATTTTGATGCCGCATATTGGAAAAAAGACAGTAATGGCAACTACCAGTACAACTGGGTAGAAATGGATGATAAAGTTTATTATTCAATTGCTTATGATATCAACGATTCAGGTATTTTAGTTGGTAGCTACAGCAAGTACATTAGTGGTTATTTGCGTAGTAAGTTCTTTATGCTGGATACTAATAATCCAGAAGAGGGCATCACAACGCCAAATGATTTCCAAACGTCATTGTCTGATTTAAGCAGTAAACCAAAAGACATTAACAATAAAGGCCAGGTTGTTGGTTATATTGAGTCGACATACGACAAAGAAAAGCCTCGTCCGAAAGTGGCTTTCTTGTATGACAGCACTACTGCGGAATTCGTTAACTTAAATAATCAATTGACCTGTGAGTCAAAAGGTTATGAAAGAAACACCGAAGGTGACTGGGTTCGTCATAGCGTAAGTGTTCAAGACGGTACCGGTGAAATATTAACTTACAACACCGAAATTTCAGTTGTAGAAGCCAATAGCATTAACGAAGACGGCACTATTGTCGGTACTGCGTTTATTCTAAAACCTGAATACCAATATGACTCGACAACGGGCGACTTAATTATTGGTGAAAATGGTTTACCGCTATTTGAGTTAGATGGTAACGGTGAGCCTGTAACCTCTTATTTACCCCGTATGGTGGTATTAAAAGCAACCGCAGGTGAACCATGCTCAACATCAGATGCGGTTGAAGACGTTGACTATGAGCGTAAAGGCGCAGCAAGCTTTGCCTGGTTATTCGCATTACCTTTGTTATGGCTTCGTCGCAGAGTAAAAAAATAACGCTGAGTCTAGTTAACATTTGTATCAGTTTGCTAGATACAAATGACTAATCAAAAAATCGAGGAATTATTCCTCGATTTTTTTTAATTTATATCTCAATACCTTAATAAAAAATCCATAAATTGGTCATTTTTTTAATTGATTTTGGTTAAAAAAACGTCTATTTCTATATTTATGGCTTCAGCTTCATCCCGTTAAACAGAAGCCTGTAAATGGAAGAGGACGCATGAATGAAAAGACAGAAAAGAGATCGTTTAGACAGAGCTTTTTCAAAAGGATTTCAGGCTGGGATAGGAGGGCGTTCAAAAGAAGTTTGCCCTCACGCTAATCTTGACTCACGGTCTCAATGGCTTGGCGGATGGCGAGAAGGCGTTGATGGTCGACTCAGTGGCTTATTTAACAAATAATGCCCAACAAAATGCCCTCAAATGAGGGCATTGTTGTAATAGGGTAAAACACAATAATACGTTTAGAACGTCGAAGTATCACTGAAAATGCCGACTTTTAAATCAGTAGCAGAATAAATTTGGCGGCCATCGACTTCCATCGTGGCATCAGCAATACCCATCACTAATTTGCGATGTATTTTACGTTTAATATTGAGTTTGTAAGTCACTTTTTTGGCATCTGGCAATACTTGTCCGGTAAATTTAACTTCACCAACACCTAAAGCTCGACCTTTACCTTCAGCGCCTTCCCAGCCTAAATAGAAACCCACTAACTGCCACATAGCATCTAAACCTAAGCAACCCGGCATAACAGGGTCTGTTTTAAAGTGGCAATCAAAAAACCATAAGTCAGGAGTGATATCAAGTTCGGCAACAATTTCACCTTTACCAAATTCACCACCATTTTCATTGATGGTAATAATGCGGTCAATCATCAACATGTTATCGACAGGTAAGCGAGGTCTGTTAGGGCCTAAAAGATTACCGTTACCACAGGCGATAAGTTGTTCTTTAGTGAAACTGTTAGCTTTTTCCATTTAATTCTTTACCACTCTATAAACTATTAATCCAAACAAGATAGCGAACACGTGTAAGCTAAACAACTCCGATCACTATATAATCCGTAACCTAGCTAACAATTTAGCAAAAAAGTTGAGCTCAATATCATCATCATCTTGTCCTGCGAGTTTATCCAGCCGTTGTTGTACCAAACCATAAAGGGTATCTGCTGCAAAATCGTTATCTTCATTGGCAACGCCTGCTGGCATTTGCATTAAAATCTCAACAGCCTGGTCCAAGTGTTCAATGGCATGGATATGAAATAAGCCTTTGTTTACCGCATCAATCACAGCGGGTTCTAAATTGAGCTGTAATACGTTCGCTTTAGGAATAATTACACCTTGCTCGCCGCTGAGTCCACGACGTTGGCATAAGGTATAAAATCCTTCAATCTTTTCATTTACGCCGCCAATGGCTTGTACGTTACCAAATTGGTCTAATGCTCCCGTCACTGCGAGGCTCTGCACAATGGGTTGCTCAGCAATGGCAGACATCAAACAGCAATATTCAGCTAATGAAGCACTGTCACCGTCGATTTCTTGGTATGACTGTTCAAACACAATGTTAGCATTCAAATGCAGCGGCGCATCACGGCCAAAGATACGATATAAACAAGCTGACAAAATCATCATACCTTTAGTATGAATATTGCCGCCTAATTCAGACTTTCTTTCAATATCTGCAACTTCACCGTCACCGTAATGCACTGACGTGGTAATACGAGCTGGTTCACCGTAGGTGTAATCGCCAGTATCAATGACTGTCAGTCCATTAATTTGCCCTACCATAGCACCTTTAGTTGGCAGATTTATGAAATTATCGTCAAAACTCTGGGCAGAATACACTTCAGAACTATTATGGCGAAACTTGAGCTTCTCCAGCGCTTTAGCAATCGCAGCGGCATTAAGAGATGACTTACCGGCATAAGCCTTGGCTTGAGCAATGAGTTGCTTAATCTCCAGCATGTTTAAACTTAAGCGTTGCTGGTGCTCAACTTGGCGAGAACTAAACCAAAACAGCGGTAATAAACTCGACGGTTCTAATTCGGCGGCTTCATCTTTAGCTAACACACTTAGCCATTGCACATAAGCAGATTCAGGGTGCTGAGTTAAATCAACCTCGTTGCTCATCTCTGCAAGTATAGGGAAGTGGCGGTTAAATTTGCGGTCTTCTGATCGCAATTGGCCATAAGCGAGCCCTGAGCCAACCAAAATAATTTTGCAATTAACCGGGATAGGGGCCAGCTCGTTATTGATACGATAGTAACCGTCATGCAGAATTTGCATTAACAAATCCCACAGGTTTTCACGTTGCCAAATAGACTCTAAACAGATAAAAACCATATGATTACTTGCCAAAGCACCCGGTTTGTAAACACTGGCTTTGTCTGTCTTAATCATTCGGCCTAATAAATCCGCACGGCGCAGTGTGCCTTGTAAATAACACGACAATGATTCTTGCTTAGCAATAATACCGACATTTTGCGCAGGCATTGCAGCTTGCCATTTGAACTGGATCTCAGCATCGTCAGACAACTTTTTCGTCGCCACTAAGTAGTTATTTGACGGCGTATCAGCCTGAGACACTAATGCCTTGATAAATAATGGTCTATCAACACCCGAAAAATCACCAAGAAACAAATGTTGCGAATCGATTTTGGTCATTAATTTAAATGCGTCAACAGCGCGCTCTTGTCCGAGCAGTAAATGGCTTGGAAAAAAGGTCGATGTGGCCGTTTCTGGTAAATGATATTGAGGGGCAAGTTTGGCACTAGGCAATAACGTTGGGTTCATAGAGTAATAATCGGGCCATAGCAACGAAAAATAGTCTGATGATATTAGCATAAAGCACCACAAAAGCCTTAGCTGATTCTCAGTCCAAATCGATTAAGTCACTAACGAATTTAACCTGTTACCGCTTAACACCTTAATAGTGCGAATGCATAAAATCATAGCAGGATGATTAAATGCTAAACATTCAGCCATTTTTTTGAAATTTATGGTTTACAAGCAAACGAGTTACTTATATTATTCACGCCGTTCGGAGGGATGGCAGAGTGGTCGAATGCACCGGTCTTGAAAACCGGCAACGGTTTATCCCGTTCTAGGGTTCAAATCCCTATCCCTCCGCCACATTCAATAAAAAGGCTCATCAGAAATGATGAGCCTTTTTATTGGGCGAAAGATAGGACTTTGAACCCCGGGTTCCCCTTTATTACAAGCAAGCTATCCCTCCTCAAGATCCAAGAACCAAGACCAAATGCCAAATCGACAAACCTAAGGCCTTTTTATTTGGGGCGAAAGATAGAGGTTTAAACCCTGGGTTCCTCTTTATTACAAGTAAGCTATCCCTCTTCAAGATTCAAGACTAATACCCAAAATGTATCATTAGGCAGTACTGATTAATTATGGGTGTCTTGTTTAATCCCTATGTCATGGTGGATGACATGAGTTTAGGCCATTTGAACTTATGTTTATCTAATCGCTTATACCACAGGGCAAACCCGGTGTTATCCCAGTACAGCAGTTTGAGTTTGTCGCGCCCTTTATTACAAAACACAAATAGCGCACCACTGAGCACAGGTAGTTCAAGCTCTGCTTCCACCAACGCCGCCAATCCATTAATCGATTTACGAAAATCGACCACATCGGCACATAAATAAACGGTGGGCACATCAACAAACATCTTCATGCCGTTAGCCCTTTAATAATGGCAACGATATAGTTCGTTGCTAAATTGGCTGGAAACATTAACTGGCCTGTGCGGATATCAAACTGCACCACATTTTGATGAGTTTGCGCGCAGACTTCAGTGGTGGTTTGTTTTAACTGAATAAAACGTGATGATGTGGGGTTCGTTGTTTGCACTGGCAAGGTTGAATTAGGCTGATACTCAGCCAGTAAAGCGCGCTGTTTATAGTAAGTGGTGATAGAGACATTATAGTGTTGGCAGAACTCAATATTAGTGCCACTAAACGAGCCGCGTTGTTGAAGTAGCATCTGCCACTGAGTAGTTGTTTTGTAAGTTTTCATCACATGCTCCGAATTTATCATTGAGCAGGTATTTTGAGATAGTTAGATTAACGATGCGAGGTGTGGTTCGCTAGACGGTTACGCTTTAATGATGAATATATGCTCTGGAATATTGTCGGTTTTATCTTCAGTCATAACTGGCTCCTATGAAATTGTGAACGTCCCCAATTCGGGGACTGTGGGTCGCGTCCCTATAATAGGGACGATTATGATTAAGTCAATAAATAATACTCAATATGAGTCACTCATAAGCTGGTTAAAGGCTGCTCGGCTGGAGCGGGGATTAACCGTGCGAGATATGGGAAAGTTGTTAGATGAGCCCTTTCAGATAGTCACAAAAATAGAGACATGTCAGCGTAAGTTGAACATCTACGAATTTGTGCAGTACTGTGAAGTCTTAAACTTAGATCCGAAAGAGGGGATAGATCTGTTGCAGGTAAGCTCGAGTTTTGATGCTCGGGTGCTAAAATAATGTTTATTTACTTATCGGACTGTCGCTAACTGCTGCATAAATCACTGACATTGATAGATTAAGTGATATGATGCTGGGAATTTTTCGGTTTTAAAGAAAATCCCTGATGAATCAAACAGAACAACAGTTTTTAAAAGGCCTCGAAGCAAAGCTTTGGAATGCAGCAGATAAGCTCCGCTCAACGCTAGATGCGGCGCAATACAAACACGCGGTGCTAGGTTTTATTTTTGTTAAATATGTCTCCGATGCTTTCAAATTACGCCAAGATGAAATTAAGGCCGATCTTACTAATCCTGAACAAATGGTCGTTTGGAGATCTGATCATCAACTATCGATTTAGTTCCTCTGATTTAAGAAACAAAGCCGGTTGAATAAAGAACTGTTTATTGAGAGAAACAAGATCATAGATTTGCAGAGGAACTGTGAATCCAACTCGAATGAAATTGAGCGGTTGCGTATTCAAAACAGTGAACTCAAATCGGACAATGCATCGCTTAAATCTGAGCGTGACATTTTGCTCGCCCAGCTGCAAAAAAGCTCTTATGAGCAGTCTAAATTACTGGATAAGCTCATTGTGCAGACTGAGCTTGCTAAAGAATAGGTTTTCTACCAAGAAGTGGGTTAGGGGAGCTAACTCACTTTTGCGCGCACAGTGTGAGCGTAAGCTTGTTTTTGAATTCGTTAGATAGACTTACTTCTCCTCATACACATCAGACGATATGGCCAAATACGCTGACCTACTGCAATGAGCGTGCTCAACAACTAGCATATGTTAAGATGTTGAGTACATCGACCGTAACCTTCGCCAAAGCCATGAAAACGAGTTATGTTATTTGTTCAAGAAATGGGTGGCTTCGTTTTTCAGATCTCCAAACGACAATCAATAACTCAGCCAGATGCCGAAACCGCCGTCACTAGGTCAAGGAATGTAAAGACAAATTCAAGTGTGATGCGTCAAATGACGCTTGAGATAGTGTAGTTGTTTACCCAATAATTAGCATATTCAAATGATGGGCAGCCTGAAGGTTAGGGAGTTTTTAATATTAAATAATCGTTGGAATTACTTCTTCTAAAATATTAAAGGATGCAATTTTTTGTAAATCGGTAAATCAGTTCCGATTTACTTCTGGCACGATAGAGCTTCTTCGCCCTTTCAATGTGATAGTCAACGCCTCGATTAGTCATGAATAGCTCTTTACCTATCTGGCTTATTGTATAACCGTTCGCTGTCATCGTAAGTATCTGCACAGTCTTTTCGGGGAGGAGACCATTGTAAAAAGATGGGGTGGCGAAATGAGGAAACTTTCTTGTCATGAAGTAATGAATTAATTCCAAATATTCATCTATCTTAGCGTTAACAATATAGCGACTTAGTTCATCTATGCTTAACGATTTGCTTCCTATAGCAAACACGCCAACAGCATCTAAATCATTGACATTAACAACATGGGTTATGATTGTTAAGGAGCAGCGATTGTTACACTTTTCATTAAAACAGCTTTCAATTAGGTCGAATCCTGCCTTTGGAGTGAGCCAATACTCTAATGGACGGAAGCCTGAAAACCACTCACCATTCAGGGCCCAATTTTTGGGTAACATTCGATGTGTTTTTCTATATGCGGAGATTTTTTCGAAAAGCCTGGAGGTCGTTTCGTTCGTTGTTACCATTGGGTAATTTGAAAGGATTCGGTCGAGTCGTTGAAATGATAATTTTTTTCCGTTTAGCACACCTAATCCACTTTTAGGGCAAGTCATATACATGAATTCAAGCTCTTCAAATCGATTCATTTTATTCTGAAAATGACGGTTTATTTCATCATTATTTATATGTTTCATGGTTTAAGTTCTAAGGGGGACTAACCCCACATCTCCACACCGATTGTCGAATAACATTAGCATCGACAATCTTGCCGTTCAAGCGTGTCTGTAATTAATTGTGGTTAGTTAACATTTTCTTTTATGCAAAAAAAATAGCGTTAAAAAGTACGGTGTTTTGGGTGATTTTAGTAATTATGATGCTCGTGTTTGTTTAATAACAAAGAATGTGTAGAACATGTTCTTCTTTAAAAAAACAGATCTTAAATTGTTAGTTCATAGGGTTTAAAGCAGCGGGCATTATCGGGAAATTGTTAGCTAATCTCACGTTTATAAGGTCTTTAATAATACCGCCCTTAATTTGAATTGATAATATGATTATTGCCAAAGAATAAATAATTATTCACAAGTTTAATAGGACGCACAATGAAAAAAATAATCTTCCTAAGTATGTTAGCGTGCAGCTTGGGCATGGTTGGTTGTGGCTCGGATAGCGATGCCGAACCGCCGCTAGATACACCTGTAACGGATACTCCACCAAACGCCGATGAAATCAGCCCCGGTTGGAAGTATGTTGCAACACCTTACCAAAAATTCGAAAAGTACAATTTTTCTGGGGTGGTTTATGCTGGGTTAGGTCGTGTAACTGACAATGTGAACCTATGGGTATATGGTTTTGGGGACACACCACCTATAGATAAAAACAGCGATGGTTTTATTAATGTACATGATCTCCCTGAAGGGCTGCACAATACATTATGGGATGGAAGCGAAGCTGAGCAGTGGGAGATATCAACGGAAGATATTAAACGCGTACTGTTGATGAATCCAGATGGCATTGCCGCAGGTCCGGCACGACCTGATATATTCGCTGAAGGAGTATATTCTCATTTTGACTTGTTACGCTACTTAGTCGCTACTCGGGATGATCTTCAGTTTGACGAGGGAAGTATCGTCAGCTACGAGGATTCAGAGTTTAATACTTTTGAGTACAAATTGTCATGGGATTACAATAGGGATGGTGATTTCACTAATGACGGACGATTCAGCGGTTCGGATAACTGGCACTATAATATGCATGGGGATGTCGGACAGAGTAAAAATTTTGGTGGATTAACTAAAGGTCTATCTTCCAATATGAGAATGGATCATCATTGGCTAAGGCCGGGAGATATGGCTCGTTTTATAAACCTATCTGATACTTTCAGGGGCCGTTTGGAATGGACATGGAAGCAGGAACAAGATCGTCTGATTGCAAATGAAGGGAAGTTTATTATTCCTCAGGTTGTTTATCGAGAGTTGACTCCGCATGGTCTCGACCCATCAGCTACTATGATGGAGCACGTATTAGCAACTGATGTAGAAGTGAGACCGTTCAATATGCGCCCAGATATTTGGCAGAAAGACCAAATAAACGCAATTGATGTCTGGCTTACTCTCGCGGAGGATTTTGATTACGATTTTGGTTTACAATTCTGGCCAGTCTACCCAGATGGTACTCTTATCAACAGTTTTACTGTTTCACGGGATCCTTTTAATGGACAGCATTCTGGCTGGACTGGTGCTATGCCTGTAATGGGGGAGAGAGAGAGAGAGGATGATTTTGTTCCTGGCGGTCGTTTCTGGGGATCTGATCACATGTGTAACTTCGGGCTCGATGGAACTCCTGAGGGGGAAGGACGCTTAACAAACGAACAATGCCTAGATGAATTTTTCATTTGGAGTGGCTTTGGTGGTAACAAGGCTCCAACAATTTTCGGTAATATCGGTTTGGCGTATCCTCCAGAGTATGTAGGGTTATATGGATCTATGCCTGTAGCTGATCTTTTAGGGATTCTAGATATCGATCTCTTAAAAAATCCAGACTTGAAGACTAATGTATACGTCACAGAGAGCAAGTTAGAATTATCTGATATCCCTATGGGGTGGGATGGACAAGGTAAGACTAAAGGATTGCTAGCTATTAAACACGCTGCAACTAAGGGTGAGCGGATTGGTAATGCGTCTATTCTTGATGATAATCACTTTGGTTGGAAAATTGCTGATTGTACTCAGTGTCATAATGAAGATAAAAACCCGTTAGGTCATGGTGGACAGTCTTGGCCTGTAAACAGCGCAGAGGGTTTTGATTATGTTCAGCCTTACTATTGCGCAAGTTGCCATGGTAATAATGGTGCTCCTGAGCAACATGCCTATGGGTCTAGGTGTTTTAGTTGTCATAACCCTATGGGCGAAATGGTGCTAGATAATCACCATGACGCAGGTTTATCAAAAATAATTCAGCCAGAAGACCTCATTGCAAATAAACGCACGATTTATTTTCCACCGACTAGTCGAGTGCTTGATCGAGAGGACTATCCAGCAGTTAAGAGTGGTTATAATAATGATTACAGTCTAAGTCGTACTTTCCCTGATCCGTATTCATGTGTTACCTGTCACGATATGAACAAATAGTAAACAGGTGTATCGTGGCAACTCCTTCCGGGGTTGCCATTTCTATTGAGTTATTCGCGGCTCAATAATTTCAGACATATATAATAATTAAGACACCTAAGATGATGATTTATTGCAGTGTTTGGACAACTGTCAGGAGGGCTACGACATATTTGAAAGCAAACAATCATTTCAAAGTCATACTAAAAACAGCAATGCAAAGTATAAAACGATTTTAATGTATAAGTGTTTTAACTTTGAGCAATTCGAAAATTTCCCTACGAACTTTTCAGAAGATATTGACTCTCTTAGAGCATTCGTCCTTGATGATGGTTACTTGGCGTGTTGCTGTTCAGTCGCAGAAGATGATAGCGAAACATTCTACTTAGTCAGCAAATAGGAATTTGTTGGTTGCATACAAGTGATGTTTGCAAGCATACGGTCAAAGCTACAACGTTAGGTACGTTAACGTGTAACTCGTTAGTTTTTGATTTGGCAGGTACGTTGATTCACTTACAATAAGTGTTTGAAAAATGGTCTGACTTTGTTCGTAATACGTACAGAGTCTATAGGTATTTCATTTAAAAAGTTGACATAATTTTCAATTTTCACTATGGTCAACCGTAGTTAGCAATTGATATTTTTGATTTGAGATTCAATCTGTTAAGCACTGATAAATAACGGCTTACTTTTGTTTTGACGAAGTTTTTAGGGTTCAAATCCCTATCCCTCCGCCACATTCAAATAAAAAGGCCCGCTATTTATAGCGGGCCTTTTTATTGGGCGAAAGATAGGACTTTGAACCCCGGGTTCCTCTTTATTACAAGCAAGCTATCCCTCCTCAAAATCCAAGACCATATGCAAAATGCCAAATTGACAAACCTAAGGCTGCGCTGTCTAGCTTTAACAATACTGCTCGTGGCTAAGGGGGGCAAATCGCCTTTTGAATCAGGGAATCGCCTCTTTCTGACGGCGGCACGACCTGTTTGATTAACGGCTTCCGATACCCATTCGATAGGGATATTTTTGCGGAATGAGTCGATTGACTCAGGAAAATGAAATTCAGCAGTCGCTTGTAACTCAAGAGAAAATTCAGACATAAAAAAATCGGCCTCAGAAATAAATCTAAGACCGATTCATAGACAGGATCTTTAGCGATAAACCTATATTTTAGATAGAAAAAAGGCCTTATTTATGATCTGATAATTGTCGCCAAACAAATCAACATGAACAATAAATAAAGCCGATGACAATTATCACCTTAAAAAAGCAGTTTATGCAATTCTTCAATGTAGACATCCTTCAAAAAATGGCTAAGCGCACTGGGTTTATACAGCGAAATCGCGCTGTTCTTCCTGAACTACTGGTGCCGAGTTTGGTCTCTGCGTTGAGCAAAGGTAACTTCCATGCCATTGCTGACTTACATCGTCAGTTTAATGGTATGTGTCTGACAGAAAATGATAATGTGGCTTATAAGCCTTTTCATAACCAGCTCCGTAAAGCAGCCTTTCCTGATTTTATGAAGCAACTGGTTCAGTTGGCTATCGCCCAATTTGCGCGCCAACAATGCGCTTTACTCCCGAAGAGGTTGTCTTGCTTTGATGATATCTTGCTTCAGGACGGCAGTTCTTTTCATGTCCACAAGGCGTTAGCAGACGTGTACCCAAGCCGTTTTAAGCGAAATCCAGCTGCGATAGAGTGCCATATGACTATGTCATTGCGCACATTTAACCCGGTGGCAATGGCGATAAGTGCTGATACCGCTTCAGAAAGAACCTATCTCCCCAAGGCCTTTAGGATGAAAAACAAACTGCTTCTGGCTGATGCGTGTTCAAAAAATGGGTGGCATCGTTTTTTTCACAACTGCGCGGCAAAGACTTATAGGTGTAGTTATTCTACATAAAAAGTCGATAACGCAGTAAAAATGGCCAACAAACGCTGCCCGAAGGGTTCGGCTAAAAACGTTTTACTCTTTGTTGAATGACTCTTTGCAAATAAAGAGTTGCTTAGATGACTAGGCATCAATCCATTCGCCTCGATTAAAACGTTTTTAACTCGAACAAAATTCAACCAGCAAAGATCAACAGACCCTAGTTGAAGTTATTTTTTCTGGGCAGCTTTAATGCTTCATGCCATTTTTATCCTCTCCTACTAATATCAAATCTGGGTTTTCATTGTAATCAGGGTGTTGTTGCCAATTACTACTATCAATAATCCATGGCTGTAAACAGGCTCTGTTGGTAACGCAGGGATCAGTGAGTGCATCCATAAATTCGACGACCTTATTTGATTGTTCTACATTGATGTCTATTTCGGGTGCTGGCGAGTTAGATGTTGATTCATCAAAACTTTGGCGAAATAAGAAGCGTGTATTTTCAAACGCATAGGGATTCATGTTGTTGTATACCTGTTCGCAACTTTCACCGTATTTGTTCATTAGGTCGACGATCGAGGTCAGTTGACAGTAGTCAGCATTGTTTAACTCATTAAACTGCGAATCGGCATTAAGTATCGAGTTTATACCCAATAAGTCATTCATTGCCCCGCCAGGATTTCCGTATACATCCATCACTTGGGTTAATGTAGACAGGGCGCCGTTATGCATATACGGACCTGTGACGGCAATATTCAGTAATGGTGAGGTGCGAAAATGATATGCATCTCCCAAATAGCCACTGATATTTTGACGGCCAAAATCACTGCCGTTTACAAACTGGTTGCTGTTGCCATTCCCCGGGCCTACTTGACCTAGGCCTATGGCGTGGAATTCACCATCAGTAAAGGCATCTCCGGTATGGCATTGGCTACATGCGGCCCCGCCTTCATCTCCAGCGGTCATGAACAGTACAGCACCTACCTTTTGATTAAAGCTGAGAATGTTGATGTTGCTATTGGCTTCGCCACGCAGTGCGGCGACATACTCTTTCCACGGATTGTCAGCGAAGACCATTGACTCTTCAAAAGCGGCTAAGGCTTCTGCGATACGATCAAATGTGACTGTGTCATCGCCATACGCAGAAAGAAATAATGCCTGCCATTCTTTATGGCCTCCAAAGCGATCTGCTAACATATTACGGTAAGTTTGGTTACTGCCGCCTAAGGGTTCATCACCGCGCATTTCATTGTGGGTAATAGTCGGAAAGCGTGATTGAGCATTGGCCAGCGATGCACCAATTGGAATATTGTTATCTGCGCTAATGAAATTGGCTGAGTCAGGAGTAATGATCCCTGCATCTGTGCCACGAGCATTAGGCGTGTTACTGACACTTTCAATTCTACCATCCCAAAATAAACCGCGATCCAGCAAGCCGATATTGAATATGGTAGGCGCATTGCGACCGATAACTGGATAACCCTCAAGTTCAGCGGCATCACTGCCATTAAAGTATCTGCCTGAACCGAGTAGATTAGGTGCAAAATCGTGAAACACATTTACAGCATCGTAGCCTACAGGCCATGAAAGGCTATCACCGCCGCCGAGCGCAGGATGATGACAAGAGGCGCAAGCGGTATCGTACTCACCACTTAAGCGTTTGCTATAAAACAGCGCTTTACCTAATTGAGCTTTAGCATCATTAATATTGGGTAGCTTTCTACCCGTTGTAGCATCACCGGTTAGGCCTTGTTCGGTGATCAATAATTGTGCATGTACATCCACAGGGGCAATATTACCTTCAGGGCTACCTAAGCCGTCATCGCTGATAATGGCATCGCCTTGTTGGATATCAATCTCAGCGAGTTGTGAGTCATCGGTGCCTGAACGGACTAATCTGACTAACATGGTATCGCTGCGACCTTTAAACCAATTTAACCCTGTCTTGAAATTGATAAACCATGAGTCTTGTGAAAACTCAATCATAGGGGATGAGCTCCAGGTGTAATCGACTGTGGTAGAAGGGAAGATAGTTAAGTTAATAGCCGGGGAGGCAGTACTAAAATCAACCAGTGAAAACAGCTCTTTATTATTAGGTAAGCGCCAATCGTTATGGTCTGCCAGTTGAGCATTTTGAGCGTATTCAAGCGCCATACCCCAATCCATAGCTTCAGCTGTGCCACTATCACATAACATGCCATCAAGGCCTGCTACACATTGTGCCCACGTTAAGCCTGTGGCTAAGTCAGTGACGGTACCGTCATCATGTATTTTGTAGCGTTCATCTGGTGATTGCTTAATACTGTTTTGAGTGTCAATTGGGTCAATAACACGTACTAAGCGCAATGCTGCTGGTTGGTAACGTTGAATGTTTTTATTGTTGCCGAAGACAAATTGAAATGCCCAAGCGTAAAATGCATTATGCTCGCCACGATAGGGGACTGAACTCCAATAGAACTCGCTGACGGTATTGGGAAACTAATTACGGTCAATTTTAGAGGCCAAACTGCCATTGTTGGCAAGTGTCGCACCGAAATGGGCGATTGACATCAAATGATGGTTATTGGGTACCCGCCAATCGCTGTAACCACAAAGGTTGGCTTCATTGGAACTTGTAATCAAAATGTTCCAGTCATCATAGTAGTCACCTTGTCGGTCAATGCTGTCTCGTGCAAGTGCGGTTAACCCTCCCCAGCGGTAAGTTTTATTGGCATCATGAATACCGCCGTCTTGAGTTTTAACTTCCCACATTAAACCCGTGCGATTATCACGAACACAAGACCAAGGCGCGGTTTGATAGTTACCGCTACCTACGTATTCACTACCATCGGCATTGATACGTGTAAAGTCAAAACCGCTTTTTGCTGAGTTAGCACTGCGGCCTTGATCACAGTCTTGGACAATAGGGGTATTATTGCTTGTTGTGAGTGTGGTGCTGCAATCACTGCCATTGCGGTTGTAATCTGCACCAAAGGTGATCCCTGTATCGTTAAGGGCGGCCATTCCCAGATTAAAGCTTGCTGGTGGGGTTGAGGTGCCGTCGTTATCGTCATCGTCAGAGTCATCATTATCATCCCCTGGATCATCTGCACCCGAGCCATCGTTATTATCGCCAGATATTTCACTAATGTCAGTTTCGTTTTGATTGTTATCGGTGTTCTCGCTACTGCCACAACCTAATAACATTAGACTGAATAAAATGGCGCAAAGTATACGAAGCGAGTTATTTGTTTTTAGTTTGTTTATCACAGTGCTTCCTTTATAAATGATTCATACAGGGATACCTTAATCTAACGAAGATGAGCAGAAGATGAGCTGATGAAATCAATTAAAAATGCGGTGATAAAGGCAACGCCATAACGGATTGATACCGCTGCTTGAAACTGCAGTTATGCTAATGATTTATAAGATAGTAGTGTAGATTATGTGCCGGATTTGAAAGATTTATGATTTCATTGACGGTATTTTAGGTTCATATGTAACTGCTGACCGTAAAGCTCGGCGGTCAGTTCAAACGATAAAGCTTGCGCAGCTTTATGAGCGATAGATAAACCTAGCCCCACATGCTTGTTATCGGTTCTCGCTTTGTCTTTGCGCCAAAGCCGGTCAAACATGACTAACAGATCATTTTGATGAAGATTTGGGGCGTCATTCACCACACGGATGAGCGTATCTTGTTTTTCGCTGTCGATGCTGACGTCACTGCCTTCGGGAGCGTAAGCCACTGCATTACTGATTAAATTAGCAATAATAACACGCAACAAACGCGGGTCGCTCTGTGTGTAATGCGCTTTTGAGATCAGTTGGATAATATTGAGATTGCGCTGCTTGATCTGAGAGGTTTGCAGCGACAGGCACTCTTCAACGATTGTGGTCATGTTGACTTGTACCATTAAGGTTTCAGCGCCGGAATTTTCAATCCGTGCTAACGACAGTAAGCTGTCTATGGTTTGTTGTAATTGCATAGCGGATTGTGCGATGTAGCCAAAGTCATCAGCGGATGCTTGTTCTGGCCATTTTAAGGCTACCTCGCTAGTGGCACGCATGGCTGCAAGTGGGGTACGTAATTCATGGGCCATGTCGTTATTAAATTGACGTTCTCGTGCAAAGCTTTGCTCTAACCGCTCCAGCAGTTGATTCAGTCTATTCACCAATGGGTTGATTTCACTTGGCACACCTTTTTCATTTAACCGATTATGCAATGAGCCAGCTTCTACACTTGCAACTTGTTCAGATAAGTTTTGTATTGGGACTAATGCTTTTCGAATGGCAAACACCAGCATGACCGATAACAGACTACAGAAAAATAATCCGCCACCAATTAACTGTATTGCATAGATTGTGAGTTGTTGATTCATCTCTTCTAGGCTGATGGCAACCGATACGTCCACGGGGGGCCGTCTTGGGCTACCTTGTAGCGTAAATGAGTAAACTCTAATGTCCTCGCCAGTACTTAATTGGCTGTCATATTCAAGCTCGCCTGAAATGTTTGGCTGTGTCTGCTTTTTTGTTAGTTTGTATAAGTTAGGTGCTGGTAGCTTTTTTTCACCAAGGCTGATGGATTTACGCAGAATTTGACCTTGTTTATTCCAAGACTGCAAGTAGTAACCACTATTCAACTCATCAAGCTTTAAATTGGTAGTAGAGGCAAAATTTTGATCTAACCTCGCCGGTGTACCCAATCGTGCGACGTGTATTTTAAGGGAGAGCTTCATGATGCGTGCAAGTTCATTTAACTCTGTATTCAGGCTTGCATTCAGTCTGTGCTGCTCAGAAAGGTAAAGTGTTGAACACGCTAATATCGCAATGATCACAAAGCTAGGAACTAACCAAAGTAGTAGCTTGGCGCGAATACTTGTCATGGTTTTTGGGCACTTATCACATACCCCATGCCTCGTCGAGTATGAATAAGTGCTGAGCTGGTTGGCGAAACGCTAATTGCTTTGCGTAAGGCACAGATAGCCGTGTCGACCACATTACTGGTTGGTGAGACTTGTTCGTCGTAAATGTGTTGTTCAATTTGGGAGCGTGAGATAACTTTGTCTGTGTTGAGCATTAAATACTCCAACAAGGAGAAGAGCTGAGATGGCAAAGGTATAGACTGCTGCGCCCTCGTAACAATTTTTGCGGAGCGGTCTAACACTAAGTCGGCGACCACTAACTTGGGTGAACGGTTTTGGTATTTTCGTCGAGCTAAGGCCTCGACTCGAGCAATGAGCTCTTCAATTGCAAAGGATTTAACTAAGTAATCATCAGCGCCCAAGCGCAAGCCAGCGACACGATCTTCAATTGAATCTTTAGCTGTAAGGAATAACACTGGTGATTCATTATTGGCTTCACGCAGTTGTGTCAAAACTTCTCGCCCATCCATACTCGGCAACATAATATCGAGAATAATGACATCATAGTCGTTTTCAAGTGCCATCCACAGGCCTTCTTTACCATCACCTGTAGCATCAACGGCAAATCCTGACGCTTTCAAGGCTCTCATCACCGGTCGGCGTAATGCTTCTGAGTCTTCGACCAATAATAATTTCATCTCACTTTCTCTTATATATGATAAACGACACGAGCAAGTTCAATCGCAAGAGTATCAACGGGCTATCGCTTTTGCTCAATTGAGCTGACTAAAATCAGCATATTAAAGGTAATATGATTAGAATGTAAACATGATGAAATTTATCAGAAGAACCTGATGTGATAGCCTCGGACAATGGCATCGATGTGCCATCATTAAAGTGTTTACAAACAATCAGATATCATCATGATCATTTTGTTTAATTCTTATTTGCAGCTCAGATTCAATCGTCAAAAAAACCTTTAACGTTTTCTTTGTACTACAACTACTTTTTTTACCGGTTGGACAACCACCACTTTTTTAACAGGAACATGATGAATCACTTTATGCCCTGGAGGTGTATGTACAACTGTGGTGCATCCAGAAGTGACAATGATAATGCTAGCTAAAAAAAGCATGTTTAAAAAAAGTTTTAGCGGTTGAATAGACTGATGGTAAAAGACTTTCTCGTTCAACATTGTTGATTCCTTATATGTTTAGAATATTCAAAATATGGCTTAGTTAGCTCAGTGACATTATTCTAAGGGATTGAACATGAGCAGAACATGAACGCAATACCTGGGTTGGATTTATACCCAAACAACCTGAAGATGCTCGATTTCAGCAAGAATTTACACGCGTTCAGGCAAGGCATTGATTGCGGGTAATGGTCGTTCCCTTTCCAAAATCAGCTAAATTAACAAAAGCCGCAGCATAAACGCGTGTAAAACTTGCCCTTTGGGAGTTTCACCGTGTTCCCCGGATTATTAAATCAAGAGCGTTGTTGCGCTAATTTATAAGGTACCTACATTACTGAATTAACGCGCCTAGTATTGAAAACACGGTGAAGCTCTGAAACACGTATCTTCAAGTTGATTGGGTATAATCGCTTCAATTTATTGCATTTGGGTTGCTATTAGCGAGGACTTAATCGGGCTGATTGAGCTTTAGTAGGGCGTCAATGTGCAAGCTCACGGTATCAAGTATTAATCCTTCCCAATGAGCGTTATCGATTTCTTCAGCGATAGCGTGGTGCATTAGCCCCATATATCCATGCACAATTGACCATACCTGTAGGGTCGTATTGCGTTTTTGCTCAAAGCTTGCGGCTTTGGGTAATATCGTTTCGATGATCTTAGTGGTTTGCAAAAATGCTTGTACGCTAGACTGCTTGGCTTCATCAGAAGGGCAGTAATCAGCGACGCTTTCGCCAAAAATAAGTAGGTAGTGCCCGCGATATTTTACCGCTGTTTTTATATAGCCTTGGGTAGCTAGCATAATGCTTTCTTTCGGGTTTTCACTGTTGATAGGTACATCAACCGCATGTTGAAAGCGAGTAAATCCCTCGATGTAAAGGGCATCTAAAATACCTTGCTTACCGTTGAAATGACTATAAATCCCAATCGTTGACAAGTTCGACTCTCGGGCAATTGCTCTGACGCTTAACGCCGAAATTCCGCCTTTTAAAAACAGTTTTGATGCCGCGAGTAATATTTTTTCTTTAGTATTTTTCATGCACAAATCAACCACACAATGTTGAGTCATCATAACGTTAATTTAGCGAGATTAATATTATTTCTTGACAAAGTATAACGCTGTTATATTTTATTTATAACGCTGTTATATTGAGCGTTACGTGAAGCGAAAAAATAAAACTAAATACATAAAATGGTATGGCTTAACAATTGGCGGGGACAAAATGGACGTTCAAGTATTAGAAACTGATTACTTAGTGATTGGCAGTGGGGCAATGGGGATGGCGTTTGTCGACACTCTGCTTGCTGAAACAGATGCCAATATTATTATGGTTGATTTACACGCAAAGCCGGGAGGACATTGGAATAACGCTTATCCGTTTGTCACCTTGCATCAACCGTCTAAATTTTATGGCGTTGGCTCTAAAGAACTCAGCAAAGGACGAATAGATAAAATAGGTTTTAATGCAGGTTTGAATGAACTTGCCACTGGCGCCGAAGTTAGCGCCTACTTTGATGAGGTTATGAGGCTGCACTTTCTTGGCTCTGGTCGGGTAAAGTATTATCCCATGTGCAAATATACTGGCGATAACAGTTTTGTTTCTATGACCAGTGGCCAAATCTTTAATGTTAAAGTTAACAAACGGTTAGTTGATGCGACTTATTTAAAAACCTCGGTACCTTCAACACATACGCCTAATTTCTCAATTGCAGATGGCGTTAACTTTATTGCGTTAAATCAATTACCAACAATAACCAACCCGCCTGAACAATACGTGGTGATAGGCGGCGGAAAAACGGGAATAGATGCCTGTTTATGGTTGCTTGAAAATCAGGTTAATCCGGATGATATTTGTTGGATAATGCCGCGTGATGCCTGGCTGATGGATCGTCGAAACACTCAGCCTACGGCTGAATTTTTCAGTGACACTATTGGCGCACAAGCTGATCAAATGGAAGCATTGGCCAATGCAGAATCTGTTGATGATCTGTTTAATAAACTTGAAGATAAAGGCGTGTTAGTGCGTCTAGATAAAACCGTTAAGCCTGAAATGTACCACGGCGCGACGATTTCTCAGCAAGAGCTTAGCCAATTACGACGCATTAAGCAGGTGCTGCGTAAAGGGCGCGTTACCCATTTAGACAACACCGTGATAACACTTGAGCAGGGCAGTTATCACACGCCAGAAAACACCTTATTTATTGATTGCTCGGCCAGTGCCTTAGGTGAGCTTGCACCGTTACCCGTGTTTAGCGATGACAAAATAACCTTGCAGACCATACGTATTATTCAACCCGTTTTTAGTGCCTCACTCATTGCCCATATTGAAGCGACATATCAGAACGATCAGCAAAAAAATGCTCTAAGCCAAATCGTACCATTACCGAACAAAGCAACCGATTGGTTAACGGTAAATGCCGCATTTATGCGAAACCAGTATATTTGGTCGCAAGACAAGGCGTTACAAAAATGGTTGTATTGCAGCCGACTGGATGGCTTTAGCCAATTAGTGGTTGATGCCCCAAAAGATGATATTGAAAAACAAGCAATATTACTGCGTTTACGCTCGAATGCGCCTAAGGCGATGGAGAACTTAATGCGGCTAATTGCCACCTTAAATATGCCTAAAAAGGAGGCCGCTCATGCATGAGTTTCAAGTGAATAAACACGATTTTACAAAAACAAGGTTAGTAGAAAATAATGATTTAACGACTGACACAGCCTTATCTGACAATGAAGTTATTGTGCGCGTCGACAGTTTTGCACTCACCGCAAATAATATTACCTATGCAGTATTAGGTGAAAAACTTGGCTATTGGCAGTTTTTCCCCGCTTCAGATAATGCTGATAATACTTGGGGGATTATTCCGGTGTGGGGGTTTGCGACGGTGATGTCATCACGCAGTAATGATATTGCAGTGGGGGAAAAACTATTTGGTTATTTTCCGCCGACATCACTGGTTAAAATGACGGCAACCCAAGTGTCATCACAGCGCTTTTTTGATGGCAGTGCTCATCGCGCTGCATTGCCGCCTGGTTATAATGTCTATCGCAGGGTATTAGCAGAACCTGGTTATAACGAAAATCATGACAAGCAACGCATGTTATTGTTTCCACTTTATATTACTTCATTTTGTTTATGGGATTACTTACAAAGTCAGCACTGGTTTGACGCTGAGCAGGTCGTTATTATTAGTGCATCGAGCAAAACCAGTATTGGCCTTGCTTATGGTATTGATGACAGTGAGTCTGCGCCCAACTTAATTGGCATGACAAGCGCACGTAATAGCGAATTTGTTAACAAGCTTGGTGTATACAAACAAGTGCTTAATTATGGCGATATCTCCGAGCTTAACCCCACATTAAAAACCGTGATTGTTGATATGGCGGGAAATGCTGAACAATTAAAAGCAATAGAACAGCATATGGGCAAAAATTTAACTTATTGCTTGCAGGTTGGACTAACGCATTGGGATGCGGCTTCGTTCACCTCGCCATTTACCCATACCGACAGCGAAATGTTTTTTGCGCCAGGGCATATTCAAAAGCGCATTACTCAATGGGGTGCAAAAGAGTTTGAGCGCCAATCCATGAGTTTTATGGCAAAAAGTATGCAGCGCAGTGCCAGTTGGTTAGCGTTCACCACGATAGATGGCATTGAACAAATGATAGGGGTTTACGCTGATGTTTGTAACGGGGTTTTAGCTCCAGAAAAAGGTATCATTGTTAAGCCTTAGTTGTTAAGCCTTAGTTGTGAACACTTACCTAGTGGAAACCTAATGGGTCACTTCACTAGTTACTTTTGAGTATTAGGGCGTGTTTATAAACAAAGATAAACATGCCATAAATATCGAGATAAAATAGTAGAGTTATTTATTATTGCGACTCAATATCGTTCACAAAGAACGCTTTAACTACCTTGCTTTAATTGCAGGTAAAGATGCTAAGGCTAAAACATTATAACCAATATACACTCGCGTTAGCTTAAAAATACGCCTTACTATTACGCTTGTTGGTATGTGATAGCTAAGGCTTTTTTGTGAGGGTAGATCCTGTTTGGCAATCGTTATCATTTGAAATAACAAATCAATGCATAATCGCAGTGTTAATGACTTTGATTGGCCGTTATTGAGGTTGTTTGAGGTGTAATGGTATTGGTTAACGGTGTTATTTGGTTTTCTTGATTGGGTATACTTAATTGATACATTTTTTTATGGGTATCACGATTAGCTTCTCGCACTCATACCCTCATACCCTTAGCCCACAGTGGTATCTCAATATTTACTTAATACATTAGTGCCCCTATATGGCTTGTGTTTATTGGCGATTATTGAGATCGCTATATAAGCTTTTAATGGCATTTCTTAACCAGGATATTTTAGGGTTTTGATTATTACGTTTATGCCAAATGAGGGTGAAGGGTATCATCAGTTTTGCTTGTAATGCGCTGTCGACAGGGATGGGTAAACACACTAAGTCGGGGTGCACTTTTTGGCAGTAATGTTGGCAATATTGCGGCGCTGTTGTGATCATTTCGTGGCCGGGTTGAGCGGTCATAAATAACGATTGCTCAAAGGTGGCCATGGTGAGTTCAATATTGCGTTTTAGGCCCATTTCAATTAACACTTCATCTAATGCCCAGGTGTCACATTTTTCCCAGGTGATATTGATTTGCGGGTACTTTACAAAGGTCGAAATATTCCACTCTTCTTGTAATGCAGGGTGATCTTTATGCAGATAAACCACCGGAAGATCGGTAAATAACACTTCATAATTAATAAAGTAGGGCAGCAGTTCAATTGACTCTTTTGATCTAGGGTGACTTTCGCGTCCAGTAAAGCCAATATCAACTTCGCCCCGAATAATGGCTTCAATGGAGTCGTAATCCCAGTTATGCACTTTGACTTTAGCATCAGGGTATTTGTGGTAAATCTGTTGGCTTAGCTGATTAAACATGGTCAGTAAGAGCGGCGATTCCATCGCAAGGTTAAAGCGAATACCATTGGGGATTTCATCACCGCGTTTTGCTAATAGTTGACTGCTTAACTGCAGCCAATCGGCTAACTCTTGCTCCATGCTAATGGCCAGTGAGGTTGGGCTAAATCCATGGGGCGTTTTAACAAACAGCGGGTCGTCAAACCACTCTCTTAATTTGCTCAGTGATTTGCTCACCGTTGAGGGCGTCACATTGAGCTTTTTGGCTGCTTTAGACACGCTCAATTCCTGCAACAATAACTGCAAAGTAATAAGCAGGTTGAGATCAAGGCGTGCTAACGATTTCTTCATGGGTGTCACTCTGCAGTGGTGAAGGGATTAATAATATTAAAACCATGCTAATAACACCACCAATAAGCAAGATTAATATCAGCATATTCAATGCACTTACTCCTAACAAACCCAGCAACCAAATAAATAATGCTGAACAGCAAACCTGAACCACACCCAGTATTGAACTGGCCACGCCGGCCCTAAAGCGGTAAGGGTTTAATGCTTGGCTCATCACTACACCAAAGCCAATAGAAAAACTGGCACAAATAAGACTAAATCCGAATAAGCTCAGCAATTGATAGCTCGGCGCTAATTGCGTTACCCCAAGTATGATTGCAGCAGTGACAAATAGTCCTTGAGAGACAATCATTAAGCTGCGCTGGTGGAAAAAAGACAACGCAAATGGCATTGCAAACGAGGTTAACATACTCACCAGTGCGGTTAAGGCCATGGTAGTTGAGTATTCGCCGCGGCTAAAGCCCATGGTATTCATGATCAACATTGGCGATGTATTTACAAACGTCAGAATTGCGGTCACTGCTATGGCACTGATGAGTAATCTGCTTAAGAAAAATCGTTCATAAAAGGATTCTGTCGTGGCTATTTGTGCATCTGTTGTCGGCTCCGAACTGTGTGAGTGTTCAGCCAATGGTATTAGCGTTTTATTGTGAGTTTCTTGTAATACAAACACAGATAACAAACACACTAATACTCCCATCCCCGCCATGGTGGTAAACAAGCTTGACCAGGGATAGCGAAGCATAATCAAGTGGCCTATCACGGGGGCAATGACCGGCATAATACAGGTAATGCCATTGACCATGGATAACACCTTTGCCCGCAGCTCGTCGTCTAATGTATCGCGTAAAATAGCAAAGGCGACCACGTAACAACACCCTGCGCCAATGCCTTGAATAAAACGGACTATCAAAAAGGCTTGGCTGTTATCGACTATACTTCCCATGGCTGAGGCGAGGGTAAAAATAATCGCCCCAGCAATGGCGATAGGTTTTCTGCCAATTTTATCTGCTAATTTACCGGCAAACACCATGGTCGTCGCCATGCCAGCTAAATACACTGAAAAGGCAATATGCAGTTGTGATTCACTCGCGCCTAAGTCTTTGGCTATTTGAGGCAAGCCGACTAGATAGAGATCGATTGCCGTTGGATAGAGCAGAACGAGCGCAAAGCTACAGAGTATAAATCGGGTCATCATATCCACACTTATTAGTTAACCCGAACTCAGGTTAGTTAGCTAAGGATAAGTTGAAAGCATGTGATGCACGAGTTGCCATTTTGACAACAGGTATTTCTATTTACGACATGGGCATGTTAAGTCTTTGCTTAACCATAGTGAGCTAAAAGAGCGTTGTACTCGTACTGAGCGTGCTGAAGTATGCCGCGTTTATATTGGCAGCATGAAATGGTTGAAATTTTTGAGTGAATGTTTCGGTCTTTACTGGATAAGATTTTAGTCTTTATTGAACATTTGTTACATTACGGTACCAAGCATTGAGATGGAACTCTTACGGTTACATTGCGAGCAAAAAGTGAATTAACTTACTGCGATCATTTAACGGTCAAATAAATATTTTACTTACGCATTAGTTATTTAGCTTAATGTGTATCGCGCAAGAATACCTAACAAACTTAATCACATATAAGGTGTTAATCATGAGAATAATAAGCCGCCTGTACTTTGGCTTTGCAAGTTTACTGGTCATTATGGTTGGTATTACCTTGTTTGGTTTATTTAAAATCAGTGTTGCAGACAGCAATTTAACCCAATTGTCTGAGCAAACAGCAGTGGAGCAGCGCCAAGCGATTAACTTCAGAGGCAGTGTGCATGATCGCGCCATTTCTATTCGAGATGCTGTGCTAGTCAACAATGCTTCAATGTCGCAACAACATCAAAATGATATTAATCGACTTAAACAGTTTTACCTCACCGCGGCCGAAACACTTAATACTATGTATGCCAGCGTGCAGCACAGCAATGAAGAGTTAAGTTTGCTGCAAGCGATTAAAGACATTGAAGTGACCACACTAGCGGCTACTGAAACCTTGTTACAGATGGTGAATTCGAGCCAAAATGATGCTGCAACAGAACACTTATTAGTGACCGTTTCGCCGTTATATAGCGAGTGGCTAAAAAGAATTAATCAGCTTATTGATTATCAAGAAACACAAATTCAGCAACAAGTGTCTGCTGCGCGTGAGCAAACCACTAGTTTTCAGTCGGTGATGTTAGTCGTGACAGCTATAGCATTATTGATTGGCAGTGGCGTTGCGTTGACTTCAGTTAAACGCTTAAGAAATATTATTGGCGGTGAGCCAGAATATGCAGCTGATGTCATCCAACAAATTGCTCGAGGCGATCTTACGGTAAAGTTTTCTGTTGATTCTTCTCACAGTATATTAAGTGCGGTGCAGGATTTAACTGTGAATTTGACTGAAATTACGCAAAACTCGATGCTTACCGCTAACAAATTGCTTGCAGCATCTAAAGCACTGTATCAAACGGCACAACAAAACGAGCACCTTATTAACAACCAAAAGCTCGCAACAGATAATGGCGCCGCTGCCATTAACCAAATGTCGAGTACGGTTAATGAAGTGGCTAACCATACCAATGACGCCGCTTTGCTGTCGCAAACAGCAACCAACGAGTTTAACGCTGGCCAGCTTGAGGTCACTCAAACACAAAACGACATTGATGCACTTGCTGCTAAAGTCAGTGAGGCAGCCGGTATTATTCATTTATTGTCGAAAGACAGCAAAGAAATCGGCACCGTATTAGATGTTATTCAAGGCATTGCAGAGCAAACTAACTTATTGGCCTTAAATGCTGCTATTGAAGCCGCGCGTGCGGGCGAACAAGGCCGTGGCTTTGCCGTGGTTGCAGATGAAGTGCGTAACCTTGCCCAGCGTACCCAGGAGTCAACTCAACAAATTCAAGCGGTGATTGAAAGCATGAGCACCAGCTCAGCCAAGGCTGTTACCGTGATGAATGAGGGGCAAGACCAAGCTAATAGCAGTGTTGGGCAAGCTAAACGTGCCGGTGAGTCTTTAACGGCCATCAATCTGTCGGTGTCTAAAATCAGTGATATGAATACCCAAATTGCGACAGCCGCAGAGCAACAATCTGTGGTTGCAGCAGACATTAACGAAAACTTTATTCAAATCACTAATGCCGCCTTATTAGCACAACAAGAGGCGAGTAAAATTACTGCAGCAAGTTATCAACTGGAAGCTTTAGCGCAGAGTTTAGAGTTAAACGTAAAACAGTTTAAGACGGAATAAACGATAACGCTGGCAAATTACCGATGCAATTTGCCAGCGTTAATATTACGACTCGCCTAGCGCTATTTTATTTCAGGCCATTTTACCAAAAGCCAAGTACTTTCCACCAAAGTCCGCCAACCACACCCCAAATGGTTAAGTTCACTACGCTCATAATAAAGCCCATTATCCACCAATGTTCCATTGATACGTAACCCGAGCCAAAAATAATGGGTGAGGTGCCGGTTGCATAATGGGTTAATGACATCATTAATGACGATGCCCCAGCGAGCAGTAAACCAAGGTATAAAGGTGGGGCACCTAATGCGATACCTGCAGCAAAGAAGGCGGCAAACATGGCGGTAATGTGTGCGGTTGTGCTAGCAAAGAAATAGTGTGCATAAAAGTAAACCACCACCAATATAATCACTGAAATCATCCAGCCCACGCCAAGTTGAGCGATATTGCTTTCAACCACGCCAGAAAACCAAGTCACTAATCCCAATTTATTGAGAAATGTCGCCATCATGACTAAAGCAGAAAACCACACAACAGTATCCCAGGCGGCTTTTTCTTTAAGTACATCCTCCCAGTTCAATACGCCACTGAGTAATAAAATCGATAGCCCTAAAAATACTACAGCGGTAGTGTCAACAGCAAAGGCTTCGCCAAATATCATGGCGGGAACACCTGCCCACAATACCAATAATAAACCAAACACACTGACCATGATTTTTTCAGCAAAAGTCATCGGCCCCATGTCGGCTAATTTATCTTTAGCATATACGCGGGCGTCTGGGGTTCGTTTAATTTCCGGAGGGTATACCGCATAAATAATTAACGGCATTAGCGCAATACACAGTAAACCAGGTAACAATGCTGCCAGTGCCCAGGTGCCCCACGTAATACTAATATCTGCACCTGTCGCATCGGCAATTAATTTTACTATTAATGGGTTAGGGGCTGTGGCGGTAATAAACATCGCCGAAGTAATGGGGTTAGTGTGGTAATTCACTAAGGCAAGGTAATGTCCAATTTTTCTGGATGTACCGTCTTCTGGTGACGAGCCAAAGCTGGTGGCTATTGATTTCATTATCGGGTGGATAATTCCGCCGCCTCGCGCAGTATTACTGGGTGTGACGGGGGCGATGACGAGTTCTGATAGTGCTAATGCATAGCCAATACCAATGGTTTTTCGGCCAAATAGAGAAATAAAGTAATAACCAATTCGGTTTCCAAGACCGGTTTTAGCTAATCCGCGCGAGATAATAATCGCAATACCGATTAACCAAATTAATGAGTTAGAAAAACCGCTCAATGCATCTTTAATTGCGTCTGAAGGTTTGTCATTGGTTACGCCAGTCAACGCGACTAAAGTAATGGCTAATACCGCGATTGCACCAATAGGCATTGCTTTACCAATAATGGCGACAACAGTACCAACAAATAGCGCAAGCAAATGCCATGCATTGGCAGATACACCTTGCGGTGGCTCGACGATAAACCAAAGAAAAAGAATTATCAAAATTGAAATTATGCCAGGAATAACGCGAATATCAGTACTTTTCATTGCCGCATCCTTAGGGTGGGAAATACACCGTGAACATGAAGATATCTGTGATTTGGGGTGAGCAACTCTGTTGATTAAATTAATGCCATAACTTGATACTAAGTCTTTGTGGTAACTAATTTTGTGAACGAATTCTCATTGTGGTTAAACATCATAATTAGTTGAAAAATAATCGTGATGGCTTAAGTGCGGAACAGGAAAATAAGCGTTTTATGCCAGTGATGCCAGCTGAATAATTGGGCTCAATATGATCTGACGCATCTGAGTATGATGTTAATGGGGCGAACTTAATAAACTGAATTAACAGCATTAACATGAATAGATACAAACGTGCTGATTATTCATTATTTATGCATATTTTCTGCACATTTCATTGTTAAGCTTTGTCTTATGTTTACACTATGAGATATCACATGAAAAGTCCACATTTACGATTACTGAGCATTGCGATTTCCTGCGCCTTATTATTGAATTTACCTGGTTGTGGTGGTTCTGAAGACACTGACACCGCTAGCGAGAGTACAGCTGATACTGTGACAGACACAGACACTGATTCAGGAACAGAAGATGTAGGCAGTGGCATTTTACATACTGCGTATTACGAATTTGATCAAGATAACGTTAACGTGGTACTCAGCGGCACTAAGGTGGTGATTGAAACCAACGGATTACCCAACCACACCTCCCCGTATTGGTCAGCTAGCAATGAGTTACATGTAGAACCCACCGTGACTTCTTACGCCAAAATGGCTCCAGGCTATATCGATGACTTTGTGGGCACTTATACGTTAACCGTCAATAACACACCATCTAAAGCCAGCACAACTTCAGCAACGGGGCTTGGTGCAATTGGTATTGCAGTGAGTGGCGCAGTTATTTATAACGATGAAGAAGGCCCTGGTATTCCACTTGATGACGCCGCTGGCAGCCTCGACTTTAACGGCGCGCACACTGGGCCGCAAAGTTATCATTATCACTTGGAACCCATTTCATTTTCAGACGATGATTCGAATTTAATTGGTGTGATTGCCGATGGTTTCTTTTTATATGGTCGTAAATGTAACTCCACAGGGACTTACCCAACAGACTTAGATGAGTCGGGCGGGCATACGTCGATTACCCAATTTGCTCAAGATGCTGAATATCATTATCACATTCAAAATGAGCTGTATTTAGGCTCGTATTACATTTTATTCCCAGGTAATTATCAAGGTTCAGCCAGTGCGATCCGTTAAGCCTTTACTGGTTATTTTGGGTTCAATCCTGTTAGCGGGTCTGAGTTATGGCCATTTTTTTACGGTAACAACTGAGCCAATAGCAAGTCAGCACATCAGCATTTCGCATACAACTGGACTAAGGATGTACCAAAAAAAACCTTTTACAGGTGATGCCGTGACTTTTTATCCCAATGGGCAGATAGCAAAGTTAGCTCATTTTGAACAAGGTCTACGAGACGGTTTTTTGCGGCAATGGTTTGAAAACGGCACGTTAGCGTTCGACTCTCATTATGTCGCGGGTGTGCTAGAGGGTATAACCCAAAGCTGGTGGAGCAATGGCAATATGCGTTCTGAGTCGGTTTATCGGCAAGGTAAGGTTAATGGCACGTCGTTGCAATGGTATGCCACTGGCGAGCTGTTTAAAAAGATGCACTATGTGGATGGGATTGAGGTTGGGCTGCAACAAGCCTGGCGTCGAAACGGCAAACTTTTTAGCAATTATGAATATATTAACGGGCGAGTGTTTGGCCTTAAACGTTCAAATATGTGTGTAGGATTAGAAGATGAAGAAGTGGTTAAATCTGATTAATGCGTTAATGGCGATGGTAGCTGTTCAGTTTGTGGCGATGCCGTTGATGGCTCAGCCCAGTGGCGAACCCGCGTTGGCCGAGTTACCTTATTATGGCAGTGCCGAGTTTACTCCGCATTGGTTTAAGTCTGACAGCCCTGAGCTGGCTGATTTTCATCAGGTACCTGCATTTAGCTTTATGGATCAGCAAGGTGAAATCGTCACGCAAGATACGGTAAAAGATAAAATCTATGTGGCGAGCTTTTTCTTTACCCGCTGCCCAGGTATTTGTCCTCGAATGAAATCGCAGTTGTCTAAAGTGCAAAGTGAGTTTATGGATGATGACGACATTATGATTGTGTCTCATTCTATTCAACCAGGTAATGATACGATTGAAGTGTTGCAACAATATGCTCAAAAAAATCATATTAATGCCGCTAAATGGCTGTTAGTTACCGGCGATCGTGAACAGATTTACTCACTTGCCAAAAAGGCCTATTTTGCCAATGAAGATTTAGGCGAATATGTCAGTAAGGAAGATTTTTTACACACTGAAAATTTAGTGCTGGTGGATAAAAATAGACATATTAGAGGTATTTATAATGGTTTAAATAATACCTCTGTTGCTGACTTAATTACCGATATAAAACGTTTAATGAGCGAGTAATCGTTATCTTATTAAGCCGTTTGGGTCTGTCAGAATGAGTACCAAAACGGCTTAAGTAACTTGATGGCCGACCTAAACGTTGTCATGAGCACTCGATTTAACTCCGTCCACCTATTTTTAACCAGTACTCATCACTGGGCCATGTCGAAATCAAACCCTTTTCGTGATTATCTGATCTGCCACATTATTTATTAAACACATTTAGTCATTTATCGCATTGGTCACGTAGCCAATATGCATTTATTGAATTAAGCATTCTCACCAGTAATCATAGTATTTTATGCTATCGCAGATGTTTTCTGTGTAATCAAAACTACATTGTTGTTATTTACACGATATATTCTATCGATAGGCTTAACTTGAGTGTATGCTCTAGGCTGATTATGCTATTTATTTTTATAGTGTGGAGCTCTGTTTGTGGTTGCGTGAGAGTATTTACGCAGAGCAAATATTGATATTTTATTGTCATCGTGATCTAAGGTTTTGTGGTTATTTAAGGTTTTCTCTATGTGGATACAAAGAAGCATTACGCTAACACCTAAAAAACGCGGTTTTCACCTTATTACCGATGAGGTGCTGAAGCTCATGCCCCAACTGCGTGAAATTGAGGTCGGCTTATTGCATGTATTTATTCAGCACACTTCAGCCTCTTTAACCATTAACGAAAATGCAGACCCGACAGTACGCGGTGATATGGAACGCCATTTCAATGTACTTGCACCAGAAGGGGCGCCTTACTTTAAGCACACATTTGAAGGCGCGGATGACATGCCAGCGCACATAAAATCAACCTTAATTGGTGTCAGCCAAACCATACCGATTACTCATGGACGCTTGAACTTAGGTACTTGGCAGGGATTATATTTGTGTGAGCATCGCGATAATGCGTCCTCAAGAACAATAATTGTTACAGTTCAAGGCGAATAGTATATCCAATTGAATCATTACACAGATAACGGGCAAATGAGATAACATCATTGCCTGTTTTGTATGCATTCCTCATGTTCAGTTATGACTTTGCTTGTGTAAGTTAATGTAAAGATGCTAAATTCAGGCGTCTTAATAAGACAATTATTATTTGTGGGTTTATGGGACTATTTTGCCATTAACCGCATCTGAGTGTTTGTTATATAAAACGGCCCTAAAGCTTTTAAAAGAATAACGCATAAAATAGGTGGGTTAACGTGATATCTGTATATTTGGTTGACGATCATGAACTCGTGAGAACGGGGATACGTCGTATTCTAGAAGACGAACGCGGTATTAAAGTGGTTGGCGAAGCTCCCGACGGCGAAACAGCAGTTCAGTGGTCTCGACAGAATGAAGCTGATGTTATTTTGATGGACATGAACATGCCTGGTATGGGCGGCTTAGAAGCGACTCGTAAAATTTTGCGTTATCAGCCTGAGGCTCGGATTATTGTATTAACGGTACAAACGGAAGATCCGTTTCCAACTAAGGTTATGCAAGCTGGCGCCTCGGGTTACTTAACCAAAGGTTCAACCTCGCCAGAGGTGCTTAAAGCCATTACTCAAGTTGCTCGTGGGCAGCGTTATTTGTCGCCAGAAATCGCCCAACAAATGGCTCTCAGCCAGTTTAACCACTCTGATGAAAATCCATTTAGCAGCCTTTCAGAACGTGAACTACAGATTATGTTGATGATCACCAATGGTGAAAAGGTCAATGATATTTCTGAAAAGCTTAACTTAAGTCCTAAAACTGTTAACAGTTATCGTTATCGCTTATTTGCTAAATTAGGCATTGGTGGTGATGTTGAGTTGACCCGTTTAGCTATTCGTTACAAAATGCTCGACACAGGTTCATTTTAGTTGGGAATATCCCGCGTAACGCATTAAGTAGCTTTAATCATGCCTAGTGGTTTTAATGCCAAATCTTTCTTAAAAACGGTTACCAGCGCACCTGGCGTATATCGAATGTACGATATACGCCAACAAGTGATTTATGTTGGTAAAGCTAAAGATCTCAAAAAACGCCTCAGCTCTTACTTTCGCAGCAATATTCCCAGTGTAAAAACGCAAGCATTAGTGTCGCATATTGATCATATCGATGTGACGGTGACGCATAGCGAAACCGATGCGTTGTTGCTCGAAAACGATTACATCAAACAGTACATGCCAAAATACAATGTGCTGCTGCGTGATGATAAGTCCTATCCGTATATTTTACTGAGCGGCCATAAACACCCAAGACTTGCCTATCATCGTGGCCCTAAGCGCGAAAAAGGCCATTATTTTGGACCTTATCCTAATGGCGGCGCGGTGCGCGAAAGTTTGCACTTAATGCAAAAGCTATTTCCTATTCGCCAATGTGATGACTTGTACTACAAGTCGCGCTCACGGCCTTGCTTACAATATCAACTCGATCGTTGTAGCGCCCCTTGTGTAGGCATTGTGAGCGATGAAGAGTACGGCGAGCAAGTTAAGTTAGCTGGATTGTTTTTGCGTGGAAAAGACCAACAGGTGATCTCACAGTTGGTGGCTAAAATGGAAGTCGCTGCGGTTGATATGGAGTATGAACAAGCAGCACAATATCGCGATCAAATCACGGCATTAAGGCGTGTTGCTGAGCAACAAGAAGTGTCTAATCATAAAGGCGATATGGATGTAATCGGGGTGGATTATGCCTCTGGGATTGCCTGTTTTCATTTACTGTTTATTCGCGACGGTAAAATCTTTGGCAGCCGCAGCTATTATCCTTCGGTACCAGCCGAAACCGATATAGAAGAAGTGTTATCGTCTTTCTTAGGCCAATTTTACTTAAACGCAGATATTCAACGTACCATTCCTAAAGAAGTGATACTTAGTCATGATTTTGAGGGAATTAAAGAGCTTGAGGCATCAATTGAACATGCTCTGGATAAAAAGTTTGAATTAAAAACTCAAGTTAGAGGTGAAAGGGCCAATTTTTTACGTTTAGCGATGACAAATGCCAGTAATGCCGTTGCTACTCGACTATCGCATAAAAATACTGTTGAGCAGCGCTTCCAGCTATTAGAAGAGGCCTTAGAGCTTAACGAGTCGATTAAACGCATGGAATGTTTTGATATTAGCCACACTATGGGTGAGAGCACGGTAGCATCTTGCGTAGTCTTTAATCGCGAAGGTCCGCATAAAGCAGATTATCGTCGTTACAATATAACCGGGATTACCGGCGGTGATGACTATGCCGCAATGGAACAGGCGCTTAGCCGCCGTTTTGATAAAATCGATAATAACGGCAAAATACCTGACTTAGTGTTTATTGATGGGGGGATTGGCCAACTCAGAGTGGCGCAAACCATTGTCGATGAAAAGTGCGTTAAGATTGATAACCCTCCTCTGTTAATATGTGTCACTAAAGGCGAGGGGCGAAAAGCAGGTTTAGAAACCTTTACTGTGGGCGGCAGTGAACAAACTTTTGAGATCCCAAGTGACTCACCCGCATTTCACCTTATTTTGCACATACGTGATGAATCTCACCGCTTTGCGATTACCGGGCATCGAAACAAACGTCAAAAAACACGTAACACTTCAACACTCGAATCTATCCCAGGCGTTGGCCCTAAAAGACGTAAAGCATTGTTGCAACATCTTGGTGGTCTTCAAGAAGTCAAAGGTGCGAGTGTGGCTGAATTAATAAAAGTTCCCGGAATTAGCTTAGAAATGGCACAAACAATCCATGATGCATTGCGAGGGGGCTAAAATTAAGGCAAGATTGGCGCTGCTTCTGACAAATTGGTCTTTTTATGCCGTTTAATGTACCTATCGCACTGACTTTATTTCGTATTGCTCTGCTGCCTGTATTTATAGTGATTTTTTATCTCCCTTATACGTGGGCGCCCTTTGTCTCCGCATTTATTTTTTGGCTCGCAGCGCTAACAGATTGGTTAGATGGCTACGCAGCTCGCAAATTAGGGCAATTAACCCGTTTTGGTGCTTTTTTAGATCCAGTTGCCGACAAGGTTATGGTATCTACTGCGCTGGTTTTACTGGTTCAGCAAAATGACAACATGTATTTGACCTTAGCGTCGCTGTTTATGATTGGCCGTGAGATTGTTATTTCGGCATTACGAGAATGGATGGCTGAAATAGGCAAACGTGGCGTAGTCGCAGTGTCTTGGATAGGTAAATACAAAACGGCAGCACAGATGGCAGCGATTGTTGGATTGATTTGGAAACCAACACCGTTACTCACTGACCTGGCTTTTGCATTGTTTTATGTTGCAGCCGCGCTGACGTTCTGGTCTATGATGAGTTATATTTCAGCAGCTTGGAAAGATTTAACCGCCGAATAGTGCAATAATAGTTCAATAAGTTTATTTAGTGCGCAAACAGTCAAAATTGCTTAAATCAATAATTGACACACGAGGTTAATTCGGTAGAATGCCTCCCCGTAGACAAGTGATGAGTCAGCAACAAACCTTAGGGTATGATGTTAACAAGTATTGTTTATAACAATTGAAATGCGACATTAGTTCAGTTGGATAGGTTGAAAGACGATACCTTTCTTGCAGATTTAATAGAGTATTTATAAAGATTGAAAATGCGACATTAGCTCAGTTGGTAGAGCGATACCTTGCCAAGGTATAGGTCATCGGTTCGAACCCGATATGTCGCTCCAATTTCTTATCTTATCCGATGGATTTGAAGTTGGTAAGTATGGCGCGATGGCAGAATGGCTATGCTGCGGATTGCAAATCCGCCGATCTCGGTTCGACTCCGGGTCGCGCCTCCACAAATTGCTTTTAATGGTTACCATAAGTAACGGTTAGAACACACTTTGCCCGAGTGGTGGAATCGGTAGACACAAGGGATTTAAAATCCCTCGCTGAATAAGCGTGCCGGTTCAAGTCCGGCCTCGGGTACCATTATAATCTCTAGTAATAGAGAGTGGTGTAAAAAAGCCTCAACATTAGTTGGGGCTTTTTTACGTCTGCAATTTGAGTTTCATATTCAAAGATCAAAATAGAAAAGATAAACCTCTCTCGTTCTGTTGATCAGGTGCTCTGGTTTTGTGTTATCAATAGTCGTCAGACTTTGTTCTCTTTTGGCCCGTGCGGGTTGAATCTGCCTATTCTAAGTGTTTATGGTCGCAGGCATAAGAACAAAGTAACACCTGGATCCCGGCTCAAAAGCATTGCCGGGACGACGCGAGGGGCGGATACGGTTTGTCCCCAATGAGTTAGCCTCTGTCTAACAATATCCCCAAATTCAACGCTGAATCTGCATATTCTAAGTGTTTATGGTCGCAGGCATAAGAACAAAGCAACACCTGGATCCCGGCTCAAAAGCATTGCCGGGACGACGCGAGGGGCGGATACGGTTTGTCCCCAATGAGTCAGCCTCTGTCTAACAATATCCCCAAATTCAACGCTGAATCTGCCGATTCTAAGTGTTTATGGTCGCAGGCATAAGAACAAAGCAACACCTGGATCCCGGCTCAAAAGCATTGCCGGGACGACGAGAGGGGGGGCTATTCGGTTTGTCCCCAATGAGTCAGCCGCTGTTTAACAATATCCCCAAATTCAACGCTGAATCTGCCGATTCTAAGTGTTTATGGTCGCAAGCATAAGTACAAAGCAACACCTGGATCTCGGCTCAAAAGCATTGTCGGGACGACGAGAGGGGGGGGATATGGTTTGTTCCCAATGAAGTTAGCCGCTGTCTAACAATATCCACTTAAGAATATCCACTTAACAATGTCCCCAAATTCAACGCTGAATATGAGGCACTAATTGTGGGAGTCAGTAGGCAATCGGGTTGCCAAACGCGTGCGAATAAACCAACGATTACTGAGTAACTGAGTAACTGAGTAACTGAGTTATTCAGTAACTAGGGGGATAACACGAGGGGCAAACCAACGCGCAGTGATTTTTGCTAACTCACCATTTTGTTTAAGCGTGTGAAGTGCTTGGCGCATATTGTTGGCGAGTGTTTCCTCGGTGTCTTTATGAGTTGAAATACCAATGGGCATGTTCACTACAGGCAATACCGCGGTAAAGTCGCTCAGTGTATAACCCATTTTTTTGATGTCTTCTGCAAAGCCAACTTCATTGTTATAGATTAAATCAACGCGATCAAAGTGCAGCATTTTTAACGCTGCGGTTTGGCTTCTTGCTAAATAAACATTAGGGTGCTTACCATCAAGTTTTAGTCTATCTAACGCCGCATCACTGCGTGATAAGGCGAAAGTATAACGGTTGATATCACTTATGTTTTCTAACTGAATGTCTGGGCGATTGCTTTTACGGTAAATCATGTCCTGCACAGTATAAAAGTCACCTATCCATTTAAAGTGGGCTAAACGTTTATTGGTGTTGGCAATGGAGAAAATGAACGTGTTCGGTTGGTTCTGGGCATTATAGTAAGCACGGCTCCAGGGCATCATTTGTATGTCGATATCAAAATCGACATAAGGCTGTGCAGCGTGAAGAATATCGATAGCAAAACCGACAAATACACCTTGTTGATCTTGTGATTGGAATGGCGGGTAAGATTCGGTATAAAAAACAATCTTGTCTTTGGCGTTGGCTATCGGCGAAATAAGCACGCTTGAGATAATGATAAATGCTGAGAGAAACCTGATCATAAATACCTACGTCAATAAAATCAGTTGCGGATTGTAGAATATCTGCATGAGCATAAGTACCCACTATACAATTGTATTTTTCGTTTACCTGTCACATTTTTTTTACTGTTTTGAATATTTGCTCTAACCGCTTTACGATATCAATGACTTAGAGATTATTCATTTTAAACGATACAACTGAAATCGCCATCACACGACATACTCGTCCGCCCACTCTTTTAGGCGTTCTAAAATATCCAACGCGGTGCGGCCTAATTCGGTAATCGCGTAAGATACTGCAATAGGCCTGTCGTTAATCACATGGCGGGTAACCAGGCCCTGTGCTTCGAGTTCTTTAAGACGCTGGTCGACCATTTTTTTACTGGCGCCGCCTAACATCCGCGACAAATCGTTAAAGCGCACGGGTTCATCTTGCAAGTGCCATAGTATGGACGCTTTCCACTTTCCGCCGAGTACCCGCATTCCACGTTCAACAGAGCAAGGTTCGGTGCATGGGTTTATCACTTTTTTTTGGCCGTTAGCCGTTGTTTCAATTTTAGTTTTCATAAATTAAACTTAAATTATGGTAGGTTACTAAAAGTATACTGGTTGCTTTTGTATTCCATTGTAGCAAAATAGGCAGTCATTAGACTAGTGTCACTTTAGTACCATTAAGGAATCTTTCTCCATGGCAGTATTAACTTCTTACGATCCCGCGAGCTATCACTATGTCGGTGAACACATTGAAGCCACTGCGGTCGGCAGTGTCGAAACAACCGCTATTGAGCAATTACCGACCGTAATAAACAATGCGAAGGTTGCTCAAAAATCATGGGCAAGCTTGCCTTTAATAGATCGTCAGCAGTATGTGGTAAAAGCGTATCAACAATTGCATGCGGTTCAAGATGAGCTGGCGACCCTTATTGGCCAAGAAATGGGTAAAGATTACCGTCGAGCCACCTATGAAGTGGGCGGTACATTACAAAATGCAGGTTATTTTGCCAGTGAAATCGGTGATGCTCTAGCCACTGAAGATGTAGGTGATCGCACTGAATTACAATATCGCCCTTTGGGTGTCGTGGCCGTGATTTCGCCATGGAATTATCCACTTGCGATGGCCAATAATTTATTAATGCCGGCCTTAATTGCAGGCAATAGTGTGGTGTTAAAACCGTCTGAAGAAACCCCGCTGGTAGCTGAGTTATTTATTAATACCCTTAACCAGGTGTTACCACAGCATGTGCTGCAAGTGGTTCAAGGTGGCAAAGCCCTTGGCCAAGCGTTAGTTGCGGCAGACATTAATATGGTGGCGTTTACTGGGTCGATGGCCGCAGGTAAACACATTATGGCCAATGCGGCGTCTGGTTTAAAACGCCTAGTGATGGAGCTTGGTGGCAACGATCCGATGATTGTGATGGCGGGTGCCAATATGGATGCCGCGGTGCGCTTTGCGGTAGCCAGCTCGTTTGAAAACGCAGGGCAAATGTGTACCTCAACTGAACGCGTATATGTGGATGATCGCATTGCTGATGAGTTTGAGCAAAAAGTGGTGGCGCTTGCCAGTCGGTATCGTGTTGGTGCATGGGATGGCGCAAATGTGAATATTGGCCCGATAGTCAATCCAACCCAACATCAAAAAGTGCTTGAGCAGTTAAAAGATGCCAAAGCCAAAGGGGCGAGCTTTTTATTGGGCCGCGATGATTATCCATTACCGTTTATTCAACCCACGGTAGTCACTAACATCACTTCACAGATGCAACTCGAAACAGAAGAAACTTTTGGCCCAGTTGTCGCCATTAGTCGCTTCAGTGACATTGATGAAGCCATTAGTCGTGCCAATAACAGTCATTATGGTTTAGGTGCAGTAGTCTTTGGAGGCCCTAGTGCGAATGCCGTTGCCGATCAGCTTGAAGCCGGCATGGTGGGCGTAAACCAGGGGGTGGGCGGAGGTAATGCCCCTTGGGTTGGCGCAAAGCAAAGTGGTTTTGGTTTTCATGGCACGGCTGCAGGGCATAGACAATTTGCTCAAGTACGTGTGATCAGTCGTTAAGGTGAATGTAATGAATAATACAACAGAAAATGGCCAATACTTTGTCGCAGCTTATGAGCCAGGCGCAGAGCATCCAGCTTTACCAACATGGGCAAGCAGTAACGACAATGGTGCAAAGCTAGCCTTATCCGCGCCTAGTACCGTGAGTAAAAAACCGTTAACGGATGTACCAGGGGCATTTCAATTATTAAATGTACTGAGCGCTGAAGAATGTCAGCGACTTATTAATGTTAGCGAAACCATGGGTTTTTTACCTGACGCAGCGGTGTCTTTACCGCGCAATGTGCGTCATAACGACAGCTTAACCTGGGTGGTTGATAATACCACCGAACGGCTTATTTGGGATCGTATCGCTGGGGTAATGACCGACGATTTAGGTATTTTTGAAGGTAAAGCCGCGCTGGGACTAAACAATCGTTTCCGTTTTTATCGCTATAACGAAGGTGATTATTTTAAGCCTCACTCGGACGGTTCGTGGCCGGGCAGCCAGGTTATTGATGGAGAGCTTGTGCGTGATGCTTTTGGCGATCGTTATAGTCAATTAACCTTTTTAATATTACTGACCGAAGATTTTGAAGGCGGTGCGACACGCTTTTTAGTCAATGCCGACAATCCACATTTTCCCGCTAAGCGTGGTGATAATGTTAAACAAGTAGATATAAGAACACCCGCAGGTAGCGTGTTGTGTTTTCCTCACGGCATGCATCCACTGCACTGTATTCATAGCTCTGAGCCGATTTTCTCTGGGGTTAAATACATTATCCGCACTGATGTGTTATTTGAGTTGTAATTATCGCTGTGCTCCAGTGGTGATGTTGCAAATATTGATAGGATTAAAGTATGAATAACGCCCAGACAGTGCTCGAGCGTTATTTTATTTATATCTTGGTGAAAATACCGCTACAGATAATTTGATACTTTTTTACTTCGTAGCATCATTAAGCCTTTATCGACTTGATACTCTTGCTATGACCACCTTGACAAGAACATCATGCAAAGAAATGAATTAACTGACTAAGAGTGTCATCGTAATTGTTCAGAGCAAAGGAATAAAACCATCAGTGCTTTTGGTAAAATAAATGGTCAAGTGGGTATTGGGTTTTGAAGCGAAAAAGTAGGTTAACCATTTGTTGTAAATGGATTTTGTAATGAGTGCAATATAGCGTTTTATAAGGTGATTTGTATTGACTGTGGATTGCTGCTATACCGCGAGGACACTGGGTTTGATTAACGCTATTTAATGTAAAAACAGTGCTTGCTATTTTTGTTGCTAGGCTGTTTAATTGCGCCGATTCTCACCCCGTATTATGGAGGCGTTAAATGAAAACAGTACTTTGTAGTTTGTTAGTCGTTGGTGTAATAGGTATCACTGGTTGTGCCTCACCTCAAAATACTTTTGCTTCAAAAGTGAAAGCTGAGAGCGAAAAGAATCTAGACGTGTCCCAACAGTGGGAACAAGGTCAAAAGGACGTCAAAAAAGGCCAAGAACTACTTGCTGATGGTCGTAAAGCAATGGACAAAGGCAATGCACAAATTCGTGAAGGCGAAAAGTTGATGGCGCAAGCCGTACAGGATGCTCAAAAGCAACGTCAAGCTTTCCAATCTATGGCGAGCTCTTTAACCGGCGCGCAAAATGGTAAGCGTGCCGCTGCAATCGTAGAGAGATTAGATGACATCGCTGACGATTGGGAAGATGCAGACGAAAAATATGTTGATGGCAAAGAGCTTGTCGAAGACGGCAACACTAATCTTGCTGAAGGCCAAAGTGAAACAGAACAAGGCCAAGCACTTGTGACTAGTGGCAAAACTAGAATGCAACAAGCTGAGTCAGCATATCAGCAACGCACAGGCCAAGGCCTTGTAGAGCAAATGCATTTAGAAGAGAAATCTAATAACTTCTAATTAGCCGTCGTTTTATTAACGCTAATGCATTAGTCAAAAACCGATATTATTTATTTAATATCGGTTTTATTATTTTAGGGTTTTATTACTTTAATAGGGTTATTCAAAATCCGCTTTAACTTCAAATACCATTGCTTCACCAGATTTTGGGTGAGTTAACGCCAAATATTGAGCATGTAAGTGTAAACGGTTTGCTGCAACGCCATATAGGTCGTCACCGACAATCGGCATGTGCAGACCATCATGATGAGCGCAATGCACTCGCAATTGATGAGTACGCCCCGTTTTAGGGTATAAGTGCACTAACGTGCGTTGATTAAGACGTTGATGTACTTGCCAAAATGTCTCTGCATGTTTGCCATGTTCATAACACACTAACTGTTTAGGACGGTCGTCTAAATCTACCCGCAATGGCAAACTAATATCGCCTTCATCTTGGCTCGGTACACCTTCAATTAACGCGATATAACGTTTAGTCACGCTGCGTTGAATAAATTGCTGCTGCAAGGCTTTGTTGGCTTCTTTGGTGAGTGCTATCACCATTAAGCCTGATGTAGACATGTCTAGACGATGAACAATTAACGGCCCCGTAGCATTAGGGAATTGTTGTTGCATACGGCTAAATACGCTGTCGGTAATATTTTTACCGGGTACCGATAATAGCTCTGCTGGTTTATTAATAATTACCATCGCATCATCTTGATAAATAATATCAATATGCTGATCTTTACCCGGATTAATCAATAGTGGATCGGCATCAACCTGCATGCCTTTAAGCATGTGGGTTAAAATAGGGCGGCATTTTCCGTGACAAGCTGGGTAGAAATTTTTGTGTTGTTTTATCTCAGATTTAGGTGATGAGCCCCACCAAAACTCTGCCATGGCAATGGGAGTAAATTGATGAGAAAACGCATATTGCAGTAACTTAGGTGCAGCACATTCACCCGCACCTGCTGGTGGTAAATGATTCGGTGCATCATTAAATATATCGTTTAAATCACGCGTTTCACCCAAGACATTTAGAAACTGATATTGAGCAAAAAGCTTGTTTTGTAATCCATTTGATAGCTGTTTGCGCTGACGTTTAAGCTGCGTGATTTGTTGCACAAGTGCATCTAAGGCCACTTTGGTTACTTCAATTTGAGTCTGCCACTGGTGCTTTAACGCGTTTAGCTGATGCTTTTGCTGCACACTTTGACGGCTGAGTTCGATAGACAAGCTTTTATGCTCATCACTGCTGATATCGGCCTGCGCTAATGCATCATCTGCTTGCTCACGCTGAAGCTTACGCTGTTTGCGACATTCAACTATTGCGTTACGTTGTTGCTCAAGTTCTCGTTCTGCTTGTTGTTGTTGCAGAGCGAATTGCTGAGTTAAGCTGGCTAACAAAGGGTCACTTTCATGCTGGCTTATTGACAGATTAATTTGGTTTATCTGTTTATTTTCATGACTAAAAAAACTGTCTTGGGTCAGCATATCAAACACAGGCGGTACAAATGGCGGCAAGATATTTTGATCGGCTAATTTACCTGAAAATGACGCTAAAAAACCCAGTTGCCCAAGAGTGTCTTTTACCACCAACACTCCAAACATCTTGCCAATCACCATGCCACGATCTTGTTGGCTGTGTAGGCCAAAGTTATGCTGCCACGGATGAGCCTCAAGCAACTCCTGTTGCAACTGCTGTGCTGCCAGTATGGTTAATGGGTGAGGTTGGTAATAAAACGGGAAGGTAAAAGACTCAGGTAATCCTTGTTCTACAACTGTGTTATTGAACGCTATCGCATCAGTAAAAGGAATAAAACACGGATCGCTAACAGTCATTACATACACTCACAGCATAAACGGGCGGCTATTTTACCCCGTAGTGGTGTGTGATGCATCAGTAACCTTGACTAAAGTGATGGCCTGACTGTGAACCAGGCAGGCCTTCCTCGTTTATTAACTCTGGCTGAGCTGAGGTTAATTCTTGAAGCTAATTACACTCTGTGCAGAGCACACAGCTTGTTGCCATCTGGGTCACGCAGGTAGGCTAGGTATAAGTCCATCCCAGCACCTGAACGTACGCCCGGAGCGTCTTCACAGGCGGTGCCGCCATTAGCAACGCCAGCTGCATGCCATGCATCGGCTAATGCAGGTGTTTCAGCAGCAAAACCAATAGTTGAGCCATTACCGTGACATGCTGGCTCACCATTAATCGGTTTAGTGAGTAATAAAATACCTGTTGGAGTCATGTAGATACAACGACCTTTAGGATCTATTTTACCCTCAGCAATACCTAATGCGCCTAAAATGGCATCATAGAATTTTTTTGACGCTTCAATATTATTAACGCCAAGCATAACGTGACTAAACATGGTGACTCTCCTTGTGTAAGTTCAAATGAACTGTAAATTAACTAACTGTTTTTATATGGTTTTTATATGGTTTTTATGTGGTTTCAAATAGTGCATTATTAAATCAGTGCTGATATGAAATTACTGTGTTAATAAGTCTATGGTATGGCTTAGCAGTGAAGTATCGCCTATTTTGCCATGCCCGGGTACGACTATTTTTGCCTGAGTAAATTGTGCTTGTACCTTTGCCACCGTCAGCGGCCATTGCTCTAGGTCAGCCTCGCCGGTATAACCAAGAGTGCGTGAACTCAGTGATTTTATTAAACAGCCGCCGAATAAAATTTGTTGCTTAGGCAGCCATACCACCAGGTTATCGACCGTGTGTCCAGCGCCTAGGTCATACACTTCAATGAGTTGTTGCTGAAGCGTATGTTGCTTAGTGCTAAATGTGTGGCTTGCAGTGCTGAGTTTGTTGGCGGTTAATAGGCGTTGGGTTTTATCTGACACCCAAGTGGCGATGCCTTGGCTGTTAAGGTAGCCAATTCCACCTGCGCGGTCTTGATGTGAATGAGTCGATATATTGGCTGTAACGGTTAAACCTTGCTGGGTAATCCAATCCACAAGCTTGGCGGTATCGCTATCTGTCCAGGGAGTATCAATAATAAACGCCTGCTTGTTTTGCACCACCACTAAGCCATTAGACTCAACTAATCCAAAGCCGCTGACCTGTTTATATGACTGGTGTAAATACACATCTGGCACAAGGGGAGATAGGGTGAGTTCAGTGAGTTGCTGCTGTGGCTTTTTTACTGCATCGGTGTTGCTTTGAGCAGGTTGTTGTTCGATTTCATGGGCAAATGAAGGTGCACTTATCATGAGTATCGACATGAGCATCGCTACGTTAATGAGAGAACAAAACCGCCAAAAATGATTCAATGTCATAATGATGCCTTGGTTGAGTAAATGTGCAATTTAACAGGCATCATTACCGTGTTTTTAATCTCGATACTTAGAAAATAGCTCGCCAACGTTCACTTTAGCCTTGAGTTTAGCCGCCAGTAAATACATGCCTGCTAATTTACGATGAATAAAAATAGCATCGGTTGGTGGTGTATGCCATTCATTTTGTTGAGTACTCATGGCTTTGCCTGCTTGAGTTATGCGTTTGGCTAGCGTGCTTTGCCCGAAATCGTACTCGCCATCAAAATACAATGGCTCGCAAGCCTGATAGAAAATATCAATAATTAATTGCTTATGTGCAGGGTCAATCGCATCTTGAAAAAAGCCAATTTGTTGAGCTGCAGTGGCCATTTGTACTTTGTCGTGCTTAAGTGCGCCAGCCATCAGCTGTCGATAACCTTGTGCTAATTTATCGCTAATGCTGCGCGTGGCGCCAAAGTCTAATAGAACAATTTTTTCGCTGTCAGCCTGATATTGAAAATTGGCAAAGTTAGGGTCCGATTGCAGTAACTTAAACTCAAATAACTCCTTAAAACATAATTCCATTAATCGGCTGGCAACGCGGTTACGCACCTCTTGTGAGGCCTGGGCGACTGATTCAATGGCCGTACCCTCAACAAATTGCATGGTTAAGATGTTGTTATTGCTCAGTGCTGAATAGACTTTAGGGACAATAAAATGCGGATTATCGCCAAGTTGTTGCTGATAAAGTGTGATTTGCTCTGCCTCAAAGTGATAGTCGGCCTCATTATGTAATTGGGCTTTGGCTTCGGAGAGTAAGGTATCAAGCTTGACGTTTGCGGGGATCAGCCTCGATACTTTCAATAAAGTGGCAACGTTATCAATGTCGCTGTCGATGCTGTCTCGTACGCCGGGATACTGAATTTTAACCGCTAATTTTTCACCGGTATCTAAATAGGCTAAATGCACCTGGCCAATCGAAGCAGCTGCAAAAGGGCGCAGTTCAAATTGGGCGAAAGGCGCCAACCAATCACGGCCCCATTGCTGTACCAGTAAGGTGGTTAATTGCTTGTGCGGCATGACTTTAGCGTCCGAGCGCAGCTTGGCGAGCACTTCAGCTAGCTCAGGCGCGACTAAATCACCGGCATCCATTGACAACATTTGACCGACTTTCATGGCCGCACCGCGCAATTGCGATAATTTTTCGGCTACATGACCAATGTTCGATGGCGTCATCACCAGTTGTTGTAGCTTAGGCGACTGGCCTTTACTAAGTTGCTTTGCCCCTTCAAATAATACGTTACCTGCCAAGCGCGATGCTAGCCCACCTATTTTTGATAAACGGGACAGACGGCCACTGGGGACTTTTACTTCATTATTTTTCATGGCAACTCACTATGCTTTGGGGGGCGAATATTAAGGGCATCTATTTAACCTGAACTTGGGACAATGGATGAGCTTATGCTATTTAAAATCAACACCTTACCTCTTCTCACTTTCAAGCTTGTTATTTGTTCTGCTAACAAGACGAATTGACGCGTCAATAGCTAGCCTATTGTAAGTCGATTCTACGCAGTTAGCAGGGCAAAGGGCTGTTTGAAAGGCGTTTATTATCCCGAACTTAGGTTACTTACAGTATCATTGGAGCATTCAATGCTCTATATCTAATGCGATGTAATACGCAAGCATGGGCTATTTCGTTCAGTATTAAGATTAATATTGGGTTCAGTCGCCAGTGTGAGTTGTGATAACCTCACTTTAATCAGGATAATCAATTTAAATTGATAAAATAATAATTAAAGGATCATGATGTGAGCGTTATTGAACAATATTTATCTCAGGCAGAGTCTCTTTTCCAATCTAAAAATTACTCGTCGGCCAGAATGTATGCTCGCAAAGTGGTTAAACGTGACCCCAATAATGCTTCAGCATTAACCATGTTGGGGTTAATTTATTTGCAGCAGCAACAACTGCAAGAGGCTGAATCACATCTTAAAGCGGCGCAAGCACTGGGGCCAACCTCTGTTAATGTATTGTCGGGGTTATTGAGGGTTAGTGAAGTAAAAGAAGACCATTTTGCGGCTTTGCAATTGTTACAGCAGTTGTGTGAGCTTGAGCCGACTTCGCCTCAGTATCGTTATAAGCTGGCGATGGTTGCCACTAAAGTGGGAAACATGGCGCTGGCAGAGCAATGCTTTGACTGGTGTGTGCGCAATAATATGCCAGAACCTGCCGTAATGCTTAATTTAGGTCATATTCATAAAGCTAAAGGTAACACCGATATAGCTGCTGACTTTTACAAAAAATACATTAGCTTAAGTGGTAATCAATATGGTGTGGGTTACTGGAGTCTGGCCGATTTAAAGCGTTATCAATTTAGCGTAGATGATATTAGCGAGCTTGAACGCTGCGCAGCTGATACTCAGTTAAGTGTTAGCAATCATAGCTTGATTCAATTTGCGTTATGTAAGGCTTATGAGCAACACGAGCAAGTTAATAAAGCGTGTCAGGCGATGTTAAAGGCTAATGAGTTAATGTTCAGTCAACGGCCTTTTAAGCAGGCTCTGTTTTCAAATTTGGTGTTTTCACTGTTAAAACATCTGCCGTCGGCACAGATTGATCGACAGGCCGTACATAGCCAAACTCCGATTTTTATCGTAGGCATGCCGCGTTCTGGCACTACATTGGTGGAGCAAATTTTAGCGTGTCATACCCAGGTTGGCGCGACGGATGAACTGCCATTTATGGAGCGTTTTGCACTGCAACTGGAAATGTCGGGCGGCTATCAAGCGCGGCTAAATAACTTAACCGCCACCGAGATGAATGCCTTTAAGGTAAAATATTTGGCTGAAGTGAATCACTATTTTGACGATGCACCTGTGTATGTGATTGATAAAAATCCAAATAACTTTTTGCATATTGGCTTGATTAAAAGCCTGTTTCCTCAAGCCAAAATCATCAACGTGGTGCGCAATACGGTCGATAATGGCTTAAGTGTGTTTAAACAATATTTTAGTCATGGTCATGACTATTCTTACTCACTCGATGGAATCAGCACATACTGGGGCCACTATTTGGATATCATGGCGCATTGGGACACGCTGTATCCTAATGAAATCCTGCATGTGTGTTTTGAACAGTTGGTTAATCAGCCACAGGCGCAAATTCAGCGAATGTTAGATTATTGCGGCTTAGAGACCCAGGCGCAGTGTTTTACGTTTTATGAGTCAAAGCGTGCAGTATTAACGCCAAGTGCCAGTCAGGTGAGACAACCAATGAACCCAAAAGCCATTGGCCAAAGTGATAAGTACCGCGACTATCTGCCAGTTGAAATTGCCAAGTTAGACGCGATAGCTCAAAAAGCTGCACAGCAGTTTTTTGGTTAACAACGATGTGACTTTATTCGCCAATACATAAAGCAATACTTAAACGATGGAATGTTAATAACAAAGGCGCCGATATGGCGCCTTTGTCATGTAATGATTTTTTAAGGGTGGTATTAACTCATTTTACCGTGGCAGGCTTTATAGCGCTCGCCGCTGCCGCAAGGGCAAGGGCTATTGCGTGTTGGCGGTGCTGCAATCTCTTGTTGAGGTGTAGCCGTCGCCGAAGGTTCCATTACGCTCGGTTGAGGTTGAGATTGAGGCGTAGGTCTAGGCTTAGCTTGAGCGGCTTGATGAGGCGGACTTTGACGAGTTTGGCTTAGTTCGATATTCATACACGCCACAATCACTAATTGCTCAAATGCTTTAACCGCAGAGCCAGAGTGGGTTAATTGCAGTGACGGCACTTGTTGGATGGCTTTTTTCATGGTGTGCTCACGCAGGGCATGATACTGCGGCCAACCTTGTTGCTGGCATTCAAACTGCAGCCATAGCATGCGCCAATCGGCAACAAACTCGGCAATTAATAGGTTAAACGCATCAATTTCGGCCGCTGGATTTTGTGGGTTATGCTTTACTTCTGCAAGCAGCTCATTAGTTAAGTATTCCACTTCAGCCACCGGCATAATAATAGGCGCATTATATTGCTCGGTGATGATTTCAGGCAGGGTCTCTGGCTGATAATCGATACTGCTACAAACTAATAGCGGCGTTTGCGGGGCAATAATTGCCCGTGAGTGGTTGAAAATTGTTCGCCAGAATGCACTTGAGCCTGCCAAATCTATCACTAAATGAACGCGATATTGATCGCTGTTATTTTCAACTTTATGGTATTTCCACGAGTCGAAAATCCAACATTCTCCTGCTCCCATATGCACTTGCTTATCATGACAATAAAACTGAACCTTTTCGGTGGTGGTGATCGGAATATGCACTCGAACCCGTTTATACCAATGGTAATTAATGTCTGAGTGCAATGGCACTTGTGCGCCTGGCGCTAAACGCATTAAGCGTGAACGACTCAATACTTCACCAAATGAGGCCAATATTTGCTTAATGTAGGGGCTTTTTTCAAGCGCGGCAGTTGGCTTCATTGGCCCTTTAAAATCGTTATTAAACTCGCCATTGACCGATATTAATGGAATGGCCGAATTGCCTTGAAATCCCTCGTGGTGAGTCACCCAATCATCTTCGGTAAATTGGCTAATTTCTTCAATGAGTTTAGGCACATCAAAGCGGTAAGGGAGCTGATAAAATTCATGAGGTAACTTCATTAATATGTCTCTCTATAAATTAACTTAATGCGCCATGGCATTGTTTAAAGCGTTTACCTGAGCCGCATGGGCATGGGCTATTACGTGGCACTGCAGCAAAATCGGCCTTAGGCTGTGGCGGTGCAATATCATGAACTTGCCATTGAGCTTCAAAAACAGGCTGGCCGTGTGCGCTCAAATGCTGATTAATGTGACCAAGGGTATTGGCAATATTGGGCCACACTTTTTCAATATCGTGATAATTGTCTAGCCACTTGTTGGCTTTAGGTGTGGTAATCGTGTAGCGCGAATGCGGTAAAGGTTGGCTGCATAGGGCGGCTAAATCTGGGTCGAACTCAACGCCAGTGAACTCGCACAGGGCGCTAACGGTTTGTTCAGGTTGAGACACTAATTGGTCATACGACAACATGCACCAACGCCCTGATGGTAACTTTTGCAATTGACTCATAATGGCATCGTTAGCCGCTTGCCATTGAAACGCCGCGATATTGTGCAGCGGTTGCTTGTTTAATTTTTGCCAGTTTGGAGGTAATAGCAGTGACCAATGACGTTTATCCCAACCGGGAAGGTTAGGGTAGGTCACAAATTTATTGGAACGCCAGGCTTGCATAATGCTGCTGATATTTTCTTTGGGTTCGCGCACTAGGTATATAAACAACGCATCTGGAAATAGCGCATTAAAAAAATCAACTCGTAAGCTGTTTTTTGGGGTTTTCTCAAGCAGCCTAACCGATGATGTTTTAGGTTTTTGGCCTTTACTGTCTCGCAGCTCATCACTAAAGCGTTGTTGTAATTGCTGAGCTAACTCATCGTCAATGTCGTCTGCGCTCAAGGCATTGGAGCTAAACTGACGATAGGCAATATTGAGTTGAGGAATGGTTTCAATCAATGCATGGCTTTCACCGCCAATAGTATGCAGGGATTGGCTTTTTGACAGCACTTCAAACAGTAGGGTACTGCCAGAACGTGGCGCGGATAAAATAATAATGGGCCGATCAAATGAGTGCATAGCAGTATGATGTTATTGTTATATTTGTGCTTAACATCATACTCATACTGGCATCATATGGCTACTTTATCAGCTTGAGTAATGCCTTAAAGCGCTCGCCTTGGGCCACATTCTGTAACTCAAACAATAGCGACTCAACGTTAGTGAGTTTAGCGCCATCGTTTAGCATCATTTGTACTCCTAGTTTTTTGTTTTCTAATTCTCTTGATGACACCGCATCGTTAACCACATGCACTTGGAAGTTGTTGGCCTGTAAGTCTTGGCAGGTTTGGTATACACACACGTGGGTTTCTATCCCGGCCAAAATAACCTGGCTACGGTTTAATGTGTTGAGCTGCTGCCTTACCTCATCACAATGCCAACCACTGAAGTGTTGTTTTGCGATGGGTTGAGTCGTTTTTGAGAGTATTTGTGTTAACTCGTCACTGGTGTGCCCCAGTTTTTCAGGCAGTTGCTCTAGCCAAATAATAGGAATATCAAAAAGTTGCGCGCCTTGAATTAATACGGCCAACTTTTGGTGTAACATAGCCGATTGTTGCATTACTTGGGCAAGCTTACCTTGCACGTCAACAATCATTAATACACTTTGTTCTGCAGTGATCATATCGCAGTTCCTTTTGCTGAGGGTTAATTGAAGAGTATTGGTTATTTTCAGGCGGGTTCAAATAGGCTTTTAGTCTATAGTGATAGCAGGACGACTATGACAGGACGACTTAGGCAAGGAGCAGGGACAGTGATGAAAAAACGAATTGTGATTTGTGCCGATGGTACATGGAATCGGCCTGAAAAGGATCTTGAAAAAGATCACGCAACCAATGTACTCAAACTCGCCCGAGCGATTAAACCGTTAGGTGATGATGGCGTGCCGCAACAGGTCTTTTATGACTGGGGCATCGGTTCTTATCATGACGCATTAATTGGTGGCGCAACAGGGCGCGGCTTACATAAAAACATCATGGATACCTACCGCTATATCGTGCAAAACTACTCCCCAGGTGATGACATTTATTTATTCGGTTTTAGTCGTGGAGCCTACACTGTCCGCTGTTTGTGCGGCTTAATTAATAATTGCGGAATAATTACTCGCCCCGATGCCAAATTGATTCAACAAGCATTTGAACACTATAAAATGAAATCGAAACCGTTTGCGCCCGAAGGTGAGCGTTCGGTTGAATTTAGGCAGCAGTATTCACATCCATCGCGCGAAGTGGCTTTTGTGGGCGTGTGGGATACCGTGGGCGCAATGGGGATTCCAGTGTCATTTTTAGGGCTATTTGAAGACAAAGACGAGTTTTACGACACCAAACTTGGGCGCAATGTTAAAGTGGCGCGTCATGCTTTAGCGCTGGACGAACATCGAAGTGATTTTGAACCCACTATTTGGCAACCTCGCAGTGGCATTGATATTCAACAAGTGTGGTTTGCGGGGGCTCACAGTAATATTGGTGGTAGTTGTGCACCCAATAAAGATGGTAGTACCTTGTCGGACATTGCGTTGCAATGGATGTTGAGCCAAGCCAAAGCGTTTAAGTTAACGGTAGAGCTGCATTTATCTGACGCGCTATTGCCTAACCCAATGGCTGATATTAATGAATCGTATCGTAGTTTTTATCGCATTAAAAAGCGTTTTATTCGTGAACTTGATCCTGAATTAGTGCCTATTTTATTGCATCAATCAGTGAAAACACGTTGGTTGAACGACAATAATTATCGACCTAAAAACTTAGTTAATTATATTGAGCACTATGGTTGGCCAGATAAACTGGTCGAATAGTCATTTTATGAATTTTTGTCACCTTTATTCTGGTTACTTAAGCTGTTAAGGATATCCTTTTGTTACGTTTATTTGTTTCGTTGTCGATGGCGTTTACGTTAATTATTTTACCGAGTGTACCCTCAACGGCTTTTGCAACAGTGTCGGCTAATGAGCTTTCTGTAAACGGCGCAGGGCCAGTAGCGCCAGCTAAACGAATTATTGCCTTGTCACCGCAAAGTGTTGAAATGCTTTACGCCATTGGCGCGGGCGATGCCATTGTCGCCACCACTGATTATGCAGATTACCCTGAGCAAGCTAAATCCATCCCAAGTATTGGGGGCTATTATGGGGTGCAAATTGAGCGAGTTATTGAGTTAAATCCAGATTTAGTCGTAGTGTGGCAAAGCGGCAATAAAATGGAAGACATCAAGCAACTGCAAGATTTAGGTTTTAAAGTGGTTAATAGCGACCCTAAAACCTTAGCTGACGTTGCGAGCGATCTTGAACTGCTTGGGCAATTGACAGGACACGAAGCGATTGCCAATAAAGTCGCGGCAAATTACCGTCAGCAATTAGCCGACATTAAAAGTCAAAATCAAGCTAAGCCAGCAGTGAAAGTGTTTTATCAATTATGGTCAACCCCACTAATGACGGTAGCTAAGGGCAGTTGGATCCAGCAACTTATTGAAGTGTGTCATGGTGAAAATGTGTTTTATGATGCCGCCAGCGAATACCCACAAATAAGCATCGAAAATGTGTTATTAACCGATGCAGAAGTGATTTTACAAAGCCAAGATGAAGGCAATATTTTAGGCATTAACTGGACCGATTGGCCAGAACTCCCCGCAGTAAAAAACCAGCATATATATCAGTTCGATGCAGACTTACTGCACCGTGCAACCCCAAGAGCGATTCAAGGCGTTAATGCCGTTTGCGGGGCGTTGGATAAAGTACGAAATTAAATAACAAGTAACCTTTTTTCAGGATGATCGTTTTGTACCGTGTATTTGCACTTTCCTTTTTACTTTCAGTATCTAAATGTTAAACAATGCCTTGTGCCTGTTTTAGTTGCATATTCAGCAATGACTATTGTAATGTTACCGAGTTGTTATTTATATTGGTGTAATTTCAATGTGAACGTGCATGGCAAAGAGCTAACAAAACGAGCAGATGACGATTTTCTCTTTGCTGCGTTATGTCTAAATATGAGTAAGATTTATCAATTTTAAAAAGGATTAAGTAAATGGATTTTATAGATAAAATGTTGGCAAGTGACAACTATATGTTTATGGCTGCGTTAGTGATAGGCGGGCTTATTCTTTGGTTTCTTCCAGCACTTCTTTCGTTAATTTTTAATAGAAAACACTTTAAATACATTCTATTGGCTTGTATCCCAGCTGGTCTGTCTTTTATCGCCTGGGGCGGCGTGATGGTATGGGCCACAACGGGTAAAGTCTTTGGTAAATATGCTAACAAAATCAAAGAAGAAACTTAACAAGTAGTCAGAGCATTAAGCACCGTAGCGTTAATTTTATGGCCTACGGTTATTAACGTCATGATGCTTCGTTACACCAGACCAAGAGGAAATCAACGGCTTGGAAAGTCTAGATGATATAAAAGTGCTAACTCGTGGCGAATCTGCAATTATTGCTGGCGTTTGCTCGGGTATTGCAGAATATTACCATTTGCGAAAAAACAGCATCAGGTTAGCATTTTTGTTAACTAGCCTATTTTTTGCTATTCCAATATTCGTTTATGTTGTTTTATGGTTCGTGTTACCAAAATACCCAACGACAGACGCCATGGCCCGTGACTTACGGCGAAAAAAGCGACAAAGAAAATAAGCTAATTGCAAAGAATTTAAAGCAGAGTATTAACGCACAGGTTTGTTAAAATAAGGTGTCATCAGATCATACGGTTCAACCTGTTAATCATTTTAGCAGGCAACAGGTATTGATGTATTGCTTCGTGAGCCAGCATAAAGCTCTGATGTATTTTATGTTTGTAAAACGTTATAGCAGAATGTAGATGGGGTATCGATCTTATCCTATCAGTGATTGATGTTTTGAAAACCGCCTTACGAATAAGTGTTAACGCATTTTTTATGGATATTTGATAATGGATATGTCTCAAAAGGAAATCGCAGTGATTAAAGCTGCTATGAAATCACGTAATAAAAGTAAGTGGATGCAGCCCGTGTTATTCATGATATTAGTTGGCCTTTTAATCGCCATGTTGTTTGGTGTTTTGCCTCATGAACAGTTTACCTATCTGGCTATTTTCTTAGTCTTTTTCACTATAATACTGCCACAATTAGGTGGTTCGCCCAAATATAATGAACTAGTTGATATCCTTGAAAAAAAGTTGCCGCAACACGACACAATGGAAAACATGTTGTCTCAAGAATTAAATAAAATACAAGTTAACCAAAATGCTAAATAACGTCTTGTTAGACTGAGCAATTTTTGTGAATAATGACATCTCACCATCATGTGTTAATAACACTATTTATGGCTAAAAACTGCGCAATCACGACCTTTTGCTTTAGCTTGATAAAGTGCTTCATCGGCACGTTGCAACCAAGTGTCTTCGGTTGTACCTGGTACCCAATGAGCAACACCAAATGACACCGTTACCTCTTCACCATCTGGTGTTGTTAACTCCTTTTTAATCGTTGTTCGAAGGTCATCAAAAAACGTATGTTGTCTATCGTTATTCTCGGGAATTAAGAGTACAAACTCTTCCCCACCAAATCGGTAAAGTTTGTCATATTTACGAATGTTCGATGTGGTAATGGTGACAAAGTCTTGCAGTATTTTGTCACCAACAGCATGGCCAAATTTATCATTAACCTTCTTAAAATAATCTAAATCTAGTATGACCAAAAAATATTTAATATCGTTATGCTCGGCGTTAGCCAGAGCGACTTTCAAATCTGAACTCATTGCTCGACGATTAAAGGCACCCGTTAATACGTCCACCGTATTAAGTGTTTCAAGTAAACGAAATTGCTTTAACCCATGGCTGGCATAAACGAAGGCACTTAATGACAACATTGACGTTGTTATAATGAAAGAGTCCTCTGAAATAGTGTTAAAAATATCAGATAGTTCTACTACCGAAATACCGGCGATAATATTTATACAAAAGGCTTCAACTGGCTTTACCAAAATGAAAGTGCTTGCGAAGACGGGGTAAACCCATAAAAAACTATCGACTCCGTTAGCGATTGCGATGATGACAACACCTGCATTAATAAATACTGCTATCACCGCACTTACCATTCGGATTTTTTTCGAGTAATACGCGTATGTGACTAAAGATATAATCCCTAGGATAAGTATTGTATCAATGATAGTCGCCGTGAAGTTTCCAGCCAAATAACGTATCACTACAAATGGGGAAACGCCTAACACAGCGACAGCACTGAGTAGCAACAATAACGACAGTTGATATTTTTCTTGTAGCTGATTAATCATGACGTTACTCGTAGTAAAGTGAATTATGATACTTATCAAGCTGGCTTAATTAACAAATGGATTATTTGCTCGAGGATCCAGCCAATCTTTTTGCTCTAGAATACTACATAATAGGGTATTTTTTCTTACCTATAATCTACATAGGGTAGTCTTTTAACAATCAGAATTTAGTAAGAACAGAGTAAATATTTATATTTGCACTGCGGCATCATTTACGTTGGTCATGAGATCACGTAGTTTCGTCGTCTTGCACCCTTGTTCCTCCGTTCTGACCCTGCCAACTCGCCTCTAGTTTACGCCTAATATGATGTTCTTATTGTTCAGGTCGCAAATTTACTCGCTGCTTTCTCTGGAGCAATCCTGATGGTGGTAATTTGTTTACTCATACAGGCTTCATCTTTAAACCAGTTGTCTATCTCAGTCGGTGATTCATTGATTTGGATGTTAATTATCGTTGATATGGGAAAGATTTTAAAAGTCTTTTATGGATTCAATACCTTGCTTCGTAATGTTTGGGCCGGACAGACAGTCAACTAAATCAGAGTTTATGGAGTATTTTATAGATGTGATTTAAGCGAAACCCTGAGCTCGCTTAAATAGATAGCTCCGCAACTTCTGATTTGTCTGCATCACTCAAGATTTATGTTAATGATTTAGTTTGCTGGCCATTAATCGTGCAGGTCTGGCAGAAGATTTTTGCTCTCAAGGTTACTCAAGCCTGGTTTAAATAATTGCTGACTCTCAAATCAATGATACGACGACTGACTATAGTTATAGCGCTATCTGGGATCTATTCGCTCCTGATCATTCGCATGTCTTTTTGATGGATACTGTTTTCGGCATATTTATGCCGTGCAGCTATTTAATTTTTGGGTTTTGAACCGATAAAGTATTTAGTCACTTTATAAAGTCTCACCAAATCTCCACAGTGGCTTATAGTTATACATATTAAGTTGCTATATCTGTTAATGACATGGCTCAAAAGTTCAATTACTCAAAAATATCAATTACTCAAAAATAACTATGATTCAAAGTATGACAATAATTTAGGAGTGGCAATGAGCGCAAAATTCAAGTTGGTCAGCTTTATTGGTGGTTTATTTGCTGCCGTAATTGTATTGATCACTACCGTGAGTTACTTAAATTTTAAAGCATCATCTGTACATGATTACAGTGAAAAATTAGGTAATGAAGCTCATCTGATCGCGGATGCATTAGAACAAAGAATGCTACGTTACTTTGACAGCTTGTCGTTAGTCGCTGCAAATATGCCAATAGATGAGGGGCAACTTAATATTGATGAAATTAAGCTACAGTTGGCTCATGTAGAGAAAGATCTCGGTGTGTTAGAAGCCTATATTGGGCTGAAAAATGGTGAAACGTATTTACCTAATGGCGTAATTCCAAACTTTAATGCAGTAGAGCTTAAGCGTGAATGGTATGTAAGGGCCTTTGCTGGCGAGCAATATATTGTCACGACTCCTTATATTAGTAGTACCGGAACACCGGTAATGGCGGTTGCCGTTCCTGTTATCCGTGGAGGAAAAACAATAGCGGTATTGTGCGTTAATATTGGAGTGCAATCGATTACCGATTTCATTGCTGGATTGTCTGAAAGTAGCCAGTTGTATGTGAGCCGAGAAGATGGATTTATTTTAGCTTCTAAGTATCCTGACCAGATTGGTAAAAATTTATTCGATGTACAACCTGATTTTGCCCCATTTAAAAACAGTGATTCAACAGGGATAAATTACCAACAGGCTGGCGAGGATTACTTTGCACTCAATGCTAAGTTAGCCGCCTTAGGCTGGAGTGTATGGTCTTGGGATCGTTGGCAGAATATTAATGCCGCATCAACAACCAACTTAATACTGAGCGTAGGTATTGCTGTGTTGGCATTATTGGCGTCATTGGCGCTAACGTATGTATTAGTGACACGGCTCATGTACCGCCCAATTGGCGGTGAACCAACCGATATTGAAGAAATCGTTAAACGAGTCGCTAAAGGGGATTTATCTGCTGCAGGGATTGGAACTGGCGATGAAACCGGCGTGTACGCCGCTACGTTAGTGATGGTGAAGCAACTCACCTCCACACTGCAGCGCATAAATAGCGCAAGTACTGAGTTAATGAAATCTTCAGATAAAATGTTTTCAGCAGCATCAAATGTGAGTCAAAGTTCGGAATCACAAATGTTGCAGTTAGAGCAAACGTCGACCGCCATGAATGAAATGACGGTTACTGTCGATGAAGTTGCTCGTAATGCTTTACAGGCGTCGACGGCCGCAGATGAAGCGCAAAAGTCGTCAGAAGGCGGTATCCAAATCGTGAATGAAATGAATACTGAAATTACCACCCTAGTGGGCGGTTTAGATAAAGTGGTATCAGTAACGACTCGACTTGAGCAAGAAACTCAGCGCATTGGCGGCATTTTGGAAGTGATTGATAGCATTTCGGAGCAAACCAATCTTTTAGCGCTTAATGCTGCTATTGAAGCGGCGCGAGCGGGTGAGCATGGTCGTGGTTTTGCTGTGGTGGCAGATGAAGTCAGAAACTTGGCTAATCGTACTAAAGAAAGTACTCGTGAAATTCAAGATATGATCAGCAAATTGCAGACTGAAGCAAAAGAGTCGGTGAGTTTGATGCAAGTGAATATGAAAAATGCCCAAAGTACTGCGGCGCGTTCTGCCAGTGCAAACGAAGCATTAGTAGCTATTTTGCAGTCAGTGTCGTTGATTTTAGATATGAATAACCAAATTGCCACGGCTGCTGAAGAGCAAACCCATGTAGCGGCAGAAATTAATCAAAGTATTGTGGCGATTAATGATTTGGCAAAAGAGACGTTTGATAGTGCACAAAGTAACAGCCATACCGCGACTGAGTTAAAAGGTATTTCTGCGCAATTGAACAAGTCTGTAGAGGTATTCACTTTTTAAGAGTAGATCTTTTTACATGTGGTTTGCAAATGACATTGGTTGATAACGCCTATTTACTGTTGATTTTTCAATAGTAAATAGGCTTTTTAAGTTGCAGCTCACTCAGCTCACTCAGCTTAATTCATTAATGCTATGATTTGTGGTAAAAATTCATTGTCCAACGTGGCTATCTCAACTTGTTCAGTCAACACGTCATGCAATATTTGCTCGTTGGTGAGAGGGTTGGCTAATACCACTCTAAATACTGTGGTGTGCTGCCTGAAATATTTGGCTGGTTTAATACGGGTACGAGAGACAAATGACTTACCTTGTTCACGTTGATGCTTTTGAATAAATTGGGTTAAGCCATCGAGAAGCTCATTGATTTTACGAACCAAAGGCTCGTTATTGCTTGCTACTGCTTCGTTAAGTAACTGCTGAACTGTGCTGGGAATATATCGATAAGTGAGTAAACACAACTCAGGTTTGGTCACTAATTCAAACTCTGGGTGTTGCTCAATAATCGATGCAAAATAACGGGCTTTTTCTAGGCTGTTATTAATTAAAATCTCATAACCGTCGCGACCAATAATTTGCAGACACGCATGTACTAGCATAGCCATGCCTGGGCGAGAACCCTCTAATGTTTGGCTGCCTAAATCTTTAGAACCCACCCGTAAAATATATTCAGCATGATGCACGATGGCTTGTGCTAGCTCAGGATCTTTAAATATCACCATGCCGGCTCCCATTGGCACATACATTTGTTTATGAGCATCAATGGTGACCGAGTCAGCAAGTTCTATGCCTTTGAGTAAATGGCGGTATTTGTTCGACAATAGGCTTGCGCCGCCCCAAGCAGCATCAACGTGGAAATGGCATTGTAATTCTGCCGCAAGTTGAGCCAGTTCAGTTAATGGGTCGACATTGCCGGTTTCGGTTGTACCTGCAACGCCGACAATGGCCATCACTTTAATATTTTGTGTCGCTAATTTTTTAGCGGCTGCGCGCATTGCCTCAACGTCGACTTTATTGTCATGATCCGTTGGGATACTCACAATGTTGTCGCGACCAATACCGAGTAAGTCAGCGGTTTTACCAAGAGAGTAATGGCCACGCTCAGACACTAAAATGGCTAAATCATCAAATCCATAAAACCGCAGCGCTTTTGGCATGCCTTCGCGGGTGATGCCTTTAAAGTCATCTTGCGGTTTGAGCAATCGGTTACGGGCAATCCATAATGCGGTGATGTTTGCGACAGTGCCACCAGAGCAAAATGCACCTAAGGAATGATTGGCGCTGTGCATCCATTGGTCATAAAAGTGAGTTGGTTGTTGATAAACGAGGTGGTGCATCATGCCTAACACTTGACGTTCAAGCGGGGTAAAGGCTTTGGATGTTTCAATTTTAACTAAATTTTGATTCAATCCGACCATCATTTTAGACAACGGCAGTACAAAATATGGCAGGGCAGAGGTCATGTGGCCAATAAAGCTCGGCGCCGCAGTATGAACGGAGTGGGCCACTAAATTACGCATGATTTCGTCAGCGTAGTCAGACACAAAAGTGGGGTCTACTGGAATTTGATGGGCATTAAAATCAGTTTCAATTTCAGCTAATGGCTTTTCTAATGCCGCAATGCTGTTACCTAAAAATCCGGCTAAGTCTTGAGATAACCTCTGTTCAATAATGCTTAGCGTCGATGAAGCATCTTCAGGTGCGGTAAAAATCCGCAATAAACTGTCTGCTGAAGCCTGTGCTTGACGCGGAATTTTTGAGGTCATTGTGCTTGCCGTTGTGGTGAAAACTGCATCCTATAGACGATGATAAATGCGTTAAAATGCGCGCTATGTCTACAGGACTAAAAGAGGGTGCTAACTTTACTGTAAGCCTTGCTTAGCTTCAAGTATTTATACTACTTACGCATTAAAAAGCGCCTAACACTATTGAGTATTAGGCGCTGGTTGTGGCTCATTTTACACTTAGTTTGGCTTGAATGAGAGGGACCATACCGCGGCAATATTCTGCGCCGTATTGGTTAGGTTTACCTGAGCATCAGACAAGACTTGTTCTAACGATTGCACCGCGGGAATAATAGGGAAGATGGCTTTCATTCCATGTTGAATAATCGCATCAGCGTTATCACCTAAGCAGCCTGCTATCGCAATTGTGGGCACGTTGTATCTTTTGGCTACATTTAGCACACCCATTGGGGTTTTGCCATAGACAGTTTGAGCATCAATACGCCCTTCGCCTGTAATGACTAAATCTGCATCTTGACAATGTTTTGCCAACTCAACGCTTTGGGTGACAATTTCAACTCCAGGTTTTAAGGTCGCGGCTAAAAGTGCCATTACGCCAAATCCCATTCCACCCGCCGCGCCCGCTCCAGCTTGATGTTCACAATCCAATGTAATCTGTGGTGTGTGTTGACGGTTAATCACATTGGCAAAGTGGGCTAATGCCTGGTCGAGTTGTTCTACCATGGCAGGACTTGCGCCTTTTTGTGGACCAAAAATGGCACTAGCCCCTCGAGGCCCACATAATGGATTGTCTACATCACAGGCGACTTCTATTGTGCAATCACTGATATTTGGGTGCAGTGATTGAATATCGATACTGTGCAATGTCGCAAGTGCTGCACCACCCAATTTAATATTGGTCCCTGCAATATCAGTGAGTTTTGCACCAAGAGCTTGCATCATGCCGGCGCCAGCATCATTGGTCGCGCTGCCACCTAAGCCCAAAATAATGTGCCTGATCCCCTGATTAAGTGCATCGGCGATTAATTCGCCAACACCAAAACTGGTGGTCAATAGCGGGTTTCGTTGTGTTGGTGGCACTAAATGAAGGCCTGATGCAGCCGCCATCTCAATGACGGCAGTATGCTGACCGTTTGCATCAGGTTGCCCAAGAATGCCATAAAATGCCTTTACCGGAGTGCCTAATGGCCCTGTAACGCGACGTTCTATTATATGTCCACCGGTTGCATCCACCATAGCTTGTACTGTTCCTTCGCCACCATCAGCCATGGGAACTTTACAATATTGCGCATCGGGGAAAATATGCTTAAACCCTTGCTCAATAGCGTTTGCCACTTCAAGTGCACTAAGGCTTTCTTTAAACGAGTCTGGTGCAATTACGATTTTCATATATGGCCCTGATAATTTACAGTAAAAATAAACTGAGGAGGTACACAGTAATCATGGCGGTGACACCTTGGATTAATGTAGCTGCCGTTTGTGCGCGGTAAGCTTGCTTAACACTCATGCGGCTAAACTGGGTGACAACCCAAAAGAAGCTGTCATTAGCATGCGATACTGTCATTGCGCCAGCGCCAATTGCCATCACTGTTAGTACCCGGCCCATTTCAGAATCAAGACCGATATCACCCAATAATGGTGCGACCAATGCTGAAGTGGCCACTAAAGCTACCGTTGATGAACCTTGTGCTGACTTTAATGCACTGGCCACGATAAAGGGCATAAATATCCCGACGCCTAATGCCGATAAACTGCTGCCAAGGAATGCGCCAATTTCTGTTGCTTTTAACACTGCGCCAAATGCGCCACCGGCACCCGTGATCAGTAAAATAGGTGCAGCAACCACTAAACCTTGACTGATCCGCTCACTGAACTCGGCAATTTTTTTATCACTTTTTAAAAGTGATAAAGACAGCAGCAAACCAATCATTAAGGCATTAACCGGTTGACCTAAAAACACCAATATTGAAAATATGCCTTCTTCGCCAAGTGGTTTTGACGGGAAGCTGGCGATAGAGCCTAAACATATCAACACAATGGGTACAAAAATCGGTGCAAATGCTTTAGTTGGACTTGGTAATTTACCGTATGCATTTTTAAGGTCATCGAGTTGATCAAGTTGTTGAGTTAACTCTTCTGCGCCTTCACCGTCAGGTTCTTCGTTTTTAAAGCGATTAGCCCAAAGCATGCCTGCAAATGCAGCGATAGCGGCCACAAAAACACCGACAGCAATGACTAAGCCTAATTGTGACTCTAGGCCTAAGTTGCCTGCAGCGGCAATTGGCCCTGGCGTTGGCGGTACAAATGTATGGGTAGCATAAAGCCCCGTCGCTAACGCAACACTCATTGCCACGTTAGACACCTTCATACGGTGAGCCATTGATTGCTTTAGTGAGTTTAAAATCACGAAACCTGAGTCACAAAAAACCGGGATTGATACCAGGTAGCCGATAATCGACATGGTTAAGGTTGGAAAACGTTGTCCAAAAAGCTTAATGACCACTTCTGCCATGGTAATGGCCGCGCCACTTTTTTCTAAAATGGTGCCAATGATTGTCCCCAAGACAATCACCAAACCAATGTAACCAAGAATGCCACCAAAACCGTTAGTGATGGTTTTGGCAATTTCTTGGCTTGGCAGGCCGTAAGCAAAAGCGGCAATAAATGACGCTAAGATTAAGGTTAAGAACGGATGTAGTTTAAATTTGGAGGTGGCAACCACGATAAACGCGATAACGCCGAGTAGGATCAATATTAAGCCCATAGGTTACTCATTATTATTGTTTGAGGGTAAAAACACTCAACAATAGTAAATCATTAGGCCAAAATTGCTTTGTTCATTTGCATTAACTGAGTAGGGATTTTGTTTTGTTTGTTGTGCATATGCACAATTAATTGTGTTGGTTAATTTATTCCGGCTGGTGGATAAGTTGCCCTAGGTACAAACTGAGTAAACCATTGAAATTATGTAAATCAATATTGGTCACGTTTTGGATTTTATCAAGGCGATAACGAAGAGTATTTCTATGGATAAACAAGCTGTTAGCACACGCTTGTAAGTCACCCATGTGCTGTAAATATGCCGCTAAGGTTTTTTGTAATTGTTGATTACTGTCAGCTTCAATCAACTTTTGATAAGGCGCTGCAAGTGCATTACCTCGCCAGTGATGACGCAAGCCCGAAAGTAACACCGGTAAGCTGTAGTCTTGATAAAGGTATTTGCTTTTTTCTGGGTGGTATTTTTTGCCAATGTCGAGGGTTTCTTGGGCTGTACGGTAAGAGTATGTAATGCCTAAATCACCACTAAAATAATGCCCTAATGCGATGTGTAAACGCAATTGCATGTTTGCTGGCAGGCGTTTGAGTAATTTATCGATGCGCTGGCTTTCAAGTTCGGGGTCAAATTGCTTACCGTCTAGAAATGCCGGTTTAAGGATCACTAATTGAGTGAGCGATGTCATAGCGATTAAATTGTCACGCATGGGGTGTTGCAGCAAGTACATCACTTGTTTGAGTGCTTGATTGTCTTGCTGAAAAGCCGCGTTATGACTGTCGAGTTCAATGATGGCTGCAACTCGTGGCACGGATAAATCAATACCCAATTGCAATGCCCACTGTTTTAGTGACGGCAGTTCTGCTTCGCTCGCAAGAATAAGCTGTGAAATAAACTCTTCTTTTTGGCGATTTTGCCACTGTAGCTGCTCTTGCAAGTTAGCTTGCTCGACAATCATTTCAGCCGTCATTTTAAGCAATTCGCCATAATGGCTTAAGGTGTCAGGCTCGCCTGTGATGCCAATTGCGCCAACAACTTGCCCCTGGTAGTGCAGAGGAAGGTTTAACCCTGGTTTTACGCCTTGTAAATTAGCTGCAATGGTGTGATTTATTTCGACGTTACGGTTTTGGCTAATGGCAAGTAAAGCCCCTTCATGAATGGTGCCGATACGGTGCTTTTCACCTGAACCGAGAATGACAGCTTGTGCGTTCATGACATTGATATTATGGCCAATTATTTTCATTGTGCGGTCGACAATTTTACCCGCAATATCTGTATCAATTTGAAGCATGATCCCCTCGAACTTCCATCGTGTGTGGCAATAACGCCGCCATTGAGATCATGATAACTTATGTGTGTTGATAGTGGCAGTCAATGTTAAAAAAATGCATTTGAGGAGGGAGAGGTAGGGAAATAGCAAGAAAATGTGGGCAACATCCTTTTGCCCAAATTTCAATCACAAGGTATTCACCTTGTTAATATAATGTTAAATTCGGTTGTGTTGCAAGTTTTTTGTCCACAATATAAAAATGCCAACATAAAGATGTTGGCATTTAATCGTTAACACTATCGTTTATAAGTCTTTATAAGCTATAGCGCATGCTCAGCATAATCATATGTGCAGTGTAATCATGGTCGACATTGCCAAAGCTGACTACGTTCCAGATGGTGTCTGGGTTGAGGTCGTTGGCGTCGTCGTTATCAAGGTATTTTTCCATTTTGTAGTCAACACGAATGCTCATGTTTTCAGTTGCTTGATATTGGCCATATAGATTGATGTTATGCACTTTTGCAAAGTAATCGCCGTAATCGCCGGTGATCCCCTGGCTCACTTGAGTGGTGCTGTCTGAATTTGAGTAAGCATAATCTAAGCCTAGTTTTAGTCGACTGTCCATTAAGTTGCTGTAACTCATACCTGCGCCGACATAATCAATGGTGTCTTCAATATCAGCTTGCCAGTTGGCGACGCTGAAATTTGAACTGCCTGATTGTTCAGATTCAATGATTTGATGATTGTAAAATGCATTTAGCGATAGATCTGCGTTGACCATGTAATGCAGATTAATATCATAATAAGTGTCTGTTGATTTGGTGAGACCGATGTCGGTCTCAGTGTAATCATCTAATGCGTAGCGTGCGCCAAAGTCGACGGTTAAATCGGTTAAAGGTGTATGGCTGAAACGTGCTTCTATTTGGCTGCGGTCACGATCGGCAAGATAGTAACGACGTAATAGTGCATTTTGCTCTGATGACGATGACATCGATGCGTTATATTGTGAGCCATCACGCTGACTCACGCTGCCTTTTAACCACATATTCCACATGTCAAAGCTGTTAACATTGACCCGCGCCCATAAGGTGTCTTCATCGGTGGTTTCACGGTCTTGATAGCTACGCTCTTCGCGCTTAAAGTCGTAACCGCCATCAAGCTTTATACCGTGGGTAATACGATAGTCACTTGATAATTTGGCGCGGTGAGTGGTGAGATCATACGGCGTGTTGTACGCAGCTTCTCCGGTGACATCGTTGATACTGATTTGGGTCCATTGTTCGATTTGGGTTTTATTATCTCGGTCGTTGTAGTCATAGCTGCCACTGACACGCCAAGCGCGGTTAAGTCGTGTCACCGCCTTTAAGGTCGCGCCTGTGATATCCACTTTTGCATCAATACTGTTTGCGGGGAGTGGGTATCCGTAACCTATAGTCGTGAGTGTTTGATCTTGCGTCATTTGCCCAATTAGTAAGCGACCACTTAGGTTCGTCATGGCCATATTATATTGACCTAATAAAGACACTGTGTGGGCTTCGTTATCAGGATCTAGTGCAATATAGCCCGTCGTTTGTGCGCCAAACGTTGGATTAAATGCGCTGTCAAAACCGAGTTGATTATTGTCATTTTTAAACACTGAGCCAGTGTAATTTACACTGGTAAACCAATTGTCTCCGCGAAGCTTAATACCCGCATTGAGGATGTCGGTGGTGTAATCGACAGGCTCTGCCAACATCATAGACTGGTTATAAAAACTGCCTGATGTGGTTTTAGTACCGGTTTTCTCTTCACGTTGAAAATTCACATAAGTGGTAAACAGCGATTCTGTCTGGTATTCAAACCCAAGCCCTGTACGGTCACGCGTTAATGATAGTTCTACAGGATTTAAGCTACTGTAGAGCATTGGCATGTCAGGGCTTGAGCCTGCTGTGACCCAATTGTCTGGCAGTGATAGGTAATCACTACCAATATTTTGATATGGGCTTAACGCACTGTTTGATTGATAGTGGGCAAAAGAGCGGTAGTTAACATTGATGTTATATACGCTTTGTTTACCGACATCGATATCGATACGGCCATTATCCATACCGAGATTGTGAGCCTCAACATTTGCTTGATAACCTGTTTCGCCTTTATAGCGAATATCCGCGTCTACTTTGCCTGCTACTTGGTTACTGCTATTGAATGCATTGGCTGATTGAATATCATCTTCGCCGTTATAGGCTATGCCTGCTTCGACGTAACCAGTTGTGCCAGTTTCAACCACGCAACCTTTACATTGCCAGGCATCGAATTTAACGCTGTCTGTTTTTGCATTCATTAAGCCATAGCCTTGTGCGAATAAGCCAAAACTACAACTTGATAATAACGCTAAGGTGATGATGTTTAATTTTGTTTTCATGTCGTTATCTCCTTAGCGCTGCAATAACTTGCCCGATGGATGGTTTGATCCATGGACTTGGCTATGACAGTTTAAGCAGCTTCGTCCGCCAGTAAATGCATTGCCAGTTACTGTTGAACCCATATCGGTGTTGCCAAGGTAGGCACTACTTGTGTGGCCGTCGCCTGAGTGACATTGCTGGCATAATTGTGGAGCACGCGTTTTTAACATTGCATCATTAACCGACCCGTGAGGGTTATGGCAATTTGCGCAATTTTCTGTCACGGGTGCATGCTCCCACAGCTTTGGGCCGCGCTTCTCTGCATGGCAGGTATAGCAAGTTTCGTTAACAGTAGGTTGAACAAGATCTGCATCACTTAAGCTGCCATGGGCATTATGACAATCGCTACAGGTCATTTGGTTCCATTTCATAGGATGACTTGTCCGTTTGTTCATGTCGGCTTTTTGTTTAGTGTGACAACTGGTACAAACGTCCATTTCGGTTTGCTTTGATAATACAGGGTCGTGCGCGGCATGAACGCTGTGACAAGAAGCACAGGCTACGTCAGCATTTGCATGATGGCTGCTTTCCCATGTCATGCGTTTGTCGTCATTGTGACAACTCATACAAACGCTGTTTTGCTTATCGGTTGCGAGGCTTGAGTTCGGGCCAAAGGTAATCATCGGCTCTTTGCCGCCGCGATTGTGGGTGCCTAATGGGCCGTGGCATGCTTCACACTGTAGGCCTGCCATTGGGCTTTTTGATGAATCAATTGCACCATGGACACCTTTAAAGAGGTCCATGACTTTTTCTGATTTTTTATGACACATTAAACATGAGTCAGCGCCTTTAGGGGAGTATTTTCCTTCGGCGAATTTTTTATCGAGTGTGGCTTCAACTTCAGCCGGTGTTATGGTGGCATCCCACTTTGCAGCGTGTACTTGATTTGACAAAAATACGGTTGATGCCGTCAAGCAAAGTAGGGCGAGTAGTAGGGTATTAATTTGGTTTGTGGTCTTCATAAGTAGACTTCCTAATTTGTCCATTGTGATGATCAACAGTCTGATAATGTATGTCACAGCTTGAGAGAGAAGCCTGGCTTCTCTCTCAATGAACAGATTACAGTTTTACTTGAGTGTGATTTTCAATGCTAGGTGCGTGGCAGTAGAAACAGGTTTCTAACTGCGCAGCATCGTTTGCTTCTTGGTAGCTACCGTTGACAATAGCGCCCTGGCTGGTGGCATGTTGCGAGATTTCATCAAAGCCATGACAAGATGCACATGTTGCTGTGATAGGTGTGGTGTATAAGCCCGCTGAAGTGGCAAGGGCGCCTTTCACTTTAAATGCATCTAGGTTGAAGTCGTCGTGACATTGAGTACAGTCTTTAATAATACCTTGCTCGCCATGTACACTGTGAAGTTTCATTTCAAGTGCGCCTTGGTTTGCGCCAGAAGCATAGGTTCCGTCTGGTGTATGACAAGTGACACATCCATCCACACCTACGGTCATTTCTCCATTTAGCTCACGGCCCAATTGTTCAGTCATGATAAATCCAGCATGATAACCTTTATGCAGTTCAAAGGTTTCTCCATGGCAACTTTCACAAGAAGCAAAATTAACTGAGTCGATATGACGGTAACTAGGGGCATTACCTGAGTAAGTTGCATGGGCAAGTTCTGCTTTCATACTGGTGGTGGCGACGCCATCGGCACAATCGATTGCTTGGCTCCCGTCGTTACACATTTCTAGGCCAATAAAGCTAAAGGCTGTGTCGGTATCACCACTACCAAAAGGTAGCGATGCGATGCTGTAAACTAGCTTGCCATCGGCAATGGTTACATCCGTTTGCAACAGACCCACTTTAATAAAGTCTTTACTCACTTTAGCAAGTCCACTGCCTGGGCTGGCGTTGTACCCCATGATAGGGAAGTTTGGCCCAACGTTAGTGATGGTTTCAAGACGTTGGATTTTGCTCACAAGTGAAGTGGCATCAATTACTGCGCCAGCAGCGTCTAACATGGTTACTGATAACGTGGCTGACTTATCTTCTGCTGTGGCTTTATTGGCGACCAATGTCGCACTCATACCATATTGGTTGATAAAGGCTTTTTTCTCGCCAAAGGCTGAGGTATGTAAGGTTTCGGTCCAGCTTGCATTATGACAAGCGATACAGTTTGAGTTATCAACTTGTTGCGGGTGGCCTTGACCTGTTTTAAAGTCAATGTCGCTATGACAGCTGCTACACGCTTCCATGGTTGGAATGCGTGTCCAGTTATTCCATTCAGTTAATTGTTCTGACTCAACATGGCACGTTGTACAGTTGTCTTGCACGATTGCGTGCGCGGCTTCTGCGCTTTTATCGAGATTACGTCCGTACATTTTTGCGTTGTTATGAACGTTATGAATAAGGTGGCTAAAGTCGACTTGTACTTTGTCTTTTTCGATTGCCATTTCGTTGGTGTGACAACTTACACAGGTCGTTAAGTCGGTATAGCTGTGATAAATGCTTTCGCCTTTTACGTGGCAAGTATTACAGGTGGCATCGCTAACAATATTTTTGGTGTATTTAGCACTATAGCCTTCACCGTCAAAGTCTTCTGTGATTTCAGCTCTGGGTGATGTTGAGACGCCATCAAGGAGTGTTGATGCACTTGATATCACATTGTAACGTTGTGTGAGTTCTGGATTAAACCCTTCAACAGCCACAGTAAAAGTGTATTTACCGTTGCCTAAATCGGTAAATGTTTTTTCCGACCCAATGTATTGCCATAGGGCTGAATTACCTGCACCGCTAGCACCGGCAGGAATTAACTGGACCACTTTTTTGACTTCTAATGCTGATATTCCTGCGATAGGCAGATCATTTTCATTGGTCGCAAATACAGTGACTGTTGGCTTGTTGTCTTGGTAGGTCACATCGGTAATATCAAGGTTAAGCACTTGAATGGTTACCGCTGGCTCACCACCTGGATTTCCAGGGTTACCTGGTTCGCCGTCACTGCCGCCGCCACAACCTACCAGTGTCATTGATGCTGACATAGCAAGTAATAATGCAATTTTTGTGTGTGTTATATTCATCATCTTTTCCCTGCAAAGGTCATCCATCTAACTTACTGGCAGTATGTTCTGCAATATCGAATTCAGTTAAGTTGATGTTGGAATAAGGTTTCCCAATACCAAGATTACTTTACAAACAACAAGACGTCTGTAAAGCGAACGCAATTGTGTGATGGTGATCAGGCTATTAATAAAGAGGTATATAAAATACTGACTTAAAGCATATTAATTGTTCGTAATATAAAAAGACCCTAGGCAAAAGCTAGGGTCTTTTAATCATTACGACAGATTATCGTGTATTGGCGTTAAAAGCCGTGGCTTTCATTAATACGTGTTGGTGTGTGACAGGTTGAACACATTTCTGCTGAACGTGTGCGCACATCATCTTCACTCATGCCGTCAGTAATACCGCCATTGGTTTCAATGTGAGACACGGTGGCATCAGTAATGTATTTTTGGTGACAGCTTAAGCATGCGCCAGTGTCAGATGACACCCAAACATCAGCACCTGTTTCGGTATCAGCGTATCGCCATACTCTATCTTCTGCGCGGCCTAGCGTTATGCCGCCAGTGGTGTGACATGTTTTACAGTCAGTCTTTAACACTGTACCTGATTCAACACCCGCATATTTAAGATAGTGACCTTCAGCACTGTGTGCTTTAAACGCAAAGCTGGTCGATTTTTTACCGCCTGGATAGGTTGCATCAGTTTTTAGCGTTTTATCCGAGGTATGGCAAGTTTGGCAGTTGACGCCATTGTCATAGTGATATACTTCTTGGTTGTGACATCCTTGACAAGTTGTTGTATCAATTATGTTTCGGCGAGATGCCGCGGTTTGGCTAGTATTTACTGCCGCTGCCGCCATGACAAAATGATATGCACTGCTTTTTATTTCAACTTTTCTCACATCATCGGCAGAGCATGCGGTTAACTTCACTTCTGGGCGACCATAACCGCCATTGTTGTAACACGCGGTTACCGCTGACCAAAGTTCAAACGTTTTACCCACATAGTCAGTGGGTAGCGTGACGCTATTCCACACTAAGGTCCAACTATTGTCTGCGTTTGCTATCCCTTCACTGAGTTTAATACGTCTGTTGCTGTAACTGGCATCGTTATAAGCTGGGTAATCTATGTTGCTGTCCCATGCCATCACGATGCGACTGCCAGTGTCGACAAATTCAGCAGCAATGACATTTGCCGATGCATCGGTAAATTTAACGGTCGTACTAAATTTGCCTTCAGCAGTAACGGTAGTATCGCTAAAGACGACATTCATGGTTTGGGTTTCGTTATAGGCCTTCATCACATCGCCGTGAGCTTCTTTTGCACTGCGAGCGTAACCTTCTTCAATATGACATGAAGTACATTGTGTACTTAAACCAACATGATGTTCAGAGGCTGATTCTGTATGACAAGCAATACAAGCGGTGTCGCTTTTATTGGCGTTAAATAATGCGGCATCTTGAGGGGCATTAGCGCCTTCAACGTGACATGCACTACAATCAGCAGCAGGTTTTTGTGGATACATCACATTGCCATAATCATGTACACCACCGCCATAACCAATGACTTTATACGGCGCAGCTTCTTCCGTCGTTGCTGTATGTGTTACGCGGTCTTGGCCTTTATGGATAGCGTGGATCATGTAGCCAAAGTCAACACTGTTGCCGGTTTCAGGATCGCCAGATGTAGCCGTGTGGCACGATGCGCAGTTTTCAAGATCAATTCTGCGGCCACCGTGTAATTCAAGACTATCTGGTTGGTGACAGGTATAACAGGCCTCAATTGAAACCACATCTCGTGAGGCGATATCTTCGGTTAACCCAGTAGATGGCTGGAAGTCATAATGTGCATTTGCAGTAATGAGCGGTTGTTTTAACTCTAAGGTAATACGCTGGGTATTATCTTGATTATAGGTAATCGTTAATGGTTCTGTTATTTGGCTAACATTGGTTTGGAATGTGTATTGATACGTCCCGTCTTGATTATCAACAAAGCAAGTATCGCAAGCAGAAGCGGCTTCTACTTCTGCTTGGTATTGAGCTGAGGGGGCTATATTGGTTTCGCCATCGGGGATCGTACTGGTATTCGGCTGTTTTAACACATTAATATAAGACTGCCATTGATAGCCGCGATCGACTTGTGTGTCACCGACCATTTCGGTAACAGGCGTTAATTGTGCAATGCCGAAGCGAAGATCATGATCTTTTGTTAACCCAAGTACAGCTACGCCATTGCCGTTTTTGAGGCTAAAAGTGACGTTGACTTTACCGTCTGTCACCGTTGCATCTGTCATTGTGGCTTTTAGTGTTGATGCGCTGTCAATGCTGACACCGATAATGCCATCTGGGCCATCTTCACCATTGGCACCATCGCTGCCTCCACAGCCTGATAGTGCCAAAGCGATTAGCCCTGCACTTAGCACCGCTTTTGTTACGGGACGAACGGTAATTGTTTTCATCATCTATTCCCTGCATTTTTTAGTTATCGCGCAATTCACTAAGGGTTAACAGTGTGCGGATTTTATTCAATTTTCATATTAGCTAACCTTTGCAAGTTACTCATCGAAATAAGTGTAGAGTTGTGACTAAGATCTGACTATTACTTTGGGAGTAAATAATGAATGTCATTCACAAGCAGTTAAAACCAAAATTTTGTCCTTAACTTAGCTTAAGTTAATCTTTGCCTAATTGAGAGTAGCGATTGAGAACAACTTTGGCGGGCATAAGCTTGATTACAAATAATTATACAAAGAAATCGAATCAAGGCGTTCACTTAGCGAGTTGATGTAATGCATATTGGTTGAATTTGCATAAGTATTGTGCAACTAAGCTAGTGATTACACAGTTATTAAGATTAAGGCTTGATCAAGCCAATAGGTTAGGGGATAATCGCCTCGTTCTGAAAAACAAGCTTTGTTTATCAGAAGTCAATGGTGACCCTAGGGTCCCCCCGCAATGATAACTTGTGAACTCGGCCAGACCCGGAAGGGAGCAACCGCAGCAAGCGACTCGTGTGCCGGGGTGTCGGCTCTAGGGGAACCTCCAAATTTATCCCCACATCATTTTCACTAGTTCATCTATCTTTAATTTGTTGCCTAAAAGGGCAGTAAACTACGCATACCCTCGAATAATTATCTTTAAATTTGCTGTGCCGCTGCTATTTCTGCTTCTTCTTTTAAGCGTTTTTGTAAATTGGCTTTAAGAAATTGACGAGACTTTTCAAGCGCATCGTAAATCTCTGTTTTCATCATGTGCAATTCTTGGTAATTTTCAAAAAAATAGGTATCGACTAAGTGACGGATGTAACGCACGGGTAATTGATTTAGCGTGACGCAACATAAATCGGCCAAGTATTCTTCAGGCAGCTCTTCCATTAAGCCTTCATCTCTCAGTATTTCCATTAATAGAACTTCATAATAGTTACGAATATCTAAGTGCATTATATGCTCCATTGAGACCAGTGTGTTGTCGACGTCTATGTCGAATATATTACGTGTAAGCGTTTGCTACACGAGCTATGTTGATTAGTCGCCTTTGCTTAACCATAACTCATTTGCTGCCACAAGTAGTTGGCTATGTCGATGAGTTAACTCGGCTTCATTACGACTATAGCCTCCACCAATCACAGCTGCAAGGGGGATGTTGTGGCTTTTGGCTATTGATATCACTTGGGTATCTCTTGCTAATATACCTTGGGTCGAAATATTGAAGTATCCTAAATCATCGTCTTGATGAATATCTACCCCGGCGTCATAAATAATAAGATCAGGCTGATGCATCCGAATAAGGAAAGGCAGTATTTGTTGGATGTGCTCAATATATTCTTGGTCGCTGCAGCCTTTGTTTAAATCAATATCATGATCTGAGTGCTGCTTGCGTGAGGGGAAGTTTTGCGCGCAGTGGATTGAACAGCTAATAATATTGGGATACTGCTGAGCTAATGTCGCGGTGCCATCACCTTGATGTACGTCGCAATCAAATATCAATATTTTATCTGCTTTACCGCTGTCGATGGCAACCTTTGCCGCAAGAACTAAATCATTAAAGACACAAAACCCGCTGCCAAAATCATAATGAGCATGATGATATCCGCCGGTTAAATGCACCGCAAAACCATATTCTAATGCTAATTGGCTGCACAATACTGTGCCATTGACGGCATGTAAGGTGCGGGTGACAAGATGTTCGCTCCAAGGAAACCCAATACGTCGTTGCGCTTTATGCTCGAGCAATCCGTTGATGAATTGATTAACATATTGCGGGCAATGCACAGTGTAAAGTGTTTCGATGTTGATGGGGGCAGGAGTATGCATTGCTGACTCAAGCAGTAATTGTTGCTCAAGTGCATATTCATATAGCAGTTGATATTTTGTGGTTGGAAATCGATGGGTGCGAGGTAACGCCAGCCGAGAATAGCTGGCGTGATACACAAAGGGAATGGCTGTTAACATTTAAAGTTGCTTAATGGCCCAACCCATAAATTCTTTGCGGGTTTTTTCATCTGCTTGTAACCACCAGTACTGCAACATTTGCTCAGCTTGTGCTGGGGTTGTTGCTTTGTCAGCGGGTACTTTGGTTGTTACTGACGTTACAGCCGCCACGGGTGCCATATTGGTTGCAACAGCAATGTCTGATTGCACCGGTGCCTGTGTGACAACCGTTTTGCCATCTCCCGTCGCTGAGGCAGACAAGCTCTCAAAGTCTTGTTGTTTATTGGTTTTAAACAAGTTAGTGATAAAGGTTTCTTCTGCAAAATTGGTTTGCTCAACACTATAAGAGACAGAGCCGTTGTCCTGGCGGCTCACTTCGACTTGTGGCGCCTTAGCAAAGGCTTTTGGCTTTTTGATGACATCACCATTAGCCGGTTTTAGGCTGTATTGATAATCACCATCTACCGTTAGCGTAACAATGAACGGTGTGGATTTTACAAATGATTGACTGTCACTGAACGAGTCATCGACCACATCATGATAGCGGATGGCGATTTTATGGGTGCCATTGGCTAATGTTAAGTCGGATTGATGTTTAAACATACTTGTTTCAATTGCTTCGCCATCAAGAGCTAAATATTCAAAAGACATGGGAATAGTTAAATTAGCTGCAAATACTGATGATGAAGTTAAAAATGCTAACAGCGCACTAGTGGTGAATACAGATTTCATTGTTGCTCCTTAACGAGGGTAACTTTGGCGAGGTCGTTCAAATAATTGAATGCGCTCTTCAATATAACTTGTTGCTTGTTTACATTTTCCTAAGCGACGATGCATCAAAAGGATGTCATTTTGCAATTGAATTTTGTCATCACTATGACAGAATTCAAGATTTGCTTCCATTTGTTGTATTTTTTGCTCAATTTTTTTCGCCCAGTTGAGATGTTTGTTCAGTTCGGCATATAGCTGATGACTGTTTTGCATCACATTACTGGCTATCCAACCAAATCCACTGTCTTGCACCGCTTGTTGTTGTTTTTTTGCATAACGCGCCCGATTACTGGCTTTACGTTGTGCTTCGGCTTTTAAATTAATGTCGGTGGTGAGCAAGGCTCTTTTTAGTGCGATAAAGCGGTCTTGTATGCGATCACAACTGAGTTGAATAACAGGACCACTCAGTTTAAGTAATAATTGTTTTTCTAGTTTTTGAATGTCTTGGCGAAGTTGTGAAATACATGGACTCAGTAAACCACCTTGTTGAGCGAAAAGTTGGCTGTTAAATCGTTCGGTTTGTTGCAAGGTTTGTCGCTGGTTGGGTGCTAAATTTTGGTCATGCATTAGGGCATCTTGCTCAAGTTGAGTCAGTTGCTGCTTTAACATTAAAACCAGTTGTTGGGTATTCATCCCCAAGCACTCCAAGTTAGGTGAATGGCTATCGACAATACCATAACGATAAAAATAGGTTTAATAAAAGGAATGCCAAATCGAATTGCGCTTCGTGCGCCAATATAAGAGCCGGCCATCATGCAAACACCCATCCATAACCCTAGCATCCACTGCACTTGTCCCATTGAGGCAAATATAACTAACGCAGTAACATTACTCACAGAGGTCATCACCCTTGCTAAACCACAGCTGTGTAACAAAGGGAGTTTGTGAATTGATACTGATGACACGGTCCAAAATGCGCCAATACCCGGCCCAGCAAAGCCATCATAACTGCCAAGTATAAAACCTTGCGAGATTTGTTTGCTAGTAGACGAACGTTCAATGGGGAGGCTGACATTGTTATCACCCATGGCTTTGGGACTGAATAAGGTATAAATGGCAATGCCGATAATTAATAGCGGCAAGATTTTTTCTAGCCATGTAGGGTCAATGAGGAAAACCAGAATACATCCTGAGACAGAGCCTATAAGGGTGGCCAAAAAACTGGCTTTCCATAATGCAGGGTTAAATAATTGCTGTTTATAGAAGGTAAAACTTGAGGTTAACGAGCCAAAACATGCCGCTAACTTATTAGTGCCTAAGGCTAAATGAGGTGGAATGCCTACTGTTAGCAATGCTGGTATCGACAATAAACCACCACCACCCACTATGGCATCAATAAAACCTGCAATAATTCCGATGACCGCTAATACTGCCCAATGGCTAGGGTCTAATAATAAATCCAACTCAATACCTATTCAATAACACGTCTAAAAGGGGGAAGGGCATCAATCAATGATTTGCCATAACGTTTGGTCACTAAGCGGCGGTCTAAAATAGTCACTCGTCCGTAATCTTGCTCTTTACGCAGCAAGCGACCACAACTTTGGACTAATTTACGCGATGCGTCTGGAATTGTCAGCTGTAAAAAGGGATTACCACCTTTTACTTTTACGTATTCCGCATGGGCTTGTTCTACCGGTGATGTTGGTACAGCAAAAGGCAGTTTAGTAATAATTAGGTTGGTTAAATAGTCGCCCGGTAAATCCAGACCTTCGGAGAAACTGCCGGTGCCGAATATAATACTGGGTAAACCATCATCACAACGCTGCTTATGTTTTTCTAAAATTTGTTGTCTTGGAATTTCACCTTGAACAAATAACTGATCTTTGGCTATTTTGCCCTCGACCAAATCGACCACTTTTTCCATTTGCCAGTAAGATGCAAATAATACGAGTGTGGCCATTTCGCCATCCACTAATGCAACAATATGCTCAGCAATCTCGGCCGTATAGTTATCATCGGTAGGTTCTGTAACCATTTGTGGAATAAACAGCGTGGCGTTATTTTCGTAATCAAAGGGCGACAACAAGGCTAAAAATCGAGTGCCATCATTAATGCCTAATCCGACTTGATGGGCAAAATGGTTAAAATTATTAAGTGCACGTAATGTTGCACTGCACAATACAACGCCAGCCGCTTTTTGCCATAACATAGACTCGAGCATAAAACCGACTTCGATGGGCGATGAGCAAAATAAGTAATCCTGCTGCTTACCTGTTATTAACTCTGCCCAGCGTGCCATTGGTGCACCTTTTTTACTGTCTTCTTTGGCCATCATTTTCCACAGCTTATGTAAATTATCTAAACGTTGTAAAATAAAGCCTGTTTCAGACAATAACCCTTCAGATTGATGCTTAGGCACTTCACCGTCTTTTATTGCCTCACTTAGCACCGACACCACTTTATTAAACTGTTTAACAGCAGCGCCAGAGGCCGTGGCTAAGTTTTCTGCCTGAATTAATAGCGCTTGTGGTAATTGCCCGTGCTCAAAGCGCAGTCGGCTTTCTGGGTTGGCAAATAATTGCGGTTGGGTATCGCAATAATGCGCGACTTGAGTTAATAAGTTGGTTAAATCGGTTGTGTGATCAAGCATGGCTTGCACAGGAGCAATAATGTTATTTGTTTTAAGCTGATTTTGCAGCTTAGAGCAGGTTTTAGAGGCTTTTTCTAACCAATCACAAGCCCCGCGTAACGTGGCTTGTGCGCTGGAGAAATCTCTTGCCACAATCGGTAAATGGTGTGCCTCATCGATAACATAAAACATGTCTTCTGGATCAGGTAAAATAACCCCACCACCTAATTCTAAGTCTGCAAAAAGCAAACTGTGGTTAGCAATAAGCACATCCCAGGTATCAACATCTTCACGTGCTTTATGAAATGGACAGTTGTGATGTGCTGATACTTGTCGATGACAACTGTGCTTGTCACAACATATTTGCTGCCATAAAAAGTCTGGGATGGGATGTTGCAGGGTGTCAATTTCACCATTCCAACGTTTTTGATGGAAATCTTGATGCAGTTTTTGCAGTTCATTTATTTGGCTTTGATCTGGCTTTGTTTGCCACATGGCCATTTGTGAGCTGTCTTGATTGCCTATCATGGCTTCAAGTTTGGCCAAGCACACGTAACGTTGCCGACCTTTAACTAGACCAAATTTAAAGTCAACGCCAGATTGTTGTAAAAAAAACGGTAAATCTTTGTGGAGTAACTGTTCTTGTAATGCAACCGTTGCAGTGGCAATACAGACCTTTTTCTTACTGGCTAATGCTAATGGAATGGTGCCAAGAATATACGACAGTGACTTACCAATCCCGGTACCTGCTTCAACCACAATAATCCGCCGATCTTTGTCATACTCACCCGCTAAGGTTTTTGAGATTTCAGCTACCATGTAGTTTTGTTCGCGACGAGAACGAAATTGCGGCATAGCATTAGCAATTTCTTTATAAATGGTGCGAATTTGACTTTTTATCGTATCCGGTAGCATAGATGTATGATTTCTGCGTGGTCTGAATTATGCTGTACATAATAACAGTGAATTAGCATGCTACGAAGTAATAAATAACATTGAAACATTTACAGCCGCAATTAAAACATTCCACCCATGCTCGTCAAAGCATATCTGCATTGCCGCGAGTGAAGGGCAGAGTATTGACTCGCCATGCGATATATCGTCAGGGTCAGCTGGTGTTGCAATATTATTTAAAAACCGCAAATGGGCCAATTTTAGTTGAGTTGCATCACAGTGAGGTGATTTGTTTTTGTCGTCAGCAAGATTTGGATGTGTTAACTCACAAAGTCGATTTTACGCTCAAGGCAGAGTCTATTGGGTTAACCAGTTTTGCGCATGAACCCGTCTGTGCGCTGTATTTAAAATCTAACAGCCAATTAAAAGGGCTGACTAGGGTGGCTAATGATGTCGGCATTACGCTATTTGAAGCCGATATTAGACCCGAACAGCGTTATTTAATCGAGCGTTTTATCGCCCTTGATATTGAATGTGTGGGGGAGTATCACAGTACAAATCACGATACCTTATTGCCATTAATGTCACTGGAACGGGCGCGAAAACCCGTAGCTGAACCAACCGATGTTGAGATTAGTTTATCAGTAATATCGTTAGATTTTGAGTGCAGCTTTGATGGCGAACTCTATTCAGTTGGGTTATATGGCGAGCGATACCAATGTGTGTTTATGGTTGGCGAGCCGCAAAATGATAGCCATGATTTTATTGTGTGGGTGAAAGATGAGGTCGAACTTATCCATCATCTGATTGCCTGGTTTGAGCAATACGACCCTGACATTATTATTGGTTGGGCAGTGGTCACTTTTGATTTAGCTTTATTATATCGTCGCTGCATTGTACATCATATCCCATTATTAATAGGCCGAGGTGGCACAGAGTTAAGCTGGAAGGTAGCGGATAAATTTAGGCCCGAAACACTCTCGTTGCCAGGGCGCGTGGTGCTTGACGGCATTGATTGGTTAAAAGCGGCATTTTATCAATTTGATAGTTTTTCATTAGAGTTTGTATCAAGAAATCTGCTCGATGAAGGTAAAGCCATTGATCATGTTGAAAACCGCGGCCAAGAAATTACCACGTTATTTAACACCGATAAAAATGCGCTAGCATTTTATAACATCACCGACAGCCGATTAGTATGGGATATTTTTGAAAAAACCCAGTTGATTGACTTTGCGATTGAACGAGCAAAATTAACAGGTTTAGAGTTTGGTCGTGTTGGTGCATCAATCGCTGCATTTTATCATTTATATTTACCTCACTTACATCGCAATGGATTTGTTGCTCCAGCACATCCTGTCAGTCAAGGGCTTGAAAGCCCCGGCGGTTATGTCATGTCATCTATCCCTGGTCATTACAACGACGTATTAGTTTTAGATTTTAAAAGTTTGTACCCATCAATAATTCGTACTTTCTTAATTGACCCCAAAGGATTAGTGGAAGGCTTACGCTTGGCCGAACAAGGTGATAATACTTCAACCGTGCCAGGTTATTTAGGTGCACATTTTGCGCGAGATAACGCAATTTTACCCGGTTTAGTTGCCAGCCTAGCAGCGCAAAGAGAAATGGCAAAAATAGAAAAAAATGCGCCGTTATCGCAAGCGATAAAAATTATCATGAACTCTTTATACGGTGTATTAGGCTCAAAAGGGTGTGTATTCCATGATGCAAAGTTAGCCAGTTCAATTACCATGCGCGGTCATCAAATTATGAAATTGACCAAGCAATGGATAGAAGAATCAGGTTATCAAGTTATCTATGGTGATACAGACTCCACTTTTGTTTGGCTTGGCGAAAATCATGGGATTAAAGACATTAATGCCTTGGGGTTGCAACTCGCAACCAGCATAACAACACGCTGGCGTGATTGGTGTGAGACTGAATATCAATTAGACAGTTTTCTAGAGTTAGAATTTGAAACTCACTTTGATCAATTCATTATGCCGACGTTAAGAGGGTCTGAAGAAGGCAGTAAAAAACGTTATGTCGGTGCTTCATTAGGGGCGGACAGTAAGCTTAAATTGACGTTCAAAGGCATGGAGCAGGTGAGAAGTGATTGGAGCCCTATCGCCCGTAAGATGCAATTTGACTTATACGAGATGTTTTTCAACGGTGAGGATGTTATCGATTACCTTCGTCAAGAGTTAGACGCGCTAAAAAAAGGTGAAAGAGACTCTGAGCTCATCTTTAAAAAACGTTTACGTCGTCATGCTGAAGACTACACTGCAAAATCATCTCCCCATGTCAAAGCGGCAAAACAATTGGCACAAATACAGGGTACATCTAAAGCAACAAGGAAAGGGCATCAAATCAGGTATTGGATGACGACAACAGGCGCTCAACCTGTCGAAGCAGAACCCAATAATATTGATTACGAATATTACATTAGTAAACAAATACAGCCGATTGCTGAACCTATTTTACAGTTGTGTGGGCAACGATTTGATGCGCTAGTCAATGATCAACTCTCGTTAATTTAAAACTTATTAATGGCGAAACTTGTAATATGACATTGTACCCTCGTCACACTTTCCTATCGCAAACATTATGCGATTTTATGTTTACCCCAAAGCGCCACCCATACTCTATATGTAAATATGCAACATCAATACCGCAGCCTTATGTATCACTCGTATGAGTCGAACAAACCATCATTAAGGTCGATTATTCACCTAAATACATCCCGGAAAAGTACCTAAATCTCCATTGTTTTATATATTCAATGTAATTGTTAACAACTCGTCGACAAACTCTATTGTTATAAATGTTAAATTTTCATTGCTTGCAACACCATTCGAAAATCAGCCCTAGCATAAAAAATCAGTCTGCAAAACAGGATGTTAAGTTTTTTATTTTTAAGTTCCCTAATTTATCAAAATAAAACAAAAGTTTTATAAACCTATGCTTTTAAATGTTTTTATTTTTTAGTGTCCATTTTAGTTAACAGGAATGGAGATCACATTTGATTAACTTTTGCGCTTACGGCACTTCAATTGTTGATTAGTTGTATCAAATGTGATTTTATTGCATACGTAATTGAGCGGTTGTGATGATTTCTGTTGCATTCCCTCATTGAACTAACGCCTAAAAAGGTCGTTAGAATTATAAGAAAGATATTAAGTCCAGGGAGATAGACAATGCATAAGAATATTCTAGCTAAATCGGTGCGTTTAGCACTGATCGGTGGTGCTGCAGCGGCAGCGTTAAGTGTACCTGCTGTTATTGCAGCAGAAGAAGATGGTGCAAAAGTAGAACGAATTGAAATTACAGGTTCTCGAATTCGTAGAGTTGATATCGAAAATGCATCACCTGTTGAAGTAATTAACGCTAAAGACTTTAATGACATGGGACGCTATAGTGTTGCAGATGCCTTGCGTTCTTCTACATTCAATAGTTTTGGTTCTTTAGTTCCTTCTTCAGGTAGTAGTGCTCAATCTCAAGCTAGTGTTAACTTACTAGGTTTAGGTTCTTCAAGAACACTAGTTTTGTTAGATGGTGTTCGCCTAGCTGCTTCACCAACACTTTCAGGCGCAGCTATCAACATTAACCAAATACCAATGTCTATTGTAGAAAGAATTGAAATTCTTAAAGATGGTGGTTCAGCGGTTTACGGCTCAGATGCAATCGCTGGTGTAGTAAACATTATTACTAAAAAGAATTTTGAAGGTCTGAATATTACTGGTCGTGTCGCCCGTCCTGATGATGAAGGTGGTGATGGACATGATTTCTCTGTCACTACAGGTATCAGTAGTGATAAAGGCAACATTACATTCTCTTTTGAAAAACAAGTTCAAGAGCCTATTTTTGATCGTGACCGTCCATATACAGCTCCTTTTGCTGAAGACGCTGATGGTAATGGTATTTTAGACTATAATTCTTCAGTAGGTATCAGTTCTTATGGAGCAAGTATCAAAAACCCTTATACAGGTCTTTGGGAGGCTTCGCCTGAGTGTGAAAATCTAGCCAATACTGTTGATGGTTTTGTTGGTGTTTTAGAATCTGGAGCTAACCAATATTGTGGTTTTGCATACTCTGGTGTGTCAGCTAACCAAGCTTCAACTGATCGTCAATCTATATTTGTTAACGCTAACTATGAAATAACTGATGATCTTCGTATGAAGTCTCGTGCAATGATTACGCAAAACAAGTCATTTGGTCGTTATGCTCCAGCAGCTGCTGGGTGGGATGATATCCCTGCAAATTCATTACATAATCCATATGATGATACTACTGACGGACGTTTTCGTTGGTATCAGCTTGGTAACCGTGATGGTAATGTTACTGATTTGACACAAGATTATATGGTTGGATTAGAAGGTGACTTTGGTGAAACTGCCGTATGGGAAACTTTTTATCATCACAGTAACACTAATAATAAATCAGTCGGTGAATATTATTTAAGCTATGCAGGCTTATATACAAACTTGTATTTGGATATCCCGTTAGGTGACGGTGTTGACAATATGAAGACAACAACACTACAACAGGATGACTATACCCTAGACCAATATTATGTAGGTGTGAGTTTTGATGGTGGTGAGTTACCTGGTGGTGCGATTGGTCATTATGTTGGGGCTGAAGCTGCAAACATTAAATATTCATCTACAGTTGATGCACAATCTGAGGTCGGTTTAGTTGGGGGCTCAGCCGGTAATTCATCTGGTAGAGACCGTGATACATGGGCTGTATTCTATGAAGGTGTATTCCCACTAACGGATGAATTAGAACTGGGTATTGCTGCACGTTATGATGACTATTCAGATTTTGGTACCAATTTAGCGCCTAAAGTTTCATTGACTTACAAGCCGATAGATGACTTGATGTTAAGAGCATCATACGGTGAAGGGTTCCGTGCACCTGCATTGGAAACTCTTTCTCAAGCAGATAGCTTTGCTGCTGACTATGCCAATGACTATGTTTACTGCCGATCTCAAGGTATCGCGGATGGTGACTGCCCTGAATTACAATACGATACTACTCGTCAAGCAAACGCTGAGTTAGATGCTGAAACATCTAAAACAATTAACTTCGGCGTAGTTTGGAGTGGTGTAGAAGGACTTAGTGTAACCGCTGATTTCTATAACGTTAAAATTGATAATGCTATTCGTTTTGTACCAATTCAAGATATTGTCATGATGGAATTATTAGGCTCTGCTAACCCAGATGCAGCTAAGATTACTGTTGATCGTACAACTGATGGAGCTAGTCAACCTATATTTAGAACTTCGACTATTAATGGTCCTGGTTTGGAAGTTACTGGTACTAATGTAAACGTAACGTATTTATTAGAAACATCTTCTATCGGTGATATTAGATTTAATTCTAGTACCAACTATTTCTTTGAATATAATTCTGATTCGTATGTTGGTGGACCAGTGCAAGATCAAGGTGGTTTCTCACTACAGCCAGAATATAAAACTCAGTTTACAACAACGTGGATGATGAATGATCACTCACTTGCTTGGAACATTGATTATATTCCTTCTACAAGTAGCTATGAAACGCCTACCTCTGACAGTAGCGGTAACTTAACTGGTTCATTGTCTACTAATGGTTCTAATGATAGCTTTATGACCCATAACTTGACTTACTCATATGATGCAGGTGCTTATGGTAAATATACCCTAGGTGCTCGTAACATCACTGATGAAGATCCAGTATTTGATAGTAATGGTCAATACGGTAATGGTTATGATGCCCTATATAGTTCAGGACATATTGGTCGTTCTTATACACTAGCAGGTGAATGGAACTTCTAATCTTAATCAATATTGTTAGATAACAAAAACACTGGTTAATTTTATTAATCAGTGTTTTTTTTAGGTTAAAAAAGTAAAACTAATATGAAAAACTTTAATCAGAATGAACTTTTTGATTGATATATCACATATCGATGGTATTTATCCTAAAAATTATAATAGAAACTTTTATAAGGAAAATTTAGTGTGACTCAACATTGGACTGAGTATTGGCGGCAAGGGCATACAACATCATTTGGTGATTCATTATCTAGTAATTATGAAGGTATATTACAGTCCGTTTGGGAGAATACCTTTTCTATCTTGCAAACTGATTTTATAGCGGTAGATGTCGGCACAGGTAACGGTTCTGTTCCTTTATTATTAAGAGAATCATTAAGCAATAGCGCTAAAGTCGGCAAGGTGTATGGTGTTGATCTTGCTGAAGTGCAATTATCTGAAAATAATAAGAGTGAAAATTCAACAATTGAAATCGAATTGATATCAAATACAGCCTGCGAAACGTTACCTTTTGAGAATGAGTCAATTGATCTTTACATGTCGCAGTTTGGGTTTGAATATTCCAGTATAGAATCGTCACTAAAAGAAGCTTCAAGAATACTTAGAGCGAACGGTCAATTTTCGATTGTTTTCCATCATGATAATTCAATGATATTGAATAGAAATAAAAAAATATTAAGTTTTATTGATTTACCACAAACAAGTGAGCTTATTGAATATTTAAGTGAAATTGCAATTGCTATGGGACCGATGACAACTGCACATGATATTACACGAATAAAGCAAGATCCTGTTTGTGAAAGTGTGCGCATAAAAATCAACCAATCGATTAAATTTTTAGTTGAATATGATGAGCTATCTGCTCAGGACAGCCAATTAATGACGTTCATTGCTCAGTTTTTTAAAGAAGGGGTATTTTGGCCTTTAGCAAAAAAGCAACAATTTATCGAATTCATTAAATTACAAATGGATACGTTAAAGTTAAGGCTAACGGAATTGGTTAACGCTTCTTTTGATGAAAACAAACTAGCCAAATTCATTGCTATTTTTAAGCAAAACTCATTAACGTTAAATGAAGTAAAAGTTCTTAAAAATGAGCAAAAAGAAATTTTAGGCTGGTATTTAGATGCTAGAAAAGTCGTTAGTGTCATAGGTTAACGATACGGTATGAAGAAAAAAGTCCGTTTTTTATAATTTAAGTCAATGATTTAAATTAATTTCTTTTTCAAGAATAACAATTCAATCCTACAAAATTATGCTGAAGATGTATATTTATTCACCTTTCATTTACATTGCTAGTCTTAACAGCTCTTTCTAGTCGTTTTTACGCTTTGCAAATGTTGACACAGGTCAACATTTTGTGAAATGATGCCAACGGGTCTGCGCCTTAGCTGGCGTAGAAAAGGGAAGAAAAACTAACAATCACAAGAAAAAGACACACTTAGTCGAATTAACATTGATAACAAATTTTTATCATTCGTTATTTACGCTCTAGTAGAACTTTTTAATTCACTTCAAATTGGTTGGGAACTATGTCCAAGGTAAGCAATAGAACAAAAATCGCTACTGCACTTGTTGGCGCACTGGCTTTAGCGGGTAGCAACTTCGTTGTTGCAGGTCCTCTAGCTGACGTTCAAAAAGCTGATAGCAGCCTTAATGCTGCGTCTGCCGCGTCACAACAGAAAGTCGACAAATATTTTGACCAAGCACAAGACATGCTTTTTGAGTATGGCAGCGTTGCTGACGAACGTGAGTCATTAAAATCATATAATGATTACGTTGCAGGCTTGGTAGCTGATCAACAAAAAACACTTGATTTAATTCAAACTGACATCAATGGCGTTGATAAATTACGTCAAGGTGTTGTTCCATTAATGTTTAAAATGGTTGAGGCTCTAGATCAGTTTGTTAACCTAGATCTTCCATTCAACACTGAAGTTCGTAAAGCACGTGTTGAGAACCTAAAAAGTATTCTTAATACAGCAGAAGTAACTCTTGCTGAGAAATACCGTTTAATCCTTGATGCATACAGCATTGAACGTGAATACGGTAGCTTCGTTGCAGTTCACACTGGTAAATTAAGCTTAGACGGTAAAGAAGTGTTAGTTGACTTCTTCAACCTAGGTCGCGTTGCACTTTACGCACAAAGCTTAGATCAGAAAATAGCATGGATGTATGACGCTGACGCTAAAACTTGGAACAAGTTAGAAGACAGCTACCTACGCGATATTACAAAAGGTATTCGTATTGCTCGTAAGCAAGGCGCTCTAGACCTATTCGCATTACCAATTCCTGCTGCGGAGACTGCACAATAATGAAGAAGTTAATTACATCAGCGCTAGTGGCTGCAACTTTCTCTTTAACAGCCGGTATGGTTTCTGCTGCTGATGCACCGAAAACTATTGACCAGCTGTTACAGCAAGTTAAAGTTGATCGTGCAAATGACGGTAAAACCAACGCTAAACGCGAAAGAGAATTCCAAGCAGAACGTGGCGATAAAGCTGCTCTACTTAAGCGTGAAAAAGACGCTTTATCTGCTGAAAAACAGCGCGGTAAAGATTTAAACCAAGCCTTCTTAGATAACGAGCGTAAAATTGCTCAGTTAGAAGAAGACTTAAAAACTGCTCAAGGTGACTTGGGTGAAATGTTCGGTGTTGTTAAAGGTGAAGCTGGCGATTTCGCTGGTAAACTTGCTGCATCGAATATCAGTGCACAGTTTCCAGGTCGCGATACATTTATTGCTGACTTAGGCGCTCGTAAATCATTGCCAAAAATTGAAGAACTAGAACAATTCTGGGAAGCTCAATTATTTGAAATGGTTCAATCGGGTAAAGTTGTTAAGTTTGAGGGCGCGGTTACTGCTATTGACGGTAACGTTGTGAATACTTCTATTCACCGTGTTGGTCCATTTAACTTAACTGCTGAAGGTAAATATGTTGTTTACAAGCCAGAATTAAGCTTGATTCAAGAGTTATCTCAACAGCCTGAAGGTTACCAAGTGAGTGCAGTTGGTTCATGGGAAAATACCACTTCTGGTAATGCTCCTTTCTATATCGACCCTGCACGTGGCGTGTTACTAAACATCTTCACTAACAAGGCTAGCCTTGAAGACCGTTTAGAAGCCGGTGGTACAATTGGTTATATTATTTTGGCTCTACTTGCATTAGGTGCATTAATTGCCCTTGAGCGCTTAGTTACACTTACTGTTATTGGCGGTAAAGTGAATAGTCAGCGTAAGAACATCGATAACCCAGGTAACAATGCTCTAGGCCGTATCTTGAAAGTTTACCAGTCTAACAAAGATGTTGATGTTGAAACATTAGAGTTAAAACTGGATGAAGCTATTCTAAAAGAAACGCCAGCTTTAGAAGCGCGTATCTCTATTATTAAAGTTATCGCTGCTATCGCACCTATGATGGGTCTATTAGGTACTGTTACCGGTATGATCGCAACCTTCCAATCAATTCAGTTATTCGGTACTGGTGACCCTAAATTGATGGCTGGTGGTATCTCTATGGCGCTTATCACTACGGTTCAAGGTCTTATCGCTGCATTACCGTTAATGTTATTGCATGCAATCGTTGTTGCACGTAGTAAGTCTATTGTTCAAGTTCTTGAAGAACAAAGTGCTGGTATTATTGCAGAACATGCTGAGAAGAGGGCTGACTAATGATGCTAATCCTGATGGACGTATGGGATTCCGTCAGGGGCTTCATGGCCTCCGGAGGCGATGTCCTCTGGTTGGTTGCAGCAGTGCTATTCCTAATGTGGGTGTTAATGCTTGAACGTTATTGGTATCTAAATTGGATATCACCTAAACAACATCAAGCAGTAATTGCCTCGTGGGAAGCAAGAGAAGAAACAACTTCTTGGCATGCTCACCGTATCCGTGAAGCTTGGGTATCCCAAGCGAAGCAAGATTTGAATGCACGTATGCTGTTAATCAAAACCCTAGTAGCCATTTGTCCAATGATTGGTTTATTAGGTACCGTAACCGGTATGATTTCAGTATTCGATGTGATGGCAGTTCAGGGGACGAGTAATGCTCGTTTAATGGCCGCTGGTATCTCTATGGCCACCATGCCTACTATGGCAGGGATGGTTGCAGCTCTATCGGGTGTTTTCTTTAGCACTCGTTTAGACTCAAAAATGAGAATCAGTTTAGAAAAGCTAAAAGACAGCATGCCTCACCACTAGAGAGAGATTGAACATGGCACGTAAGAAGCATTCCAGTATGGAAGAGGAAGCTCAAATTGATATGACCCCGATGCTAGACATCGTGTTTATCATGCTGATCTTCTTTATTGTAACCACATCGTTTGTTAAGCCATCTGGCTTAGACTACAACAAGCCTAAAGCGTCACAGGCTACGTCTAAACCATCGGCAAACATCTTTATTGGCATCAGCAAAACTGGCGTCATTATGATGGAAAACCGTCAGGTTGATATCGAACGTGTAACCGCTAACGTAGAACGTATGTTAGCTGAAGCACCTGAAGCAGCTGTATTGATTCAAGCAGACAAAGACGCTTTACATGGTCTAGTTGTTAAAGTGCTTGATAACGTGAAAGCTGCGGGTATTGACAAAATTTCAGTATCAGCGGGGAATGAGTAATATGCTAAGAGCACTCGTATCAATAATCATTGGTGCTGCAGTGACTTTTGGGCTGTTTGCTTTCATGGCTTTCCTAGTCGGCGGCGGTGCGCAGCGCAACGGCGATTCAGCGGAATCCCCTGTTATTGAAATTACGATGGATAAACAGGATTCGAAGGCACAGAAAAAACCAAGGGTTACACCTAAGCCACCTCCACCACCGGAGCAGCCACCGAAGCCGGATACTACTCCGCCTGATTCAACATCTAATATTGACACCAACTTGGCGTTCAATATGGGTGGGATTGAATCTGGTGGTCCAAGTACAGGTTTCAAGCTAGGCAATATGATGACCCGTGATGGTGATGCTACGCCTATCGTTCGTATTGAGCCTCAGTATCCAATTGCTGCAGCTCGAGATGGTAAAGAGGGTTGGGTTCAACTTACCTTTACTATTAACGAACTAGGTGGTGTTGATGATGTATCTGTTATCAAAGCTGAACCTAAGCGTTTATTCGATCGCGAAGCGATTCGCGCATTGAAGAAGTGGAAATATAAGCCAAAGATTGTTGATGGTAAGCCATTAAGACAAACTGGCATGACAGTACAACTTGATTTTACTTTAGAGAAGGGAGGTAGATAATGCGTAAAGTTACTAGTATCGCTACAGCGTTATTACTTTCAGTCTGTACAAGTACAATGTTGTCTGGTGCTGCATTTGCAGCTGAAAAGTGTGAGATTGATAAGCGTCAATCTCGTGCAGTAGGCGAAAGTGCAGCTAAAAAAGTACAAAAATCTTTTGAAGCGTATACCGAAGGTAATTTAGATCAAGCCATTTCAATATTGCTTGAAGCTAATGCTAAAAACGATTTCGACAAAGCTTATGTTGATCGCATGTTAGGTAACTTCTACGCTGAAAAAGGTCAGATGGGTACAGCAATCAAGTATTTAAAGACTGCTGTAAACGCTGATATTCTTGGTGGTACAGATCATGCTGCAACAATGCGTTTGTATGCGGATTTATTACTACAGGAAAAAAAGTTTAAAGAAGCGATTCCATACTATTACAAGTGGATGGACTTTACCTGTAAAGCTGATGCGCAAATGTATCGCCGAATCGGTATTGCTCACACTGAACTGAAAGAATGGAACAAAGTACTGCAAGTCGCTGATAAGGGTTTATCTTTAGCTGAAGCACCTGATAAAGGTCTGTATCAGATGAAGTTAACTGCTTACTTTAACCAGAAAAAGTACAAAGAAGCCGTAAAAGTATTAGAAGTTATGGTTCCTTTGTTCCAAGACGACAAGCGTCTATGGGTTCAGTTAGCTCAGTTTTACTTAATGACTGAAGATTATGATAAATCATTAGCAACTTATGATTTGGCTTATAAAAATGGCTTTTTAGAGACAGACGGTAACATTACTCGTTTAGCTCAATTGTTAGCGCAAAAAGGTTCGCCTTACAAAGCGGCAACAATTTTTGAAAAGCACATGAAGTCAGGTCTTATTGCTGAAAACGAGAAGAGTTTATCTACTCTTGCTGGTTTTTATCATAATGCTAAAGAGCTAAAAGAAGCTGCTTACTATTATGGTAAAGCTGCTGCTGTTAGCAATAAGGGTGATTTATTCTTAAAGCAAGGTCGTATCTTAGCTTTAGAACAAAAATTCAATGATGCAATTCCAGTGCTCAAAAAAGCACTTGATGCAGGGATTGATAACCCTGGCGAAGCTCAATTTGAGTTAGCTTTAGCGTACCTCAGTTTGAAAAAGTACAAGTCAGCTTATAATCGTGCAGTTCTTGCTGCCAACGATAAGAAGACTGAACGTAGTGCAAGAAGCTATATTTCTTATATTAAAGAAAAAGCGCGTATTCACAACGTCACGCTTTAACGACTAGTGTTAGTAAAAAAAGCCCCTTTTTAGGGGCTTTTTTATTGCCTGATATTTAGTGGTTGCTCATGGATTGTGTACTAAATTGTTAATTTATGTGTATTTGAATAAGTTTAGTTTCAAGTGATGCGCTGCATAGATACAATGTAGTCATGATTTTATCCAAGTTTTTAAATTGCTTACAGATGGACTTAATTCTGTGTCCTTCAGCGTGAGCCTATAACCCTGTGTGAATGTGTTAAGGAATAATAACAATGAAAAAAACGATGTTGGCATTGTCTGTGTCATTATTAATCGCCACTCAAGGGTGTTCAGATAATACTATTGCGCCTGAAGTGAACAATACGCAAAGCGCTTCAAAGAGCTTGGTTGTGGAACAAACTGCTTCCGAAAAATACTTGGCGATGGTCGATGCTTTTTTTAATGACCAGCTAAAACTTGAACCCATTTATGCTACTTTTGTTGGGGTTAACGACTATAACGACCAATTTGGTGGTTCATTAACTGACGCATACTTAACCGAACGTCATCAACTCAATAGCCGTTATTTTGATTTAGCCAAATCAATAGATGTCGAACAATTATCTGCTCCGCTTAAATTAAGCTATGACATGTTTGTGTATGATCGCAACATGGAGCTTATTGGCGAAACGTATCCAGAACGTTTTTTACCCATTAATCAGTTTTATAGTACCGTGTTTACCATGGTTCAATTGGGCACGGGTGAAAGTGCACAACCATTTAAAACGATAGAAGATTATAAAAATTGGTTATCAAGGCTTCGTGGATTCATTAAATGGACAGAATTAGCTCAACAACGTATGGATGAGGGGATAGCAAGTAAAGTCGTACTTCCTCGAGTGTTAGTTGAAAGAATCATTCCCCAGTTAGATGCCCAATTAGTGGAAGGTGCGAAGAACAGCTTATTCTATTCGCCTATTAATTTGATGCCAGAGAGTTTTAGTGCGGATGAAAAATCTGATCTGACTCAACAATATCAAACGGTGATTGAAAAAGAATTACTGCCCGCTTTAGCTCAGTTACGTCAATATGTTAATGACGTATATTTGCCAAATGCAAGAGCATCAGATGGTTGGTGGGGGTTACCAAATGGTAAAGATTGGTATCAACAACTGGCCAATAGCCATACAACCACAACATTGCCTGTAGATGAAATACATCAGATAGGCTTGTCTGAAGTCGCTCGAATTTTATCAGAGATGGACAAGGTCAGAGAACAGGTTGGGTTTAAAGGCGATCTAACCGCATTTTTTGCTTCATTATCTTCTGAGCCTCAATACTTTTTTACTGATAAACAAGATTTGATTGATGGTTATATGACTATTAAAGATCAGATTAATGCGGTTTTACCTCAATATTTTGATGTAATGCCAAAAGCCGATTATATCGTTAAACCTGTAGAAGCCTTTAGGGAGAAATCGGCTGCAGGTGCTTCATATGAATCTCCGGCTGTAGATGGATCTCGTCCGGGTATTTTTTATATCAATACGTATAATTTAAAAGCCCAGCCTAAATGGGGAATGACAACGCTATCGTTACATGAAGCCGCTCCAGGTCATCACTTCCAGATAGCTATCAAACAAGAATTAACGGATGTGCCTCAGTTCCAACGTTTCCAAGGATATACTGCCTTTGAAGAAGGTTGGGCTTTGTATGCAGAATATTTAGGAATTGAAATGGGCGTGTTCAATGACCCATATCAATATTTTGGTAAGCTTTCTGATGAAATGCTCAGAGCTATGCGTTTAGTGGTTGATACCGGGCTGCACGCTAAAGGTTGGAGCCGTGAGCAAGCTATTCAATACATGAAAGACAATTCGCCAATGGCTGAGTCTGATATCGTCGCTGAAGTAGAGCGCTATATGGCGATCCCTGGTCAAGCTTTGTCATACAAAGTGGGTCAATTGACGATTTTACGTTTACGTGCTGATGCTGAAAAAGCATTAGGTGATAAGTTTGATTTAAAAGGTTTTCATGATCAACTATTAACTACGGGGTCGTTACCAATGGCCGTAATGGAAAATAAGATCGCGACTTGGATAAAAACCGAATCAGCCAAATAATGGTTTAGAATAGAGTGCTTAAGGTCTTGTTGATTTTCTAGGTTATTTAACCTTTACATATCAACAAGCCTGCGGTGTCATCTTAGTGTCATTATGTTAGTGTTATTTTTTAATTGAGAATATTTTTTAGGAGCCTTTATATGGTACAAGCAACAGCAAGACATTTACTCGTTAGCACGCAAGAGCAATGCGAATCGTTAAAGCAACAAATTGAAGCCGGTGCGGACTTTGCAGATGTCGCTAAAACAAATTCTTCTTGTCCTTCTGGCGCTCAAGGCGGCGACTTGGGTTCTTTTGGTCCAGGTATGATGGTCAAAGAGTTTGATGAGGTGGTATTTAGTGCCCCGTTAAATGTTGTTCAAGGCCCAGTTAAGACTCAATTTGGTTATCACTTACTTGAAGTGACTAGTCGTGGTTAATGCTTAATGCATTAATTGAGGAAATGGCAGCCTAGGCTGCCATTTTTTATGGATGTTAAATCGTTTTTAGAATCATGAAGGCTAACTATGCAAGCAATGTTATACGCCGATAAAGTGGTGTTACGTAATTTGACCTTAGCGGATTGGGATGATTTTCTATCATTGCATTTAGATACATCAGTACAACAATACATTCGCCCAGTAGAGAGTGAAGACAATATCAAAGCTATTTTTGCTCAGCGCATTGAGCCTTGGGTATTCGAGGCAGGTGAATGGCTATCCTTAGTCATTGAGCGTTTTGATACCCACGAATTTGTTGGGGTAATAGGTTTTAGGTGTGATGATTTATTGCTAAAGCGCGCAGAAGTAGGGTATTTGATTGCGCCATCCCAGCAAGGTATGGGGTTTGCCACCGAAAGCTTACGCGCTGTTATTGATTGGGGATCTTTACAATATAACATGCATAAGTTTTTTGGCATTTGTGCCAGTGAAAATATTGCATCACAGCGCGTTCTTGAGAAAGTCGGGTTTATTTTGGAGGGAACATTACGACAACACAGTTGCATAAATGGCACTTGGTTTGATGATTGTTACTTAGGTTTATTAACGTCGCAAAGGTTGTAATTGTGTATTCATATTACGCATAAATAGAAAATAAATTGCATCATGCACTGTATTCTATTGGGCATTTGTCACATAATACGTAATACAAGTGAAAACTATTCTCGTTAGCAGGTAAAACTTTGATCTAGATTCGAGTTTCGCCGGCTAAGCTCAGATAAAATTTCAGACGTTAATAATGTTGTTGAAGGTATATGTTACATGAAGCTGAGTGAACTAAAAGCAGGTGACCGCGCCATTATCTCTGAAATCGGTCAATTAACGTTACCGCAAACCGTAAAGCGTAAGTTGTTATCAATGGGCATAACACCCAATACACATTTTTCTTTTATTCGCCGAGCACCGATGGGATCTGGGGTTGAATTAGATTTACGTGGCAGTAAATTATGTATGCGTTGTGATTTAGCCGATATCATTGAGGTAGTAATAACTAATGACTAAACAATTCCATTGCGTCACGGTAGGTAATCCAAACGCGGGTAAATCGACCCTTTTTAATGCGCTCACTGGTGCCAATCAACAAGTGGGTAACTGGTCTGGCGTCACCGTCGAAAAGAAAACCGGTAAATTCAATTACTCTGGCGTTGAAATCTCTCTCACCGACTTACCCGGCATCTATGATTTATTGCCAGCCGGCAACAGTTGTGATTGTTCTTTAGATGAACAAATTGCTCAAAACTATCTAGCCAATCAACAAGTTGATGCCATTATTAACCTTGTTGATGCTACAAACGTAGAGCGTCATCTCTACCTAACGACTCAGCTGCGTGAGCTCGGTATTCCGATTATTGTTGTTATTAATAAAATTGACGCGGCCAAAAAGCTGGGCATCAATATCAATGTTGCAGATATGTCTAGCCGTTTAGGTTGTCCTGTTATTGCCATCAGTTCTCGTAATCAAGCTGATGTTGAGCAATTACAATCAGATGTATTGACCTTATTAAACAGCAACGAGGCAACAAAACCTTTAGTCCTGCAATATTCTGACGATATTGAAGCCAGTATCAATGCGTTACAGAACCAGAATGATAGTCAAGACCTACCAACACTTAGCCGGGGTCAAGCCTTATCTATTTTAGCTAACTGTCATGGTAATGCTTGTGGTACCAGTGAAGTACAGCTACACGAGACCGTGCAACAATGTGCTCAACGTGCAGAGCAAAATGGCGAAGATATTGAGATTATGATCGCGACGACGCGATATGATTATGTGCAAAAAGTATTTGAATCTTCAGTAAACCAAGGAAAGCACATCAGTGCTTCTGATAGATTAGATAAAGTGGTGTTGCATCCGGTTTTGGGTATTCCTGTATTCCTGTTCGTTATGTACTTAATGTTTTTATTCAGTATTAACGTAGGTAACTCATTTATTGATTTCTTCGATATCACAGCAGGGTCAATTTTTGTCGATCACTTTGGTGCGTTATTAACATCAATGGGCTCGCCTGATTGGTTAGTGACCATTTTAGCTGGCGGGGTTGGCCAAGGTATTCAGACTGTTGCAACGTTTATTCCGGTAGTCGCGGCGTTATTTTTAGCATTATCGGTATTAGAAGCGTCTGGTTACATGGCCCGAGCAGCCTTTGTGGTTGACGGTTTAATGCGTCGCATCGGTTTACCTGGCAAAGCATTCGTACCTATGATTGTCGGCTTTGGTTGTTCAGTACCGGCTATTATGGCAACCAGAACCCTAGGCAGTGAACGGGAACGCATCGTGACAGGCATGATGGCCCCGTTTATGTCTTGTAGTGCTCGTTTGCCAGTGTATGCGTTATTTGCGGCAGCGTTTTTCCCGCAATCTGGCCAAAACTTAGTGTTCCTTCTGTATATCATTGGTATCTTTGCTGCTATTGGCACTGGGTTACTATTACGTAAAACAGTATTACCAGGTACAAGCAGCGCAGTGGTAATGGAACTTCCAAGTTATGAAATGCCTAAAACTAAAGCGGTGTTTTCTCGCACTACAAAGCGCACTAAAAGCTTTATTATGGGCGCAGGTAAAACCATTATTATTGTTGTAACCTTGCTTAACTTCGTTAATGCAATTGGTACTGACGGCTCTTTTGGCCATGAAGATAGTAAAGAGTCATTATTAAGTGTCGCCAGCCAACAGGTTACGCCGTTATTTGCACCAATGGGCATTGAACAAGACAACTGGGCAGCCACTGTGGGTATTATTACCGGTATTTTTGCCAAAGAAGCGGTGGTAGGTACGTTAAATAGTTTATATAGCACAGCTGATGGCGATGAAGAAGAAATGCTGTCTATATGGGATAGCGTTAAAGTTGGCCTAGCCACAATCCCTACCAATTTATTGGGTATTGAGCCAGATGATCCATTATCTATTGCGATAGCGAGTATTACTGATTTAGATGAAGCCGCAGCAGAGTTGTCTGTTGATACTTCAACCTTTAGCGCGTTACAGAGTGGCTTTAAAAGCCAGTTAGCCGCTTTTTCATATCTATTGTTCATATTGCTTTATACACCTTGTGTGGCGGCAATGGGGGCTTTAGTTAATGAGTTTGGCGCTAAGTGGGCTCGATTTGCAGCAATTTGGACGTTTTCATTAGCATACGGCTCAGCTACAGTTATCTATCAGGGGGCGACGTTTACTCAACACCCTTTACAGTCGGCCAGTTGGATTGGATTCTTTGCGGTGGCATTAGTTGCTTTTTACATGTGGTTAAGTAAAAAAGGCAGACAAGCTCAACAGATTATTCCTGGGATCCGTATTGTGACTGAATAACCATTGTCGGACAGTTAACGTTAAACTGAAAACCCAGCCTAGCTGGGTTTTTACTTTTCAAGAAAGAAAACAGCCTTCTAATCAGGTTCTATTGGAGTGATTTGATGTTTTTTGTTTATCTGACGATCTTTTTCCGCGCTAGTAGTTGTAACTGCTGAAGAACTGTAGGATCATCTGTTTTTTATTCATATTGCCATTGTGTGCCAAGAGGAATTCCATGAGTCATGTGGACACCGAAGTACGTCCTAGTAACTTCATTCGTAATATTATAGACGAAGACCTAAGTAGCGGTAAGCACAGCCAAGTTCATACTCGTTTTCCGCCAGAACCTAACGGCTTTTTGCATATTGGACACGCTAAGTCTATTTGCTTAAATTTTGGTATTGCAAAAGATTACCAAGGTCAATGTAACTTACGATTTGACGATACTAACCCTGAAAAAGAAGACATTAACTATGTTAAGTCTATTCAGGAAGATGTGCGTTGGTTAGGCTTTCAATGGTCTGGCGATATTCGTTATTCATCAAATTATTTTGACCAATTGCATCAGTATGCAGTGGAGCTCATCACCAAAGGTCTGGCTTATGTTTGCTTCTTAAATGGCGAACAAACTCGTGAGTACCGTGGCACATTAAAAGAGCCGGGTAAAAATAGCCCATACCGTGACACTAGCCCTGAAGAAAACCTCGCGCTATTTGAAAAAATGCGCATGGGTGAGTTCAAAGAAGGTGAGTGTGCGCTTCGTGCCAAAATTGATATGGCATCACCTTTTATGTGTATGCGCGATCCGATTATTTATCGTATTCGTTTTGCTCATCATCATCAAACCGGTGACAAGTGGTGCATTTATCCAATGTATGACTTCACGCATTGTATTTCGGATGCGATTGAAAATATCACTCATTCAATTTGTACATTAGAGTTTCAAGACAATCGTCGCTTGTACGACTGGGTACTCGATCATTTAGATGATTTCCAAGCGCCTAATCGCACACGTCAATATGAGTTTTCTCGTTTAAATCTTGAATACACTTTGATGTCAAAGCGTAAGTTAAACGATTTAGTCACTCGCAAATTGGTTGATGGCTGGGATGACCCGCGTATGCCAACTATTGCTGGATTACGTCGTCGTGGTTATACACCCGCTTCTATTCGTGAGTTTTGTTTACGCATTGGCGTGACTAAACAGGAAAACTTGATTGAAGTCGGTATGTTGGACGCATGTATTCGTGAAGAATTAAACGAACATGCGCCACGTGCAATGGCAGTATTAAGGCCAGTTAAAGTGGTTATAGAAAACTACATTAATACCTCGCCTGAAAAAATCACGGCTCCAGCACATCCTAACAATGAAGCGATGGGGACGCGCGAGCTGTCTTTTGGTCGCGAGCTGTTTATTGATGTTGAAGACTTTAAAGAAGAAGCCAATAAACACTTCAAACGCCTTGTTTTAGGCAAAGAAGTGCGTTTACGTAATGCTTACATCATTAAAGCTGAACGCTGTGATAAAGATGCTGAAGGTAACATCACAACTATTTACTGTACTTACGATGCTGACACGCTAGGTAAAAACCCAGCAGACGGCCGTAAGGTAAAAGGTGTTATCCATTGGGTTGAAGCCAGCACGGCTAAACCTGCTGAGTTCCGTCTTTATGATCGTTTATTCACCAATGAAAACCCAGCAGCATTTGAGACAGTGGATGAAGTGATTAATCCAGAGTCTTTAGTTGTTGTGAATGGTTTAGTTGAGCCAAGCCTCGTGAGCGCTGAAGCTGAAAAAGCCTATCAATTTGAACGTGAAGGTTACTTTTGCGCTGATAGTAAAGACTCAAGTGCAGAACATTTAGTCTTTAACTTAACGGTGCCACTGCGCGATACGTTCGCATAGTGAGTACAATTGATAAATAGCACGATCAAAAAAGGCGCTAGCAGCGCCTTTTTTATATCGAGGATTTAGGGTTTTATTGCATCATAGGGCCAAAACCCACACTCCATAAAATGATACTTGAAGCCATCAAAGCGACCAATAGTACCAACCCCGCAGTAACTACAGAACTTGCGTAAATAAAGCCTTTCTCTTCGGGTATGTTCATAATAATAGGGACCCCAGCGTAAAGCAGATATACCGAGTAAGCCAATCCAATTAACCCCACCACCATAATAAACCAAAGCACAGGATATAAAGCGGATAACCCGACCATAAACAATGGGGTTGCAGTATATGCAGCAAGTTCTAGTGCTTGAGTATATGTGGGATCTGCATCAAACGTTCTTCCCATCCAAAATGCCAAATAAGCTAATGCCAATACGCCAACAATCAAGCCGAAGTACATCCCAATAGACATAAACATTGCGCTTTTAGAGGTTAAAAATAGTGGTTCGCCCACACCAGGATGCCAACCAATATGGGCTGTAGCAAAGTATGAACATACTGCAGGAATTAGTGCGATAAGTAACACATGACTTAAGCTACTTTTCAGTGCTTCGTGATTTTTTTCAATTGTTTGCCACTCTTGTTTTGGATGAGTGTAAAGCCCCATTAAGTGATTTAGTACCATTATAGTTATCCTTGTTTAGCATTTTCGACCTAGCTCGCCAAACTACAGACGAACTGACTACAGCTCATTATCAATCGCCTTAATCAGCTCACAACACTTTGCAAAAGACTGATAAAAGCTAAACATAAAAACTGTTTACTGTCTGTTGCTAAGCTATCACCTCATCCCAACCAGAGGTTCTCTTTAAGGAGATTGAAGACATTGGTTAACGGAGTCATCAATTAAAGTGTTAATGTTTCGTTAAATCCCCAATGCTAAGTCTATTTATTGAACATAAATAGACTTTCGTCAAGTTGTATTACGATTTCAGCTTCAGAAAAGATCATCAAAACGGTAAAATGAACCTCAATGTTAGACTCGGATCGATATACAAATGCAGCAACTACTCGCGCCAATTAATCAATTTCTAGGCTGTGAAACCCCAAACAGTTGGATTGAGCTTGCTAAACAGCCCGAACAATTAACGGCTTTACTGATTGATCATTGCAACTGTGAGCTTAAAGCGGCACAAACAGCCATGATGATGATCCGCAAATACGCTATTGATAAACAAAGTGCGCAAGTGCTCGTTGCCTGGGCAAAGCCTTATGAAGACTTTGTATACAGTCAAGATCGTGATGTTGAGGCATTTTTAAGTCGTGATATTAAAAAGAACGACATCACTAGTGAGCTCGTGGCTAATACGGCGATAAAAAACAGTGCTGATTTAATGGTGAAAATGGTGCGTTTAATCAAAGAAGAGTTTCATCATTTTGAACAAGTTTTGCAAATTATGACGGCCAGAAATATTGTTTACAGCAACATTCGTGCAGGCACATACGCAAAACAGCTTATTAGTCATGTTCGTACTCATGAACCGTTAAAAATTGTCGATAAATTAATTGTTGGCGCTTTTATTGAGGCTAGATCTTGTGAACGCTTTGCTAAGCTGGCACCGCATTTGGATGATGAGTTGGCTAAGTTTTATGTGTCGTTATTACGCTCAGAAGCACGACATTTTCAAGACTACTTGGTATTGGCGCAAAACATTGCAGGTAAAGATATTAGTGAGCGGGTTGCCTATTTTAGAGCGCAAGAAGCAGCATTGATTTTATCTGAAGATAGCGAATTTCGCTTTCACAGTGGCGTTCCTGTATCTCACTAAATCCCAGTATCTTATAAACGGGGATCAAAGCGCTAGGCTGAGAAGGGCCTTTGTTGCAACTCGCAGCCTTGTGAGCTAACGGATAACACACTGCCTTGCGTATACCAATCGCCAACAACTACACGTTGTTTATTATCGGCTAAGTGATGAATGTCAGGTCTGTGAGTATGACCGTGTATCATGCGTTGACAGTCAGTAGCCGATAAGAGCGCATCGACAGCTGTTGGTTCAACATCCATTATCTCGTAATGCTTTTGTTGATTACCTTTAATACTTTTTTGACGAATTTTCGCCGCAATATTCAAGCGAGTTTGCTTTGGCAAGATATTGGCATAAATCCACCGAACGAGCGCAATGCTGCGAAAACGTCTAAAGCGTTGATAAGCTTCATCAAGCGTACAAAGACTGTCACCGTGAAGAATAACCGTTCGAGTGCCATACAAGTCAATGCAATGCACTTCAGGCAGAATTTTCATGCCGGCCTGTTGGCAAAATGCACGTCCAACCATAAAGTCACGATTACCATGAATAAAATAGACTGGCATTAGGGTCGAAACTGACTTTATCGCTTGAGCGATATCTTGAGAAAATGGCTCAGCAATATCGTCACCCATCCATACTTCAAACAAATCGCCAATGATATATAGCGCCTCGGCGTCTTTTAAGCCGTGGGTTAAAAAGTCTAAAAATGCGTGAGTAATATCGGGGCGATCAGCACTTAAGTGCAAATCGCCCACAAAGACAGTGCGCTTCAAAATTACGCTTTTACGCTGACGTTGTTGATCACAACGGCTTCTAAAGGCACATCTTGATGCATACCACGGTTACCAGTGGCTACCGCTTTGATTTTTTCAACAACATCTAAACCTTCAACCACTTCACCAAATACACAGTAGCCCCAACCTTGAGAGGTTTCTGATTTAAAATCCAGGAAGGTGTTGTCATTGATGTTAACGAAAAATTGAGCCGTAGCAGAGTGCGGATCTGAAGTACGCGCCATTGCGACAGTGCCTTTACGGTTTGATAAACCATTGCTAGCTTCGTTTTTTACCGTTTCATTGCAACGCTTTTGGCCCATATCTTCGGTAAAACCACCACCTTGGATCATAAAACCATCAATAACACGGTGGAATATGGTGTTGTCATAAAAGCCTTCTTCGACATACTTCATGAAGTTAGCTACTGTTAAAGGTGCTTTTTCGGCATCAAGTTGTAGAGTAATGTCGCCGTAATTTGTGTGTAAAGTAACCATTAATATTCACCTAGAAAAAATAATTTGCGCGATTCTAACTTATCTTGGTTGCAGCATAAAGTGCAGTGTTCAAAACCAGTGACATCATGATAGACTCACTAGCAACATTTACCGTTATAATTTAGTGTTAAAGAGAACTTTTGATGTTGAAAATTTACAATAGTATCAGTCGTGAAAAACAAGAATTTAAACCAATAAACCCTGGCAAAATTGGCATGTACGTCTGTGGCGTGACAATTTATGATTTGTGTCACATTGGTCACGGGCGTACTTTTGTTTCATTTGACATGATCGTACGCTATTTACGTTACATTGGTTATGAGGTGAATTTTCAACGCAATATTACCGATGTTGATGACAAAATCATTAAACGTGCCGCTGAGAACAATGAATCTTGCGATGCATTAACAGAACGTTTAACGGTAGAAATGCACCGTGATTTTGATTCGTTAAATATGTTACGTCCAGACTTTGAGCCTCGTGCAACGCTGCACATGCCTGAAATTATCGACATGGTACAATTACTTCTCGACCGTGGTCATGCATATGTTGCCCCAGACGGTGATGTGTTGTTCAGTGTGGCGTCATACAAAGACTATGGCCGCTTATCTGGCCAAAACCTCGATCAATTACAAGCCGGTGCGCGAGTTGAAGTCGATCAAAGCAAGCAAAACCCAATGGATTTTGTATTGTGGAAAATGTCTAAACCTGGCGAGCCTACTTGGGCATCGCCATGGGGGGAAGGCCGTCCAGGCTGGCATATTGAGTGTTCTGCCATGAACAGCAAGCATTTAGGTGTGCATTTTGATATTCATGGTGGAGGCAGTGATTTACAGTTCCCTCATCACGAAAATGAAATCGCTCAGTCTTGCTGTGCTCATGATACGCCATATGTTAACTACTGGATGCATTCTGGTATGGTGATGGTTGATCGCGAGAAAATGTCTAAATCGTTAGGTAACTTCTTTACTATTCGCGATGTACTTGAACATTATGATCCAGAAACAGTGCGTTACTTTTTATTGTCTGGCCATTATCGCAGCCAGTTAAATTATTCAGAAGATAATTTAAAACAAGCCCGTGCAGCGTTAGAGCGTTTATACACAGCGCTTAAAGATTTAGATTTAACTGTTGCGGCAGCGGATGCTGAGCAATATGTCGCTAAATTTAAGCATGCAATGGATGATGACTTTAATACCCCAGAAGCCTATTCAGTGTTGTTTGACATGGTGCGTGAAATCAACCGTCTCAAAACAACAGACATGGCAGCGGCTTCTGCACTAGGCGTGAGCCTTAAGCAGTTAACCGATGTGTTAGGGTTGATTAGCCAAACGCCAGAAGCTTTTTTCAAAGGCGAGGGCACAGATGATGAAGTGGCAGAGATAGAAGCCCTAATTGTTGAACGTAACCGCGCTAGAACAGAAAAAGATTGGCCAGCAGCCGATATAGCACGTGATCGTTTAAACGAGCTTGGTGTTGTGTTAGAAGATGGCCCAAGTGGCACAACATGGCGTAAAAAATAGTTAGATATTGTATTAAGCAAAAAGCCTGCAAATTGCAGGCTTTTTAATGTCTCACCGTTACTCATGGTCGGTGTATTAACACGATAAGTTAGCTGTGATATTGCTCGCAAGCATAAAGCGTGTTTTCTAAAAGACTGGCAATGGTCATTGGGCCAACACCGCCAGGTACCGGGGTGATAAAGGCCGCGTTTTCAACTGCAACATCAAACTCCACATCCCCGACTAATAAGCCATTTTCTAGACGATTAATGCCAACATCAATCACAATGGCACCAGGCTTAATCCATTCTCCAGGAATAAACCCGGGTTTACCGACCGCAACCACTAATAAATCCGCCTGACGAACTTTTTGTTCTAAGTTTTTAGTAAAACGGTGACAAGTCGTCGTCGTACAACCGGCTAACAAAAGCTCTAATGTCATTGGACGACCGACAATGTTAGATGCACCAACAACAGTAGCATCTAATCCGTAAGTATCGATCCCTGTCGATTTGATTAACGTCATAATGCCCATGGGTGTGCACGAGCGCAGCACGGGAATACGCTGAGCTAAACGGCCAACGTTATAAGGGTGGAAACCATCAACGTCTTTATCAGGACGAATACGCTCAATCACTTTAGAGTCATCTATATGCTCAGGCAGCGGCAGTTGCACTAAAATGCCGTCTATTTGGGGATTATCGTTACACTGGTCAATTAACGCCAATAACTCCGCTTCTGATGTGCTTGTGTCAAGGTCAAATGATTGCGATTCAAAACCGACTTCTTCACAGGCTCGGCGTTTACTGCCTACGTAAACTTGTGAGGCCGCATCGCTGCCGACTAAAATAACAGCCAGTCCGGGAACTCTTTGGCCAGCATCTTTGCGTGCGGTGACTTTTTGTTTAAGAGTATTGCGGATAGATTGTGCAATGGCTTTACCGTCAATAAGTTGAGCAGTCATGGCTGTAGAGTTTCCTTTGAATGGCGCGGCTTGAGGCTGATGAATAAATCGGGGTGTATTCTAACAGGCGATTAAAAGAGTGTCATTTGTAAGACAGGGAAATACAGTGAATAAACTATTCGCGCTATGATGCTAATCACTCTTTTTGCTGTTAAATTCAACATATAGACAATTAGCTCAAAAAAATCGTTGACGATAACAAAGTGACTCGTTAAGATGCGCTCCGTTCTCGAGACAACATGGTTACACTGCATGTGTTAAAGGACACAGTAAATTCGGTGATTAGCGCAGCCCGGTAGCGCATCTCGTTTGGGACGAGAGGGTCAGAGGTTCGAATCCTCTATCACCGACCAAATTTCATTATTTGTTTATGTGTTAACTAAGCAAATAATAAAACAAGTGTTAAGCTTGTTTAGCCAGACAGGATACAGCAAATTGCTGTGCCATGCGCCCGTAGCTCAGTTGGATAGAGCACCCGCCTTCTAAGCGGGTGGTCGCAGGTTCGAGCCCTGCCGGGCGTACCATTTCAGTGGTGATTGTAGCTCAGTTGGTAGAGTCCCGGATTGTGATTCCGGTTGTCGTGGGTTCGAGCCCCATCAGTCACCCCATTTTTCTTTGATTAATCAAAACGACAGCGTAGTAAAATACGTAACCTGCATTTTGATACTTAATTAAAGTCTTCAGCCAAATCACTCCTTGGCAACTCAATAAAATCAATTCGCACATTAAACGTGCAAACACGTCAAAAATGACTAAAAGTCAGTCCTTTTATCGCGTAAATCGACCTTTTCAGGCTCGACTATGCTAAAAACGGTGGCTATAATGTCGCGTCTTGATAAATATCAAAAATAAGCTACCTGAACCAACAGCGTCTTCAGCATCATAATATCGCTGTGCTGGAGGCTTTAGCTAAACACACGGTCAAGAAACGAATATCGAATAGTTGAGTTGTCGACTATTAAAAAGAACGTTAGACATATTTCGAGGTAAAACAATGCAAGTTTCTGTTGAAACAACTCAAGGCCTAGAGCGTCGCCTAACTATTTCTGTACCTGCTGAGCAAATCGAGAAATTGGTTAAAGACAATGTACTTCGCGAAGCAAAGCGTGCACGTCTTCCTGGTTTCCGTCCTGGTAAAGTACCGGTTACTGAAATCAACAAGCGTTATGGTAAAGCCATTCGCCAAGACATCACTGGTGAAGTGATGCAACGTAACTTTATAGAAGCAATCGTAGCTGAAAAATTAAACCCAGCAGGCGCACCAGTATTTACTCCTGGTACTACTGACGGTGATACTTTCCAGTTTGTTGCTACATTTGAAATCTATCCAGAAGTTGCATTAACCGGTTTAGACACGATTGCCGTTGAACAGCCTAAAGCTGAAGTAAACGATGCAGACGTTGACACCATGATTGAAACGCTACGTAAGCAACATGCTACTTATGCTGCTGTTGAGCGTGAAGCTGCTGATAGCGACAAAGTGAAAATGAACTTTGTAGGGTCTATCGACGGTGAAGAATTTGAAGGCGGAAAAGCTGACGATTTCGAACTACAAATCGGTTCAAACCGTATGATCCCTGGTTTTGAAACTGGCGTTGTTGGCCATAAAGCTGGTGACGAATTCGAAATCGAAGTGTCTTTCCCTGAAGATTACCATGCTGAAAACTTAAAAGGTAAAGCGGCTAAGTTCGCAATTACCTTAACTGAAGTTCAAGGCGCAAGCTTGCCAGAAGTGAATGACGAATTTGCTTCACTATTTGGTATTGCAGATGGTGGTTTAGAAGCACTTAAAGCTGAAATCCGTAAAAACATGACTCGTGAGCTAGAGCAAGCGCTTAAAGCTAACGTTAAAGAGCAAGTTATTACAGGTTTATTAGCGGCTAACGACATCGTTATCCCTAAAGCATTAGTTGATGGTGAAGTTAACGTATTACGTCAGCAAGCTATGCAACGTTTTGGTGGCCAAACTGAAAATATGCCTGAGCTTCCAGCTGAATTATTCACTGAGCAAGCTGAGCGTCGTGTGAAGATTGGTTTGCTATTAGGCGAAGTAATCAAAACAAACGAGCTTAAAGCTGAAGACGATCGCGTTAATGCATTGATCGAATCTATGGCTTCTGCGTATGAAGATCCATCTGAAGTTGTCACTTACTACAACTCAAACAAAGAACTCATGCAAAACATGCGCAACGTAGCGCTTGAAGAACAAGCTGTTGAAGCCCTACTAAAATCAGCTAAAGTGACGACTAAAGACGTCGCTTTTGAAGAATTTATGAACAAGGCTACAGGCAAAGCGTAAGCTAAGCTTGACTTAACAAGGCGTTCGCCATTTATAATGGCTCGTATGAGGTTCCTCATGCGGGCCATTTTTATTTTTTAGGGAAATGAATAATGCATAAAGCACCAGAATCAGTACTCAATGCGCTTGTACCTATGGTTGTTGAACAAACAGCGAAAGGCGAACGTTCTTACGATATCTACTCTCGTTTATTAAAAGAGCGTGTTATTTTTTTAGTTGGCCAGGTTGAAGAACATATGGCTAACCTCATTGTTGCTCAGTTATTATTCCTTGAGTCAGAAAGCCCAGACAAAGACATCTACCTATATATTAACTCTCCAGGTGGTTCGGTCACTGCGGGTATGGCTATTTATGACACCATGCAATTTATCAAACCTAACGTCAGTACAGTATGTATGGGCCAAGCTGCAAGCATGGGCGCATTTTTACTTGCCGGCGGAGCCAAAGGTAAGCGTCACTGTTTACCTAACTCACGTGTCATGATCCATCAGCCATTAGGCGGTTTCCAAGGTCAGGCGTCAGATATTGCTATCCACGCTCAGGAAATCCTAGGCATTAAGAATAAATTAAACCAAATGCTAGCCGATCACACAGGTCAACCGCTAGAAGTGGTAGAGCGTGACACCGACCGCGATAACTTTATGAGTGCAACTCAAGCGGTTGAATACGGTTTAGTGGATTCGCTTTTAACCACTCGCGGTTAATACAGGCTGATTTTTTGCTGCGACTGGGTTATTCTTCATCTTAGATAACGAATAATCCAGATATGCAGACGGTAAACATATCGACAAGCAGAGCTCAGATGTAACGTCTAGGCTGCAAGCAGAGGTAGAATAATGGGCGATAACAAAAATAACGGTGACAGTGGCAAACTGCTGTACTGCTCTTTTTGCGGAAAAAGCCAACATGAAGTCAGAAAGCTAATTGCTGGCCCATCGGTTTATGTGTGTGACGAATGTGTTGATTTGTGCAATGACATCATCCGTGAAGAAATCAAAGAGATTTCTCCAAAGCGTGATGAAGACAAATTACCGACACCACATGAGTTACGCGAGCATCTTGATGACTATGTCATCGGTCAAGACAAAGCAAAAAAAGTGTTGGCGGTTGCGGTTTATAACCACTACAAGCGGTTACGTAATGGTTCCATTAAAGGCGGTGTTGAGCTCGGTAAAAGTAACATTTTACTTATTGGTCCAACTGGTAGTGGTAAAACCTTATTAGCAGAAACGCTAGCCCGATCACTCAATGTCCCTTTTGCTATGGCTGATGCCACCACGCTAACCGAAGCCGGTTATGTGGGGGAGGATGTTGAAAACATCATTCAAAAGCTACTGCAAAAATGCGATTACGATGTTGAAAAAGCTGAGCGTGGCATTGTTTATATCGATGAAATCGACAAAATTAGCCGAAAGTCTGACAATCCTTCAATCACCCGTGACGTATCGGGCGAAGGTGTTCAGCAAGCATTGCTTAAGCTCATTGAAGGTACTGTGGCTTCTGTTCCGCCACAAGGCGGTCGTAAACATCCACAACAAGAGTTTTTGCAGGTAGATACCTCAAAGATTCTGTTTATTTGTGGTGGTGCATTTGCTGGGCTTGAAAAAGTCATCGAGCAACGCGCACATACCGGTACTGGCATTGGTTTTGGTGCTGAAGTGAAAGGCGAAGCTGACAAAGCGACTATTTCACAGATTTTAGGCCAAGTTGAACCAGGCGATTTAATTAAATTTGGTTTAATACCTGAATTTATTGGTCGCTTACCGGTTGTCGCTACGCTAACTGAGTTAGATGAAGCAGCACTAGTACAGATTTTATCTGAGCCTAAAAATGCATTGACCAAGCAATATGGTGCATTATTTGAAATGGAAAACGTGGAACTTGAATTCCGCGAAGATGCCTTACTTGCCATTGCCAATAAAGCGATGTCTCGTAAAACCGGTGCGCGTGGATTACGTTCAATTGTTGAAGGCATCTTGCTAGACACGATGTACGATATTCCATCAACGGACGGCGTAATTAAAGCAGTGATTGATGAGTCTGTGGTTAAAGGCGAGTCTGCACCTATTTTAATTTACGAAAATACCGACACTCAGGCCGCTTCAGGCGAACAATAATTACCCTGATAGTCAGTAAATTGAAAAATAAGGAGTCCATAGGGCTCCTTTTTTCGTATTAACCATTGAAACTGACAACATCACCCCAATATACTCAATATTAAGTCTATTTCATTAAACGGAATCGAGCCATGACCCAAGAGCGTGAAGCGCATATCGAACTCCCCGTATTGCCACTGCGAGATGTGGTGGTTTACCCGCATATGGTAATTCCGCTATTCGTAGGACGGGAAAAATCCATTCGTTGCCTAGAATCGGCAATGGAACAAGACAAACAAATTTTACTGGTCGCTCAGCGTGATGCTGATCTTGACGAGCCAACCAAAGACGATATTTTTGATATTGGTACTGTAGCCTCGATTTTACAGCTGCTCAAACTGCCTGACGGCACCGTAAAGGTGTTAGTTGAAGGTGGCCAACGCGCTAAAATCACTCGCTACACTCAAGAAGAAGAATTCTTTGTTGCGACTGCTGAGTACCTTGAATCTCAAGCGTTGAGCGACAAAGAAGAAGAAGTTCTGGTTCGCAGTGCTATCGGTCAATTTGAAGGTTACATCAAGTTAAATAAAAAAATCCCTCCTGAAGTATTAACTTCATTGTCGGGAATTGATGAAGCCGCGCGTTTAGCCGATACCATGGCGGCGCACATGCCGTTAAAGCTTGAAGACAAGCAATCGGTATTAGAAATGATCAACGTCGGCGAACGTCTTGAATATTTAATGGCGATGATGGAATCGGAAATCGACTTGTTACAAGTTGAAAAACGTATCCGTACTCGTGTTAAAAAACAGATGGAAAAAAGTCAGCGCGAATACTATTTGAATGAGCAAATGAAAGCCATCCAAAAAGAATTAGGCGATATAGACGAAACCCATGACGAATTTGAAGTGCTGGCGCGCAAGATTGAAGAAGCTGGCATGCCAAGTGACGCCAAAGAGAAAGCCTCTGCCGAGTTAAATAAACTCAAAATGATGTCGCCAATGTCAGCCGAAGCCACTGTTGTGCGCAGTTACGTTGACTGGATGACATCAGTGCCATGGAAACAACGCTCTAAAATTAAGCGTGATTTAGCCAAGGCCCAAGAAGTACTCGATGCTGACCATTACGGACTTGAAAAAGTCAAAGAGCGTATTCTTGAATATTTAGCCGTGCAAAGTCGCGTGAAACAACTTAAAGGCCCTATCTTGTGTTTAGTCGGACCTCCAGGTGTGGGTAAAACGTCACTGGGTCAATCTATCGCGAGAGCGACTGGGCGTAAGTACGTGCGCGTTGCATTAGGTGGCGTTCGTGATGAAGCGGAAATTCGTGGTCATCGCCGTACTTACATAGGTTCAATGCCAGGTAAAGTCATTCAGAAAATGGCGAAAGTGGGTGTTAAAAACCCATTATTCTTACTCGATGAAATCGATAAGATGAGCTCAGATATGCGTGGCGATCCATCGTCAGCATTATTAGAAGTGCTCGATCCTGAACAGAATGCAACGTTCAACGATCATTACCTCGAAGTCGATTACGACTTATCTGATGTGATGTTTGTCGCTACGTCAAACTCAATGGATATTCCAGGTCCTTTACTTGACCGTATGGAAGTTATTCGTTTAGCGGGTTATACCGAAGATGAAAAGCTTAATATTGCCAAACAACATCTATTGACTAAGCAAATTGAGCGTAACGGTCTTAAAGCAAAAGAAATTAAGGTCGATGACAGCGCCATTTTAGGCATTATTCGCTATTACACTCGTGAAGCGGGTGTGCGTTCATTAGAGCGTGAATTATCGAAGATTTGTCGTAAAGTGGTTAAGCACATTTTGCTTGATAAAACCGTCAAAGTTGTTGAAGTTAATCAAGAGAATTTAAAGTCATTCCTAGGTGTACAACGTTTTGATTTTGGTAAAGCTGAATCAAGCAACCAAATCGGTCAAGTAACCGGTCTGGCATGGACACAGGTTGGTGGTGACTTATTAACAATTGAAGCCACTTCAGTTGCCGGTAAAGGTAAACTCACTTATACCGGTTCCCTGGGCGATGTCATGAAAGAGTCGATTCAAGCGGCGATGACAGTCGTTCGTGCTCGCGCTGAAAACCTCGGTATTAACGGCGATTTTTATGAAAAACGTGATATTCATGTGCACGTACCTGAAGGTGCTACACCAAAAGACGGTCCTTCAGCGGGCGCGGCAATGTGTACTGCGTTAGTGTCTAGCTTAACGGGTAACCCAGTGCGCAGTGATGTTGCTATGACAGGTGAAATAACCTTGCGTGGTGAAGTGCTACCGATTGGTGGATTGAAAGAAAAGTTACTTGCAGCACATCGCGGCGGGATCAAACACGTGTTGATTCCTAAAGAAAATGAGCGCGACCTGGAAGAAATTCCAGCAAATGTGATTGCAGATTTAATCATTCATCCAGTGCGTTGGATTGACGAAGTATTGAAATTGGCGCTTGAGCGACCAGTTGAAGGCTTTGAAGTGGTTAAAAAATAGCTTATCAGTTAAAAAATTGCTGTAGAGCATAAAAAAAATGAAAAAAGGGGCTTAACAAAACGCTGACCTGTGGTAGCCTAGGTCTGTGGAGAGTCAGACGCACCAAGCCCTTGGGGCATCTGACTTTGAGCTGTATCCAATTTTATTTTTTTGGTTTTCATACTAGGTTTGATGTGTTATCAAACTTATTACAATAAAGCCTCCGCAGACCGCTCTAAACACGGATTTGGTTGCGGCGCGACAATAACATTCAAGGGGATGACATGAACAAATCTGAACTAATCGAGAAAATCGCATCTGGTGCTGATATTTCTAAAGCTGCTGCTGGCCGCGCACTAGACTCATTTATCGCTGCGGTAACTGAAGGTCTTAAAGAAGGCGATAAGATTTCTCTAGTTGGTTTTGGTACATTTGAAGTACGTCAACGTGCTGAACGTACTGGCCGTAACCCACAAACGGGTAAAGAAATTAAAATTGCTGCTGCGAACATTCCTGCGTTCAAAGCTGGCAAAGCGTTAAAAGACGCTGTTAACTAAATCGTTAACAACGTAGCCTTTGTAAGGCATTCGTAATACAAGCACTGCTTAGGCGGTGCTTTTTACGAAAAGCAATATTGTTATGTATAGCATAACGAATATTGGGAGTATTGGGTCATACCCGTGGTAGCGTCTGATAACTCCATATAATTTACATTAAGGCGCATCCACAAGGTGATGCGCCTTTTTATTTTATTAATCGCAACAAGCGAGAATTCAGATGTTAGAAAAAATCCGTGAAGGCTCACAAGGGGTTGTTGCTAAAACAATTCTTGTGCTTGTGATACTTTCTTTTGCTTTTGCCGGTGTCAGTAGCTATTTAGGCTCTAACACAGGTGTACCTGCTGCAATCGTTAATGGTGAAGAAGTTAGCGCCAGTGAACTTGAAAATGCATTCCAAAATGAACGCTCACGCATTGAGCAACAGTTAGGCGAAATGTTTAATGCACTAGCTGCTGATGACAATTACATGAATGGCATCAAGAAAGGTGTACTAGACCGTTTAGTGGCTGATAAGTTAATTGATCAAGCTGCTAATAAATTAGGTTTACGTGTATCTGATGAGCAAATCAAAAAAGCCATTATTGAAGAGCCTGCTTTTCAAACTGATGGTAAATTTGATAATGACCGTTACCTTGCGGTACTGCGTCAGTTAGGTTATCAAACGACCAGTTTTAGAACCATGATGCGTGTTGATATGACTCGTCGTCAGTTATTAAATGCATTAGTGGGCAGTGAGTTTGTGCTTGACGGTGAAGCTAAACAACTTGCACAAGTTCAGGGTCAAACACGTGACATTCGTTATTTAGTGGTTGATTCTACACCTTACTTATCAACTGTTTCAGTGTCTGACGAAGAAGCTCAAACCTATTATGATGCTAACGTCATTCAGTTTATGAGCCCAGAACAAGTCAGCTTAGAGTATGTTGAACTTAACGCGACTGACATGGCTCAAAACAGCCAAACTTCAGACGAAGAAGTGAAAGCGTATTACGACGAGCATCAATCGCAATATCAAACAGCTGAAAAGCGTTTAGCTGCACATATATTTGTTGCTGCTACTGACGATGACAGTGCAGATAAAGCCAAAGCAGACGCGATTGCCGCTAAGCTTAATAACGGCGAAGATTTTGCTGATGTCGCGAAAGCCGATTCAGACGATAAATTAAGCGCAGAGCAAGGCGGTCAATTAGATTGGTTTGAACAAGGCGTAATGGATCCTGCTTTCGATGAAGCATTATTTGCCTTACAACAAGATCAAGTCTCGCCAGTTGTTAAGAGTGAATTTGGTTATCACATCATTAAGTTACTTGATTTACAAGCAAGCCAAGCAACTGCATTTGTTGATGTAAAAGCAAAAATTGTTGCTCAGTTGCAAGAAAAGAAAGCCCTTGATGTGTTTTATGGCTTACAAAGTAAACTTGCTGATACCAGTTATGAAATTCCTGATACGTTAAGCGAAACTGCGCAAGCTGTTGGCGGTAAAGTGCAAACTACCGCATTATTTTCGCGTGACAATGTTCCTGCGCAATTTAATAACCCTGAGTTCATTAAAGCTGCATTCTCTGATCAAGTGTTAGCCAGTGGCATGAACAGTGATGTCATTGAATTGGCACCTAATCATGTGATTGTTATTCGTATGAAACAACACACTATGGCAGGTACTATGCCATTTGCTGATGTTAAATCTGGGATTAGCGATCGCTTAAAGCAAGACAAAGCTAATGAAACCGCCCGTGAAAAAGCGGCCGAATTTATGGCTCAGTTAAAAGCAGGTAACGACACGTTAAGCGGTGCAACATTAACAGCATTGCCAAAGCTAGGTCGTTTTAATCAAGATATTGATCAAGCTATTACCGATAAAGCCTTTAAGATTGCCGCTCCAGCAGCAAACAGTGTCACGATTGATACTGCTGCGTTAGCAACAGGTTATGCGGTTATTGTGGTTGATAAAGTGAATGAAGCTGAAGGGATTAATGACAACTTAATTAATACTCTTAAGCAACGTTTAGCGCCACAATACAGTGAAGCAGATTATCGTGCGGTCATCGCTACGCTTAAAGCTGATGCTGAAATTGAGTACCCAGTAGCTGATTAATTAAGTCGCTGCCATGAATACTTCAAAAAAGACCCAGGCTGCAAACCTAGGTCTTTTTGTTTTTAAAGTGATAACACAATGTCGTTCAGCTGAGGCGTTGGTTGAATTTGATCATTAACGCATTAACGCATTAACGCATTTGCGAATTAAGTAGTGTGGTAAGCATTATTCGATCAAATTAAATAACTTCAACGTTTCGATATTGAGTCATGTTGATTAGTTGATTAGTTGATTATGTAAATAGAAGGGCATTCATTTAGCCAGTTAATCGTCGATAATAGTATAAATTAAAGACTAAGGAGATGGCAGTGAGCCATAGACTTGATAAAGCATTTGAACAAGCGCTCGCGTATGTCGATAAGCATATGCATGTTCCTGTAAACATCAGTGTTCTCGCTGAAATTTCCGGCATTGCTGAATCTCATTTTAGACATTTATTTCATGCGCTTTATCGTCTATCGATAGAACAATACGTTGATTTACTCAAGAGTTTACAGGCGGCGCACCAATTAGGTTTTGGTGAACAAATATCACTCGCAACGATTGCAACTAGTTTGGGTTATATTGATGAGACTCATTTTGTCCAATCTTTCACTGACAGCATTGGTCAAAGTCCACAATCCTTTCAACACGCACCTGATTGGGGTAATTTCTTTTCTAAGCAGCAACCTCTCAAATCATTTCAAGCACCTTTAGAAAACGATTTTCATTACTCAGTCACTGAAATTGCACTCGATCCGCTAGTATTAGCAATCATGAACCACACCGGTCATTTTAGTGATATCCCCGTTACTGTTCAGCGGTTTATACAATGGCGTCAACGTAATGCATTAGGCCCTAATGTGGGGCATACGTACAACTTGCTCTATAGCCATCCACAGGACAATCCTTACCACATGGGCATTGGTGTATCTCTCGACAGCGACAATTTCGTACGATTAACCTCAAGCGGCTTAACAGATCCTGATATGCAGACTAAAGTTATCCCAGCAGGTCGTTACGCTATGATGTTAGTGAGTAGCGATACTACAGGTAACAACATCAACGCGTTATTACATGATGGCGTTAGTTATTTGTATCGCCAATGGCTTAATACCCATAATGTTGAATTACGTGATTCGCCGTTGATGTTCGAGCGCCTTGATGTGGTAGCGGCTGACGGGGAAGTGCAACATGTTAAAATTTATCTACCGATACAATAGATTTTTAAAGCTGTTCGTTGAGTAAAATCATTGGAATGAGGTTATTGCTATAACTTATGGTTGGATGTTTTTCATTAACTCAGCGCAAATCCACACCATATAATTGGCCCAGGCATAGCCAAATACCGAGAACATCACTGCAACAGGGGCTAGATGACGGTTAAATGCCATCGCGACAATAGGCGATGATGCTGCGCCGCCAATGCAACATTGGCTGCTAATGGCCATATACGCTAATGGTGCTTTCATGATGAGCCCTGCAACCAAAATCAGCAATGCATGAAAACTCAGCCAGACAAAGCCAATTGCAAAATAAATAGGAAAATCATTGATCATGGTTAAGTCCATTTTTAATCCCATGGTGGCGATTAATAAGTACAGTAACACAGTTGAAATTTTAGAGGCGCCTTGGCGTTCTAGTTGTCGAACTTTAGTGTAAGACAATATAATACTGATGCTGGTGACAATGATGACAATCCAAAAGAAGTGCGATGTGAAGCTGAGTTTCTCTGATTGAGGGTAGTGCTGACTAAAAAACGGCACTAATAGATCGGCTCCCAGATGTGCCAAGCCTGTGACCCCAAATGCCACCGCAAAAATAGCCATATAGCTGGACAGGGTAGGTACTGGTAACTTCATTGTAGATTGTGATTGGTCGCGCAAATTAATGCTTTCAACCAGTTTGTTCATACCATTATGGTCGGCGTTTAAGGTGTTATCTATTACCTTAGCGTGATTGGCACAAAAGAGTAAAAATGACATCCAAATCGCTGAAAATACCACGTTAACAGAGATCATGATGGCAAACATATTGTCATCAACAGCATAAACCTCTTTCATCGCCAATTGATTTGCCGTACCGCCCACCCAATTACCTGCGAGGGTCGCCATGCCTCGCCAGGCAGCCACACTGCCTTCCCAATTAATTAAGTCCGGTGACAACAGCGAAAAAATATAGAGTGATAAAGGGCCGCCTAGAATAATGCCGACACTGCCAACCAAAAACAGCACAATTATTTTAGGACCAAGCATGAGCATAGACTTAATGTCCACGCTAATGATCAATAACGTGAGACAAGCTGGCATGATATAACGCGATGCAATGCTACCGAGTTGGCTTACTGAGGTATCTACCAGCCCAAACGTGTTAAATAATGATGGCAGCACATAACACACTACCATCACCGGCACCCACCGATAGAATTTACGCCAATATCGATGAGGATGTTCACTGGTATAAAAAATGAGTCCTAGCGTGGCAGTCAGTAAACCCAGAATGACAGGATCTTGATTTATCATTGAGCTGAAGTGGGTAAGCTAAAGTCTAAAAACTCGCGTATAAGACGCGTCAGCGGTTCATCATTACGATAAATAGCCCAGTAATGACGCGAGTAATCCCAATGGTTCATTGCAAGTTCGACTAGCTCACCACGAACAATCTCTTCCTCAACCGCTAAAAGTGGCAGTACACTGACTCCAAAACCAGTACCTAAAGCGCGTTTTATTGCCCCCATCGTGTTCATTGATAACTCTTGGGTAATGGTAATGTTGGCACTTTTAAGCAGTTGAGTATTTCTTAAGCGTGACACCGAAATAGTTTCATCCATCACCCAGAGTTGTTGGGACAATAATTCGCTGGTAATGACTTCTGTCACCAGAGGGTTATTACATCCGGTGACAATGCAAAGTCTGTCTTTAAGCCAAGGTTCTTGAGATAGGTTTTTTAGCCCAGGTTTTGCGTCCACAAAGCCCAAATCTAATTCTTTTTCAGCCACCATTTGCTCAATACAAAGACTGTTATTGATGACTAATTTTATGTCGACAGAGGGGTGCTGCATTTTAAATAAAGGGATTTTTCGTGACAATACGTAATTGCCAGCAGTTTTACTGCAACCGACTTTAATACTGCCTCTAATATTATTACCTTGCGCAAATACATGCTCTAATTCCATGCTTTTTGATAGCATTTCATTGGCATAAGGCAGTATTACCGCGCCATTATCATTAATGGTGAGTCCTGTACTGCTGCGCTCAAATAGACGGCTGCCTAATGAGTCTTCTAAATCGCGCAAGGCCATGCTTACAGCAGGCACAGACATATGCAGCTCTTTAGCCGCTTTGGATATTTGGCCGCAGTTATGGATGGCTTTAAAAATAGATAATTGCTTTAAGGTGATCCGCATAAGCATATCGATAGTGGTTAATTTGTAAATTATACCGTACCTGCTTAACCGTAGGTATATCACGGGGTATCAAATTGTTAAAAACGTTAACAAGTGCAAGTTTTCAACAATAACAACAAGCCAAGTTAGCGCTACGGTAGGTTAACTTGGCTTGTTAAACGCCTTAATACTTGTTTTATCGGAGTGCGTTAGAAGTTATATCGTACACCAATACTTGCAATGTTATCGTCTACAAGATCGATTACGGTGCCAGAATTCGCGATTTGATACTCACCATCATACATAGCATAGTGTGCTTGCAGCATGGTCGATTTTGATAATTGATATCTCGCACCAAATATTAGTGAGGTCACTTCAACATCGGTTGCTTGGTTGAAATCTGCACTCGATGCCATTGCTGAGTTATATTTGATGAACTTACCAAAACCGGCTTCGTCTTGACCGTATTCAACTTTTAAATCAATCCCGTTTAAATCGTAAGTTACCGTGAAAAAGTATGAATCACCTTCTTTTTGATCGTAACTTTGGCTTTCGGTATGTTGATATAGGCCACCGACTTTAAATTGACCCATTTTAACTTGGCCAACACCGCGATACGCATCCACGCCGCCGATCGTGTTGTAAGCTCCAGCAACGTAATAGATAGTGCTCTTAAGTTTTTTATCGCCAGCGACAACACTCATCGCATATTGGGTTTCGTCACTACCTTCAAAATTATCATCCATTAGGTAGGTGCCATTGACAGTAAATAAACCTGCAATAGTCGGAGAGTAATAAGTAATACCATCCGCTTTTCTGTCTTGACCAGCAATCATGCGGTTATAAGCAGCGTTGGTTAAATCAAATGCTTCGACATCACCTTTAGATGATTTCATCACAGTGTCGTTACGACCAATTAACACCGTACCGGCATTTGATATTACACCTAAGTAGGTACTTCTAGCGCTGAATACCTCTTCGTCACCCTCATTGGTTGCACTATTTACCTGTACTTCCATTTGGTAAACCAACTGTAAATCATCATTGATTTTCTCACTGCCTTTTACACCCACACGGCTCAAGTTGTTTTCAAGTACGGTGCCTTCTTTTCTATTTTGGGTGGTGAACCCCTGGTCTGAATTGGTGAGTGATATATCTAAACGGCCATAAGCAGTAGGCGAATCAGCTAGTGCATTTAATGACATTACAGATAGCGATGATAGTAACGCTATAGAAAGTAAGCTTTTATTTGTGTTCATAGTCATCTCTTCTCATTGATTTAATGTTTTTGGGAATGAGTTGGCTTTCAGGTTGGGTTGAAAGCATGGACTAATGCTAAAGATTAACGTGAGGGTGAACATGAACGTGAGTCACAGCATGTTAGATTTATGGGCATTTTAAGAAAGTCTGAACAGGGTTTCATAAAAACTTAACCAAAAGACAAATTTGATATACGTCTAAGTTTTAGTATCTCTTTATGAGTAACCTTGTCGTCAACAAAGCAAGTTAATACCCATAAGAAAAGGAACGAACAATGAAACTAAAATACTTAGTCTCAGCGATGGCAGTGATGATGCTATCTTCTGGTACTGCAATCGCTAAAACCCCCGATATGGGCTCATTTCATGCCGATATGGGCAGTTGCCAGTCTTGTCATACTAAACCCATTAAAGTGAGCGACAGCGAAACTCATGAAAATGCTCAGTGTAAGTCATGTCATGGCGATTACGCTGAATTAGCTAACGACAAATTACAATTTGATCCTCACGCTTCGCATTTAGGCGACATTAACTGTACAAGTTGTCACAAAGGCCATGAAGAACCGAAGTTTTACTGCAGTGAGTGTCACTCATTTGATCATAAAGACATGCCTTTCTCTGATGCTAAAAAGAAAGAGCCTTGGGATACTGGTTGGGATCAAGAAAAAATTCAAAAAGCCATTGCAGCGGGTCCACGTGAATCAACAGGCGTTCTCGTCGTGGGTGCTGGTAGTGCAGGTTTTAACGCGTCACTTACGGCTAAAAAAGCGGGTGCTGACGTTATTTTGGTAGAAAAAGCCCCATTCAGTGGTGGTAACTCTATGATTTCTGCGGGTGGTATTAATGCTGTTGGTACTAAACAGCAAAAAGACCATGGTGTAGATGACAGCGTTGAATGGTTTATCGAAGATGCGATGAAAGGCGGTCGTCAACATAATGATAAAAAACTCGTGACTATTCTTGCCGAAAAATCTGCTGAAGGCGTGGAATGGTTAGAATCTTTAGGTGCTAACTTAGACGATCTAAAACGTTCTGGTGGTGCTCGAGTTGACCGTACTCACCGTCCACATGGCGGTAAAAGTTCTGGTCCTGAAATTATTGATACCTTACGTGCAGCAACCAAAGCTCAAGGTATTGATACTCGTTTAAATTCACGCGTTGTTAAGTTAGTGGTTAATGAAGACAACAGTGTTGTCGGTGCTGTTGTACACGGTAAGCATACTGGTTATTACATGATTGGCGCTAAATCAGTGGTGTTAGCCACTGGTGGTTATGGCATGAATAAAGAAATGATTGCTTATTACCGTCCAACAATGAAAGACATGACCAGCTCTAACAACATTACCGCAACAGGCGATGGTGTGTTACTGGCAAAAGAAATTGGTGCCAGTATGACCGATATCGATTGGGTTCAAGCGCATCCAACCGTCGGTAAAGACAGTCGTATTCTGATTTCAGAAACTGTACGTGGTGTGGGTGCTGTTATGGTGAACAAAGATGGTAATCGCTTTATTAGTGAGTTAACCACGCGTGACAAAGCGTCAGATGCCATCTTAAAACAACCAGAACAGTTTGCTTGGCTTATTTTTGATAATCAATTATATGCAAAAGCCAAAATGGTCCGTGGTTATGATCACCTAAACATGCTTTATAAAGGTGATACCATTGAAAAGTTAGCTGAAAAAACCGGAATGAAAGCGGCCGATTTAGCTAAAACCGTCAGTGACTACAATGGTTATGTTGCCACAGGTAAAGATACTGCGTTTGGTCGTGATGATATGCCGCTTAATATGACACAAAGCCCTTACTATGCCGTTAAAGTTGCGCCTGGTATTCACCACACTATGGGTGGTGTAGCGGTCAATACAACTGCATCGGTTCTTGATCTTCAAAGTAAGCCTATTGTTGGTCTATTTGCTGCTGGTGAGGTGACTGGGGGTTTACACGGTTATAACCGCTTAGGTGGTAACGCCATAGCAGACACCGTGGTCTTCGGCCGAATTGCAGGAGAAAATGCGGCTAAATATGCGCTAGACAACAAATAGATTCACTTCATCTTATTATCCCTTGCGTTACTTTGGGTTAAGCCATCTGGCTTAACCCTTTTTTATGCCTAATTAATGTCTAGACCGTGAATTTAGTACCAATTCCACTAATTATCTGGTCATTCAGCGGGAGTTCTGTGTCTTCTAGGCAAGTAATAGGATTGAAGGCATAGTTGTTCTCGGCAACAGCTCCTGCGTTGCTCTACCTCCTGCATCCATGCAGTCGTACGTAAAAATGCTATTAAGCAGCATAGAAGGCACAGAAACCCGCCTTGCAGGAGACACTCAGACCGTCCATTTCTTTGTTGCATTGTCTTAGAAGGGAATAACCATTATTTCAACAATGCGCCTCAAACTGAACAGTCTGAGTGACTCTGATTTGTCACATAATTAATGGAAATGGTATAACCCTTTGCTGTACAGGTATTAGATGATTTGACGGCAAGCAAATATATTAAGAAGGATTAGCGACAGTAAGTTTCGTCACTATTTCAAAGACAAAAAAGCCGCTATGCAGTGCATTGCGGCTTTTCGTTAAATGGTTTGAACTAACGAGATGCTAATTGATCGTTACAGTTCAATTACCTCAAATGTCACGCTAGGATCAACATCAGCTTCGTAATCGATACCATCAATACCAAAACCGAACAGTTTTAAAAACTCTTCTTTGTATTCATTGTAGTCCGTTAACTCGCTGAGGTTTTCAGTGGTCACTAGTGGCCATAAATCGCGGCAGTGTTGCTGAATATCTTCACGTAATTCCCAATCGTCTAAACGCAAACGGTTTTCGCTGTCTACGACAGGTGCTTGACCATCTTCACGGTATAAACGTTCGGTAAACAAACGGTAAATTTGCTCCATGCAGCCTTCGTGTAGGCCTTCTTGACGCATCTTTTTAAATACCATGGCAATGTACAGTGGCATGACTGGAATGGCTGAGCTGGCTTGAGTGACGACGCTTTTTAGCACCGCGACGTTAGCAGAGCCACCTTTCGGAGCTAATTGGTTATTTAACGCATGTGCTGCGCGGTCTAAATCCATCTTGGCTTGCCCAAGTGCACCATGCCAGTAGATTGGCCAGGTTAGCTCAGTACCGATGTAGCTGTAAGCCACGGTTTTGCAGCCATCAGCTAATACGCCAGCATCGCTAAGCGCACTCATCCATAATTCCCAGTCTTGGCCACCCATTACGGTAATGGTGTCGGCAATTTCTTGCTCGGTTGCGGGTTCTACAGAAGTGTCGATAATAGTATTTTTATTGGTATCAACCGCCGTAGCAGTATACGTTTGACCAATAGGTTTAAGTGATGAGCGGATCACTTCGCCAGTGTCTGGCAGTTTGCGAACCGGTGATGCTAATGAATACACCACCATGTCGATTTGGCCTAAATCTTGTTTGATTAGGTCAATAACTTGTTGTTTGGCTGCATGGCTAAAGGCGTCGCAATTGATGCTTTTGGAATATAAGCCTTCCGCTTTTGCAAATTTGTCGAATGCCGCGGTATTGTACCACCCAGCAGTACCTGGTTTGGTTTCTGAGCTTGGTTTTTCAAAAAACACACCGATAGTTGCTGCATCACTGCCAAATGCTGAGGCAATACGAGATGACAAGCCATAGCCACTTGAAGAGCCCACTACAAGGACTTTTTTAGGGCCATGAGCAATTTTGCCTTTGGCTTTGGTGAGTTCAATTTGCTCTTTTACATTGGCTTCACAGCCAACAGGATGAGTTGTTGTACAAATAAAGCCACGGATCTTAGGTTTAATAATCATATTTAGGTTTCTTCCTTTAACATTGGCTCTAGGATAAATAGTTCGACGCGTAAATGGCACTGATTTTTGCTAAAAAGCCTGTAAATGTACAGTGGTTGGAGCAGTTTAGCGTCGTTGCATAAATTGACTTTGCTCTTGAATAAGCCGTTGGGTGTATTCATGTTGAGGTGAGTTAAATAACGCTTCGGTGGTGGTTTTCTCTACCATAACGCCATTTTGTAACACCATGACTTTGTCGCTAACATGGCGAACAATATTGAGATTGTGCGACACGAAAATATACGACAAACCCATCTCTTTTTGTAACTTTAACAATAGGTTAATGATTTGCGACCGAACCGATAAATCCAGCGCGGTTAAGGCTTCATCGGCAATAATAATTTTCGGGTTGAGCATTAATGCCCGTGCAACGGCAACGCGCTGCTTTTGGCCTTCTGAAATCATATGCGGGTAAAAATCGGCATGCTCTGGCAGTAATCCTACTTTACGCAGGGTTTCAAACACTAAGGCTTTACGCTCGTTCGAATTCAGCGTGGTATTAAAACGTAAAGGCTCTTTAAGTAAATTACCTATTGATAAACGTGGATTGAGTGATGTGGTGGGGTCTTGAAAAATCATCCTGATTAATCGGCATCGTTGTTTTTGGTTGCGTGTTTCTAACGCTTCACCTTCAAAAAAAATCTCACCGCCGCTGCGTCGTTCTGCACCCACTAAAATACGCGCTAACGTACTCTTTCCTGAACCAACAGAACCCACAATCGCCATAGTTTCACCGCGTTCGAGTTCAAACGATACAGGCGCCAAAGCTTGATAGTATTGTGGTTTAAAACGTTTATAACCTGTGACGTATTGTTTGCACAAGTCGTTCACTTTAAGCAATGGCGTCGTCATCTTCTTGCTCACTTTGGTAAGGGAAATGGCAGGCAAAATAGCGCCCTTTAATGTGCTCAAGGTTTGGCTGTTTTACGCATTTACGCTGAGCTTCAGGGCAGCGTGGACCGAGTCGACATCCTGCAGGCAAGTGCTGCATCGACGGTGACGAACCTTGTAACGTTGGTAAGTCAGCTTTATGACGCATTTTTTGAGTGTGATCAGGTAAGTTTTTTAACAGTGCTCGAGTGTAAGGATGAAAGGGCAATTCTGCCATTGCCGCAGCAGGCCCAGATTCCATTACTTGTCCACTGTATAAAATGGTCAGGTTATCACACCAGTTCACCATAATTTCAAGCTCGTGGCTCACCAGTAATATGGAGACATTTTGCAGTTGATTAAGTTGAGACAATAACCTGAAAATTTGTGCTTGAGTATTGAGTTCCATCGAGTTGGTCGGCTCATCAGCAATCAATAATTTAGGGTGATTTGCCACCGCCATTGCAATCATGACTTTTTGGCATTCGCCCTCAGATAACTCCCATGGATAACATTTCATCAGCTGTTTAGGTTTTTTGATGCCGACTTTATGTAACCATTTTTGTGCATTTAGATAGGTGTCGCGGCTACGACGCCAAAAAGGCACATTCTTATTGGGTATCATGGCTTCAATAATTTGACTGCCAATCGTTTTAACTGGATCCAAACTCCCGGATGGATCTTGGAAAATCATTGCGATGTCGCAACCCATTAAATTACGACGTTCTTTGGCGCTCATTTCAAGCAGGTTTTTACCGTCCCACATCATACGGTCGGCGATAATGTGCCAATTGGGGCCCAGTACACCTAAAATCGCTTTAGCAAATAAGCTGCGGCCAGAACCTGATTCACCCACTAAACCATGGATTTCACCTGGATTGATGGTCAGGCTGACCTTTTCAAGCACTTTAACGCGGCCTTGAGCGGTATCGAGTTCAATGGTGAGATTACGCACGTCGAGTAATGGCATAAGTTAGTTTCTTATTGGTGCAAGTGCTGAGCGTAAACCGTCACCCACTAAGTTTACCGATAATACAGTAAACAAAATGGCAACACCGGGAATAGTCACTGTCCATGGCGCGAGTAATAAGTTATCTAATCCCTGTGCCACCATCGCGCCCCATTCAGGACTCGGCGCTTGTGCGCCTAAGTTTAAAAAACCGAGTGCGGCAATATCTAATATGGCTGCAGAAATCGCCATCGTGACCTGAATAATCAATACATCCCACACGTTAGGCATAATCACATACCAAAAGATTTGCAGGGAATTAGCACCGTCTAACCTTGCAGCGGTAACATACTCTTTTTGCAGTTCTTCATGGACGGCGAGATGAATGGCACGCACAAATTGCGGGATCATGGCAATCACCACTCCCCAAAACACATTATTCAACCCAGGCCCCATCACTGCGACCACCAAAATAGCCATTAATAATGACGGGATAGACAACAATGCATCGAGTAAGTGACTGAGTACGCTAGACTTGATACCGCGCATCATTCCCGACAACGAGCCAATAATAAAGCCAAAAAATAATGATACCGCCACAATTAATAACGACATGCCGAAGGTGAGTTGCACGCCATGTAAAATGCGGCTGAAAATATCACGACCTAAATCATCGGTTCCTAAAAAGTGTTCGACTTTACCGGCCGGATCCCAAGACGGTGGCAAGAGCAATACTAGTTGATCTTGAGTTTCTGCGGAGTAGGGCGCAATAATCGGGGCAAAAATGGTTAGCACCAGTAAAAATATTACCGCCCACAAACCGATTACTGCAAAAGGATTGGATGAAAAGCTTTGCCAAACCCGCCACATTGGCGAGTCGATATGGTCTTCATGATAGACTTTAATGCGAGGCATATAATTCCTTTCTACTCATCGGATTGATTGCGGTATGCATTAGGTCAATCAAAATACTTAAGAAAATAATTAACAGCGACACAGACAAAATGCCTGCTTGAATAACAGTATAATCCCGTTGATAAATCCCCGAAACTAACCAACTGCCAACGCCAGGCCATGAAAATATGACTTCGACAACAATACCGTAGCTGGCAAATGAGCCGAGCATTAAGCCAATGCTTTTTAATACCGGGATCAGTGCGTTAGGCATAGCATGGCGGACGAGGATTTTAAAAGTATGTAATCCCCGAGCTTCAGCCGCGCGAATATAGGTTTGATTCATGACATTAATCACCGCTTGACGAGTGATGCGTACAACCAGGGTAAATGGCAACAGCGCTAAGGTGACGGCAGGTAATATCAAATGCAGAATAGCGTCATGAAAAGCAGGAATACGATAAGCGGACTCGGACATTAATGTGTCCAGTAACATAAAGCCTGTCACGGGTTCGATTTCATATAATAAGTTAATTTGCCCTGAAATCGGTAGCCAACCTAGATTAACCCCAAACCACATTGACAATGTTAATCCAAGCCAAAAAACTGGGATGGAATATCCGGTTAATGTAAACGCTAAAATGCTGTGTTGCAGTGCTTTATTTCTACTTAAAGCGGCTATCACTCCTATAGGCACACCAAAAAATACTGCAATAAACCCAGAGAATAATGATAATTCAAAAGAGGCGGGTAACACCGATGCCAACTCGCCGGCCACAGTTTGTTGTGAGTTGCTCGAAATACCTAAATTGCCCGACAATCGTTGCCGAAGATAAGCGGTAAATTGCAATAATACGTTATCGTTTAACTGGTAATCGATGTCTATCTGACGTTGTTGCTCTGCAGAGGGATATTGGATCCCTGACAACGAATACGCTTTGCTGGCAGGGAACAAGCCCGTAGCAATAAACAGCACTGCTATCATCAACATCGATGTGGCAACAAACAGGGTGATGCGTCTAAAAAGATAACGCCACATTTATTCGCCTTCCTCTGATGTTTGTATCGCTTTAGCAAATGAGATCCCGCCGTATGGGCGTATTTGCATTGCGGTAATATTGTTCTTTTTCAGGACGACCTTCTTTGCATGAGCCAGCGTCACCATAGGGACTTGATCACTAATAATGGCTTCGGCTGATTGATAAAATGCTTTGCGTTCTGGTTGCGACGTCACACTTTGTGCTTGAGCGAGTAAATGTTCAAAGTCTTTTTGACACCACCGAGAACGGTTATTGTTTGATGCCAATGCCGCACAACTGAGTAACGGAGTAAAAAAGTTATCTGGGTCACTGTTATCTGCATTCCATCCTATTAATACCGAATCGTAGTTTGAAGCAGAAAGCTTTTGAGTAAACACACTCCAATCATAGCTAATGATATTCAGCTTTACGCCGATCCGGGCGAGATCGGCTTGAATAAGTTCGGCGGTTTTTAATGCACTGGGGTTATAAATACGTGCAACGGGCATTGCCCAAACATTGATTGATAAATTATTAATCCCCGCTTCGCTCAATAACGCAATGGCTTTTTGTGGGTTGTATTCATTTGGTGATAAGTTTTGAGAGTAAGCCCACGATGCGGGAGGCAAAACGCCAGTGGCTTCAACTGCAGTATCGTTATACACCGCATCCAGAATATTACGCTTATCAATGGCATGTGCAAGAGCTCGTCTCACGCGGACATCATCGAGCGGCGGCTTTTGAGTATTAAACGCCCAAAAAGAAACGTTTAAGCCTGGCTTTGCATCAATAATCACATCAGGGTGCTGCGCGACCACGGCGAGTTCACCCGCTTTAGGTAATGCTGAAACGCTGCAGTCTCCGGTAATCAATTTTGCAATACGCGCGGTGCTTCTTGGGGTGATATCAAACACTAACTGATCAAGCTCTACCGTTGGGCCCCAATAAACGGGATGCTTTTTATAGCGAATGTATTCATTTTTAACATATTGGTTGAGCTGAAAAGGGCCGGTACCAACGGCATAGTAATCAATGTCCTCTGGTTTCCCTTGAGATAACAATTGATAACCGTATTCGGCTGATAGTATGACTGCAAAATCGGTCGCCAAATTAGAGAGAAACGAGGCATCTTTTCGGGTTAAATGAAATATTACCTGATGGTCATTGACCTTTTCTATGGACTCAATAAGTTCTGCAAATCCAATGCTTTGAAAAAACGGATAGCCAGTTCTACTGACTAAGTGATAGGGGTGTAAGGGATCAATAATGCGATTAAACGAAAAAAGTACATCGTCAGCATTAAAGTCTCTTGATGGCGTAAAACGGCGTGTTTTATGAAAGCTCACATGCTCACGTAACGTAAACTGGTAACTTAAGCCATCTTCAGACATAAGCCACTCAGTAGCCAGACCTGGAATGATATCGGCTTTAGCTTGGCTGTAATTCACCAGTCGGCTATAAATTTGGTGTGAAGTGGCATCTATAGTGGTGCCAGAGGTCACTAATTGTGGATTAAAGCTCTCAGGGTTACCTTCGCTGCAATACACCAAACCAGAAGGCAATTGTGCTTGTCCACATGCTGCCAGTAACGAACTGGTAAAACATAAGGAAATCAGCTGATACCAGCGTTTTACTATAACAGGCATGGTGTTATCATTTTTTATCGACTTTGAGTAAACATTTTAACAGTGTTCATGTCAGTGGAGCAATCGCTGATGCATAAGTTCACTTACGACTTATCAAGTAAGTTGTATTTTTTGAGAATACCCCTTAGCTGGTGGTAGCTTAACCCGAGTAAATCCGCGGTTTTCTTTTGATTATATAGGCCTTCAGCCAGTGCGCGTTGTAATAAAGTCACTTCAGCATTTTCGGTGTATTCTTTGAAGTTTATCGGAAACTCAATGCTACTTTGCATTATTGCCACTTCGCTTTGTTCTGCATCCGCTTGCGGTTTGTCTATTACGGATTCGATTGGTTTTGCTTGACGTTCGCTTGTTTTAACTCGACTCAATGGGCGATAGGGGGACGCAAATGGGTCTAAAATAATGTGGTCAATCTCTTGGCCTTCAGAGCCTTCTCGGTACACGCTGCGTTCAACCACATTTTTGAGCTCTCGGATATTACCCGGCCAATCGTGCATCATCAGTTGCTCAATGGCGATGGCGCCAAAACCGCCAAAATATTCAAGCCCGAGCTGCCTTGCCATACTAATCGCAAAATGTTCGGCTAGCGTCATAATGTCTTCGGTGCGGCTTCGAAGTGGCGGTAGGGTAATCACATCAAAGGCTAATCTGTCTAACAAGTCGGCTCTAAATTCGCCTGTTTCAGCAAGTGCTGGTAAATCTTCGTTCGCAGCACAGATGAGACGTACATCCGACTGTACGGTTTTACTGCCACCAACACGTTCAAATTCGCCGTACTCAATGACTCGCAAAAGTTTTTCTTGAATAAGCCCAGAGGTATTGGCTAATTCATCTAAAAACAATGTTCCACCATCGGCGCGCTCAAAGCGGCCTTCGTGTTTACCTTTGGCACCTGTAAATGCACCAGACTCATGGCCAAACAGTTCACTTTCGAGTAAGTTTTCACTTAATGATGAGCAATTAAGTTTTATAAAGCTTTGGTCCCATCGGGCAGATAAGTAATGCAAACGCTCTGCAATAAGCTCTTTACCGGTACCGCGCTCACCAATAATGAGCACCGGTTTTGATAACGGTGCGACTTTAGACACATGTTCTAATACTTCGAGTAACGCATTAGATTGGCCGATGAGATTATCTTGTTGGTATTGTTTACTCACAGTTGGCTTACTCGCAAAATTGTTAGTGAATTAGACTAATAATTGGTGAAAATCATAATAGATGGCTTAGTTAATAAATGAAAGTAAAAGTTAAATATTTGTATAACTAGCTGATATTGTTATAGTTGAAAAAGTTGGCACGCAATGTGTAATACCTATTGCGACATCCACGTTACTTTTTGAGGAATACATTATGGGAATTTTCTCTCGCTTTGCAGATATCGTTAATTCAAATATCAGTGCAATACTAGATAAAGCCGAAGATCCAGAAAAAATGGTTCGCCTTATCATTCAAGAAATGGAAGACACGTTAGTAGAAGTACGTTCAACCTCTGCCAAAGTATTGGCTGAGAGAAAAGAACTGTTACGTCGCATTAGTCGTGTGCAAGAGCAAGTTCAAGATTGGCAGAACAAAGCTGAGTTAGCATTATCTAAAGATCGTGAAGACTTAGCAAAAGCCGCCTTAATTGAAAAGCAAAAAACCACGGGTTTATTGCAAACGCTTGAAATGGAGTTGCAAGTTGTTGAAGAACATATCACACGTTTAAAAGACGAAGTGGCACAACTGCAAGAAAAGTTGAATGATGCCCGTGCTCGCCAAAAGACCATCATTATGCGTAAGCAAACTGCCACTTCACGCTTAGAAGTGAAAAAGCAGCTTGATTCAAGCAAAATTGATGATGCAATGATGAAGTTTGAGCAATACGAGCGTCGTGTAGAAGGCCTCGAAGCTCAAGTTGAATCATATGACTTAGGTAAAAAAGATTCACTTGCCGATGAGTTTGCCGCATTAGAAGCTGAAGATGCTGTTAACGATGAGTTAGCTGCACTGAAAGCAAAAGTAAACGCAAAATCACAACCTAAATCAAAAGCATAATAATTTTTCAGAGGTGAGTTATGGATATGGATCTTCTTGTAGCACCAATTATCATCTTTATGATGTTTGTTGCCCCCATTTGGTTGATTCTTCACTACCGCAGTAAGCGACAAGTGAGCCAAGGACTCACAGAGGAAGAATTCGGTCAGCTTAATGATTTAATTGCGAAAGCTGAAAAAATGAGCCATCGCATAGAAACCTTAGAAGCGATTTTAGATACTGATTCACCAGAGTGGAGGGCGAAACATGGGCACATCTAGCAGTCGAACGTTATATCGCAATCCTAAAAGTGGTAAAATAGCGGGAGTGTGTTCAGGCATCGCGGATTACTTTAACTTTGAAACCTGGTTAGTGCGCGTGTTAGCAGTATCGATATTTCTGCTTGGCGGTACCGGTGTGGTGTTTGTGATTTATATTGCATTGTGGATGATATTAGATGTTAAACCACAGACATTAGAATATGACGAACAACACAAGGACATTGAAGTTAAAAAGAAGGTATGGCAAGCCGGTGAGCCTGCAAAACGTGCCTTATTTGATGTCAGCCGTCAGTTTAATGGACTGGAAACTCGATTGCAGCGACTAGAGAAACACGTTACGTCAGATAGCTTTGACTTAAAGCGGGAAATCAATAGTCTTTAATTACTCTAAATGGGCGGTTTACCGCCCTTGTTTTGTTATTACTCGTGATGTAAGGATCTGTTAGCCATTATGAGATTATTAGATCGTTCCTTGTTTAAAATGACTCAAGCGGCTCAATCTATTGTGAACCGTAGTACAGATCGCCATGTTAGGCTTGCTGTTACGGGTTTATCTGGTGCCGGTAAAACGGCATTTATTAGTGGACTGGTCAATCAGCTGTTACATGCCGGTAAAGGCAATAAACATAACCCATTACCTTTGTGGCAAGTTGCCAGAGAAGATCGCTTAATTGGCGTACAGCGTGCTATGCAGCCAGACTTAGACATCGCCAGCTTTGATTATCAAGGTTCAATGAATGCATTAAACTCATCCCCGCCACATTGGCCAGCATCAACGCGAACCATTACTGAATTACGCCTAGCAATAAAGTATCAACCTCAACAAGGCATATTGGCCAAATTAACTGACAGCGCCACATTATATGTCGATATAGTCGATTACCCAGGTGAATGGTTACTTGATTTGCCTATGCTCAAACATGACTTTACTCATTGGTGTTTATCGCAACAGCAAAATGTAACCAGTTTGAGTTGCTCTCCTTACTATGACGAATTTACTCAGGCGGTGAGCAAGTTAGATTTAGCTGAAGTCGCTGATGAACAACAACTTAAATATGTCGCCGATGTTTACCAAAACCTGCTCGTTGACTTAGTCCGTGAACAAGGTTTTTACCACGCCCAACCCGGACGGATGCTGTTACCCGGCGAATATGAGAACACGCCATTATTAGCCTTTTTCCCTTTATTGGGCCTTAGCCCGTTGAATCATTCTGAACTGGCTTCAAGCCCTAATGACTCAAATTATCATGTATTAAAACGCCGTTATGAGCAGTATGTTTCACAAGTGGTTAAGCCTTTTTATCGCGATTACTTTTCACGTTTTGACCGCCAAGTGGTGCTGGTGGATTGCTTAAATGCATTAAACAAGGGGCAAGCACAGTTTACTGATATGGGCCGAGCGTTAAACAGTATTATGGAAAGCTTTCAGTTTGGGCAATCAAGCTTAATTAAGCGTCTGTTTTCACCCCGTATTGATAAAGTATTATTTGCTGCAAGCCAGGTAGACCGGGTGACAAGAGACCAACAAAGTCATGTGCTGAGTTTACTCAACGCCATGCTGCAACAAAGCCAGCACTACGCCAATTTTGAAGGCAGCGAAGTTGAGACCATGGCCATCAGTGCGATTAAAGCAACGCAACATGGCATGGTCAATACAGGTAACGGCCAGCAAGAAGTGGTCAAAGGCACAGGCCTAGACGGCAAGCAAATAACGGTTTATCCCGGCGATGTGCCAATAACCTTGCCTGATGCCACATTTTGGCAACAACAGGGGTTTAACTTTAACGCCTTTTTACCTCCTAATATTAGCCATTTAAATGAAACTCATCCAACGTTTGAACATATTCGTCTAGACCATCTTTTAGAGTTTCTATTAGGCGACAAATTAACCTAGTTGCATGAGTGTGAGTATCTTTTATGAATCAGACAAATAACGCTTCGGGACTTAAAAAATCGCAAGTCTTTACTGACGCTGAACTTATTAACGACGCAGAGGCAAGCAACACCGCTGAGCCTATTAAACCAACGCAATCATTCAATGACGTTGATTTTGTGTGCGAACAAGCTCTAGATGAACTGCCTGAGTCAATCTCTGACAGTATTGCCCCCAGCAAGCCTAAACGCTGGTCTAGGTTAGCGGTGTTATCGTTAATCAGTGTCGCTTTATTAGCCGTTGTGCAAACGGCCTTAGGGTTAATGGAATCATTCAATCAAAGCCCCTGGTTGTTTGGTTTTTATGCCTCCGTCTTGGCCATTGTGAGTCTATGGGCTGGGGTCGGGGTGCTTAAAGAATGGCGCAAATTGGTTAACCTTAAAAAAGTGGCCGATCACCAGGCTATTGCAGAGCGATTATCGCAAAGTATGCAAATGGGAGAAGCCAATAAATTTATTGCTCCTATTTTAGCAAAATATCCTAATACTGAGGCAAAGCAGCATTACATTAAGGCCAGTAATAAAGAGCATAATGATGCTGAGATTGTCATGCTGTTTGATCAAATAGTGCTTAGTGAACGCGATTTGTTAGCGAAAAAAAGAGTCAATCGATTTGCCGCTGAGTCGGCATTATTACTCGCTGCAAGTCCGTTGGCCGCGTTAGATATGGCCATCATTTTGTGGCGAAATCAAAAGATGATTAATGAAGTGGCTGCTATTTATGGCATTGAATTAGGCTATTGGAGTCGGATTAAGCTTATCCGTAGCATCATTATCAATGTGATTTACGCGGGCAGTACTGAAGTGATTACCGATCTCGGCACACAATTATTATCTGTTGAAATGACCGGTAAATTATCCACTCGGATAGCGCAGGGACTGGGCGGTGGCTTGCTCACAGCAAGGCTAGGCTACCAGGCCATGAGTTTATGTCGTCCTATTGCTTTTAAAGCTAAAAACAAGCCTAAGCTAACTCAAGTTCACCAGCATTTATTGGGTGAATTAAGCCAATTTACCTCGTCGATAATGACCAAGACAAAAACCAAAACGACAGAAAAAGTTAATAATCAGTGATAGCGAATTGTGTTTTTTATGTACAACTCATCATTGTTGACTACAGTTAGTGTCGATTTAGAAACAGCATAGCGTTCTGAATCTTCGCGCTGGCTTATGGAGTAGGGAACATGCCAGCAATTTAAGGAAACAAGGAGACTCTAATGAAGTCATCATTGACATTAACTGCGGTATTTATGTGCTTATGTTGTTTTTTCAGCACCTCATCTTTTGCCGCCGACTCAGCCAAAACCAACGTTGCCGCTGAAACATCCAAAAAAGTAACCACAACCGTTGACAAAAACACGGCTAAATTAGCCAGTGTTAATGTAAATAAAGCCAGTGTCACCGAGCTACAATCGCTTAAGGGCATAGGTCAAGCTAAGGCGCAAGCTATTGTCGATTATCGAGCTAAAAATGGTAAGTTTGAAGATTTACAGCAATTGACTATGGTAAAAGGTGTCGGCGAGAAATTAGTCGGTCAAAATGCGAAGAAAATCAGCTTTTAAGCTAGCAAATTGAAGTTAGCCAATTGAAGTTAGTTTAGTTGAACTAGTTCAATTTAGGTGTAGTAAAATTAATAATAAAAACGGAAGCCTTGGCTTCCGTTTTTTTGTTCAATAAATGTCGCTGTACTATTTGAGTACAGCTCATTCATTTGAGTCGATTAAATGCTACAGACTCATTATTGCGCGTTCAATGCCTGGCCATTAGTGCCAATAGATTCATCACCCATCAAAAATAAGTAAGTCGGCATAATTTGCAGTGCCGTTTTTAATGTTTGTGGATCTTCTGCTGGGTATGCTTTAGCGCGCATTTCCGTGCGAGTCGCACCTGGGTTAATGGTATTCACACGTACATGTGTTTCATCACATTCATCAGCTAACACTTGCATCATGCCTTCGGTCGCAAATTTAGAGAAAGCATAAGGCCCCCAGTAAGCTCGACCTTTGCGGCCTACACTGCTAGAAGTAAAGATAATTGATGCATGTGGTGCTTTACGCATTATCGGTAATAACGCTTTGGTCATAATAGCCTGAGCCGTTACATTGACTTTCATTATGGTCTCTAACGAAGCAAGATCAATGTGTTCAAACGGGCCTAATGCACCGAGTTGTGAGGCATTGTGTAATAACCCATCTAAGTGACCAAATTGCTCTGCTATGGTTTCTGCCATGTCGATGTAGTTCTGCTCTGTTGCCCCTTTTAAATCAAGTGGCACAATAGCAGGGGGCGGATAACCTGCATTAATGATTTCGTCGTACACTTTTTCAAGTTTTTTAACGGTTTTACCCAGTAAAATAACGGTCGCGCCGTGCTTAGCAAATTCAATCGCGGCTGCCTGGCCAATTCCGTCTCCAGCCCCAGTAACCAAGATAGTTTTATTATTAAGTAAATCTTTTGCAGCTTGATATTCCAACATGATTAATTAATTCCTCTAAGCGCAATCGCCCGTCAAATCTAGAACCGAATAAAAAATAAACGACCGTTTGAAACAAATGATTGATAATTGTATGCGAATAGGTCATTTGCATGTAACAAACTTGTAGCTAACTCTATAATTTTGCGTTAACTTGAGAATAGTTAAGGACTAACATAAGTCCTTTTGGTCGCATGATTGGACTATTGTGACCAATTCTTGGGGAAAACAAAATTAATAAAACAAGATTTGGGGAAAAAAGATGAAAAGACTCATTTTGGGTGTTGCAATAACATCTGCTCTCGGTTTGACGGCATGTGGTGGTGATAGTTTTAACGAAGCAAAAGAAAAAGCTGAACCATTAGTGCCTTTGTCGCACGTTCAGTTTGATCCAGCTAATGGCAAACTGCCGCTACCTAACGATTTACTGTTTAGTGGTACTACAGATGGTACCTTGTCTATTCCGGGTGAAACCGGTGTCGATTACACCAATCCTTCAATCGCACTTGGTGCATTAGATGGATGGTCAACTAGCTCACCAATTTCAATAACTATGGAGCTAGCAAACGATCTACAGGGTAATGCACTCACCATTGATGCTGCATCGGTATTTCAGCCAGGTGCTGTTCGCGTTTTTGAAGCCACTGTAGGTGGTTCGCTTTCTACCGATCCTGAATGTACTTCACAAGCATCAGTATCAGCTTGTAAAGTGGGTGAAGAATTAACCTTTGGTGTTGATTTTGTTACTAAAGCATCAGGTAGCAGTGTGGCGATTGTGCCACTTAAGCCTTTAAAACCGATTCAATCCTATTTATATGTGGCGACAGACTTAATTCAGGATTCGTTAGGTCGCAGTATTGCGCCTTCTACAACATACAACTTACTTAAGTTAGACATTGAAACTAAGCCGTTAGAAACAGCTGCTCAATTACAATTACAAGGCTTAGTGAATAGCTATGAAAAAGGCGTTGCTGCTGAGCACGGCGTTGATTCTGAAAACATTATTTTCTCAGGATTATTCACTACGCAGTCGATAGCCAATGTTTATGAGACGGCTAAGTTGTTAATGGCGTCTAGTGACCCATATAAACCTGCTTTTACTCAAACGCCAACGCCAGCGGGTTACACAGCTGCTCAGGCGTTAGGATTAACTTCAGCCAGTGGTGTTGCATACGTATTAGCTGATATGGCTGATGTGTATAAAGCTGAAATTAAAGTGCCATTTTATGGTAACTGTTCTTCTACTAGTTGTGTGATTCCGGTTGTCGATGGTGCGCCAACCGCGCCAAATGGTCGCTGGTTTGCTCAGGGTGACAGCCCTGTATCAGTGTTATTGGCATTACAAGCTGGCACGTTAAGCCAAACCAACTTTTTTACTCAAGCATCTGAGCAAGGTGTTGATGCACAAGCTGCGTTAGCTAATCCTGCATTACTTGCCGGTAAACAGTGGAAATTGGATGACGGTACTGCAGCGGATAAAACCAAGCACTTAACGCGTCTTAATCCTATCCCTGCAATTAAAGGGTATGAAACGATTCCGGTGCAAATTACCTTACCAAATGCAGCCAAACTTGCAGCATTTACAACCGCTCAAGGTGGCACATTTGTTCCACCAACAAGTGGCTGGCCAACAACGATTACCATGCACGGTTTAGGTGGCGGTAAAGAAATGAACCTAGCCTATGCAGGTACTTATGCTGCGGCCGGTATCGCGACGATTTCAATCGATATGCCACTGCACGGTGAGCGCTCATTTGAGATTGGCAATGGTGGCGCTTATGAAATATCTGCAACGGCACCTGCATTTGGTAACTTAATTGGTAAACCTGATGCATTTACTAATGGTAATCCACTCGTGTTTGTTAACATTGCCAGTACCTTAACTGTGCGTGATAACTTCCGCCAGGCAACGCTAGATCATTTAGCATTGCGTTTATTATTAGAGGGTATGGCAGGACAATTAGCGGCTGCTAACCAACCACAAGTGTTTGATGTCTCTAAAATCAGTGCTCAAGGTTTAAGCTTAGGCGGTATTGTCGGTACAACCTTCTCGACTTACGCCAGTACTGGTTTGAGAGACCCATCTACAGATGCGTCATTAGGTAACCCTTATGCCATTAATGCAGCGTCACTAGTGGCTCCAGCGGGTGGTTTAGCAGGTTCATTTGCTGGCTCTGCTGCATTTGGTCCACAATTGTTTGCTAACGTAACGGCGTCTAGCACGTTTGCTGCGCTATTAACGGCTGCTAACACTGCAGGTTATGAAGAAGGTACTGCTGAGTACGAAGCATTAGTACAGGCTGTTTATGCTGGGTTTATTCCATCATTTGCACTGGCTGTACAAACTGCCATTGATTCAGCGGATCCATTAAACCATGCTGGTATGTTAGCTGCGACAGAGATCCCGGTTCATTTAATTGAAATCGCGGGCGATGATGCTAATAACTTACCTGATCAAACCTTACCAAACAGTGTGGCTAATTTCCCACTATCAGGTACAGAGCCATTAATTGCCGCTATCGGTTTAGATTGCGTAGATGCAACTATGCCAGGTTCAGGTGCTGTGCGTTTCTCTAAAGGTCACCACAGTTCAATTGTTAGCCCTAGTGAAGTACCAGGTGTTACCGATGGTATGGCTGCTGCGGCAACGGCTGAAATGCAAGCTCAGGTTGCTGGCTTTGCTAAGAGTGCAGGCGCTGGACAAGCCACTATTGTGGTATCAAACAGTGATGTGATTAAAAGCTGTAACTAATCGTTACTAATTAGTCGCCGTTTTGACTTAAAACCCAGCAAATTGCTGGGTTTTTTATTCTCTATTTATCGGTAATTACTGATAAAATGTCGGCAGACTGTTTTTCCTTTGTGGAGTGAAATTTGGAATTTTTATATGAATACGGCTTATTTTTAGCTAAAGCCGTGACGATTGTGATAGCGATAATGGCTGTAGTGGTATTGGTGTTAGCCAGTAGCATGAAAAATAAAGCTGATAAAGGTGAATTACGCCTGACCGATATTTCAGATGAGCTATTGCAACTTAAGCATCAGTTGAAAGAAGAGTTGTTGTCTAAAAAGCAATTTAAAGCTTATGAAAAACAGGTTAAGGCTGATGAAAAAGCCGCTGATAAAGCAGATGTCACCAAGGGCAAAGTATTTGTTATCGATTTTAAAGGCAGTATCGATGCGGGTGAGGTTGCCTCACTGCGTGAAGAAGTCACGGCTATTTTAACCATTGCCGACAAAGATGATGAAGTCCTGGTGAATGTAGAAAGTGGCGGCGGCATGGTACATGGCTATGGCCTTGCTTCAAGTCAATTAGACCGTTTACGTCAAGCCAATATCCCATTATCGATTTGTATCGATAAAGTGGCTGCGAGCGGTGGCTATATGATGGCTTGTGTGGCCAACAAAGTGTATGCGGCTCCCTTTGCGATTGTCGGTTCTATTGGCGTTGTGGCGCAAGTGCCGAACTTTAACCGTTTGCTTAAAAAGCATGATATTGATTACGAGCAACATACTGCCGGCGACTTTAAGCGCACCTTAACTATCTTTGGTGAAAATACCGATGAAGGCCGCGCCAAGTTTCAACAAGAGCTTGAAGAAACCCACGTGTTATTTAAAGAGTTTGTTGGCCGCTACCGTCCAGAAATGGACATTGCTAAGGTGGCCACAGGCGAGCATTGGTATGGTCAACAAGCGATTGATTTAGGGTTGATTGATGAGATTTCAACTAGCGATGATGTTATTTTAAACTTAGTCAAAACACACCAAGTGATTAAAATTCGATATCAGATGAAGAAAAAGCTGGCCGATAAAATTGCCCATGGTGCTTCGTTGTCGGTTAACGCCGTGATGAACAAATTGGTTGAACGTAATCAATCAGTATAAGTGTAAAGAATGATAAAAAAAACGACAGCCTTGGCTGTCGTTTTTGTTTTAGATAAGCATAACAATCAATATGACATCATTACTGAGCTTTATAACTGATGTGCTGGTGGAAGCGTAAAATCACATCGACATGTTCTTTATCAATATCAAAATCTTGAGTAAACATGCGTAATGCATCTTCTACTTGATTCATAAAGCGGCCATAGCCTTCATCGGTTTCGTCACTCTTACCAGCAACAATCACAAAGCGGAAAACATCGACGAGCTTATTGCTGTCCCAGTGGCCAATCGGCTCGGGAGATTGGGCGTGAGGGTCAAAACCAATCATTTGAAACTCATCAGTACTGGTGAGCTGCTCGTACTTACTGTTACGCACTAGCGGCAACTTGCCATTAGCCACCATTGCGACGCGTTTTAGCTGCTTACTTTGGGTTGCTTGGATAAATTTGTCATAAACCGTTTTATAAACAGCACCAAAATCGACAGTGTCATTAGCCAACAATTGCTTTTTGATTCGGCGATCGACTGGAATGTTAATGGTGACGTAGTTCAATGTACTGACGTTTTCAGGTAACTCACAGTGACGACGTTGATAACGACTGTCTACCGCACGTAACTTATAGCCATATGTTTCTTTTAGGCCCTTTGCTTTAGCAAAAAAGTCATAAGAGATATGCTGGTGGTCGCGAATTTTAATCGGTACATCTTTTACGGGTAACAGCGGCTTGAGTTCGGCAATAAATTGCTGGATTTTAGTGTGAAAACTGGCAGCGTTGCTGCGTAAGTCATCACCCGTCGCTAAAAAGACAATACGTAATTTACGCGCTCTAAAGCCTGGCGTGCTGTGAAGGCGATTCGCTTCATGATGCGCAGGATTATAAAAGAAACGCAGTTGTTCATTTGAACTTAAACAATATGCTTCGCTGTGAAAGCGCACCATAGGTAATTTATCTGTGGTAACCACATGCACATTATACAGCTCTTGTTTTTCAGCGAGTTGGTATACTAGTTTACTGAATTCATCGTAACAAGTTTCTAAACTACTGTAGGCATTAAGGTATTCATCGGTTAAAGGAAAGCCGATAGTGATGTACTGGTTTTTACGGGTCGCACTAGGTAAATATACTTTTTTTTGACGACTGACGGACATGTTATTTCCTTAAATTGTCTAATTGTCTAAAGTTTATCGTTATTTAATTGCTTGCTGAGCATCCATTCTAAACATTGATACTGAAAATAAAATGACTTTCGTTCACTTTATGCAAAAGATTTTAACATTTGCTGTGAAACTTATAAAATTTAAATAGTTACTTATCTATTGCTGCTGTGATCCAAGGCAGCATCCATTGCGTAATTTTATCTTGTGCCAACTCATTTGGGTGAATGCCATCACGTTGCATCAAGCTTTTATCTGCCGCGATATCTTGCATAAAAAACGGCACTAGGCTGAGCGAGTATTCATCTGCCAATTCATGATACACATCAGTGAACATTTTTGTGTAGCGAGGTCCGTAATTTGGTGGCACCATGATTTCGGTCAGCAACACTTTGGCGCCGTGCTCCTGTGATTGCGTGATGATTTTTGTAAGATTTGATTTCAACTGATTTGGTGGAAATCCACGCAGACCATCGTTACCGCCGAGCTCAATAACAACAATGTCTGGTTGGCTAGAGTCCAGTAAACTCGGGAGCCTGCGTAAGCCTCCTGCAGTTGTTTCGCCACTGACAGAACCATTAACAATCTCATGTTGAGGCAGTTCGTTTCGCAGTAATTGTACCCAACCTTGATTTTCTGGCATGCCATAGCCTGCACTTAAACTATCACCTAGTATCAAAACCGTGGCAGCATAGGTAGGCGCGCACATTAACATTAGCGTAAATGCAGTAGCTAACATGCGTTTAAGCGACAAAAAGAAGAAGGATTGTATGTCTAATAATATCGTTCGAAATACCAATGCCATAACTGTAACTAACCTTAATAAAACTGTAGTGACCCAAGAGGGAGAGTTGACTATCCTCAACGGCATTAATATAGAAGTCAAGCAAGGTGACAGCATTGCTATTCTTGGACCATCGGGTTCGGGTAAATCAACCTTACTTGGATTATTAGCCGCTTTAGACACACCAACCTCAGGTGAGATAGTGCTTGATGGTGTCGCATTGTCAGGGCTAAACGAAGAGCAAAAAGCCGCACTGCGTAAGCAAAAAGTCAGCTTTATTTTTCAATCCTTTATGTTGGTCGACACCTTAACCGCGTTAGAAAACGTGATGTTACCTGCAGAGCTTGCAGGCGTTACCGATGCCAAGCAAAAAGCCCAGGCGATGCTTGAACGTGTTGGCTTGTCGCATCGCTTAAATCATTTACCGAAACAATTGTCTGGCGGTGAGCAGCAACGAGTTGCAATTGCCAGAGCATTTATTTGTGAACCTAAAGTGCTGTTTGCCGATGAGCCAACCGGTAACTTAGACAGTGTCAACGGCGATAAAATTGCCGACATGTTATTTGCCCTTAACCAAGAAAGTGACACCACCTTGGTACTCGTTACTCATGATTTACACCTTGCCCAGCGTTGTGCAAGACAGCTTGTCATGGAAAATGGTCATTTGTCTGAACCTGCAGCAAATACTCGTGATGCAATGAAAGAAGAAGTTGAGCAGGCCGAGGAGGTAAGCTAATGGAGTGGCGTATTGCTTGGCGGTTATTTAAACGCGAGCTTGCTCAAGGTCAGCTAGTGCTGATTGTATTGGCCATAACCTTAGCTGTGCTGTCGGTTACTGGGCTTGCTCGGGTTAGCGAGCGTTTACAAGTGGCCATTAATGGTGAAGCCGCAAACTTTATTGCTGCCGATCGCATTATCGATTCACCCGTTGAGTTAGACCCTAAAGTGTTAACCATTGCAGACGACATTGGCCTTGCCCATGTCACCAATATGCAATTTAACTCGATGGTCTATTCGGGTGATAAATTTCAATTAGTGACCGTCAAAGCGGTGGGCGATGGTTACCCGTTAAAAGGCGACATTGAGCTCAGCACCGGCATAACGCGCGCGTTACCGCAAACTGGCCAGGCATGGTATGAAAATCGTTTAGGCGGCTTGCTTGGATACCCTAAAAGCATTGAGTTAGGTAACAGTGAGTTATCACTAACCGAAGAAATCAGTCGCTTACCCGATGCCGGTTTTAATCCATTTGCTTCATCACCTGTGTTGCTTATTCATCTAAATGATGTCGCTGCGACAGGGATTATCCAACCTGGCAGCCGAGTGACCTACCTGTACCAGTTTACCGGTGATGCGCAACAATTGGTTGATTTTGAACTACAAGCTAAACCTCTACTCAATAACAGCCAGCGTTGGGTTGATGTGCAATCCGGTGATTCTCCGATTGCCTCAGCGGTACAGCGTGCTGAACGCTTTTTATTGCTAGCCAGTTTATTGGGTATTGCATTGGCGTGTGCAGCTATTGGTATTGCGGCGCAGCGTTATTGTCAGCGCCATTATGATGTGGTCGCGATGCTGAAAACCTTTGGCGCGTCGGGTAAACAAATCCGTGTGTTATTTGGGTTACATTTATCTTTAGTGACATTACTCGGTATTGCGCTTGGTTTAATCGGTGGCTTGTTACTCGACCTTGGTATCACGGCGTTTTTACCGCCAGAAATCGCCGCGTATTCACCGCCTTACTTGCGCCCGGTATTACTCGGTGTCAGCACCGGCTTAATCAGTGCGTTTATGTTTTCGGCTTATCCGTTAATGCGTTTATTGGCGATTCCGCCACTGCGGGTGCTGCAACGTCAACTTGAGGGTTTACAGCTCGGCATGTGGTTGCATTTGCTTCTCAGCTTAGCGGCGATGGCGCTTTTAGGGTATTTGTATTCAAGAAGCCTCGCGCTGACGATGACTGTCGTGTTAGCGGTCATGTTACTTGGCGTGTTACTGAGCCTATTAGGGTTTGTGATGATCCGCCTCGGCCACGGCATAGGCATGAAAACCACCAATCCATTGCAACTTGCTTTGGCTGGGTTGCGTCGTCGTGCTCGTCAAAATGCGGTGCAATTGGTCGGCTTTAGCAGTGCTTTGGTGTTGTTGCTGACTATTTTGGCCTTAAGGCAAGATTTGCTTAACGAGTGGCAAAAGCAGTTACCAGAAAATGCGCCTAATTACTTTTTGGTGAACATTGCCCCTGAAGACAGCAAACCGCTCGATGACTTTTTAACCCTCAATCATATAAAAGCCACCGATATTTACCCGGTTGTGCGTGGACGCTTAACCCACATTAATGATGAAGAGTTGATCTCGGGTAAACAAGCTGACGATGGCGTTGAAGGTCGAGTGGGGATCTCTCGTGAGTTAAACTTAACTTATCGCGATACCTTGCCGCCCAATAACAAATTGCTTGAGGGTCAGTTTAATCAAACCGACGATGAGGTGTCTGTAGAGTCTGGTGTGGCTGAGCGTTTGGAGCTTAAACTGGGTGATAAACTGACTTATCGAATCGATAACCAGGATTTATCAGTCACGGTTGCCAGTATTAGACAGGTGCAGTGGGAAACTTTGCAGCCAAACTTTTACATGATTTTTACCCCTAAAGCACTTGAGCCTTTTGCGTATACTTCAATGGCCAGTTTTCATCTTAATGATCAACTATTGGCCGCAGACGGCAGCACGTTAACGGCAGACCAAGTGGTGTTGCAATTAATTAGGCAATTCCCGACGGTGTCGATTATTGATGTTGGCGCTATGGTAGGGCAGCTAAGGCAAATTATTGAACAAGTGTCTTTGTCTTTATCGTTAGTATTAGCATTGGTGTTGTTGGCCAGTGCACTAGTACTGATTGCACAAACCGAGGCCGGTATGGCCACTCGTCAACGAGAGTTAGCGGTATTACGCACCTTTGGTGCATCAGGTTGGTTATTGCGGGCATCAACCGGCTTTGAGTTTGCCCTACTGGGTGCCATTGCTGGCTTGTTAGCGGTCATCGTGGCTGAGTTTGCCTTATATATGCTTAAAACTCAGGTGTTCGAGTTGGTTGTGTACATGCATTGGCCATGGTGGGGTATCGCGCCTGTGGCTGGCGCCGCCATTGTTTCAACACTTGGTGTGTGGCGTTGCAGGCAGCTATTAAACAAGTCGTGCAGTGACATGCTAAAAGAAGGTTAGTTCATATCGAGAAGTCATGACCGATACATGAATAAAGTGGGAGATGCATTGGCATCTCCCTTTTTTGTTTGTGATGGCTTAAGCCATTTTTTATCCCAAGCTCAGGCTATTTAACCTGAGATCGGGATAAGAAACGCCTTTCAAACAGTCCTTTACCCTACTAACTGCGTTGAATCGACTTGCAATAGGCTAGCTATTGACGCGGCAATTCGCCTTGTCAGCAGAACAAATGACAAGCTTGAAAGTGACAAGGAGTAACATGTTGATTTTAAGTAGCATAAGTTCATCCCTTATCCCGAACTCAGGCTATTTAGAGCGCGGCTTATATTGTGTAGGGCAGTAACCACGATCGACTCCCTCTGGTCGCAGCTTAAGGTGTTTGGTTTTGCGGCCTGTAACTCGCGTGCGCCATAATTTAAAGCTACCTGGTTTCATGGTAATGCGCATCAATTTGATGACTGCAGATTCGTTTAAGCCATACAGGTGTTCAATGGCTTCAAATGGCGTACGGTCTTCCCAAGCCATTTCGATAATTCTTGAGGTATCTTGCGCTGAAAGCATTGCGTATGATGTCGTTATTGGGTTTGCCAATACATACGTTAAACAGCCTGACTTAGTTTATAGCGTGTTTATAAATAGTTTAGCGATGGTTTAAATTATTATCCTGGGTATCACTATCACATGCGTCTTGACCGTTTTGTCAGTAAAAGTACCGAATTAACGCAACAACAAGTGAGCGACTATATCGCTCAAGCCACTGTGTGGGTGAATGGCGTAGCCGTTACCTATGAGGCCACTCAAGTGCACGAAAAGAATCTGGTGCAATTTAATGGGCAAACCTTAGTACCGCGTCCTTTTCGTTATTTGTTATTGAATAAGCCGCAGCAAACCTTGTGCTCAAACGTCGATGGCGTTTTTCCGTCGGTATTCTCGTTACTGGATATTGAGCGGCCGTCGGAGCTTCATATTGCTGGGCGCTTAGATGCTGATACCACTGGGTTGGTGTTAATAACCGACGATGGCCGTTGGACATTTAATATCACCTCGCCCAAATACGCGTGTTACAAAACTTATCGAGTCAATTTGGCAAAACCGATAAAAGAGGATGTCGCCGAGCGCTTTGCCAATGGGATCGCATTACAGGGCGAAAAGGGCCTGACCTTACCCGCAAAGTTAGAGATTATCTCAGCACAGCAGGTGTTGCTTACACTCACAGAAGGTAAGTTTCATCAGGTTAAACGCATGTTTGCTGCCGTGGGCAATAAAGTGGTAGCGCTGCATCGGCAACGAATTGGTGCAGTAGAACTCGATGTGCCTGAAGGTCAGTGGCGCTTTTTAACCGCAGAGGAGATCCGCTCTTTTTACCCGGCAAATAGCGAAGATGGATCTGTTCTTAGCTAACATCAACATAAAACTCGTTTTTCAACATTCTTATCAATAAAAGAATTATCAATAAAAGACTTATCAAAAATAGACTTATCGATAATCTCAAATTATCAAAGCTGTTATGCTATCGACATCGTTTAGCGTTGGAGTTTGGTATGTTAAATCAGCAATGGTTAACCACCTTTATTAAGTTAGTTGAAGTCGGGCATTTTACCCACACCGCAGAACAACTGTTTATGACCCAACCCGGCGTGAGCCAACACATTAAAAAGTTGGAACAGCAAGTGGGTGTGGCATTGTTATATCGAGTTGGAAAACGCTTTGAACTCACCGAAGCAGGCATTCAACTACATCAACAAGCCTTACTTTGGCAGCAACAGCAGCAACAACTGTTATCACAACTGGCTGTTGATGATATTTATGTTGGCGAGTGCCGAGTGGCATGTTCTGGCTCGCTGGCGTTATTACTTTATCCGCATTTAATTGATTACCAACAGCCGCACCAGCAATTACAAATCTCACTCGAAGCGGCGCCTAACAAGCGCATCATTGACAATGTGTTAGCCAACCAGGTTGAGCTTGGCATTATCACCCAAGCGGTTCATATGGATGAGCTCGAACTCACGCCACTTGGGCAGCAAGCTTTATGTATTGTGATGCCGAAAAAGTATCAAGATAGCGCTATAAATTTTGAACAGTTAATGGCGCTTGGCATGGTAGCGCATCCCGATGGCATGCATTATTGGCAACAAATTGTGAATCATTATTTTAATGACAAGCAAGCCATGGCACAGCAGGTGCCAATAAGAAGTTACGTTAACCAGCTAAATCAAATACTCGTTCCAGTAGCAAAAGGTTTAGCCTTTGCTGTGTTGCCACAATTTGCCGTAGACAGTTTTGCCCAGCAAGCCCAAATATGCATTGCCAAGCTCGATGGTATAGATGATCCAAAGCAGGGCGTCAGTGAGCCATTATTTTTAATCAATAAAAAGCACCGCCCATTGGCAAAACGTTACCAACCCATCATCGATATTATTCATAATTTGGTTTGAGTCAGTTTATTATTTAGGTGTTTATAGGGCTATTGGGTTAGGAGGGGTCATTATTGGCTCATTTTTGTCTTATTGGGTATGGCCTACGACCACTAACATCGTGGTGCAATAATCTCTGGCCGTTGTTGCAGCATTACCCAAATACCCCTCACAAATACAACGCACTTTAACGTTGCCAACAAGCTTTTATTTGTACCCAAGTCACCTGTTGCTCATGTGAAAAAATCAAAAGTGTTAAACATATAATCAGCGTGAGTACTTTTATAGGGTGCGTGCTGGTTTTATGTACAGTTATAACGACTTGTCATCGGTTTATGATAAAAAATGATTGAAAATCGTGCGTTAGTTGTAACTGTTGAGAAATACATAAATCGTAATCATCTGATATTATTATCTTTAATTTTTGCTACCGTGCCATCGTATCTTACTTTATGTGCAAGCACGGTTTGCTTTTGTCTTTTAGTCACAATTAATTGCTTTACTTCAATAAGATAGCAAATGTAGGATGATATTAATCAATCACTTAAATGGCCGGGTTTAAATTTATTTTGCCGTTGAATAAGCTGTTAGGCTTTTCCTAATGTTGAGATTATCTAATACTAAAATTTAATTAAAAATGAGAAGGAATTTTTATGAGCAACACAAATACATACAACCTTGGTGACATTGTAAAACTTAAGTCTGGCGGCCCAGATATGACAATTAAAGAGGTTATAACTGGTTCAAGAACAGAGGAGTTTACTGGCAGTTATCGTTGTCAGTGGTTTGCTGGCAAGAAGCTTGATACGGGTGTATTTCCACAGGAATCACTTTTGGCCGTTGTTGCAGAGAGTTAATCATGAATGCAGCAGAAGTATCTATATGGATGAGGTCTCAATTAGATAACGATGGTTGCCTATATCAAGATGATGTCGTCGATTATCTAGTTAAAGCTAGTGAAGGCTCGCTTCTGAGAGAAAATAGTGATGGAAACTTGGTTCTTGAGCGCAAACTTTTAATTGAGTTTAGAAAGTTAACTCAGGATGATGTTGTATGGGTTAAGCCTGATAAATACTGGCGATTTCGTGTTTCAGAAGATGAGCCTGGCCGGAATGCTAGAGGGTAGCCTAACAAAGCCATCAACCATCGCCACTTCGTGGCTGGACAGCCTAAAGCGCGCTTCGTGCACGGCTGCCGGTTATGACGGCGTTGAGGCTGTAGAATTACTCTTTGTTAAGAAAATACAGACTATTTTATGAGTTCCAAATGCATTAGCAAGTGTCTTAAAAGCGCTTAGGATTGATTTCAGGAGCTCGTTTTCTAATTGAATCTGGCTGTTAGAGTTATTCTACAGTCTCGTTATGCATCACAAGGAAGTTGAGTGGAAAAATTATTCGAATATGTAGCTAAGGAATGGAGTGTAGTTTCTCTAGCCCCATTTGCCTTTCTAATTTTGGCTGCAATCATGTTTGGCTTGGCATATCTCGCAGCTAAATGGCGATACACAGCCGTTGTTGAGCAAACTAAGTCTGCTAATGAAACATTGAAGGAGCGCCTTCATCTAAAAACTGAACAAGCTGAATCATATAAAGATCGTGCATTAAAATATGATGAAAAAGTTCATTCGGTTGTCGACTCCGATGAGGTCGCATTAAAGGAAAAAACGCTCGAAGTCGTGAAAAACCTTCGTGAATTTATCGAACGCTATAAGCGAGAAGATCAAACTAACATGATGGAACGTCATAACTTTTCAGCAACCCAGTCTGAAGAGCATAGAAATATTGAATGGAATAGGCAAACAAATAATATGATGCGGCTCAGTAGTGAGATGAATGCCGAGTATGATCGACGCTTTAGGGTCGACACTATGATGTTAAGAGACGAGCTTCGCTCACGGCTACCAGATTATGATCCCCAAGATAGGCATCGTGATTCAGCATATGAACACCCAACAAATTATTTTGGCTTTAATGATGTTGCTAGTGATCTAGAACGCATGGCCAAAATGCTAACAAATAAAAGCACGGGACGCGAAAAATCCGCGCCCGTGCTTTAAGCGTTATTGCAAAGGAGGTTAGGTGGTTAAATTTAAGTATGCGCAACTCGAAAGCGATATTCAATCAGCAGTTAGTTTATGCCGTTGGGTCAAAATGTTTAAATTTTTTCTTGCGGTGTTAATTGTGCTTTCTTATTTTATATATCCCGACTGGTTGCAAGAGGTCATTGTAGTTTCTGTTATTGTGTCTCTCGTGTTACCGCTAGGTTTCTTCGATGTGTTTATTCAAAAACTATTAGAGTACAACACTCAACAAACAGAAGAGCGGCTAATATTAAATGCTAATGAGGCAAATAAACACTTTGAAGCCATCTATAAAAAGTTGGGTAAATAATACAATATAATAAGGCGTTAGGCATACATGTTAAATTACGAAGAAGAGTTAAATAGTCTTTTAGAAAACAGGGCTGGAATTGAAGTTCATTCAATACATTTTGTGAATGGTTCTGTTTTAGATAAAAGCGTCAAAGATCAACTTGAAGCTATAAGTTTAAATGACTTTGAACACATAACGTTCTCTGTCGATGGTGAGGCATACTGTGAAAATGGGGTTTTAAATAGAAATGGTGGAGATGTTAGAGGCTGTGTAATAAATGTAGTTATTTCCGATAAAGTTAACCAAGTTGTATTAATACAAAAAGATGTGAAACGAAAACCTGAATTAACTTTAGAGCATCAAAAAGTATGGGATTGCCTAATGCAATTAGCTGCTTTAGCTCATGAATTAGGGCATGTTGAAGATATGCAAAAAACTGAAAATAGTAATTTTGTGTTCGGAGCTAATCCAACAGTAGATTTAGTTAAAGCTGAAGCTTACGCGCATGCATTTTCGTTAAAGTATTTAAAACACATAAACTCAACAGTAGCCTTACCAACAATTGCTGAATCGTTATATAAACTTCATACTGCTAAAAAACCGTTTGAGAAAAATCTATATCGTGAATTATGCAATTTAGTGGGAAAGGGCAGATTAAAAAAGTGGGTGAATGCCTAACTAAAGATAGGCCGCGCGAAGCCGCGTCCTTATCACAAGTGTACTTTTGTTAGGTGAATAGCCCGAACACCTGAGAATTTACATACCCACCCACGATAGTCTTGGTATAACCTGAAACTTGTTTTGATATCAATTTATGATATCATCCTATTTATGAATTCAAAGCAAAAACGCACTTTGATAGCGATATATACAGATCCAGTGTCTGCTTCTTTAGTATGGAAGGATATTGAGTCTCTGTTTGTATGTATAGGTGCTGAGGTGATTGAAGGAAATGGCTCGCGTGTTCGGTTCCATAAAAACGGCGTCATTGCTTCTTTCCATCGACCGCACCCAAAGAAAGAAGCAAAACCATATCAAGTCAAAGATGCGCGATCCTTTCTAAAACAACTAGGAGTGGAACCATGAGTAATTCAATGGTGTATCAAGGTTATGCTGCTCGTATAGAGTTTAGTTCAGAAGATGAGTGTTTTATTGGACATATAGCAGGTATAAAAGACGTTGTTGGGTTTCATGGTGAAACTGTTTCTGAACTAAAAACTGCATTTGAAGAAGCCGTTAATGACTATTTAGAAGCGTGTAAAAAGATTGGTAAAACACCTCAAAAACCTTATTCAGGAAAATTAATGCTACGCATTCGTCCCGAAATTCACGCAGCTGTTGCAACCGCAGCAGAGCTGAGTGGTCAGAGTATAAATCAGTGGGCGGCAGAGGCTCTCAATAGAGAAGCTAATTTGTTAACTTAATCGGGCAATCGGAGGTGTCTAGCCTCCTCTTTACCTAGTGTGAGCAAAGCACCACAACATTGGTGGCCGCAAGCCATAACGACAAAGCTTAAAGTGACAACTCAAATTACCGCTATACTAGCGTCCAGCATTTATTTACTCACTGCACTCTCTATCCAAAACTCAATCCCAAACCCATTCAACTCACCACGCTTTTAACTCACCACATCAGTTAGTGCAGCTTCAATATCGGTATAGTTAAACTCATAACCGGCTTTGAGCGCATTGGTGGGCAGTACAAATTGGCCTTCGATAAGTAACTGTGACATTTCACCCATAGCCAGTCTAAGTGCTAACGGTGGCGTGGTGATAATAGCTGGTCGATTAAGCACTTTACCTAAAGTTAGTGAGAAGACTTTGTTACTCACCGGATTTGGCGCAGTGGCATTGAACACGCCTTGCAAAGGCGGGTGCTCGAGTAAATAGTTAATTAACCCAATTAAGTCGCTGATGTGGATCCAGCTCATGCCTTGATCGCCTTTGCCAATTGGCCCGCCAAGTCCTAGCTTAAACGGAGGTAACATTTTGGCTAACGCGCCGCCATTTTTACCTAATACAATGCCAATGCGAGTAATGCACACACGGGTTTGTTGCGATTGTGCTTGCAGGGCGAGGTCTTCCCATTTTTGGCAAATGTCGTGGCCAAATTCGGCGTGAAACCCGCTTTTTTCATCAACAGGCGTTGAACTTTGAGCACCGTAATAGCCTATTGCTGAGCCGCTAATAAAGGTGTGAGGCGGGTTGCTGCTGTTGCGGATAAGCTGGCTAAGAGCGGCGGTAATATCCCAGCGGCTATTGCAAATAAGCTGCTTTTGTTTAGCTGACCAACGTTTTGCGACTATGGGTTCGCCAGCTAAATTGATCACTGCATCAATGTCGTTGAGGTCGGTTTTGTCTGCCAGGCTTGACCAGTATTGATGTTGTTCGCCAAGCTTAGCTTTAGCGGCGCTGATGTTACGGCTCAAAATAATTAGTTGATGTTGTGTTAGCGAATCAACCAATTGCTGGCCAACAAAGCCTGTGGCGCCAGTGATTAAAATTTTCATATCACCCTCAATATAGTATGCCGAAAGAACTCAATTATACGGCCGTCAACCTCAAAATGATCATCCGCTAAAACCGTTGGCTTATTGCGGTTTTTGGTAACACAACTCCATCGATACAGAGTCAGCAAAGCGCAGTGCGTGCGGTTTGTCTATTTCGACACTGGCAAACTCAACCCAATCATGTTCGCTGGCAATAGCCAATGTTTGGTTGGTAAGATTTTCCAGTAACGAAAAACGATTATTTTCAATCAAGGCAATGATTTTTTTAGTAATGGTGCGATAATTCAACGCATCAGCAACATTGTTGCTATTGCGAGCTTTGTCGGCACAATAATGAATAACCACATTAACGATAACATCTTGTTGATTATTGATTTCGTCTTCTTTAATGCCGATATAAGTACGTAAACGTAGGTTTTTAATGCGTATAATAGCGGTTTCTGGTTTCATATTGTGTGTGTTATTCCTTAAATGTGATTAGCTGCTAATATGGCCAACGTTAAGATGCAAAACAATAAAATTTAACTTAATTAGCAACACGTTACTGGGTTTAGCTTAGCATAATCAATTATTTTAATAAGTAGCAATAAGGATTTTTTACCCTATGAAAGGAATACAGCAGTCGTCAATGGCCGTGCGCAGCTTTGTGGTTATGGCGTGTGTGGTGATTATTTTAGCGGGGATTAAAACCGCCAGTCCAATCGTGGTGCCTTTTGTGCTGTCAGCATTTTTGGCGGTAATTTGTAACCCAGCCATTGTGTTGTTGTCTAAATATCGGATACCTAAATGGTTATCGATTATTTTGTTGATGGCGTTTATCGTGCTGATGGGGCTATGGCTAGCCAGTTTGGTGGGCAGTTCAATTAATGAATTTTCAAAACAGATGCCGGTATATCGCCAGCAATTAATTGAACAGTTTGCTTGGATTATTGAAAAGCTACAAAGCTTTAATATTCAAATATCTAAGCAAAAGGTGCTCGATTATTTTGATCCCGGTATGGCGCTATCCATGACCACCAATATGCTATCTGGTGTGGGTAATGTGATGGCCAATTTGTTCCTGATTATTTTGACCATTGTGTTTATGTTATTTGAAGCACAATCACTGCCTAAAAAATTCCATTTAGCGTTAGACGATCCTGACATGCGTTTAAAGCAAATCGACAAGTTTTTACACTCTGTTAATCAATACATGGTGATTAAAACCTTAGTGAGCCTGGCCACCGCAGGGGTGATTGGAATAGGTCTGAGCATCATTGGCGTTGACTATGCGCTATTGTGGGCTGTGATTGCATTCTTGTTTAATTATATTCCTAATATTGGGTCGATTATTGCTGCTATACCCGCGGTGTTATTGGCGTTTATCCAAATGGGACCTGGCGCAGCGGGCATTACTGGGCTGTTATATGTAGGCACCAATATGGTGATGGGCAATGTAATTGAACCTCGTTTTATGGGCCGCGGCTTAGGCTTATCTACACTAGTGGTATTTTTATCATTGATTTTTTGGGGGTGGCTACTGGGATCGGTCGGTATGCTGTTGTCGGTACCATTAACAATGATTGTAAAAATTGGCCTTGAGTCTAGTCAGTCGGGCGGATGGTTAGCGATATTGCTTTCAGATGATGTCGAAGACATCGTTAATCAACCTGAAAATGTCGAGCAAGTTGCTGCCACCTCAGCCGATGACACTGCACAACAAACGGATAAAAGCCCGGTTAATACTGATGATGAACAATCCAAACCATCATAAATTGATGAGTCAATAGAGTAAGTAAGAGAGAGTATGAAGCGTTTTTTACAAGTGTTACCCAGTTTGACTGTTGGCGAAGATGTTTGCCGTTTATTTCATGGTCGTGGTGGTCTATTTGCTGGCGATGAGCATCTTTGTTTAGATTGGTATAAACCGGTATTACTGCTCACGAGCTTTAAAATGTTAGACGATGAGCAGCGTGATGAATTGGTGAGTGCCATTGTGGCGTTTTGGCAATCAACATACCCAAATCAGCCGCTTAATTTAGTCTATCAATATCGCCATGGTGGCCAAACCTTTAGCGACTTATTGTACGGTGAGGTGCCTGAGCAACACGTGGTGACTGAAAACGGCGCCCGCTTTTTGGTGCATTTACTGCGTGGCCAAAACCATGGCCTCTTTTTAGACATGGCCAATGGCCGTGCATGGGTTAAACAACATACTAAGCATAAAAAAGTGCTTAATTTGTTTGCTTACACGTGTGGTTTTTCGGTGGCTGCCTTGCAAGGTGGGGCTGATGAAGTGGTTAATATGGACATGAGCAAAGGGGCGTTAAGTATTGGTAAGCAAAACCATTTGCTCAACGATTTACCTGTTGGAGCCCGTTATTTAGGCCATGATATTTTTAAGTCCTGGGGCAAGCTAACAAAGTTAGGACCTTATGATTTAATTGTGGCAGATCCGCCAAGCAACCAACGTGGTAGTTTTGTGGCCACTAAAGATTATGAGCGTCTGTTAAAACGTTTACCAGATTTGTTAGCGCCGCAAGGGGAAGTGTTATTGTGCCTCAATGCGCCTGAGCTTGGTTGTGATTTTTTAATGCAACAAGTGGCTAATACTGCACCGCAATTGATCTATGTTGAGCGCATTGACAATCCAAGAGTATTTGCTGACATCGATGAGCAAAAATCACTCAAAGTATTGCGTTATCGTTTGAGCTAACAGTAAAACCATTTATTTTACAAAACCGACAGCGTTAAGGTGTCGGTTTTTTTATGGGCGTTTGTCTACTACAGTTCATTAACATCTTAACTGCGAAAGCAGAATTTAATTATGTTAGCAAAAGTTGATATTCATCAAATAACCGGTAAATAAGTCTTTATTTAATCGATATTTATGCTTAAGAACTTCGATCTAAATAATGATTTATCTAATTTGATGATCTAGATCATATAACCCTTAGTTTACCAATTTGTGAGTATATAGTTTGTTAATTGATAAACGGTAAAATTCTCCCGAGTCCTAATTAAGAAACAACAAATATAAGCTTATGTGTTGTTTTATCCCCCACTACTGGAGGGTCTATGAGTAAAGATACTACCAATTTGAAAGGCCTAGAGCTGAAGATATTCATCTTCTTAACCGTGTTTTTAGCGCCAATTTTATCTGTGTTACTGGTCAGTGCACTGGGTTTCAGTATTTGGTTTAGCCAAATACTGACAGGGCCTCCAGGCGCTGGTTAATCCATCAATCCAATAATTAAAATCATTAAATGAGAGTGATGTAATGAGCAATGAACTGCACGTAACCAGCCTAATTGTCCAAGTAAAACCTGAGAAAATGGCTGAAGTCAGACAGAAAATAATGGCCATCGAAAATGCTGAGTTGTCAGCTAATAATGACGTTAAGTTAGTGGTTGTCGTTGAAGGTCCGAGCCAACGATCGTTGATGGATGATATATCAACAATTAATGCCATTCCTGGTGTGTTGTCGGCCACCATGGTGTATCACCAAAGTGAAGTGCTAGAAGAAGGTGAAATATGAAAATGAATAGACGCGATTTTATGAAAGCCAATGCCGCTATCGCCGCGGCAAGTGTTGCAGGTTTAGCTTTACCGACTTCGGCAAGTAACCTGATCACTAGCTCTGAACAAACTAAACTCGAATGGAACAAAGCACCTTGTCGTTTTTGCGGCACAGGTTGTTCGGTTATGGTTGCCACCCGTGACGGCAAAGTGGTTGCTACCCATGGTGATGCGAAAAGTGAAGTGAACCGTGGTTTAAACTGCATTAAGGGTTACTTCTTATCTAAAATTATGTACGGTCGCGATCGTCTGCAAACCCCTATGTTGCGTATGACCGATGGTAAATACGACAAACATGGCGAATTTACCCCAATAAGCTGGGAAAAAGCCTTCGACACTATGGCTGAGCGCTGGAAAGCTACCATTAAAGCAAAAGGACCTACTGCTGTTGGTATGTTTGGTTCTGGTCAATGGACAGTATGGGAAGGCTACGCTGCGGTTAAGTTAATGAAAGCGGGCTTTGGTTCAAACAACATCGACCCTAACGCACGTCACTGTATGGCCTCTGCCGTGGGCGGCTTTATGCGAACCTTTGGTATTGATGAGCCAATGGGCTGCTATGACGATATGGAAGCGGCCGATGCGTTTGTGCTTTGGGGTTCAAACATGGCCGAGATGCACCCCATTTTATGGACTCGTATTACTGACCGTCGTTTAAGTGCACCGCACGTTAAAGTTGCGGTACTGTCTACCTTTGAGCATCGCTCATTTGACTTGGCTGATTTACCGATTGTATTTACGCCACAAACCGATTTAGCAATGCTTAACTTTATTGCCAACTACATTATCCAAAATGACAAAGTGAATAAAGACTTCATCAACAAGCACGTTAACTTCCGTAAGGGTACAACCGACATTGGTTATGGTTTACGTCCAACGCATCCATTAGAAATGAAAGCCAAAAACGTCGCGACCGCTGGCGACTCTACACCGATGGATTTCGACGAGTTTGCTAAATTTGTTGCTGATTATGATGTTGAGTCTGTGAGTAAGTTATCTGGCGTGCCAGAACACAAGCTTATCGAATTGGCAGAGCTTTATGCTGATCCAGATCGTAAAGTCACGTCATTCTGGACCATGGGCTTTAACCAACATACCCGCGGTGTGTGGTGTAACAACTTGATTTACAATATTCACTTATTAGTGGGTAAAATTTCTACGCCAGGTAACAGCCCATTCTCGTTAACTGGCCAGCCATCTGCTTGTGGTACCGCACGCGAAGTGGGGACATTCTCACATCGTTTACCTGCAGACATGGTAGTGACTAACCCTGAACACAGAAAACACGCAGAAGATATTTGGAAGATCCCAAGTGGCATTATTCCACCTAAACCTGGTTACCACGCTGTTGAGCAAAACCGTCGCTTAAAAGATGGCGATCTAAATTGCTACTGGGTTCAGGTCAATAATAATATCCAGGCCGGCGCCAACATTAACGAAGAAGGATTACCTGGTTACCGTAACCCAGAAAACTTCATCGTGGTGTCAGATGCATACCCAACCGTGACAACTCAAGCGGCTGACTTAATTTTACCAACAGCCATGTGGGTAGAAAAAGAAGGTGCTTACGGTAACGCCGAACGTCGTACTCAATTTTGGCATCAGATGGTTAAAGCTCCTGGTGAGTCACAGTCAGATTTGTGGCAGTTAATGGAGTTCTCTAAACGTTTCACCACTGATGAAGTGTGGCCAGCGGATGTATTAGCGGCTAATCCACAATTTAAAGGCAAAACCTTATTTGAGGTGCTTTACCAAAATGGCAATGTTGATAAATTCCCATTAAGCGATGCTGATCCTAAATATTTAAATGATGAAGCGAAGCACTTTGGTTTTTATGTGCAAAAAGGCTTGTTTGAAGAATACGCTACCTTTGGTCGCGGCCATGGTCACGACTTAGCAGACTTTGATGTTTACCATAAAGAGCATGGTTTACGTTGGCCTGTGGTTAACGGCAAAGAAACTAAATGGCGTTTCCGTGAAGGGTCTGATCCATACGTTAAAGCCGGTAAAGACTTTGAATTCTATGGCAAGCCAGATGGTCGTGCGGTTATTTTTGCATTGCCTTACGAGCCAGCAGCCGAAGAGCCAGATGAAGAATACGATATCTGGTTATCAACTGGTCGTGTACTCGAGCATTGGCATTCTGGTTCAATGACTCAACGTGTACCTGAACTGTATAAAGCTTTCCCTGATGCCGTGTGTTTTATGCATCCAGAAGATGCTAAAAAGCGTGGTTTGCGTCGCGGTGATGAGATTCGTGTAATTTCTCGTCGTGGTGAGATTAAAACTCGTGTTGAAACGCGTGGTCGCAACAAACCGCCAGTCGGCTTAGTGTTTGTACCTTGGTTTGATGCCAGTCAGCTCATTAATAAAGTCACGTTAGATGCGACAGATCCTTTGTCAAAGCAAACTGACTATAAGAAATGTGCCATTAAGATTGTAAAGGCTTAAGGAGACAGACCATGAAAACAGGTAAATTATTATCGATTATCGCGTTATTAGGGTTCTCTGTCAGCGTAATGGCGACCAGCGTACCTGAAGATAAAATCGACACATTGCGTTTAGCACCGATTAACGTTGAACCGACTCCGCCAGCCATGCAAGCGGTGATTAACACTGACGTTAAGCAAGTGCGTAACTATCCTATGCAGCCACCGGTAATTCCACATAAGATTGATGGTTATCAGATTGATCTTAAAGTGAATAAATGTATTCAGTGTCATGCACGTACTAGTACTGGCCATTCACAGGCACCGATGGTGAGCGTGACTCACTATATGGATCGTGACAATAACTTTTTGGCTGATTTATCACCACGTCGTTATTTCTGTACTCAGTGCCATGCACCGCAATTGGATGCGAAATTGTTAGTTGAAAATGACTTCGTTGACATTGATCACTTAATTAAAGCTAAAGCTGCGGTTAAGCACTAGGAGTCAATATGATAGCAAAACTGCTTGAACAACTAAAACTGGTATGGAAAATTCTGCTTCGTCCGAGTGTCCATTACAGTCTTGGCTTTTTGACCATCGGTGGCTTTATTGCGGGGGTTATTTTCTGGGGTGGTTTTAACACGGCTTTAGAATTAACTAACCGCGAAGAGTTTTGTATCGGTTGTCACGAAATGGAAAACAACGTTTACCAAGAGTTACAAACAACAATCCACTTTACTAACCGCAGTGGTGTGCGTGCAACGTGTCCTGACTGTCACGTACCGCACAACTGGACAGATAAAATTGCCCGTAAAATGCAAGCGTCTAAAGAAGTGTGGGGTAAGGTGTTTGGTACCATTAACACCCGTGAAAAGTTTGAGGCAAAGCGTCGCCATTTAGCCGAAAATGAATGGAACCGCCTTAAAGCCAATGACTCTTTAGAGTGTCGTAACTGTCATAACTTTGATTATATGGATTTTACCCGTCAGTCTAAGCGTGCATCGCAAATGCATTCAACGTCACTGGCTAGCGGCGAAAAAACCTGTATCGATTGTCATAAGGGGATTGCACATCAATTACCTGACATGGCGGGTGTAGAAGGGTTCTAAAGCTCAGTATTGTCATAAAATGAATAAGGCCAGCAATTTGCTGGCCTTATTTTTTTGTCTCGTTTACACATAAATAAACGTGTTTATCGCGCTTTTGTTGATGACAAAAGCTGTTACGACAAATCGACTTGCCTGCCAATCACATCAATTAAATACTCAGTGAAATCATGACCGTGATTTTGTAACATCTTCGGGAACATCGAAATCGGCGTCAGTCCCGGGAAGGTATTGATTTCATTTAATAGAATTTGATTATCTTGAGTTAAAAAGAAATCAATACGCGATAAATGACGCAGTTTCATGCCTTTAAAAGCTTTAATGGCATAGTCTCTAATTTGTTGGCTTAGCTCTGCTGTTAAATTATCTGCAACCACATCGGTGCGCGCTTTACTGTTTTTAGCGTATTTTTCTTCAAATGAGTAAAAGGTATTGCTGTCGCAAATAATCTCACCCGGTAAGGTTGCGACCACTTCACCTTGATATTCGTATACTGCCACTTCTAACTCGCGAGCATGAATGGTTTGCTCAACTACCACGTAAGGTGCGTAGCTAAAGGCATCTTTAAGCACCTTGGCAATATTGGCCTTCACATCGACTTTATAACAGCCTACAGACGAGCCTTGAGAGGCGGCTTTAACAAACACTGAGCCCCAAGTATCAAACGCCGTTTCAGTTTGCTTAATGGCATCATCGTCAAGTTGATGTAAAAAGATGTACGGCGTATTAGGTACGCCTAGGGCAGAAAACCACATTTTAGCGGTAATTTTGTTAAAGCAGTTACTTGAGGCTTCAGACTCACAGCCAAAGTAGGGAAGTTGGATTAAGTTAAAGTACGACTGAATATCGCCGGTTTCACCTGGGAACCCATGAATACAAGGAATAACATAATCAACAGACCATGCCGGAGTGTTGTTGTCTTCAAAACGGATTTCACGACGATTGGTTAAATCGCATAATTTACCGTCTTCAGTGTGGTAATGTCCGTGTTCGTCGAGTACTAATTTAAGTACCGAAAATTTATCTGACGTTGCCAGTGATGACTCAAAAAAACGTGCAGACATTAACGAAATATCGTGTTCTGCACCGCCACCGCCGCACAATAACAGCAGATTAATCTTTGGCATGCTTACTCCTGAAAACCAAAAAGAATTGGGTTAACACCTGATTCTGTTAACCCTAAAAAAGTAGTGCTTATGATAAAGACCGAAGCCCCTTAAGCGCAAGCCACCGTTAATAATATTTCAGCAAGTTTATTACTTTTTATCTCGTTTTTTTAAATTAGATTCAATGGTGATTAACACCATCAGTGCACAATAAAAAGGCTTAAATCCCAAACGCCTTGCGCTCAGATTCACATTCGTATTCGGCCATTTCAAATTCACGGCAAATCAGCGGTCGAACTTCGTAAATCGAACACATCATGGTGTCTCGATCTAGTGCTGCGCACCAACCGTCATCAAGCCGGCGCATGACTTCTCCGCCCCAATTATCTTTGGCTATATAGACTTTAGGCACACCGGTTTCGGTAATTAACATCACTTCTAAACGGCAGCAACACGCTTGGCAGTTTGAACAAGTTATTGGATTGTTGGTTTGTACCGATGAATGGCTAGCGTTGTCAGATTGAGACGACGTACTAGGGGCAATATCGGTAAACTTGGCAATAAGATTTGAAGGCATTAAAGGCTGCGGTTAACTATTTACACTAAGGATACCGTAAATTAGATTGGTTATCCTAATCGCTCACAAGAAAATAACCAATCAAACGATGATTGATGGTTTGATGGTTTGATGGTTATTTTTACTGTGTAAAATTAAAAAGCGCTAACGATAAAAATTAAAGTTTTACGACTTTACCGGTTAATGCGACACCAGCCATTAATGCGCCAGCTCCACATTGAAAAGTGTCATTACTGTTTGTAAGGTTATGTTTATAGTTTGATTTAATCTCTACCACCGCATTACCGCCTTCTTTTATTGCACGATCTTTTAAGGCTATCATTGCCGATAGAAACACCCAGTGGCAGGCCTCTAAATCGGTTTTATTAAAGGCATTGGTTTTTTTACTGGTGCTAAACTCACCCATTTTCTGCAAGGGTTCACTAAAAGCTTGATCACCAAAATAAAAATTAATATTGTTGCCAAGCTTATTTTTAGCGTGCTCAGAGCTCATGGCATCAGCTATAGAGTAGCTGCCAATATCATCGCGAGCAAAAGACGTTGCAGGCAATAAGCATAGTGCCAACGTCATGGCGGCTAAGGTGTTCTTCATGTGTAGTAAAGTCCTTTTAGTTAAAACTGTTAAATTACTTTCTTGCTCTTACGCCAAAAAAGTAACATTAAAGACGTTGAATTACACTTATCAAAAAGGATTATTTAAACATTAACGCATCATCATTTTAATCAACGTCTCCCCACAATCGCCAGGCTAAACCTGATGCGCGTGAGGTGGCTTGTTGGCTGGCTTTTTCAAATATGTTTGCGCTACCTAGGCAATAAAAATGGTTTTTGGCGCGGGTGATGGCGGTGTATACCAGCTCTTTAGTGAGTAACTGCCATTGGGCGATGCTAGGGCGTATGGGCAGCACAAAGCTGACTTTATCAAATTCGCTGCCCTGGCTTTTGTGTACTGTCATGGCGTAGCAAGTGTCGTGGCTTGGCAATCTGGCGGGCAACACTTTTAATAAGCTGCCATCTGCCATGACAAAATGGGCCATTAAGCGCTCTGGTTTATTACTGTCTTGTAAAATTAAGCCAATGTCACCATTGAATAAGCCTAGGTTGTAATCGTTACTTTGAATAATGATTGGTCTGCCGAGGTAAAACTCACCTTGAACATGGATTAATCGGGCTTGTTTTAAGCTTTCAGTCACCGCAATGTTGATGCCCTCAACGCCAAATTCACCGGCGCGCATGGCGCATAGAATACGGTATTGGTTAAAACTGTCGATAATGGCTTGTTCGCTGTGTGGTAACACAATTGGTGCATTTTGCTCTGGATCTGTGTGTTGCTCGCGGTCAGTTTGTCGCTGAGAGTATGCCAAAATTGCCTGTTGATTGGCGTTAACTTGCTGTAAATATTCACCATAAGCCTGTACCGACAGCGCCAGTAATTGCTGTTTACCCGCATTTTCACCTTGGGCATTTTGTTGGTGTTCATACCAATTCAGCTCGGCGTGTTGCTGGCGCCACACCTGACGGATAGCTGCTACGTTGGCCTGGTTGACGGCATTTGCGAGTAAGCCAATTCCGGCATCACCTTTAAAACGATGACTGTGCATTAACATGCATAAACTGTCGCCGATTTTAGGTTGTGGGTGAATAAATTGACTCACATCCTGGCCTGTCAATTGGCCAATTTGTTGCGCCTGGGCCTGGCTGTAACGCATTGACCACGGCGAAGACGCGGGTGAGGGCATATTGTCTTGCCCATGCTTTAAACCAATACAAATGTCGGCTAATACAGCGCCAGCTTCAACGGAGGCAAGCTGGTCTTGATCGCCCAGTAAAATCAAGCGGCCATGGGCGGGCAAGGCGCTGAGTAGCTTGTGCATCATAGGTAAATCGACCATAGAGGCTTCGTCGACTACTAATAAGTCGAGCCGTAATGGATTGTCTTGATGATGCCTAAATTGATGCGAGTTAGGAATAACGCCTAATAGCCGGTGCAGTGTTGAGGCTTCTTCTGGAATGTTGTTGAGCGCTTCAATTAGCACTGTTGCAATGCTTTGGTTGGCTAATTGGGTCAACTCTTTATGCAAACGCTGTTTTGAGGCTTTAATCGATTCACTTAGGCGTGCCGCAGCTTTACCGGTTGGCGCCACTAGGCGAATGGTTAAACTCGATTGGGTAAGCAGCAACAATAATAACTTGGTGACCGTGGTGGTTTTACCTGTACCCGGGCCGCCAGTGATTACCGCTAATGCGTTGATGAGCGCGGTTGCCGTGGCGATTTTTTGCCAATCGATAATAGCAGAATTATCCGTCTGTCCATTGGGAAATAAGCTGTCAATAAGCTGTGGCAATTGGCTTTGGCTTAAATCAATACTGATTTTCTGGCTGGCAAGCTGGGTCAGCTTATTGGCGACTTGGGTTTCAAAAAAGTGGTATTTATTAAGGTATAAACGGCCATACTCTAAAATTAATGGTTTATTGTCACCGGGTAAACCGACGGCATCAAACTGACTGATTTGCTCAATCAGTTGACTGTGGTTTAGGCTGATTTGGCAGTTAATTTGTGCATATTTGTGGCTGTCTTCTGCCATTGGGTTGGTTAAATTAATTTGATCTATAACCAAACAGCTGTGCTGATTAGACAGCTGCTGACTCAATAACGCACACACTAACAAAAACAGCGATGTTGAACTGTTATCTGGCTGTAATGGCTGTTGCACGTTTTCAGTATTAGCAGCTGTGTTCTGTACAGAAGCGTCAGCCGATACTTGAGCTGGCATAGATTCAATACTGGCCAGCTCAAGAGCAAAATGGCGGTCAAGTGGGGTTAATAAGCGCTGTTGTTGCCATTGTTTAAGCAATAAGTCGATAGGTTGACTGAGCATTAGCATGTTGGCGTCTCCAAAACAGCGTGAGTCGCATCGCCATTAAATAGGCTGTCGAGTTGCTCAATTAACGCTTGTGGTGGTTTGTCAAAAAACACGCCGCTGCCAGGGTGTTCTGGGCTCATGCCGCGTAAAAATAAGTAATAGCAGCCGCCTAGATGTTGCTGGTAATTATAGCCGGGTAGGCGTAAGCGTAAATAACGATGCAATGCCAGGGTATACAAGATGTACTGCAAGTTATAGCGGTGGCTATTAATGGCTTGTGCCATGGCGCTTTCGCTATAGTCGCTAAACTTGTCGCCAAGGTGGTTAGACTTATAATCGGCAATATAATAGCGGCCCTTGTGCTCAAAGGTTAAATCGATAAAGCCTTTTAACATGCCTTGCAAGGTGTCAAAGTCGAGCCCGGCGACATAGCCGTGTTGCTGTAAAATATGGTTTAACTGCTGCGCTTGTAAGGTGGAAATAGGCAGATAAAACTCCATTTCGACACTGGTTTGTTTTGGCGGCAATTGCATTAGACTAATGGCATCTGAGTCATTGTGAACTGATTGATGCTTGGCTAACGGTGTGGCTAAAATATGCTGATACCACAGGCTTAACGGTTCAAACCATAATGTTTCATCAAAACCATATTGTTTCATGGCTTTTTGCAGTGCGCCGGCAAGTTCGGTGTCTGCTTGGGTAAAATCAAACAACTCTAATACCAAATGCATAAAGCTACCGGCGTTAGCGCCTCGCTCAAAGCTAAAGCGGTCGAGTTGTGGTTCAATGAGTTCGTCATCTTGTAACTGCAATTGCAGTAGCTCATCGCTAAAGTCTTCATCATCAGCACCCGGAGCGACGCGCTCATGGGGCAAGTGTTTCACGAGGCCTGAGTAACTGCCGACTCGCCAGGCTAAACTTGGCTTACGCGTGACCTCTTTAGCGCTTAAGTGCATATCGCTGTCATCTATGCTGGCCAATGCCGAGGTATCAATGTTGTCGCTTATTTGGCTTACGCTGATGGCATCAATTGTGGCGATTTTGTCGACCTGCGCTTTGATTAAACTAAACTCAGTATGCTTGTCGATAATCCCCAGTAAATAGCCAATTCCGGTTTCGTGCAGTTGGCTGCTGATGCCCGCTTTGAGCTGGCGACTTTGATTGGCAATGTATAAATAACACACATAAATCGGTCGGGTTAAGGCCACGTACAATAAGCGCAAATCTTCGGCGAGGGTTTCTTGTTTAAGCTGTTCCCAACCTTCATCGGTAGCGTCTATGTCCCACACTAGTTGCTCATTTTGGTGATACAACATCGGTGATGGTCGTCGGCTGTTGTTTCTGGCGAGGCTAATAAACGGCACAAAACACACCGGGTATTCAAGCCCCTTACTTTTGTGGATCGTCACAATTTGTACCAGGTTTTGCTCACTCTCTAGGCGCAACTGTTGCTCATCGCCACCTTGAGTGTCGATGAGTTGTTGCTCATACCAATTGATTAAAGCGCTACTGCCATCAAGCTCAGTGGCTTTTTGCTGGAGTAACTCGGCTAAATGCCTAAAGTCGGTAAGGCGGCGCTCGCCCGAACCTTTACTGTTTGCTGCCGTGTCAGTGTCGTCAGTATCGTTAATGTGTTCGCTTTTAAGCTGTTCTGCTTGCGACAGATAACGGTGGATTAATTGGGTTTCGCTAGCAAAGTTAAGCAGCGCTGGCATCACGCCGCGTTTAAGCCATAACTCGTGCCAGTGAATAAATTGATTGAGCACTTGCTGGCGCTGTTCTTCATCCTGGTTAAATTGATGAATTTGCAGCGCGCTGTAACCCACTAACTCAGTAGCGAGGGCGGCACGGATGGCTCGCTCATCTTTTGGGGTGGCGAGGGCGTACAACAACAGCGCCATTTCGCGCGCTTCTAGGGTATTAAACACACTGTCGCGACTTAAAAATACTGCGCCAATTTTTCGTGCTGATAGCTCAGCTTTCATCACCGCGGCTTCGTTACGGTCGCGCACTAACACGGCAATGTGTTTTGCTATGAGTGGTTGAGATTGCGCTTTGTTGTTAATGGTGCACAACCCTTGCTGCGCTTCGGTTAATAAGCGTTTTATTTCACTGGCGGCATCGGCGGCAAGTATTTGTCTGGCTGTGGTTTTATTTAAGCCAAGCTCACTGTCTTCGGCGAGTAATTTAATCCGTAACGCGCTAGGGTCTGTTGTCGCTTCAGTTAACACTTTATGAGCGGATGCTGGTGGCGTATTGACTTGGTCGTAAGGGATTTCATCACTAATAAACGGATTGCTGTGCTGACTAAATAATTGATTGACGCCGTTAACTAACTTGGTCGATGAGCGATAGTTTGTCTCTAAATTATAGTGCGCTTGTGTTTGTTGTCTAGCGGCAATATAGGTGTAAATATCGGCACCGCGAAAGGCATAAATGGCTTGCTTAGGGTCGCCAATCATTAACAAACTGAGCTTGCCTGTTTGCTGGCTGTTTGCTTGGTTATCCAAAGCTTGTTCAGGGCTGTTTGCATCAACTTGCTCAGGGCTGTTCTCTGCCACAAGTTCAAGTTGGGAGGCCAGTGGTTGCTGGTAGACCTGGTTAAAAATAGTAAATTGCAGCGGATCGGTATCTTGGAACTCATCAATTAATGCCACCGGAAATCGCTTGGCTATTGCCTGGCCCAAGGTGTGCGGATTTTGGCTTAACGCCATGGCTAAACTGAGTAGCAAATCATCGGGCGTCATTAAGTTGCGTTGCTGCTTTTGCCCGGCAAAACGCTGGCGGATCCCTTCACGAGCGCGCACTAAAAATGACGGAATTAATTGATTAATGAGCTCAAGTAACTTGTCGATATGTTCAAGTAAGGGCGCTTCAGCTGCGCTGGGTACTACACCGCCTTTGTTGAGCTTAAGGTCAGATAATGCAATTTGTTCTAAGGCTTTAATCGGCGGCAATCCCTGGCCGAATGTTGCCCAGTTGCTTATGTCGTCAAACACCTTGGCAAGCTTGGGGTAACCATCACTTGCTTTACCAAAACGTTGGCCGTTGAGTGGCAGTTTATGCAGTAATGTTAAGGTTTGCTCGTGCTGAGATTTCCACAGTAAGCTAAAGCGATTTAGGCTTACGCTCAACTCTGAACTGAGTTTATCAAAGGCCATTGGTTGGTTTGATAATTGAGCCTGGCTGGCGCCAAGTAATGGCCGTAAATTTTGTGCCAGGGCATCGGGCTCGGCAAATTTATCGCTAATGGCTTCTGCTAAAAAAGGCGGCAGCGGATAACAGACTTCACGCCAAAAATCGCGCACGGCGTGATGTAAAAATTCGCTGTCATCAAGGGTAAACTCTGACTCAAACAAGAGTGAGGATTCAAAAGCCATGTCGGATAAAATACGCTGACAAAAACCATGAATAGTAAAAATGGCGGCTTCGTCTAACGATTTTAACGCTAAATCTAGGCGGCGAAGCGCGATAGGGCGCTCATCTTCGCTAATGTCTTGATATAGCTGTTCAATAAACGGATCGTCAATCGCTAAACCTAAAAAACGCTTAAACGCTAAGTTGATACGTTTGCGGATCCTGTCGCGCAGTTCTTCGGTTGCGGCATTGGTAAAGGTTACTACCAAAATTTGCTCACAACTCAGTGGTGAATTGCCGCCATGACCGAGTAATAAACGTAAGTACAAACCCGATATCGTGTAGGTTTTGCCCGTACCTGCGCTGGCCTCAATTAAGCTTGAACCTGCAAAAGGCAGAGTTAGAGCATTTAACGCACTGACTTTATTATCGCGGGTGGCTAACGTCATTCTTGAGTTCCAGAAGCCTTCGGGGCAATCGATTTTACAACATTTTTCGAGGTGCTTTCAGAGACAAAGCTTTCAAGTTCTGCCAATTTATCTTTGTGATACAGGCTTATCATGGGCTGTAATAAATGTTCGACCAGTTGGCCAAAACCTTCCTGGCTAAAATCATCGGGGAAGTTAAATAAACGCTGATTATGCGGGTCAAAGGCTTCGCCAAATTGGGTTTGGCCATCGTCCCATTTCGCTTCGGCTTTAAGCAGTTTATCTTCGTGCTCACCTTCAGCTTCTGCGTAAGCAAAGGCGGTTTTAGGCATAAAGCACAGTGGTTGGCGCTGGCCTTGAATAAAGCACACAATAAAGCGCATCAGTTGTTCGCGGGCTTGTTCGGCGGTTATTGGCGCAAAAGCGTGAAAGTGGCCAATGTCGAGTAAGTAACTGTAGCCTTGTTTGGCTTTATGTTGCGCAGTTGGCACTACTTGATCTGCCATGGCATTAAGGCATAAGTGACGCAAATATACTCTAATGAAGTCGCGGCCATGAGCGGTGCCCGGGCGATAATTAACTAAACCTTTTGGCAAGATATCGTCTATGCGGCCAACCAAATTAACCCGAATTTTTGAGGCGTTATCTTCAGTGGCTGACTCGAGATTTAAGTCGAAATTAAGGTCGACATTCACCGTATGCATCGGTTGCTCGTCTTGCAAAAACTGCACTCGGTTAATCAATGGCACAATGTCGCGCTGATATTGCGCTAACAAGATATTATCAAACGGTGCCATCGGTAGCTCACCACTGGCTTTAAGGCGGTTAATCAGCGCGTCGTTAGGCACACTCAGTTTATTATCGATGGCATTATCTATCATCGATAATTGCAATATAAAGCGCTCTAATGCATTGAGACTGAATGGTTCATCGTTATCGTCTGCTTGAATATCTAATGATAAATCCACCTTCAAACTGCGATTAAAAAAGAACTGGGCTGGATTTCGGTAAAAGCGGATTAGCGATGACAGCTCTAATTCGACCACTTTAATGCCTTGGTTATCAATATGAGTATGGGCAAACACTTCGTCGGCTTGCTCGGCTGATAATGGCAATGGTTGATCGAAAAATGGCATACTAATCGTTCCTTGTTTAGCGGGTGGACACCACTGTGAATTATAGCTTTGCTGTAGTGGGTTGTTGCTGCGGTTTATGCGAAATAATTTAGCATCAAACGGTTGTAATGGCTGTGCTTGGATCAGCTGCTGTAACACGTGATTGTCGGCGTCATCATTACTGACATCATGACCTTGTTCAAGCTGATGCTTAAGAGTAGAGGGTAAATAGCTTAATTGGCAATATTCAATTAATTCAGAGACCAACATCGAGGCTATACGCTCGGCATTGTCACGTTCGCTGTGGCCAATATAACTTATATACAGTTGTTGTCTGGCTGATAAGAGTGCTTCTAAAAATAAGTATCTGTCGTCTAAACGGCGTGAACGGTCGCCTTTTTTAGGGCCAAAGTGAGCCATTAAATCAAAACCAACAGGATGTTGCACTCGAGGGTATACGCCATCGTTCATGCCTAATAAGCACACGACGTTAAATGGAATTGAGCGCATTGGCATTAAGGTACAAAAGTTAATGCTGCCGGCAAGGTAGCGTTGGCCAACACGAGACTCGGTAAGGCGTTGGTTAAACCATTGCTTTAATACTTCAATATTGACCTGACCTTGATGTCCGGCGCTTTCAAGCTCGGTTTCTAATACGACCAAGGCGTCACGTATTGCTTGTATTTGCTCGCGTTCGTCATCATTGGTGTCGTAACAGTCTGCCAATAATTGCTGTAATTGGGCCAAGCGTTGCTGAGTGCTAAAGTCGCCGGCGAATAAGCTGTAGTAGGTGTCGATGGTTTCTAAAAAGTTGAGTAATTTACCTAGCGCTTGTGAAGACTGCCCCTCAATACCTTGTACAGTTAAGGTGTCTCGATATATCTCCGCCTGGTCGTTAAACGCATAACCTAAGATTAAGCGTTTAATGCCAAATGCCCATGAGTTTTGCGCAAAGGACGCCACGCCTAATTGGCTGCGGGTATCTTGATCGCGGCCCCAGCGAACATTGGCCTGATCTAACCAACGACGGATAAGCGAGAGTTCGTCATCATCGAGATCGAAACGGCGTAAAATAGCCGGCACCTCTAAAATACTGACAATCTCAGTTAAGCCAAAGCGGCTCTGATTGATATTAAGTAACGTTAAAAAGCTATTAATAAGCGGTGACTCTTGCGCTGCGCCGCGATCGGCAATGGCGTAGGGCAGGTAGTAGTCGCCTTTTTGTGGATTGGTGTCGGCAAAGTATTGGCTGTTTGCTGTGCCAAATACGGCGTCGATAAACGGCGCATATGCTGCGACATCTGGCATCATCACCACAATATCTTTAGGGCGTAAATTACTGTCACTAGACAACAACTCAAGCAAATGATCGTGCAGGGTTTCAACTTCTCTTAAGGCACTGTGACAACTGCGAAGGGTAATTGAATTGTCGTTAGTGTGGAGTTCTCTTCTGGCGCCCAAGTCTAAGTAAATATCAGCATCTGGCCCTAATGGTTGCCCTAGGGTTTCCATTTGTAAAATGTCGTACTGCACACCATGCAGTAAGTTGTCTGGTGTGGGTTCAACATAACAGTCGTAGCCAAAGTCGGTGTGCTCGGGCGGCAAACTGAGCATTAAATCGAGTAATTCGCGACCCATTTGACCATTGTTGGCCAGTAAAGGGTTACCCACTTCAAGCTTGTCTTCCCAGTCCTGATCGAGTTGTTTTTTGTTAGCATATTGCAGTGCCATGCGCGCTCTGGCTTTGGGCTCGATGATGTCGCCCCAATAATGCTGACACGGGCTTAGCGACAACATAATCACGTCAATTCTTGAGGCTAAATGGTAAAGCACCTCAAGGGTTTGTGGCGGCATGGATGAAATACCAAACACATATAAGCGTTCAGGTAACATGGATAAATCGGTGGCGGGGTTTATCAACGCGGCTAGTAAATCGGCGTGTAAATTAGCGCGATGATAATGGCTGGCTTGTAGTTGGTGGCGATTATAATCGACCAGCGCGCGCCACAATATAGGTTGCCAGCGTTGATTGTCATCGAGTTCTAGTTGGCTATTGATTTGGCTCAGAGGCAGGTTTTGCTCCCAGGCTAAAATCCACTCAGGGCGATACACCAAATATTGGTCAAAAATATCGGCAATACGGCCACATAATTGAAATAACTTAATCGCCTCATGAGCTGTGTCGTTAGTTTGCAGTGTGTGGCTGGTTTTACTGGCACCTTTGGCACTACTTGTCGCTTCGAGATCGATGACTAACGCGTCGTTCAGATTGTTGTCTGGGCTGATCTGCGGGCTTAAATATTGCTTTAATGGGCTAAAGTCGCTGTTGTCTAGCAAACTTGGCAATAAATCCATTAATTTCCAGGTCATTGCCGCTTTAGTAAACGCGTTATCTTTTGGCACGTTAGGCAGCAAGTCATGGCATAGCTGCCAGGTAAAACTCGATGGCAGCGGAAAGGTCAGCGCCGCCGCAATGCCATTGTGCCTGGCCACTTCTAATCGTAACCAGGTCGACATTCCGGGACTTTGCACCAGAATATGTTCACCGCTCAATACACTCAGGCTATCGGAGCTAATCGCCAGCAGTTTTGCTAGTTGTTGCGATAACACTTCCATTTGATTTGATTGAATTAAGGTAAGCATGAGCCACTCGCTGATTCGACATTAATTCATTCTATGGACTCTAGAGAACTTCATCAATCAAAACTATGCTTATTGATAATATAGCCTGCTGTTTGCTGAACAAATGTGCATAGTTTTACTCAACTTATGCAGTGGATCAACTGCGCAATAAACGTAGGCGTAATTTACGGTATAAGCGCATAAATTGCTGTTGTTGTTGCTGGCTTTGCTCTGGTGTCAGCGGTTGATATTTGAGTGCCATAAAGGCCCGGCTTAATGCGTTAAAGTCGGCCGCTAAACGTGGATGCTTGTCACTGAGACGTGCCACTACATCGTTAGCGTAATCTTGTGGTGCCTGGCCTTGTGGGCGAGGTATACCTCGTTTAGCTAAACGCTGACACACCAACTGATAGCGTTTGTTCAGCGGATCTTGCAAGGTATTTTGAGTAAATAATCCAGCATAGTAACCAATTACTAAGGCAATGATGATAAAGCTAAAAATCATCATTAAGGCAATTTTACTGCTGGTGACTTCCCCTAATAGTTTTGATAACACCTGCTGTTTTCGGTCTTCATCAAAGCCCAGTACCCATACACTCCAATAGTAATCGAGGCTCGAGAGTTGCTGGTGTAAATCGTTAAGCCAGGGGTATTGCTTCATTTTTAAGGCGCTAAAAGGGCTGTCTTGAAGGTAGCTACTTTGGCTGTCGAATGTGGCATCAAAACCATCTAAAATGCGTTGTGGTGCAATCATGGCGGTTGGGTCAAAACGCTGCCAGCCTTGGCCTTCTAACCACACTTCTGTCCATGCATGGGCCATGTATTGATAAATGCTGTAATAGCCTGCTTGAGGATTGTATTCGCCGCCTTGATAACCGGTCACCATACGGGCAGGCAAGCCGCTTGCGCGGGCCATAAACACTAATGCCGAGGCGTAATGTGCACAAAATCCGGCGCGGTTTTCAAATAAAAAGTCATCAATTTGCTGCTCGCCCACAGTCGGTGGGCTTAACGTGTAGTAATAAGCTTGCTCGGCAAAGTAATTCATCATGGCGTTCATCCGCGCTTGTGGCTCGGGATAATCTTGCGCAAATTTGTGTGCCAAGGCTTGGGTTTTAAGATTACTGTTGGGTGGCAATGCCAAATTTAATTTTTTGGTATTGTCTTTTAACGTTAGCTCCATGACATTGTCTGGATAAGAAGTCACGCGATAACTCATACGCTGATCAACCGGCCTGAGAGAATATAAGCGGTAGTCTGGGAGTTCAACTATTTGGCTGTTGTCGCTAAAGGCTTCGTCGAGACCATATAACCATTTTTGATGGCTTGGCTCGCTAATCACCACGTATTCAATTTTACGGTTTTGTCCCGTTATTACGGCTTTATCACGTTGTGGTTTTTGAAAATAAGCTTGGCGCTGTATGTTTTTAATGCTCGGGTCCTGGCGCCATGTTTTACCGTCATAGTTTTCCATCACTAAGGTACGCCAGTACAAATCTTGATTGGCAGGGCCTAGGGTTGTGCCGTCTGGGTTGTCAAAACCGACGCGAAAAGCCAACTCTGCTGAGCGGGTGAGTTTATTAATATCGCCAAAAGACATTTCATCAGACAAGCCTGTGGTGGCCGATTTCATGTTGGGCACCATCCACAATGGGCCCAAGCGTGGAAATACGATAAACAATAATATGGCTAACGGTAAGCTGTGAAGCACCAACTTAACGCTAAAACCAAGGTTGGCTATTTTGTTGGATTTGTCTTGGTATACGCTGATTAAAATGCTGGTGTTAATCACGACCACGGCTAACAAGTGCAAGGTATTAAGCATGCCTTGTTGGTCGAGTAAGGTAAGAGCAATTAAGAAATACCCCACTAGCACAATGGCTTTTACATCTCGCTGTTCACGCATTTCGATGTATTTAAGGGCATAACCTAAAATCAATAAGTTCACTAATGCGTTCAATAAACCAATTTCAGATGAGACTAAGGCGAGGGTCGTTGCCGCGCCGATGGCTAGTGATGTCACTAATAACTTGGGCGGAGCCGCCACTTTACCCAGGTAAATACCGACTCGCCAAACAAAACAAATAGCACAAATGCCGATGCTCCACAGCGTGGCTTGTTCATACAGCGGGCTTAATACGGCAACATTCGTTACTAATAACCAAAACAAGGTATTACGGCTGATGATGGCGTCAAAGTTATCTTTCATTATGTCGCCTCTGCATCGATGTTAGCTGAGCCTGAGGTAAAGTCAGGATTGATGCTGGCATAACCTTGATAGGTGGCAATAGCCGTTTGGCAGGCTATACGGTGAGCTTCACCTGTGTGTTGGTTTATCACAGTTTGCCCAAGTACGAGGCCAAAAATTTGCTGTGTTTGACTGAGTTTATCGACTTGCCAGGCTAAACGACTAAGTTGCTGCTCTATATCTTTGCCATTGGTATTGGCCAAGGTTAACCACACGGGTAGGCCTTCTGGCTCGGCAAACTCTTTTGAAAGCATGCCTTTATCTTGGGCCCATTGTTTCCACGCGACTTGTTTAAGGGATTCTCCCGGAACATAAGCGCGTAGGCCTTTGTAATCATCCACCCCAGGTCGTAATTTGCCATGTTCATATTGGCTGTCGCTGTCACTCACTTGGCTAGAGAGCACAATGTCACTGGCTTCGGGTTTGGCAAAAATCACATGATGAATATCAAGGTCTATGTACGACCAGGCGCGGCATAACCCTAGGGGAAAATTGGATGACACTTTAATGCGACCGGGATTTAAGTGCCCACGTTTGGGATGCTCAAACGGTACGGTCGCTATCGATTGCTGCTCCATGTGTTTTAAGCGCACATGGCGCTGGTGGCTAAACTGCAAACAGATTTGTTGATGAGTGGTGTCTTTATGTTTGTTGCGTGTGTTGCCGGTTAACATGATAGGAAAAGGTGTGCTATCGCCTGCATAGGCTATGGGCGGATTGACGGCATTAAAGCTGAGGCCTGCAAGGTTTTTGTAGCTGTAAATAATGCAGGTGTGAAACACACTGGCTAGCAGTAAACTTAAGCCAATCACCAAGTTGTTTTGATAGTTTGTGCCAAACAAGTACAGCAGCACAATTAGCCCCATCCAAAACACACCAAAGCCGCTGGGTAAAATAAAAATACTGCGATGGCTTAAGGTGATGTGTTTTTGCGGCGGTAAACGCCTGGTTAGCCAACGATCCCAACGTTTAGTCATTGACGCTGGAATAAGGCGTTGCAGCCACGACGGTTTGCTATAACCTGACTGAGCTTTGTTGGCGTTATGTTTGCTCATGTTAACGGTTGCCCCTTGGCGTTAGCGAATAGGGTTAACGCTAGCAAGGATAGTGTCAGACAATGCTTGACCCTGAAACTGACTGCTGCTGCGAATACGATGTTCTGCAACCGAAGCAAATACCGCTTGAATGTCTTCTGGTACCACATATTGACGTTGATTAATAAACGCCCATGCTTTTGCGGCTTGCAACAGTGCAATACTGGCCCTTGGCGATAAACCGCTGGCAACATCGTGCTGGCGTGAAAAATCGACTAAGGCGATAAGGTAATTAAGTACCGCATCCGACGCCGACACTTGTGCCACTTGTTGTTGAAGTAATAACAACTCTTGTGGCGTGATACATTGAGCCAACGCTGCTTGTTTAGTGGCTTGAGTGTGGGTTTTTAGCATGGCCAATTCGGCGTCATGACTTGGGTAACCAATCGAAATCCGCATCATAAAACGATCAAGCTGTGATTCTGGTAGCGGAAAAGTACCGGCTTGATCTAACGGGTTTTGGGTGGCGATGACAAAAAACGGTGAACTTAAGTGATGAGTAATACCATCGATAGTGATTTGTTGCTCAGCCATAGCTTCAAGCAGGGCGCTTTGGGTTTTTGGGCTGGCACGGTTGATTTCATCGGCAAGTAGCATTTGGTTAAATACCGGCCCTTTATGAAACACAAACTGTTGCTGCTCTTTACTGTAAATTGACACGCCAAGAATGTCAGCAGGCAGCATGTCGCTGGTAAACTGGATACGCTGATAACTCATGCCTAAACTGCTGGCAATGCCTTGAGATAAGCTAGTTTTCCCCATGCCAGGCAAGTCTTCAATCAGTAAGTGACCTTTGGCAAGGATACAGGCAACCGCGAGCTTAATTTGTTCAGGTTTACCTAATAATACTTTACCAAGCTGTGAGATTAAGGTTTCGATAGTTGATTGCGACACGAACGCTCCCAGTGTATTAACCTCAATGGATTGAGGTTGTAGCTAAATGGTGGGTTACAGATTGATGGTGAAAAAGCACATCAATCTGTAACGTTACCCTGAGAGCGGGTGTAAATCTAGTATTTGTCGCTTAGCTCTTTACTGCTAAACATGCTGTCGTTTGATTGACCATTTTGTTGGAAAATCATGCGATAGCTCAATACTGCTTGTACATACTCTCGGGTTTCGGTGTATGGAATCGTTTCAATAAATGTCATGGCATCTAACGTACCGTTTGATGCTCGTAACCAACGGCGAACACTACCAGGACCTGCATTATACGCAGCGGTGGCCAGTACTCGGTTGTTGTTAAATTGCTTTAGCAGTTCACTGTAATAGGCACTGCCGAGCATAATGTTAACGTTAGGGTCGTATAAGTCTTTTACGTCGTTATAAGCAATTTTGTTCTTTCGCGCAGTTTCTTTTGCTGTTGCAGGCATTAATTGCATTAAACCCCGTGCACCTACGCCCGATGTCGCATAAGGGTAAAACGCACTTTCGCGGCGCGATATCGCTCTGATCTCATCGATATTGAGGTTATATTTTTTACTGGCTTTGATAAATTCATCATTGGCTGCCAGCGGAAAACGCAGGGCTAAAGAGTCCCACAGCTTACCTTGAATACTCGACTCTACACTAAAGCCATGCCAGCCTTGTTGCAGTGCAAATAATCCATATTGTGCCGTGAGCTCGCTATTGTGACGGCGCATTAAATAAACCCACTCATTACGAGCATCAATGCGTTTGTCTAGCGCCATTAACTCAATAACACGAGCTAAGCCTTTATCTTGATCGAGCTGTTTTTGCAGCTCTGAATTTGGGGCTAAGTTATCGTTGTTCATCGACAGCGGATTACCTAACGCTTCAGCGGCACTAAAACCATAAAAGTTACGCTGGCTGCTGAGCACCGACTGTAATTCTGTGGCTTTGGTTTTATCTTTGCGTGCGGTCATTTTGGCTTGCCAGTACATCCAACGCGGATTGGCTTTGCCCTGGTCGCTTAACAAGGCTAAATATTTATTGAGTGTGGTGTAATCAAGTTCACGCAGGGCCCAGCGCATACGCATTTCATATAAGTCGTCTGAATCTAACAGCGGCAGCATATTGTCGATATGATTAACCAATTTCTCGTCTTGTTTGATTAAGGCTCTGCGCACTAAATAACGGTTTAATTCGCTACTTTCAGTATCGCTAAAACGATTGGCTTTTTGGTATTTAACATAGAGTTTAATGGCTTGATGTAAATCTCGCTGAGCAAGCTTGCGTAAACCCGCATCTACAATATCGCCGACAATCGGTTTTGAACTGGTAAACTTATTCATATGACGCAAAGTATTAGGGTCACGATACACCGACATAAGCAATTTAGCTTCGCGACTGTGGGTGGTTACTTTTTGTGATAAATAACTTAATAAACTGCTTTGCCCTGAATGAAAACTCAGTAGCAAGCGTTGCCAAATAACTTCTTGAGTGCGATAACCCGCTTTGGTCCACTTATCAAATACTGGGTCACATTCATTTGGGCGTGAATAACCATAAACCCATAAGCGTTCAATGCCTTGGTATGCCATGTCTTTATTACCCGCATCAAGCTGTGCCTGGTAGTAATAACATTGCAGACGGATATCGTTTGGAGTGTTTGGTGAAATTACTAAAAAATCTTGCCAGCGCTGCTTTTTACCGGCATTGAGCAAGTAACGATAACGGGCATTGTTATACAACGGCGTGGTATCAAATTGATTAATCGCATTAAGCGCAGTATTGCCTGGCGATTGAACAATTTGGTCAATAGTGGCGTGGTAATCAAGGTAAACGGTTAGCGGATAATCGGCTAATTGCTTGCGTAAGGTTTCATATTGCCCTAGCTGTTTTTTATCCAGCGCTTTACGCGCATCAAGATAGGTTTGTTGCTGCTGCGTAAGCGCGCTGGCCTGGCTGATAAAAGCCAAAGGCGAGGCCAGGATCAACAAGCCGGTGAATAAAGTGTTAGCCAAAGTGTTACGCATTTAAATGAGAATCTCCGCCTCAATACATCGTTTGCGATAATAATATATATGGTTTACTTACGTGAGAGCTTAACTATTGCGTGCATTGATTAAATAAAGATTAATCTACTCGTTAATCGCAATATTTATGCTACCGATTGTGTTTATTATCTTGGTTTTTTTATTGCACTGGTCTTGTTTATTACATTGATTGCTCAGCCGCGGTTTCTACCGACTCGTCCAATGCTTTATTAAGCAGTTGTCGGTCAATTTGCTTGCTGGTATCAACGCCAAGTTGCTGCATAAAATGCGCTTGTCGGATTAAGTTACCTTTGCCGGATGACAATTTCGCCATCGCACTTTGGTAGCTTTTGTCGGCGCCTTCTAATGCGCGGCCGAGTTTTTCCATGTCTTCTAAATAGCCACAGAGCTTGTCGTAAATTCGACTGGCTTGCTTGGCAATATTTTGGGCATTTTGGTTTTGATATTCGTAGCGCCAAATATTGTTAATGGTGCGTAGTGCTACCAATAAGTTAGTCGGGCTAACCAGCATAATATTATGCTCGAGAGCAAAGTTAACCAGGCTAGGGTCGTATTCAATGGCTAACAAGAAGGCGGGCTCAATAGGAATAAACATCAACACATAATCAAGGCTCTTAAGCCCATGCAGTTTGTGATAATCCTTTTGGCTCAGCCCTTTAATGTGCTGCCTAATCGACAGAGCATGTTCTTTGATGGCCTGTTCACGAATATCTTTGTCTTCACTATTAAAGTAGCGCTCGTAACTCACGAGTGACATTTTTGCATCAATCACCACATCTTTTTGTTCTGGCAGGTGGACGATAACATCGGGTTTAAATCGTTTGCCGTTATCGTCTTTTAAATCTTGTTGAATATGGTATTCGTGACTTTCACGCAGGCCGCTTTCTTGTAGTACACGCTCTAAAATGACTTCGCCCCAATTGCCTTGCTGCTTATTATCACCCTTTAAAGCTTTTGTGAGATTAATGGCATCCTGGCTCATTTTCATATTGAGCTCGCGCAGGTGGTCTAACTGGTGTTTTAACGCACTGCGTTCAGATTGCTCATGAGTGTAAGACTCTTGGATTTGTTGCCTAAAGCCTTCAAGCTGTTGCTTTAACGGCCCAAGCACGCCGTCCATTTGCGAGACATTTTGTTGTTTAAAGTTTTCGCTTCGCTCATCAAAAATGCGGTTAGCCAAGTTTTCAAATTGCAGTTTAAGGCGCTCTTCGGCTGACTCAAGTAAGGCGATTTTGTCTTCTAATGATTTTTGCTCGGCTTCAGCTTTAACCAATATGGTTTGCTGGACAGCATTTGACTTAGCAAGGTTAAGTTGAGATTCCATCAGGCGATGCTGAGTGTCTGTTAATTGCTGTTCTACGGTGTAGACGCGATCCGCTTTGGCTTCGGCGGTTGATAGTTGCGAAATCAAACTCTCAATTTTAGTTTGCAGGTGATTACTGTGATCGATTTTGTCATCGAGCGTATCTTGTAATCTGGCCAATTCAGCGTGGGCTTCGTTCACTGCCGTGAGATTTTCTTGTTCGTGTTGAAGCTTTAATTGCTCCCAACGCTGACGAGTTAACCGTTGGTTGATGAGTGCACCAATTAAAAAGGCAAGAAACGCGACCGCAATCAGCGCTGCAATTTGAGGAGGAGTTAACGACACAGCAAAAGGCATAACAAAAACCGATAGAAAATAATGGCTAAGGGTCGCACGGCTAATAACTGCCTGCAAGAGGCAAAATCAGGATTTGATGATTTTTTATTGTTAATGATTAAATTTAAATCTAATCCAACGCTCAAGCCGTATAGTCGTTGATACCAAGTTGTTTATAAATACGAATTAAGGTTATTTTGAGTTAAATTGAAATAAATACTTAAGCTTACCTGTCTAATAGTGACATAAGGCAAAAATTTATAATATTAATCCAATGACGGCATTTTAAGAGGTGATCCATGGCGCGTAAAAACCGATTTACTCCAGGCATATTACAACGAGCTCCATGGCATGTCGCAGACAATCAAGTGACGCCAGAGTCGGTGTTTAATGACCGCCGCAATATTATAAAAGCATTAGGTTTAGGGGCATTAGGCGCCAGTTTACCTGGGCAGGTGCAAGCGGGCATATTTGATTTGTTTGGCGAGCAAAAAGCGAAGAACCCTTTTACCACTCAAAGCTTAAATTATTCAACGCCGCGTCAATTTGTTCTGCCAGATGTGAAAACGCCAGAAGATAAAGTTACTCGTCATAATAATTTTTATGAATTTGGTACCGGTAAGTCTGACCCATATGATAATGCACAAGGTTTTAACGTCGACCCATGGACATTGGTGATTGATGGTCTTGTCGATAAGCCGATTACGTTAGATTTACAAGCGTTAACCAAGCGTTTCGCCCTTGAAGAGCGAACTTACCGTTTACGTTGTGTTGAAGCCTGGTCGATGGTGGTTCCGTGGGTTGGATTTTCACTGGCAACACTATTGAAAGAAGCAGGGGTTAAATCCAATGCTACTCATGTGGCGTTTGAAACCTTATTTGATCCAGAGCAAATGCCAGGGCAAAAAAGTCGTCTAATGGGCGGCGGTATTCATTACCCTTATGTTGAGGGCTTAACCATTGCTGAGGCTATGAACGAACTGCCGTTTTTAGCGGTTGGCCTTTACGGTAAAACCTTACCGCCACAAAATGGCGCACCCATTCGCTTAGTCGTGCCGTGGAAATATGGTTTTAAGAGCATTAAATCAGTTGTGCGTATTCGAGTCATGGATAAGCAACCGCCCACCAGTTGGAATCAACTGGCGTCAAACGAATATGGCTTTTATGCCAACGTAAACCCTGAAGTGGATCATCCGCGCTGGTCGCAAGCAAGTGAGCGAAGCATTGGTGAGGGCGGACTCTTTTCCGCTAAACGCATTCCTACACAAATGTTCAATGGCTATGGTGATTTTGTTGCCGACTTATATAAAAACATGGATTTAAGGAAGTTTTACTAATGCGTTTAAGCCCCCGTGGTGTGTTTTGGCTTAAGGTGATGTTGCACATCGTATTTTTATTGCCTGCATTGTATCTTGTAGCGTTAGTGCTAACAGATAATGCCGGTGGTGATCCGGTGCAATATATTATCCATTACACCGGCATGGGGGCGATAAATAGCTTACTCGCAACGCTATTGATTTCACCTATTGCCAAACGGTTTAAAATGGCTGCATTAATGCAAACTCGCCGTTTAGTCGGCTTGTATGTATTTGCTTATGCACTGTTGCATATTAGTGCTTTTGTCAGTTTAGACTTACTGTTTGCTTGGGGATTATTATTTGAGGAAGTGATTAAACGGCCGTACATTTTAGTGGGCGCTGCGGCGTTGATTATTGTGACTTTATTGACGTTAACATCACCACTTAAAATCAAACGCAAAATGGGCAAGCAATGGCAGTCATTACACAATTGGATTTATGTGGTTGCGCTGTTGGCGCCGATCCATTTTTACTGGTCGGTAAAGTCGGAGATTATTGAGCCGAGTATTTATATTGCAGTATTCGCCGCGTTATTGTTTTACCGCAGAGCCAGTATTAAAAAATGGCTTATGCCAAAGCGTTAATGAACTTGTTTTTAATGCTTTGGATTAGTGAGTGTCTCGGACTAGTTAACTTATTGGATTAGTGACGTAATCTATGGTTTAGGCCGTTAGTGCAAAAAGCGGCAAATAAGGTAAATAACATCACGCCAGCCATGATTATTGCCAGTCTGAGCCAGGGTTCTGACAAGGTAATGCGCATATCAATAAAGTTAAATGTGGTCACAGCCCAAACAAAAATCACGCTCAGCACTAAGGCGAACTTAAGTAGTTGGCTAATGACATTGTGGCGAATAAACATTAACAACGGCATGATAGCAGCGATGATAGCCCATTCGGTTTGGCTAAAACGTAGAAAGTGTGCGCCTAACAATAGAAAAGCTAACGTAATGATGATTACTCTCCACCACATAATGTTGCCTCCAATGATACGTCAAATTCACAATAAATTTGAGTCACTAGCTTAGGCGGTATTGCAAATACATTCCTGATGTTTGCTCACATATTAGTCATGTTTAATTGCTGCTAAGGCACGTTATCTCTGCTTTTCACTTTTGTCTTTGGCTGACGACAAGGTGAGCTAATCCCAGTAATAAACCCCAAACCGCCGCTCCAATGCCTAAAAAAGTGATCCCTGACAAGGTGCAAACAAAGGTTAATAATGCCGATTCTCGGTATTTAACCGCATCAAAAGCACTATGCAGGCACATCAATAAGGTTCCCATTAGCGCTAGCCCTGCAAGCATATCGCCAATGTTTGTCGGTAGTGCCATAAATAATGCCACAACCGCGCTGGCCCACAATCCCGCAATAATATAAAAGCTACCGGCCCATAATGTGGCTCGATATCGCTGCTGGGGATCGTCATCAACACTGCTGTCCATACAAATGGCTGCCGATATTGCCGCCAAATTTATACTAAACACACCAAACGGTGCCAATAACATAGTTGATAATCCGCTGCCAATCAGTAACGGTGAGCCATGAGGGTGATTGTATTTCTCAGTATCATCTTGATTTAAATAACCATAGCTTTTTAGCATGGCGAGTCCCGGTAAGTTTTGCGACAACATGGTAATAATGTATAGCGGAATACTGATGTTGAGGATTGGCAATAGGGTGAATTCGGGTGTTATCCATATGGGAGATGCGATGGATAAGTTGAATTGCTGGCGTATGGCGCTGTTAAATACATCCGCCTGAATAGCATACCCTATAGCAACGATTAATAAGATGGCCATGGCGTATCGGGGCAACCATTGTTTGGCCAGCATAAAGCTGATGAACAACAAGCAAAACAACATGGGCTCATCGGATAATGGTATAAAGGCTTTAACACAAAAGGGCAGTACAATTGCCGCTAACATGGCAGCAGCCAGTGCAGGTGGAATAGAAGATAACAAACGCGTTAACGGTTTAATGAACCCGCTTAAGGTGATTAACCCCGCTGAAATAATATACGCTCCAATAACCTGGTTTAAACTGAACTCACCGACTACGCCAATTAACATTGCTGCTCCGGGCGTCGACCATGCAGTCAGGATTGGTGTTTTGTAATACCAGGAAAAACCAATGGATGTGACTCCCATAGCTAATCCCAACGCCAATAAACTGCTACTGACTTGTGCAGCATTAGCGCCAGCCTGTGTCGCCGCTTGAATAACAATCATGACTGAGCTGGTATAACCGACCAGTACCGCCGTAAATCCAGCTGAGATATGGCTTGTTGCAATGCCTTGTTTACTCATAATAAAGTCCATTTTGTTGCATTGCACGAGTCTAAAAGAAGGATGTCTGTCTTTTTGTGCGTTAAAGCGCACGTTAATGAAGATGGAATATAACATCGGATGCTATAACGCACAAGATGTTAGGGTAGGCATCAAAATGACGTATAATTATCGTTAATCTGATTCAAATAGCGTTAGCACATTATGAATATAAAAACCCACATGGCAGAACATTTAAAAGCATTGCGTAAAGCGAGGGCGTTAAGTTTAGATGCAACTGCAAAATTAACGGGTGTATCGAAGGCAATGTTAGGCCAAATTGAGCGTCAAGAATCGAGCCCAACCATTGCAACATTATGGAAAATAGCTAGCGGCTTAAATACGTCTTTTTCTGCCTTTATGACATCTCCGCATGGTGAGATAACCAAAGAGCAAACCTTCCCAGAAGATCCTAACATGCTCATTAAAAGCGTATTTACGTTTAATCCTGATACGCATTTTGAGATGTTTGAAATCACCCTAAACGGATATCACCAGCAAATGTCAGCACCCCACAGTGTCGGGGTGATTGAGCATGTGATTGTGCTAACAGGGGAGCTATCTCTATTGAGTGGTGGCGAGTGGCAAACCTTGACTGTTGGCCAAAGTAGCCGTTTTTTTGCAGACCAGCCTCACGGATATCATGCCTTGAGTGAGACCGTGGTATTTCAAAATATTGTCAGTTATCCACTCAATCGTTAAGTTATTTTTTCGATTTTTCTAATGCTTCAATCTCTTGCCAAATACTTTCCGACTCAGCGGTTAATAACGAGTAAGTTTTAATGTCGCCTTTACGCTGTGCTTGCATGGCTTGCTCGAGTTTTTGGTCGTAGGTTTTACGCAGTTTTTTAGTTGGATCTGATTTTAAAAATGAAAACATCGTCTGGCTCAATCTAGTTATGTGGCTGATAACGTTCAATACGAGTCAAGCTAGGATTTGGTCTAGTGTGGATGAATAATATCTCCACATTTGACGTAACCGATTAAACCTAATGGTGAAAACCCAGAGTATATGCCGATAACCCAATGAGTGGTGTTTTGTTGGCAGTATAGCCAATCACACCATCAATAAGATGGCATGATTGGTCGTTAATGTTTAGGCATTGCAGGGCTCGAGCGGAGTCTGTTTGTTGTTCATTTGCAGATAACTAACCACCCACATCATAAATCCACCCATAAACAGTGCCGCAGCGACATAGCCCGTTTCGTTTGGCATTGCGCCATTGGCAATGGCGATGCCCCCAAGCCAAGGGCCGATAGCATTGGCGGTATTGAATGCGCATTGCACTAACGCACCAATCATAGCGTGGCCATTAGGTGACACATCCATTAATAAACTTTGAATGAGCGTGGCTAACCCTACACTACAACCGATAAAGAATATCACCACATACAATAGGTTAATATTGTAGCTGGCATTCACATAAGCAAAGGCAAATACGATGCTGCATATTAACGCGAGTCCGGTGGTTTTTAATGTCGAACGATCAGCCGCTTTACCCAGCACATAATTGCCTAAAGTACAGCCAATACCAAACATCACCATGGCGATTGAAATGGTGTAAGCAGGGGTTTTAGTGACCACTAAAATAGTGTCTGCAATATACGTGTATAAACAAAATACTCCGCCAAAGCCAATGATCACGATACCGAGAATTGACCACACTAACTTATTTTTTAATACGCTAAATTCATTGAGTAAGTTTGAGGGTTGGTTATTAGCAATGTTAGGCACCACAACATACACACAAATAAAAGCAACCAATGCCAGTGCAGAAGCACCCGCAAGACAATAGCGCCAGCTGAGGTTTTGGCCCACTAATGTCACAATCGGCACACCAACAATAGTGGCAATCGTTAAGCCCATAAACACTTTGACAAATATACCCAATCAACCTGAAGATGCTCGATTTCAGCAAGAGTTTACACGCTTTTAGGCAAGGCATTGATTGCGGGTAATGGTTATTCCCTTTCCAAAATCAATAACGCAGCATAGACGCGTGTAAAACTTGCCCTTTGGGAGTTTCACCGTGTTCCCACTACGTTGTTGCGCTAATTTATAAGGTACTGACATTACCGCATTAACGCGCCTAGTATTGAAAACACGGTGAAGCTCTGAAACACGTATCTTCAGGTCGATTGGGTATAGCTGGCACGTTTATTTTGGGGCGCGATATCTGCGGCCAATAAAATAGCAGCACCAAAATAAGCGCCGTGGGGCAGGCCGCTTAAAAATCGAAATGTGATGAGTTGTTCAAGTGACGTTGCCATAGCACTTAAGCCATTGGCAACAAACATTAAGCTTAAAAAAATCATTAATGCGTGGCGTTTTTTCATATTGGCGGTGGTCAGCATTAAAATGGGCGCACCAACCACCACACCGATGGCATAAGCACTAATCGCATAGCCACTTTGTGATGGCGAAGAGGCAAAGGTTTCGCTAATGAGCGGCAGCATGGGCATCATTGAGAACTCAGATAACCCTAAAATAAAGGTTCCCAGAGCTAGTACGATTAATATTCCGCTACGATTGAGTTCCAATGCGGTGTTGTTTGCCGATGTCATAAAAATCCTATAAATGAAAAACAAAAAGGCCAGCAGAGCTGGCTCAGTTATCGATTTAGCGATGATATTAAAAGAGTATAATTACAGGTGATGTAAACCCACTTACATGCTGAAGATTAATCTTGCCAGCGCTGTTTAATGTACAAAATACTGGGTAAACATTGTTGAAATAACACCACTAAATCTGGGTCGAAATGAAGTCCGCTTTGGCTTTCAATAAAATCCATCGCTTGTTCTACTGTCCAGGCTTCTTTGTAAGGACGCTTGCTGGTAAGTGCATCAAATACGTCTGCAATAGCAACAATGCGTCCTTCAATCGGAATTTCATCGCCTTTTAAGCCATTTGGGTAACCGCTGCCGTCAAACTTTTCGTGATGGGTCAGTGATACCACTTTAGCCAGTGCGATTAAGTCTGAATCGGAATCACCGAGAATTTCAGCACCTATTTCTGGGTGGGTTTTCATGATGGTAAATTCTTCGTCCGTGAGTTTTCCGGGCTTGAGCATAATGCTGTCGGGAATACCGATTTTACCAATGTCATGCATAGGCGCAGCGTGGAGTAAATTGTCTGCAGCAAACTCTGAAAAACCGTAGGCTAAGGCAATGATTTTAGAGAAATGGCTCATGCGCATAATGTGCATGCCGGTTTCATTGTCTTTGTATTCTGATGCGCGGCCTAGACGTTGAATCACTTGTAAACGGGTACGGCGTAAATCATCCGCTTGCACTAATGATAAATGGGTTTTAACGCGAGCTTTAACGACGGCCGTGGAGATAGGCTTAGTAATGTAATCAACCGCACCTACGTCAAATCCTTTGGCTTCATCAACTTCATCGTTCAATGCGGTGACAAATATAACCGGCACGGCTTTGCTCAGTGGGTCAGCTTTAAGCTGCTCACACACTTCAAATCCGGTCATCCCAGGCATCATGACATCGAGCAAAATCAAGTTTGGCAGCTCTCGTTGCACTAATCGCAGGGCTTCTTCACCACTTTTGGCAAAAATCAGCCGATATTGGTCCTCAAGTATTTTTTTCAATACTCTAAGGTTTGCTGGTTCATCATCCACAATCAGGATGGTTTGTTTACTGTCTTGTCGGTTAAATATCATCTGATGGGTTCTGTTACCTATGCATTAATCAGTGACTCAAGGCTGTCGAGTTCTGTTAATGCTTGTTCAAATTCAAAGTCGTCTAATGCATGCTGTATTGAAGTACAATGCGGTCGATACAATTTAGGTGTTGAAGCAATCAATAGGTCAACATCAACATCATTGTACTCGTTTTCTTTAGCTGCAAGGCGAATACGATTAATAAGCTGTTTAAGTTGCGCTGCATCCATTGTTTGAGTCGTTGTCACTGCGGCTTCAGGTTCAGCCCGTTCATTGGCTTGTTGTGCTTCAAGGTATTGTGTTATCTGGGCAAATGCTTGCTCAAGTGATGGCAACAACGCAACTAACTCCGTTGCAGACGATATGAGTGCCAGTCGCTCAGCATCGATGAGTAATCGGGTTAATTGCGTCAATGACAAATTACCCGCTAAGCCTTTTAAACCATGTAATTGAGCATGCACAGCTGGCCAGTCATCTGCGCTAATTAAGTTCTGTAACTGACTAATACAATCTTGTTGTTTAAACATAAAGCCATTGATTTCTTTTATCAGAGTGGCTTTATCACCCCACAATGCAATGCCTTTTTTGTCGTTTACTGCGTGTTTACTATCGATGATAGTGTGTTGCATGTCTGGGGTTTTATGATGACTTTCAAGATTCAAGACTTGGGCAATCTCATGATTTAGCAGTGCAATATCAATGGGTTTATTGGCAAATCCGTCCATGCCTGCCTCAAGTGCTGCAAGCTTATCTTCTGGCAGCACGCTGGCTGTTAACGCAATAATGGGCATATGTGGCAATTGCTGATCACGTTCTTGCTCACGGCGCTGTCGTGATGCGGTTAATCCATCCATGATGGGCATTTGCACGTCCATCAATACGATATCAATATTATCACTTTGCATCCGCAGTAAGGCTTGCTTGCCATCGCGTGCAGTAATCACGGTATGGCCTTGGCGTTTCATGACTATGGTCAATAAATCAATATTTTGCTGAATATCATCAACAACTAATATCGCTAATGGTTTAAGGCTGCGGGTGAATAATGGGGCAGCTTCGCGCAGGCTTTGCTTTGGCGCGGTTAACGGCAGTGAAAAGGTAAAACAGCTGCCTTTGCCATAGGTGCTTTTTGCGGTAATTTTACCGCCCATTAATTCGACCAATTGTTTACTGATGGTCGTGCCTAACCCTGTGCCACCAAAGCGGCGATTCATGCTGGCATCGGCCTGGGCAAATGCATCAAATACCAACGCGAGTTGGGCTTGTGTCATGCCGATGCCGGTGTCTTCAATGGCAAATTCAATACAACCACTGGGCTTAACTCTGACATCGATATTTACGCCACCTTCAGCGGTAAATTTGATTGCATTACCCATTAAGTTGGTGAGTACCTGGCGGATCCTATCTGGCGCCCCATGATAAGACTGTGCAACTTCTGAGGCCACGTTAACATTTAAATGCAACCCTTTAGCATTGGCTTGCAACCATAAAGTAGACACGACTGAATCGACTTCTTCAATAACCGAGAAATCTCGCATTTCTAACTCAAACTTGCCTTTGTCGAGTTTGGCGCTGTCGAGTACATCATTAAGCAGGTGCAGTAATGACTTGGCCGACTGGTTAATGGTTTTTAGGTGTTTATGTTGTTCTGTTGGGAGTTTATCGTCGAGTAAAATGTCACTAAAGCCAATAATGGCGTTCATTGGCGTGCGGATCTCATGGCTCATGTTGGCTAAAAAAGCGGCGCGTGCAGATGCGGCTTGTTCTGCCTTATCTTTGGCAATCATCAACGATTGCTCCATTGCTTTGCGCTCAGTAATATCCATAATAAAACCGTCGAGCCACTTATCATTAATGTCTAAGCCATCAACATGAGTGCCGTAACCTAGCAGCCAGCGGGTATCGCCATCGGCATTGATAATGCGATACTCGAGTGTGAATACCTTGTCTGTAGTCACTTGGCTCGCTATTAAATCAAGATCATCGGGATGCACATGCTCATAAAAATGACGTTTGGGCTGAGCGCCGAGATAGTCGCTTGCGGGGTAGCCGGTAATGCTTTCGACCGCATCACTGATAAACACCATTGGCCAGTCTTGAACATTTAAGCAGCGGTAGGCAATGCCGGGGATATTGGTGATGAGTGAACGAAATTGTGCTTCGCTTTTTATCAAGGCGCGCTGCATTTCAATACGATGACGCAAGTCGCTGATGTACATCACAAACAGACTTTTGCCTTCAATGCAGGCATGGCCAATAGACACTCTAACAGGAATGGTATGCCCGTTAACATGTATGGCTTCAACATCGCGGCCATCACTTATTTGATTATTTAATGTGTCATCGGAATAACTGCGCAGGTAGGTATCAAAGTCATCGATAAAAGTGGCTGGAATAAAGCTGCGGATATTTTGATGACAAACATCTTCTAGTCGCCAGCCGAGTAAGGTTTCAACCGACTTATTGCCGCTTTCAATCATGCCTTTATCGTTAAAGGTAATGATACCGTCAATCGCAGTTGATATGGTGGCGCGATATCGTGCTTCACTGAGTTTAGTTTGGTGTAATGATGCTTGATATTTGATCAGCATGTTGACGGTTAATACAAAAAGAATAATCACTACGGTCATTGTGGCAACCGCAATGCCTAGGTAAAGCGATACCATTTTGGTTTGATCTGAAAACTCAAATCCAGCAGGCCTAACAAAACGTGCCGCTGCCATGCCGGTATAATGCATCGCTGAAATCGCAAAGCCCATCACGACCGCTGCAATCATATTCTTATGTAAGTCAGTGAGTGTGAAGCGGCCTAAGTGATTTAAGCTAAAGCGGATCCACAAAGACAAAATGGCTAATGCCACAGCAACCACAATGGATAAGCCAAAATAAAACATGTCATAACGCAATAGTGGCGCCATTTCCATGGCTGCCATGCCAACATAATGCATGGTGCCAATGCCTGCGCCGACTAATATACCGCCCACCACAAAATGGCTTAATTGGGGTTTTTCAATAGAAATTACATTGAGCGCCACCCACGATGCAGCAATGCTCGGCAAAAATGAGAAAGCGGTTATCCCGACGTTGTAACTCACTGGCGTACACAAGCTAAATGCCAACATACCGATAAAGTGCATCGACCACACTCCGCCTCCTAAGGCGATACTACCGCACGAGATCAGTAAGTGCCGTTTGAATACGTTAAGCGTGACGGTCGCTTGCGATGCTACTTGCATAGCCATGTAAGAGGCAAAAACCGCAATAGCTATTGAGATGAATACAACAAGAGGTTGAAAATTACCAATAATGAGTAGGCTTTCATCAGTAACAGAAAATAATGTCGATAAAGTGTCAGGCATAATGTTGTTGATGAGAGCCGCTATTAAAGTGATTGATAAAGTGTGTATCGGCGCCAAAAGTAAAAACACCAGTCATTTGGTCGATTTTTAATTAAAATATGCGTCAAATCAATGTTTATGTGAATCATAGGTATTATACTTACCGGTTATGCCTTATTTCTCTTTACGTTGTGGCAGCCTTGCTGCGTTTGTATTGACATTGTTAACGTGTCTGTAAAGATTATTCCCCATGCATCTTTAGTCTAATGAAGGGTTATTTTGCTTGTGACTGATGTCGTTCTTTAGGTAGTTTGTCCTAAACAATGGCACGCAAGGAGGCTTAAATGACCATCAAACATCATCAAACACAATTCCCGCTCAATTCAAGTGAATATCATGGTAATCATTTCACGCCGCTTATCTCTAAAACCATTGGGCAGTATTTAACTGATATTGCGAGCGAGTATCCTGAAAATTTAGCGGTAGTAGTGCACCATCAAAACATCCGTTGGACCTATCGCCAATATTGTGAACAAATTGATGCGTTAGCGACCGGATTGATTAAGTTGGGCATTCAACCCGGAGATAGAGTTGGGATATGGTCACCTAATAATATTGAGTGGTGTTTAACGCAGTTTGCCACCGCAAAAATTGGTGCGATTATGGTGTGTATTAACCCTGCTTATCGACCCGAAGAGTTAGCATATGCATTAGGTAATGTAGGTTGTCGTGCGGTGATCTGTGCCGACAAGTTTAAGTCTAGTGATTACCTGCAGATGTTAAATGAACTCCTACCTGAACTCGCCTGTAGCAAGATAGGTGAACTCCACTCTACAGCGTTACCTGAACTCGATTATGTTATTCGAATGGGCAGCGAAACGTCGCCGGGCATGCTTAATTTTAATGATTTATTGCAAAGTGTTAGCGCAGAAGATAAACACACATTGGCATGCATCGCAGAGTCGTTAACACCCTGTGACGCAATTAATATTCAATTTACTTCGGGTACCACGGGCAGCCTTAAAGGTGCGACGCTATCGCATCATAATATCCTAAATAATGCTTATTTAGTGGCTGATGCGATGGGGTTGAGCCAAACAGATAAATTATGCATTCCAGTGCCTTTGTATCATTGCTTTGGCATGGTGCTAGGTAGTTTAGCGAGTGTGATTCATGCCTCTGCTGCGATATATCCCGGTGAATCATTTGACCCAATAACAACGTTGCAAGTGGTTGCCAAAGAGCGCTGCACCGCATTACATGGCGTACCAACCATGTTTATTGCCTTGTTAGAGCATCCGCAATTTAGTTCATTTGATCTCAGTTCATTGCGTACTGGCATTATGGCAGGGGCAACGTGTCCTGAAGAAGTGATGCGCCGTGTACAAGATTTGATGTACATGAAGGAAGTGTTAATTGGTTATGGGCAAACTGAATGCAGCCCACTGAATCACATTACCGAAATTGACTCACCCATAGAAAAACAGGTGCTTACCGTTGGCCGTGCATTGCCGCACACCGAGGTTAAAATTATTAATGAGTTTGGTGAGGTATTGCCGATTGGCCAACCCGGCGAGGTTTGCAGTCGCGGTTACTGTGTTATGCAAGGATATTGGAATGACCCGGTGAAAACTGCGGCCACCATTGACAGTGCCGGTTGGTTACATTCTGGTGATATTGGCCAAATGGATGAGCTGGGTTATGTGCAAATTGTGGGTCGTATTAAAGACATGATCATTCGCGGCGGTGAGAATATTTACCCAAGGGAGATTGAAGAAAAACTTTACACTCACAAAGATGTACAAGATGCCGCAGTATTTGGCGTGCAAAGTGACAAATATGGTGAGGAAGTCTGTGCCTGGATTAAAGTTCGCGCCAATGCTGCGATTACCGAAGACGATATTCGCCACTTTTTAACCGAAAAATTCGCTTATTTTAAAGTGCCGCGCTACATCAAATTCGTCGATCAATACCCAATGACAGTAACGGGGAAAATCCAAAAGTTTAAAATGCGCGAGTTGATGTACCAAGAGTTACACGAAGCAATTAATTGATCATTGAATCATAAATAGCTGATGTGATAGGAATTCGAACCCGTCAGGCGTGAAGAGGAACACATAGACTTACTCGTTAAACGTAAAAACAAAACCCCATTTTAGCAATGTTAAAATGGGGTTTTGTTTTATCTAATAGAGATAATATATCATTATTAGATTTAATTTGGTCGGTATGAGAGGATTCGAACCTCCGACCCCTGACACCCCATGACAGTGCGCTACCGGGCTGCGCTACATACCGAATTTGTTTGATGTATACATCAGCACTTAGTGAGTGTTAACAACTGGGGTAACTAAGTGGTTATGCACTTTATCAACAGTAATTAATGAGCGCAAGCAGTTAGTTATATGCTAATTGCCGATTGGCTATAAACTATCCAACTATCCAACTATCCAACTATCCAACTATCCAACTATCCAACTATCCGCTTATTCAACTTCCAACTATCCGGCTATTGAACTTTCAACTATCTGGCTATTGAACTTCTCACTCAACTACCAACGGTCAAACTATTGATTCATTGCAAACGATTCGGCTGCTGCGGCAGTATATGACGAGAGAGCTGTTACAAAAGTGATGTCGTGCGGGGAATGGGTCGTAACTATGTTTGAAAAATGGTTTTATCGTAAGTTGGCTGCTCAATGAATCAACAGGTAACAGTGCGGCTAATCAAACACAATTAGCCGCAATAGTATTATTGATTATAGAGTCTACGGCCTTCTCGCATGACTTGAATTAACTCCGGTGCACTCATTTTTTTATCTAGGCGCTTATCGTAGTTAACATCATAAATACGGTATTTACCGAAGCGATCAAGGACAGTGATTTCAGATTTTTGATAAATCGCAAAGCGGCGGCTGTCGCCGATGTACACCCAGGTCTCGCTGTTGGGCTCTAATAGGCTGCGACCCGCACTAAAGTCGGTGCTAGGGTTGGTACAACCTAAAACATGGCTGAGTATGGTTGGAGCAATACCGTAGTGGCTGGTGCGGTAATTCACTTTATTGCCATAGGTGTCTGGCCAATGAATAATGAGTGGCACATTCACATTCCCAGGCGATAAGTCGTTGCGGGCGTCGCTGCTGTTACTGGTAAACACTTGGCCATAAGTACCAGTAATGATCACAACAGTGTCGTCGCTAACATTATTCAGTAAGTTAGACAGTTGCTGGTCTATAAAGTTAAGCGATTGGCGGTATTGATTAAATAATACCTTTTGCGCGGGTTTTAACTCCATTTTCGGTTTAATGGTTTGTACCCCTAAAAAACCGATAGGCGTGTCGTAGTCTTTTGGCGCTGTGAGGTTAACTAAGGCAAACCAGGGTTGCTTTTGGCTTGCTTGCCACGCGTTGACAGCATTGATGGTATTAATGTCTGCATCAGCACTGCCGTTAGCGCCTTCGCTGGTATGTATTTGCATGCCTTTAAACATGGCGCTGTTGGTGATGTCATTACTCACCGTTGGCGCAAAAAACGCTTGCTGATAGCCTTGTTCAGTTAAGATATTGGTCAGTATTGGGCTAGTCACGGCAAACTCTTTGCGATCGCTGTAATTACCCTGTAAGCCGTACATTAACGTAAACATGCTGGTGTCGAAATCTGTTCCACCACTGAAATGCTTTGTAAATCGTTGATTTTTATTACGGTACTGGCTTAAAAATGGCATGGTGTCGTTATCGACCATATCAGCACGCAGACTGTCGATACTAATCAATAACACGTTTTGTTGAGTGTCGGCATTGCACTGCATTGGGTTTATTGGGTAGCTGAGTTTACGCGATTTTTCACTGCGTGATTGGGGTGTTTGCATGCTGCTGTCAATACCGTGGCTTTCCATAAACGAGCGTGCAGTCGCTGGGTATGAAACAGGATAGGCGTCGTCGAAGCGGGTCACTTCTGTCATGCTGGTGGCATCAGCCCATATGTGGAACAAGTGGCTGCTGACAAAACACGCACCGACAAACAGCACAACGCGGTTGCCCCACTGTTTTTTCTGTATTTTATCGATGCGCTTCCACAAAAAATTTGCTGCTGTTAACTCAATTAACACAATGACGATGGGCGTAATAATGTAAGAGGTACTGTGGAGTAATGCATTGAGGTCTTGCCAGGCTAAGTCGAATGCAAATGGACTTAAATGAATACCGTAGTCATCATAAATGACGGTGTCATACAGTAAGGCGTAGAGCCCGAGTGACGCAATAAACGCGGCAAAACCACGTAAGATTTTAGAATAAGGTAGCAGTAAGGTAATTGGGAAAATAAATAATAGGTAGCCGATGAAGGCTAAAAAGGTAAAATGGCCAATGGTGCTGATGGTCAAATAGGCCCAACCGATAAAGGTTTCTGGGTAGCCCACGCTGCCAATATATCGAGCGCCAATTAACATCGCCAATATGCCATTAAAGAAGGCAAACCAGTGACCCCAATTAACTAAACGCGATACTTTGTCACGCGTCATTTGCTGCTTTTTGCGCTCGATCATCTTAACTCGTATTCCTACGTTATCATCACAGACTAATTCAGTGTAACTGATTGTTAGCCTTAGTGATAAATTTTATTTTGTCGATTACTTAACCGACTGTGTTAACGCTTTTGCAAATTGCTCTGCCACTTTTTGACGTGACTCATTGGGCACTTTTTTGTCAAGTAAATGGGTTACACAGTTACCTAATACCATTAGGCTTAAATCGGTAGGTGCTTGGTGCTTAGCCAGGGTAGCAAGCAGCTCGCTGATAAGTGCTTCAACTTGAGTGTTGGTGTATTTAGATTGAATTGCCATAGTCAGAAAACTTCGATAAAGAATGAATTAGCTGCATATAATAACGGATTTAGTCGTTAATCGCCTCAAGTTTTATTCGACCTGGTTAAGGAATATCGCAAACCCTTGTTCGATTTATACGGTGGGTCTGATATCATTCTTTTTTATATTATCATCTGCGACAGACTAGGGTTAACAAGGCTTATGGCTATTAGTATTGAGCAAGCAATTATTCACGAAATTTCTCAAGACGGTCAGGGACAAATGCGCTGTCGTTTACGTCCGCAACCGTTGTTGAATACCAACGCTGTTGAAACCATGTTAGAAGAATTACACCAGACTTACTCAGGTAAAGCGGGTAAGGGCTTTGGTTTTTTTGGCACTCACGGTGATGATGGCGAAGCCAACGATGAATTTGCGAATGCGTTAACCGGTTACCGCAACGGCGATTTAGGCTTTGTTGAGTTTAGTGGTCAAGCAAGCCAGTTATTGCAACAAGAGTTAGCTAAGTACGATTTTAGCCAGGGCGGTTTTTTGTTGATGTCTTGCTACACCAGTATGACGAGCGACTATTTGTTTGTGGCGTTATTGAGTGCGAAATCGTCGATGACAGTATTAGATGACATGGAGTTGTCGCAAAACAATCATTTAGATTTAAGCAATATTCAGTTAGCGGCGCGCATCGATTTAACCGAGTGGCAAGCAGATAAAAGTTCACGTAAATATATTTCGTTTATTCGTGGCCGAGCCGGTCGTAAAGTAGCCGATTTCTTTTTAGACTTTATGGGCTGCGTTGAAGGGGTAAACACTAAAGCGCAAAACAAAACGTTAATTCATGCGGTTGAAGATTTTGTGGCGGGCAGTGAGCTAACTAAAGATGAACGCCAGCAATGTCGTAATAAAGTGTTTGAGTATTGCTCAGAGCGAGCAGATGCGGGTGAAGTGATTGAAGTAAAAGACTTGGCCGATGAATTAGCTGACTCTGGTATGGATTCATTTTATGATTTTGCTTGTGGCGGCAGTTATGAACTCGATGAAGAGTTTCCAGCTGATAAAGCCAGTTTACGCAGCTTGAAAAAGTTTTCGGGCACTGGCGGCGGCGTAACGTTAAGTTTTGACGGCGGACATTTAGGTGAGCGTGTGATTTACGACCCAGTGTCTGACACCATTTTAATTAAAGGTGTACCCGCTAACTTAAAAGATCAGTTAGACCGACGTTTAAAAGGCGAATAAGCATCAATTAGGGTTATTTATCTCGCCATGTTAGCGTCCAATAAGGGCGCTTTTTTATATTGAATCATCATTTTTTAGTATCAACTGGTACGATTATTTATCGCGGATCAGTTTTTTGCTTTTCATTACGCTTTAGTTGAGTAAACTAGCGCCAATTTTTGAGCATTTTTGTTTGTTATACCTTTAATGGTTTAACCAACTTTGGGGGAGCGATGATCACTGCATACGCCTATCAAAATAGACAACTGGTTACCACAGAATTAAACGTGGGTGACAAGGTACCTGAGTCGACATTGTGGTTAGATTTATTAAAGCCCGATGATGCCGAACGTCAATGGTTGAGGTTGTTTTCTGCTGAAGAAGTGCCCGACGAAGAAGATATTAAAGAAATTGAGGCCTCGGCACGGTTTTACCAAAACCAAGACGGCCTACACATTAACTCGTTATTTCCACAACGCGTGAGTTCAGATGTACGAGCAGTAAACGTATCGTTTAATTTACGTAAAGATTTTCTTCTGACCATTCGTGAAGAAGATGTTGGTTTAATCCGTTTATTGCGTAACTATTTGCGTTTAGGTCGTTTAGACATCACTACTCCACAAGGCTTGTTATTAGAGTTATTTAATTTAAAAGTGGATTACTTATCTGACTTAATCGAAGACGTATATAGCGTATTAGAAAATGTCGGCGAACAAGTGTTTAACGACGACGAGCTTGATGATGTATTTAAACTCATTACCTTACAAGAAGACTCTAACGGTAAAATCCGCTTAAGTTTGCTCGATACCCAGCGCTCATTACGGTATATGCAACGTTATTATCGTGACAGTTTGTCTGATGAGAACCTAAAGTCTATTCGTGAAATGTTGTCTGACATTGAATCATTAATGCCTCACAGTCAGTTTATTTTCGATAAGTTACAGTTTTTACTCGACGCGGCAATGGGCTTTAGTGGTTTACAACAAAACAAGATTATTAAGATATTTTCGGTATCGGCAGTGGTATTTTTACCGCCAACCTTGATTGCGAGCAGCTATGGAATGAACTTTCATATTATGCCAGAACTTGATTGGCGCTTTGGTTACCCAATGGCAGTCGCATTAATGCTAGCCAGTGCTGCTGGAACTTACTTTTTCTTTAAACGCAAAGGCTGGTTGTAATTTATACCATTCCGCGTTAGTAAGTGATCTCTCAGCGAGAATTTAAAAGGGCTTAAACAAGGCGAATGACTGAATGAATAGTTATTCTCTTTCGAAGTCATGCAACGCAGTGTAAGCCCTTTTAAAACTCGCCTGAAAGGAATGCCCCAGCCGCTTTTGCTCTGCGTTCTCGCTATTTGAAAGGGAACAACCATTACTACATAGCGACGCCTTAATCAAAAACCGCTGGACGCATTCTGAGTGGTCACTTATTAATGCGGAATGGTATTAACCTTGTGAGAGATTTATTTTTTATCGCGATAGAGAGTCATTACAGACTTAACCTTCACATTTTATATCCGTAAATCGCGTGTAACAAAAAGCCACTTGCTAAAACAAGTGGCTTTTTGATTAATACTACTTATTGAGGCACGTTTAATTTGTGCCAATACCAAAGCTGATTTTATCTCTTGGGTTAAGATAATCGTGAATTATTTTAGGCAGTCCCGCTGCCGGTAAGCTGCGCACTATAGTGATATTGTGATTTTGTAAACTAATGATTGGCGCCTGGTCTTTGGGCACCAGTTGGTCATACACCACGATGTTGGGAAATAATAACTGTTGTAAGTTAACCGACATCACCATGGCAAATTGGCCACTCGATAACTCAACAATGCTGCCTGGTGGATAAATACCCAACATTTTAATGAGTTTACTCACGTATTCAGTGTTGAGCTTTTCCTTATAATTTTTGTACAACATTCCCAGTGCCACACTGGGCGGTTTACCCTTAACCTGACTAGTGCCATTACACAAGTTGTCGTACTCATTTACCACTGCGATCAGCTGCGACAGCTTATCAAGCTTATCTGCTTTAAGTCCTTGTGGAAAACCGCTACCGTCTAAAAATTCGTGATGATTTGCGATTAACGGTTTTGCTTCTTCTGGGAAGCTGTCGGCTAACTTTAAAAAGTTAATACTCATTAACGGGTGTTGTTTGATAAAGTTTTCTTCTGGCGCAGACAGCGGGACGCGTTTATTGAGAATCGTACTGGGTACTTTGAGTTTTCCAATGTCGTGAAATAACGCACCAAGGCCAATAGTTTCAACTTCTTCGCGGCTCCAGCCAAGTTCTTTAGCCATTAACATGCATAGCATGGCAACGTTGAGTGAGTGGTGGTAAATATGCTCTTCGTTTTTAGCGTCGCCCATTAAATGCAACGCAAGATTGTCTGAGTTGAGCAACATATTGGTCATGTTACTAATTAAATCTTTGGCTTCGCCAACGGCATTGAGTGGGCGGCTGCTCACTTTTGACACCATCGAGCGCATCATGGCGACGGATCGTTCAAACTGTTGTTCGGTTTTCTTCAAATCACGTTTGAGTTTTTTCTGTTCATCTATTTTGGCCGTTTTGTCGCTAAGCATTTGCTCTTTTAGCGTAGCAAGTTCTTCTTCTGTCGGCTGTTGTAGAGCGTCAGTGGAGGTTACCGGTTCAATGTCACTTTTTTCAGGGTCAAAAAATACATCCTTAAGTCCTAATCCTTTGATTAGCTCAATTTGGGCACTATTTTTTATTTTGAAACTGCTAAACAAGAATGGGTGATCTTTCCACGAAATAGGCAGACGGATAAACGTGCCCACTTCAAGTTGTTCTACAGCGACTTTTTGGTTTTTTTTCATAATGTAGTCATGGTGACGTGATAGAACAACACGCTATGTTTGCCTTTATGCTTTACAGGGCCTTTGTTGGCGTGGCAGCATAATACTATAAATGGACAAATAATAGTTACCCTCTATGGATTTTATTGAAGTATATCCCAATTCTATTAGCGATGATTTGTGTGACCGCCTAGTTGCTGCTTTTAATGCGCACCCCAATGTTGGCCCTGGTCAAACTGGCTTTGGTGTGGATAACGAAAAAAAACGTAGCCGTGATTTAATGTTAGATGCGTTTACCGATTTAGCTGACTTAAAAAATGAGCTGTTGGCTGCGACGTTTACGCAGATGACGGATTATTTTACCCAATATTCATTAGCATTGATGGGCGCGGTATCGGTGCAAGTGACCGACGAGCAAGGTCAAGCTCAGACATTAACGCCTAACAATTTTGATGCGTTAGGTAAGCCTAGAGCCAGCACCTTAACAAAGTATTTGTATCGCAGTGGAACTATCAATATTCAACATTATCAAAAAGGCGTTGGGGGTTATCCGCATTGGCATTCGGAGCAGTTTCCGCAAAATGGCCATAATGAAGCCTTGCACCGTGTGGTGTTATACATGTTTTATTTAAACGATGTTGAAGAGGGCGGAGAGACAGAATTTTATTACCAGCAGCGTAAAATCAGCCCTAAAAAAGGCACCATGGTGATAGCGCCTGCCGGTTTTACTCACAGCCATCGTGGTAATGTGCCCATTAGCAACGATAAATATATTGCAACGTCTTGGGCCATGTTTAATCGTGCAGAGCAATTATACGCACCACTGAGCTAACGTTTTTACTCAACAGTGCTAGCGCTTCCGGCGTGTTGTCTAGATCGTGTCAACTAGATCGGAAGCTCAATAATAAATGCCGCGCCGCCCAACGAACTGGTGTTAATGGTGAGCGTGCCGTCATAGCTATTGACCAACTCATGGCAAACGGCTAGCCCAATGCCCTGGCCGGGTGATTGCGTGTCGGCGCGTATACCTCGTTGTATAATTTTTTGTTTTATAGCGTCATCCACTCCGGGACCGTCATCTTCTACGCTTAGGCATACTGTGTTGCTATCTTTTATGTGAGCATTCACGCTGACTTGGCTGATGCACAGTCTACACGCGTTTTCCATTAAATTACCTAGTAGCTCCATCACATCGCCTTTGCTTAACGGCAGCGCAAGATGGTCACTGATATTGTGGCTCAATGAAATGTGTTTTTGTTGGTACAGTTTAGCGAGCATTTGTGCGAGCGATTCAACAATGGGCAGCAGCTCGGTGTGTTGAGAGTGCAGCCCTTGTTGGCCCAGCATGGCGCGCTTGAGCTGGTATTGAACAAGGTGGTCCATGTCATTAATTTGTTCAAGAATGTGTTGGTTTTGTTGCTGTCTCTCTAAGCTGCGGTCGTCAATAATAGCGATGCTTGCGGCTAAACGCGTTTTAAGGCTGTGAGCAAGGTCATTCATCGCATTTTGATAACGCGCTTGGCGATCATCTGCTTGCGTGATTAATTGATTGAGCGCGGTAGTGATCCCTTGCAACTCCTCTGGATAATCGTGAGATAACTGCTGCTTGCGCCCACGTTGAAGCTGGAGCAACTCGAGTTTTAATTGCGCTAAGGGGCGCATGCTCCAATAGGCTGCGCTGATCAGTAATAACAACGCAACAAGTAACACTATCGCGAGCCTAAAATAGGTGAGTCGATTAAACTGGCTCAGTTCGGCTTTAAGCTCACTGGCATCTTGTAATATCAATAAATGGTACATTTGCGCGTCAACATCAATACTCATCAGGTAAGCAAAGTAGCTTTGATTTTGGTTAAAGTTAAGATAAAACGGTGGCAAGTCGTCTTTAATTGTGAGGTATTGTTCACATATTTGGCTTAGGTGTAAGTCAGTGGCGTATTCTGAACGCCATAACGTGTCATAGCGCGCATTACAGGTTGCCATAATGTATTGAATATCAATGTCATCACCTTCACGTGCCTGGGTTATCGGCACTAAATTGTTTTCGCGAAATTCAGCGGCAATAATGGGCAATTTAGCAATAAGATTGCTGGTGGTTTGGTTATATCGATTTTGAGCGTGGAGTAAATTAATTAACCAGGCTAAGCCAAATCCGACGAGGGCAATGATGCACAAGGAGGTGACAAACATCCTTGTGAGTAAACGCTTTTTGGGTTGCAGAGTTAGTCGCATGGGTGGTTAAATTTATATCCTTGGCCGCGAATGGTCATAATGGGGTCGATTATCCCGCCTTGACTGAGCTTTTTCCGCAATCGGCTTATCATCACTTCGATAGTATTTGGATCGCCTTCTTTATCGGCATAAATCACATCAAGTAAACGTTGTTTGGCCACTACCTCATGGCAATGGCGCATTAAATATTCCAGTAGTTGGTATTCAAATGCGGTGATGTCTAGTGGTGTTTGTTGCAGGCTGACTTGTTTGGCGGCTAAATCTAATTGTAATGGACCACTGGTAATGACGGAGCGAACAAAACCTCCACTTCGACGCACGATGGCATCTAGCCTGGCGATAAGCTCTTCTTTTTGGAAAGGTTTGACTAGGTAGTCGTCGGCGCCTGCGTTGAGTCCTTCAACTTTATCTTGCCAGGTTAAGCGTGCAGTTAAAATGATGATGGGTGCTTTCACGTCGGCCGAGCGCAGTGATTTTATGAGGCTGATACCGTCTTGGTCTGGCAGGCCTAGGTCAATAATGGCCACATCAATAGGGTAATTCGCTGCTTGATAAAAGCCTTCTTTGGCGGTTAAGGCCACTTGTACCTGATTGCCCGCATCGCTCAGTTGCACCGTTAAGTGATGCGATAAAATCGGATCGTCTTCTATGACCAATATACGCATTTTTATCCTTAACGAGGGTGATATGAAAAGAATTATATTTCATCGATAGTACCTTATCTATTTGTTTGGTTGAATATTAACCGTAATAAATATCCTGCACTATTATGCTTGCGGCCCTAGGTTAAGTTGTCGTAGGACGTTAGAATGATGCCATTAATGGATAATCAAAGGATTAAGATGAAATTTACAGGAATGATATTGGCAGGCGTTTTAAGCTTGTTTTCAACCGTTGCGGTTAGTGAAACATTTACGTTTACTGCTATTCCAGATGAAGATGAAAGCCAGTTACGCACTCGCTTTGATAAAGTCGCTGTGTATTTGTCTGAGCAATTAGGCGTTGAAGTAAAATATGTGCCAGTAAAGTCGTACTCTGCCGCAGTCACCGCCTTTCGTAATAATCAAGTTCAGTTAGCCTGGTTTGGTGGCTTATCTGGTGTACAAGCCCGCCGTTTAGTGCCGGGTTCAGAGGCCATTGCCCAAGGTTTTGAAGACCAATTTTTCAAAAGCTATATTATTGCGCATCATTCTACGAAGTTAGCTGCAACCGATAGTTTTCCGGTATTAAATGATTATACCTTTACGTTCGGTTCAAAAGACTCAACATCTGGGCGTTTAATGCCGCAGTATTTTATTGAAAGTAATGTGGGTCAATCTGTCGATAAAATCTTTAAGCGCATTGGTTTTTCGGGCGACCATAGCCGTACTATTAGCCAGGTTGAAGCCGGTGTATATCAAGTGGGTGCGGTAAATTATAAAGTATGGGACACCGCTGTTGAAAAAGGCGAAGTTGACACGTCAAAAGTCAGCGTGATTTGGCAAAGTCCGTCTTATCCAGATTACCAATGGACAGTGCATTCTGGTGTAGACACTGTTTATGGTGCAGGCTTTAAAGACAAGCTAACCAAAACCTTAATCGGCATGAAAGATAAAGATTTATTAGACAGCTTTCCACGCGAATCATTTGTACCAGCGAGTAACAGTGATTACGAGCCTATTGAACGTGTGGCGAAAGCGATTGGAATGTTAGATTAATGCTGACCGTTGTTGATACTGATTTAGGCTATGGGCAAAAAATTATTTTGCCCAACATCAGCTTGGCACTCAATGCCAATGAGCATGTTGCGATTTTGGGGCCGTCGGGTGTCGGTAAAACGACCTTGTTACATCATCTGTATCAACAACTGGCTGAGCAAACGTGTTTGTGTTCACAGGCACAAGGTTTAGTCGACAATCTGTCTATTTTTCATAATGTGTTTATCGGCGGATTAGCACGTCATTCTCGTTGGTATAATATGGTTAATTTGTTGCTACCGTTTACACAACCACAGCAACACATTAGCGTTATTTGCCAACAGCTTGAATTGAATATGCCACTGCAAAAAAAAGTCAGCGAGCTCTCTGGCGGTCAACGCCAACGTGTCGCGCTTGCTCGTGCGTTGTTTCAACAACAACCAGTATTTATGGGTGACGAGCCTTTTTCGGCGTTAGATCCGCTTATGGGTGTTAGGTTGCTCAATTTAGTGAAACAATCACATCAAAGTGTTATTTGTGTTTTGCACGATGCTGAGCTGGCGTTGGCACATTTTGATCGCATTATTGTGATTAGTGCAGGCAAAGTGGTGCTAGATGCTAACGCTAAGCAACTCACTCTGGCCCATTTGTCTCAGCATTATGTTGTGGCCGATGAATCGCCTCATCGTGCAGATTAACCCTAACAAGATGGTAAATACTGCTTCGACACGTTTTTTTCCTTTTATTGGCCACTGGCAAAAAATCACCTTAGGGTTATTTTTACTGGTGCTTGTGTGTTGGTTTTTTGCCGACACAGAAGTGATTGCATTAGAGCCTTGGGCTGAACTTGGGCGGATGTTTACGGGGTTTATCACACCTGATTTTGGCGCAACCGAATATTTATTAGAGGCCGTGTGGCAAACCATCAGCTTTGCGTTATTAGGAATTTGCCTGGGGCTATTGCTTGGATTTCCATTAGCACTCGCTTATCAACACCCTTTGATAGCAGCCATGTGCGCCTTTATTCGGGCTATTCATGAAATTTTTTGGGCGCTGATTTTTTTACAAGTGTTTGGGTTATCACCGCTTACCGGTATTTTAGCTATTGGCCTGCCATATGCCGCCACATTTGCTCGCGTATTTGCCGATATTTTACAACAAGCTCCCCCGCAAACCGTGTTTGCTCTGCCTAAAGGTACGGACAGGTTGTCTACACTGATTTATGGCCGCTGGATGCATATGTATCCGCAAATTGTGGCATATATTCGTTATCGCTTTGAATGTGCGCTTCGAAGCAGTGCAGTATTAGGGTTTATTGGTATGCCGACGCTAGGGTTTTATTTAGAGTCTGCGTTTCGTCAAGGCCATTACCAGCAGGGCGGGGCGCTGTTAATCTTGTTTATCGCCTTGATAGGGACTATTCGTTTTTGGGCGAAGCCTGCGATGTTATGGGTTTACTTACCTTTAGCAGTGTATTTTTTACCTGAATTACCCGAGCTTCAACCGCAATTGATTTGGCGCTTTATCTCGATAGATATTTTACCGCCGATGCTCCAAGGGCAAACGCTCACTACCTGGTTTGCTGCAGACACGCTTGTTGCTGTCTGTGAATGGGCTTATGAGTTAGCGCGCGACCAAGTGTGGCCGGGAATTATCGCTACGTTAGTTTTAGCTTGCTGCGCGTTGGGCTTAACCCATGTATTAACCTTAATAATGTTACCGCTTAATACGACATTGATGATGCCAACATGGGTCATCATGCTAATGCGCGGGGTGAATTTAATATTGCGTTCATTGCCCGAATATTTATTAGCGTTTGTGTTTATGTTGTTACTTGGCCCATCTATGCTACCGGCAATCATTGCGCTAGCATTGCACAATAGCGGCTTAATGGTCTTTTTAATGGCTAGGCAGTCGGATGATATTATTGTGCCGTTAACTTATCGCCCACGATTAGATCACTATAGCTATGTGGTGTTACCTGCAATTTATCCACACTTTATGGGGTTATTGTTTTATCGCTTTGAGGTTATTATTCGCGAAACTGCCATTTTAGGTATGTTAGGCGTAATGACATTAGGGTTTTATGTGGACAGTAACTTTGCTGAAATTCGTTTTAGTGGTGCGTTATTGTTATTGATGTTCACAGCAGGTTTAAATGTGTTGGTTGATTACATTGCCCGCAGGCTACTTCAAACGCCGCGGGACAAATTACAAGCGTGTTAATCCATGGCGATTATCAAGCTAGCCACTGACTCATTATATTGCTGGCAATATTACTGGCTATAGTGACGGCGACAGCAATAAAAATGATCCCCACTAATAAATCAATAATGGTATTGGCCGCGAGTAGTTTTTGTTGAATTCGCGGTTTAGATAACACTAATGCTAATAAGCCAAACCAAATAAAAGACAGGCTAAATAATAATATTGCCGCGGCGGTTTTAGTGGCAAAACTCACTTGCGGGGTTATGAGTACCGTAAACAGCGTAATAAAAAAGATTAATGCTTTGGGATTGAGCAGGTTGGTATACAAGCCAATTTTAAACCCCTTAAATGATGACATTTGTGCCACATTGTCGATAGGTGAAGTCACTACAGTAGCGGGTTGACGTTTTAATTTAAGTGCTTTTAAAGCTGATGTTAGCGCGCCAAATCCCATCCAAGCCAAATAACCACTCCCAATAAGTTGAACCACAATATAAGCCACAGGTGATTGTTGGATCATCACGCTGATCCCCAAGAGTGACAATAACGTGTGAACCAAAATAGCGGCGGCGATCCCTAAGGCGCAATAAACGGCAGTTAAGCGTGTTTGTTGCGTGGCCATTTTAACGACGATGGCAAAGTCTGGCCCTGGACTCATTAATGCGACTAAATGAATAACCGCTAAACTGGCTAATAAAGTGATGTCCATATTCATTGTGCTCTGATATTGATTATATTTTATGGGGTAAGCCAATGATAATGCCTTAGTTATACAAAAAAAGCGCTATATTAGCGCTTTTTTATATTCGAGCTGACTAAGCCAGTTATTTACTGTTTAGCACTTGCTCTTCAAAGCTTTTTGCTGCTTTACCCGCTTGTGAGTTATTAAAAATTTCTTCGTTAAACTCACCTTCAGATTTAGCAATAATCACTGTTGCGACAGCATCACCGGTTACGTTAACCGCTGTGCGGATCATGTCTAGCATTCTGTCGACACCAATAATCAATGCAATACCTTCAACCGGTAAACCGACTTGGTTAAGCACCATGGCAAGCATAATTAAGCCCACGCCAGGCACACCCGCTGTACCGATAGATGCCAACGTTGCGGTAACAACAACCGTTGCATAATCCATAATGCTTAATTCAATGCCAAATACTTGCGCAATGAATACCGTCGCAACACCCTGCATAATGGCCGTGCCATCCATATTAAGTGTGGCACCTAATGGTAGGGTAAATGAGGCGATTTTATTGTCTACACCCATTCTGTGTTCAGCGGTTTCAATCGTGACAGGCAATGTCGCGTTTGAGCTGGCCGTACTAAATGCAAATAATTGTACGTCACGGATTTTACGTAAAAACATCAGTGGGCTTAAGCCTGAAAACAGCTTTAATAATGTAGGGTAAACCACTAAGCCTTGGATAAATAATACCGCGACGACTAAGAAGAAGTATTTAACCACACTGCCAAAGGTCTCTAGGCCTAGCGTTAAGCTCAGTGTTGCCATTAAGGCAAATACACCATAAGGCGCTAACTGCATAATCAGCGTGACTACACGCATGATGACTTCATTAAGGTCATTGAAGAATGACGCGACACGAGCCCCACGTTCACCTATGTGTGAGATAGCAAAACCAAAAATAACTGCAAATAGAATGATCTGCAGCATATTGCCTTCACTCATGGCTTGCATAGGGTTGGTGGGTACGATATTAATAAGGACTTCAGACAGACTCGGTGCATCTTTTGCTGTGTATTCTAATGCGTTACCTGCAAGACTGGCATTACCTGGATGGATAATCACCGCGGCTAAAATGGCAATGGTGAGCGCAATAGCAGTCGTGAATAAATAGAATGAAATGGTTTTACCACCTAGACGCCCCAGTTTAGATGGGTCGCTTAGGGAACAAGTACCACAAACAAGTGAAATAAATACTAGCGGTACGACGAGCATTTTTAAGCTGGAAATAAAGATAGTGCCAATAACATGTAAGAATCCATCGGTGATGTATTCTTGAATAAACGCACTACCAGGGAAGAAGTTTCTTAATGCGAGGCCAAATAAAATGCCCATTCCCATGCCGATTAAAATTTTGCTCGTGAGTCCGAGCTTGCGTTGTTTACTCACAGAGTATTCCTTTTCATTATAATATTTTTAGATCTGTATTGTATGGGCTAAAGATTAGCAGGAATCGCCCTTTTAGGAAATGGCCAAAAAGTGAAAGTTTTAACGGATAAATGACACAGAAAACAATAGAGTTATGGTAAAGTTACAATATATTTGCGTATTGTTAATCTATAAGTAACTATAATAATTATTTAGTTTAATCTTAATGTAACAGGGAGCCTGACAATGAGGTCAGCATATAAAGTAGGTTTTGCACTTTTATGTTCATTTTTTCTCTTCGCTTGTGGCGGTGGAGGAAGTATTACAGATGATGGGACAGGAGATAGTACAGATACAACAACAATAACCTTAACTATCGATAATTCTCAAATTTCAGTTGCAGAGCCCGCAACCATTACCGCAACGGTAAAAGACTCAGCGGGTAAAGCGGTAAGCACTCTGGTTACTTTTACGCTTAATAACGAGACTTATGGCTCTTTTGCGCCAAGTACTGGTGAAGTAGTGACTAACTCCAGTGGTGTGGCGACAATTCAGCTAAATACAGCAGAAATCAATACAGGTGCAACGGTTACCGCAACGACCACATCTGGTGAGAGTGCTTCATTGTTTGTCACTATGACAGGCGATGGTGGTGCCGCCGGTGGTGGAGCACAAGTCTCTTTGGTGTTAACTGATGCTGCGGGTAATACTATTCAGTCTATTAGTACATTATCGCCAGGCAAATTAACCGCAACCGTTACCGGTATTACTAAATCTTCTATTGTGACTTTTGATAGCCCAATTGGTGATTTACCGGTTAAGACCGCGGTAACAAATGCCCAAGGTAAAGCTACGGTAGATATTTATGCTGGTAGCTCTTTAGGTGCTGGTGAAGCGACCGCAACATTGTCGACTAACGAAAGCGGTTCTACCATTGTGGTTGTTGGTGCAACAAACGTAGTGATGGGCAGTGGCACTCCATTCGTTGAAGGTGTGGCTTCTATTAGTACCACTGATTTATCCGCGGGTGGCACGGCAACTGTTAGCGTGTCTATTCAAGATGATTTAGGCAATCCTTTTACTCAACCTGTTGATGTTAATTTTTCATCTACTTGTGCAACTAAAAGCCCAGCTCAAGCTGTGATCAGTTCGCCGGTGTCTTCAAGTAACGGTGTTGCAACGTCAACTTATCGTGCTGAAGGTTGTGTTGGTGAAGACCAAATTAACGTAACGGCTAACGCTGGTGGAATAAGCTTATCTGCTGTTGGTACTATTAATGTGCTTCAGGCTGATGTTGGTAGTATCGTGTTCGTTTCTGCCGTCCCTGAAAATATTAGTATTTTAGGCACTGGCGGTACAGAGTCTTCAATCGTTAAGTTCAAAGTATTAGACAAAAACAGTAATGTAGTGGCTAATCAAAATGTGAAATTTTCACTCAACACCAGTGCTGGTGGTGTGAAAATTGACCCATTACAAGCAACGACTGACAATGATGGTATTGTGCAAACAGTGGTTACCACGGGTACTGTCGCCACGTCTTTACGCGTGACGGCAACGGTTGATAATAGCGCTGTACCTGCTATTTCAAGTCAATCAAGCCAATTAATCGTATCGACAGGTATTCCTGATCAAGACAGTTTCTCTGTTGCAGCGACATTATTAAACGCTGAAGGTTGGGATGTTGATGGCACTACCGTGACGATTACTGCGCGTATGGCTGATGCCTTTAATAACCCAGTACCAGACGGAACGACAGTCTCATTTACCACTGAAGGTGGTTCTATTCAAGATGCTTGTCAAACCCTAGATGGTGCTTGTTCTGTGTTGTGGACTAGCCAACTGCCAAGACCTGAAGGTGAAACGCTTCTCAATGGTGCTGGTCAAATGGTTCGTAACCCTAATGCAACTCTAGCGTATGACGCCACATTAGATCTTTATGGCAATATTTATGGTCAAAAGTATGGCGGCCGAGCAACGATTACCGCGACGGCCATTGGTGAAGAATCTTTCCCAGATCTTAATGGTAATGGCCGATTTGATGCATCAGAAGCATCAGAGTTTCTTACTGGTAAAGATGTAACGGGGCAGTCATTTGATTTAAATGATGCATATAATGACTACAACGAAGATGGCTTTTTTAATCCACAGCAAGCAGGTGGTCAAGCTGGTGGCACTTTAGAAGAGTTAATTGATTTTAATGCTAACGGTGTCTTTGATGCTAAAGACAGTAAGTACAATGGGGTGCTTTGTTCAGATCCTGTGCACAGTGCTTGTGCTGATGGCGTAACTGATTCTAAGTCGTTGTTTGTCCGTCGTAGCATAACCTTAGTGATGTCAGGCAGTACTGCATTTGCAACAGCGCCGAGCAGTATCGTTGTTGTCGACAGCACGGGTACTCACTCTGGTGAAAGCAGCATGACGATTGTGGGCAAAGGCTCTGCAACGGCAACGTTCACTATTTCTGATTTACATAATCAGCAAATGCCAGCAGGTTCTATTGTACGATTTACAACATCTGCAGGTTCTGTCGTGAGTTCAAGTGAATACACATGGCCGAGCTCGAATTACAATGGTGGCCGTCAATTTACGGCCACTATTAAAGGTGAAGATGAACCTAACTCGGGGGTATTCCTTGTGGAAGTAGAATCACCTAATGGCTTAGTCACACCGGTAGTATCGATTGGGGTTACGATTCTTTAATTGTTAACCAATGTTTGTTGTTTTTTAGAAGGGCGCATTGAGCGCCCTTTTTGTTGATTACCAATCAGTATAAAGATGTCCTGGCTTAGACGATCTCTTTCTTATACCAATTCCATTAATTATCTGGTCATTCAGCGGGAGTTCTGTGTCTTCTAGGCAAGTAATAGAATTGTAGGCATAGTTGTTCTACGTCAAAATGCTATTAAGCAGCATGGAAGGCACAGAAACCCGCCTTACAGGAGACACTCAGACCGTTCATTTCTTTGTTGCATTGCCTTAAAAGGGAATAACCATTATTTCAACAATGCGCCTCAAACTGAACAATCTGAGTGGCTCTGATTGGTCACATAATTAATAGAATTGGTATTAAACCGTTGGGCAATAAAAAAAGCCAGTGACTAAAGTGACTGGCTTTTTAATGTTTTGATAATGTCGTTTTGCAGAAAACGTTATCGTTGGAACTGATATACGCTGCCCAGCTTTAAGATTTGGGTTAACTCATCTAATGCGGTGCGTGACTCAATAATCAATTGCGGATCGGCTAGATCGCTTACGGTAAGCTGGTCGCGGTAGTGTTTATCTACCCAGGTATTTAAGCGAGTAAACAAGGTGTCATTCATTATGGTGTTTTGGTTTACCGCGGCAACTTCTTGCTCGTTCATTGCCACGCGTAAACGTAAACAAGCTGGGCCACCACCGTTTTGCATACTTTGTTTTACATCGTAATAGCGCACTTGTTTAATGGGCGTGCCTAGTGTGACAAGTTCATTTAAGTAAGCAAATACTGCAGGGTTTTCTTGACAATTCGTGGGTGCAATAATCGCCATTTCGCCAGAGGGTAAAGTAATAATTTGTGTATTAAACAAATAGCTACGAACCGCATCATCGATTGATACCTGACTGGTTGCCACTTTAACAAAATGCATGTCAGCGTTCATTTTACGACGAATTTCATCAAATTTTGCGTCGGTATTTAAAAACGCTTGCTCATGATAAAACAACACGTTTTGGTTACCGACAGAAATCACGTCATTGTGGAATACACCTTGGTCGATAACATCAGGGTTTTGCTGCATAAATACACAACTTTCATCTTCAAGCTGATGCAAACGTGCAACCGCTTGTGATGCTTCTAATGTTTGGCGCGCGGGGTATTTTGTCGGTTTTACAGCACTTGGATTAGTGGCCTCTTGACCATAAACAAATAATTCAACCCCAGCGTGTCCATATTCGCTACATAAACGCGTATGATTTGCTGCGCCTTCGTCACCAAAGCTTGTGTGCTCTGGGAGATGTTGATGATGTTTAAAGTGGCGATCGTTATTAAAGGTGGCTTGCAAAATCTTGCCTGTGGTAATGGGCTCGATACTGCGGTGTAATTTATCGACTAAATTGGCCGGAGTGAAATGCACTTTTCCGTCACGGGTGTCGGCACTGGGTGAAACCGTTGCGGCGTTAGCTGTCCACATACTCGACGCACTGCAACAAGCATTAAGCAATGCAGGAGCCTGTTGAGCGGCTTTTTGTAAAACTTCAGCATCTGACCCAGAAAAACCAATTCGACGTAGTGTGTATAGATCTGGGCGCTCCTGCGGGGCTAATACGCCTTGTACCATACCTAAATCGGCTAATGCTTTGGCTTTTTGCAAACCTTGTTTGGCTGCTGCCTTTGGGTTTGAAGTGAGGGCCGCATTACTTAATGAGGCGACATTACCAAACGATAATCCAGCATAGTTATGGGTTGGTCCAACCAAGCCATCAAAGTTTGCTTCAAAATGCTTCATTCGTGATCCTTGAAAATTTTTGTGAATAATTATTATTGTAGTTACACTTTTTTGTGTTACTTATAAAAAAGGAAACGTGATTGCTCATGTCAGTTAACGCTAAATTAACGTCAGTATACTGAAGCTATAAGGCTTAACAAGGCGTGTTAATTTTGCACAAACACGCATAAATGACTAAAAATGCACTGAAGATGCTCGCAAGTATCATTAAGTGAACAATTACGTTTAAAAAACGCATATTATTTTTTCTATTTTTTATTATTGTTTAAAAAATGACTTAATAACCTATATAAAAGAGGGATTAACTTGAAACTATTGTCTCAACCCTCTATATATGGAATCAATTTTCTATATTTTGAGACTTTTTGGCGCAAATAAAACTATGGGTAAATCGCTAGTTATTGTCGAATCGCCGGCCAAAGCCAAGACAATTAATAAATATCTTGGTAAAGATTTCATCGTGAAGTCGAGTGTGGGTCATATCCGTGACTTACCGACTTCGTCTACTTCTGACGGTACAACTGCAACTAAAACCGCAGCTGAAGTCAGAAAAATGTTGCCTGATGAAAAAGCTAAATACAAGCTAATCAGGGATAAACAAGCACTTGTGGCGCGTATGGGCGTCAATCCAGATAAAGACTGGGCAGCCAAGTATCAAATTTTACCTGGCAAAGAAAAAGTCGTTAAAGAATTGAAAGCGTTAGCTGAAAATGCTGACCACATCTATCTCGCAACGGATTTGGACCGTGAAGGGGAAGCCATTGCCTGGCATTTGCAGGAAATTATTGGTGGCGACGCTTCGCGGTATCAACGAGTGGTATTTAACGAAATTACCAAAACCGCTATTCAAGATGCTTTTAGTAAACCATCGGTACTTGATACCAATATGGTTAACGCTCAACAAGCGCGCCGCTTTTTAGATCGCGTTGTTGGTTTTATGGTGTCACCTTTATTATGGAAAAAGGTTGCCCGTGGATTATCTGCTGGCCGTGTTCAGTCGGTAGCGGTGCGTTTAGTGGTTGAGCGTGAAAGTGAAATTAAGGCGTTTGTTCCTGAAGAATTTTGGGATATTCATGCCGATTTAAACACCACTAAAGCGCAAAGTTTAAAAATGCAGGTGATGAAATATCAATCTGCAGCATTTGAACCGATTAATGAAGCACAAGTTCAAGTTGCAGTCGATGCATTACGTAATGAAACGTTTGTTGTTTCAGCTCGTGAAGACAAAGCAACGTCAAGCAAACCTTCTGCACCATTTATTACCTCTACACTGCAACAAGCGGCAAGTACTCGCCTGAGTTTTGGTGTTAAGAAAACCATGATGATGGCGCAACGTTTGTATGAGGCCGGTCATATTACTTATATGCGTACCGACTCAACAAATTTAAGCCAAGAAGCCGTTGAAAATGTCCGTGAAATGATTGGTTCTGAGTTTGGCGCTAAGTATTTGCCTGCCGATCCTATTCGTTATGGCAGCAAAGAGGGTGCACAAGAGGCTCACGAAGCGATTAGACCGTCAAACGTGACGGTACAGTCAGCTTCGTTAACCGATATGGAACGTGATGCTCAGCGCTTGTATGAGCTCATTTGGCGTCAATTTGTATCTTGCCAAATGACACCGGCTCAATATGATGCAACACGGTTAACGGTTACCGCGGGCGATTACGAATTAAAAGCCAGTGGCCGTACCTTACGTTTTGATGGTTGGACTCGTGTTCAGCCACAAGTGAGTAAGAAAAACGAAGAAGATAAGACTCTACCAGTCGTTGCAAAAGGTGACAAATTAACTCTTGAAACGTTGTTGCCAAAACAACACTTTACCAAGCCTGCACCGCGTTACAGCGAAGCGTCTTTGGTTAAAGAGCTTGAGAAACGTGGTATTGGTCGTCCTTCAACGTATGCGACGATTATTTCAACCATTCAGGATCGTGGTTATGTGAGAGTGGATAACCGTCGTTTCTTTGCTGAAAAAATGGGTGAGATTGTCAGCGAACGTTTGGTTGATAGCTTTAAAGATTTAATGAGTTACGATTTTACAGCCAGCATGGAGCAAACATTAGATGATGTCGCTCAAGGCAAGCTGGATTGGAAAAAAGTATTAGACGGTTTTTATGGCGACTTTACCAAGCAGTTATTGTTGGCCGAGTTAGATCCTGATGAAGGCGGTATGCGGCCAAATGAGATGGTACTAACAGAAGACATTAAATGTCCTACCTGTGGCCGCCCAATGGGGATCCGTACCGGTTCAACTGGGGTATTCTTAGGCTGTTCAGGTTATGCGCTACCACCAAAAGAGCGTTGTAAAACTACGCTTAACTTAACTCCTGGTGAAGAAGCTGTTAGCGATAATGAAGATGGTGAAACAGAAGCATTACGCGCTAAGCATCGTTGTGGCAAGTGTGGCACAGCAATGGACAGTTACCTCATTGATGAATCTCGTAAGTTACATGTCTGTGGTAATAATCCATCATGTGACGGTTACGAAGTTGAAGCGGGCCAGTTTAAAATTAAAGGCTATGAAGGCCCATTGATTGAATGCGATCGTTGCGGCAATGACATGGAACTTAAAAACGGCCGTTTTGGTAAGTATTTTGGTTGTACCAACAGTGAGTGTAAAAACACGCGTAAGTTGTTACGTAGCGGTGAAGCTGCGCCACCAAAAGAAGATCCTATTTTCTTACCAGAATTAAAATGTACTAAGTCAGATGCCCATTTTGTATTACGAGATGGTGCAGCAGGTATATTTTTAGCGGCGAGTACTTTCCCTAAATCTCGCGAAACTCGAGCGCCTTTAGTGGAAGAACTGGTTACTTATCGTGAGTTATTATGGCCTAAGTACGCCTACCTTGCCGATGCACCTGTTGAAGATGACGACGGCAACAAAGCCGCTGTTAAATTTAGCCGCAAAACCAAAGAGCAATACGTTGCCACGGAAGTAGACGGTAAAGCGACAGGTTGGTCTGCGAAATTTGTTAACGGTAAGTGGGTTAGCGAATCGGCGAAGAAAAAAGCTAAGAAGTAATCTGTACTTCAACGATAAAAGCGTTACCCTCGGGTAGCGCTTTTTTATGGGCGTTATTTAATGTATTACCATGACAACGGTTACCGTTATTATTTATTGGAATGGTATTTGGCATCGTTAGAGCGTCTAAGTTAGAGCGTCTAAATAGAGGTCGCTTCGATAACAATGAGCATAATTAACAATGAATAATTGGAATGTGGCGCCAATCTGTTGTGTACTGCGGTGTTAAAAATTCTCTGTGCATCGCCCATTTCTGTTGTGCTCCTTGTGCACCTAAAAATAGAGTGTTGCCTCCATAGCGGTGATTAATATTATCCATTACCTGCATCAATTGTGGTTTGGCTTTGCTGGCATTAAATAGGTCGAGTTGCTGGTGTTGACTATTCACCAAGTCGAGTAGTCCTACACCGACTTTATAATAATGCACACCAGGGCGGTAAAGCCGATGTATTACCGAGGATGCGGCATGAGTCATTTCGGCGCTGCAATGAGTAGCACAGGTAAAGTTAACATTGACTTTAAAGCTTTGCGGGTAACTATCGTGAGGTGAGTTATGGGCAAACAGCATCATCACCTTACACAATGATTGCTGCTTTCTGGCTTTAGCGGCCGCAATAGCGATATGCATGCATAACGCCTGGTGCAAGCTGTCAATATCGGTAATCCGTTCGCCGACGCTGCGGGTTGAGAATATTTGTTGTTTATCGGCCCTTGCTTCATCCCATTGCTTACACGCAACACCATTGAGTTCACGAATGGTGCGCTCTATTTCAATGCTAAATTGCTTGCGCATCATAGTGGGCGACGTGTTAGCCAGTTCCCAGGCAGTATGAATATTCATTACCGTTAACTTGGCTGCAGTTTTACGGCCAATCCCCCACACATCGCTAACTGACAATGAGGCCAATGTTGCTTGGCGAATTGCCTCGTTATCTATCACGCACACCCCTTTAGATGCAGACGTTAATTTAGCGGCTTTATTGGCGACTTTTGCAAGTGTCAGTGTTGAGCCGATACCCACACAAACAGGTAACCGCGTATATTGCCAAACCGTTTGTCGAATTCGTCTTGCGTGAGTGGCTAAGCACGGAATGGCTTGTTGGCAATGTTTAAAAGAAAGAAAGGATTCATCAATCGAGTAAATATGCTGCTCAGGGGCGAATCGGCCAATCACTTGCATCATTTTTGCCGACAAGTCTGCGTATAATTCATAGTTGCTGGATAGCACCACCACTTGATGTTGGCGGCAAAGATTGGCGATTTTAAAATAAGGCTGAAACTTGGGAATACCTAACTCAATTGCGAGGCGATTTGCTGCCACCACACAACCATCATTATTGGATAATACAATCACTGGACGATGACGCCATTCAGGTCTAAAGACTTGTTCTGCGCTGCAGTAATATGAAGTGGCATCAACTAACGCGAACATAAATTGATTGCCTCATCATGGCACCGTATTGAATAGATCACCGTACCTTCAATGCTAAAGTCATCATATTGATTAATCACTACATCGGCATAAGCATCGTTGGAAGACAGTAGTAATCTTCGTTTGAGGTCGATCATTTTGCACACGAACTCACCATTAAAGTTAGCGACAATCACTTGGCCATTCTTGACCGTACAACTGCGATCGACAATCACTAAGTCACCATCAAAAATACCAATACCTGTCATTGAGTCTCCCTGAACTTTACCGATAAACGTGGCACTTGGATGAGTAATGAGCAGTTCATCTAAGCTTAATGGCCGCTGTTTGTATTCCGCAGCAGGCGACTCAAAGCCGCTAATGCCGCCAGCTATGTAGATTGGGATCACTTTCATATCAGTACCAAGTCAACCTCAATAACACTGTATAAATAAACAGTATAATAGCAGCGAAACAGAAATGATCAAATATTCATTATGAAAGATTGCGGCGCGCGATGCTTGAGTTGGCTAATGAGCGTTAAAGATGGGATACAAAAAAGCCTCTTTACGAGGCTAATGAGATGATCAACAGATGGAAATGAGCAGTACTACCATTTCTTTTTAGGTTGAAACAGCATATCGATATCATCACCTTCTTTTTTAGGCTTAGGTGTACTCGGTTCGCTGCTGCGTTGTGCCCCCATGATTTCATCGAGCAATAGTTTGGCTTCATCGACCTTGCGCGCAATAAATGGATCATTTGGCGTTTGGGCTTTAATCGTGTGCAACGTATTTAATGCTTTTGTCACCATTTGTTTGCTTGAACCATATTGTTTCATAAAGCAGGCCGCACGGGCACGGCTAATCATTGATTCAACATTGATGCGTAGCTGTAAATTATCAATACGCATCTCTTCTTCAGCAAATACAGTGGGGTCAACTTTGCCTTTGTTGTGCTCAGCTCGCAAAATGGCTTTGAGTTTTTTAAGGGTTTTAACCAACTCTAAGACCTGTCTGTCATTGTCTGGTAAGCGAAAGTTTTCAATAGCTGGCACTTGGCTAGGAGAGTTTGATACTGTGGTTATTTGCGCTTTAATATCGCCAAGGCGACGTTCATAGTCCGATTTTAATTGACCAGAAGAATGGGGTACTGATTGCTCTAATGCATCTTGAATACGGCGGTATAACACGAGCATGATGTGGCTAGAGCAAGGAGCCATACCCGTGTTAGATAATACCGCATCGGTTTCGTCAATAATGGCGCGTTGACGCGATACTTCAATACGGCGTTCAGCTTCTGCGCGCTCTTTTTGTTGTTGGACGATACTAAAACCGATAATCAGTAATAGCAGTGCGCCGATAAGAATTAATACCAAAATTAAGGACATAAAGGTTCCATTTTATCTTTCATATCACATGGTGACAAAGCCAATAATAATGGCTAAAAAGTGATTTTGACGAACAGATAAATTAATCAAAAAATTTCATCAAAAGTAGCTTATATCTTAGCGTATGTCATTACGGCTGTCGTTGAATAATAAGTCGTTTTGTGGAGAAATTAATAAACTAAACAAACAAATCATTAACAGATTGTACATAAGAGCGCATTATCGGTTTTTTTTCTTGCTCGTTATTACTATATATATTACATTTCACATTTAGTATAACGTTTTGTCATAGTTGAACGATGGTTCTAATTATGCAAAAAACAAAATAGACTTTATTCTTATTCGCGTCATGTGTGGATAGGTGACGGTTAAATCAAGGATCACACCATGAAACTGCAGCAACTCAGATACATTGCAGAAGTCGTTAAACACAATCTTAATGTGTCATCGACAGCAGAAAACCTCTATACCTCACAGCCTGGTATCAGTAAGCAGGTGCGCATGCTTGAAGATGAGCTGGGGATTCAAATATTTGGTCGCAGTGGTAAGCATTTAACTCATGTTACGCCAGCAGGTCAGCAAGTTATTGATATTGCTAATGATATATTAAGCAAAGTCGACAGCATTAAAAAAGTATCTGAAGAGTACACCAAACCTAACCAAGGTGAGTTAAATATTGCCACTACGGATACTCAAGCACGTTATGCGCTGCCACAAATTATTCGTGAGTTTATTAAGCGTTATCCAAAAGTTAACTTGCATATGCATCAAGGCACGCCTTCGCAAATCAGCGAGCAAGCAGCAAGAGGCGATGCCGACTTTGCTATCGCCACAGAAGCCATGCATTTATATACCGATTTGATTATGTTGCCTTGTTATCACTGGAATCGCTCTATTGTGGTGACCCGCGATCATCCTTTGGCGACTCAATCGGGCAAGATCAGTATCGAAGATTTAGCCCAGCACCCATTAGTGACTTATGTATTTGGTTTCGATAAAGCCTCTGAAATTGAGAAATCATTTAAACGTGCAGATTTAGATCCTCGGGTGGTGTTCAGCGCAACCAGTGCCGACGTATTAAAAACCTATGTACGTTTGGGGTTAGGTGTGGGGGTGATTGCTTCTATGGCAATCGATCCAGCCGTCGATAACGATTTAGTCGCGATTGATGCGAGTCATTTATTTGCCCATAGCACAACTAAAATAGGCTTTAGGCGTGGAAGCTTTTTACGCAGTTACATGTATGATTTTATGCGCCATTTTGCACCGCATTTAACCCGCGATGTGGTTGAAAAAGCGGTTGCTTTACGTGATCAACAATTGATTGATGAAATGTTTGCCGATATTTCACTGCCAGTTAAGTAGGGCAAAGAGTGTCAAACAAACAATAAAAAACCTCGCTAACAAGCGAGGTTTTTTGTCTGTACAGATCAGTGGTTAGCACTGATCTGTAAGCTAAGCTAATTAGTCTGGCGCGTAGCCCGATGGACCAATTAATTCGCCATCTAAATACGCTTTACCGTCTGTCATTGTTAATCGGCCTAAGCTGAACCATTTTACCACTAATGGGTATATAGCATGCTCTTGCTCGTGTACTCGCTCTGCTAATACAGTGGCATCTTCGCCGGTATATACAGGCACTTTAGCTTGTAATATTACTGGGCCAGAGTCTAGTTCTGGAATAACGAAATGTACGCTAGCACCATGTTCGTCATCACCGGCTTCAATGGCACGTTGATGAGTATGTAAACCTGTGTACTTAGGTAATAATGACGGATGAATATTGATCATTTTCCCTAGGAAACGGCTAACAAAGTCATCAGTTAAAATGCGCATAAAACCAGCCAGTACAATTAAATCAGGCTGATATTTTTCAACGGCTGCTAACAAACGCGCATCGTATTCGCTACGCGTTTCATTTTTATAAGCAATCACGCAACTGGTATCAATTTCGCTATGGTGAGCGCGGATTAATCCATAAGCATCCGGTTTGTTGCTAATGACTCCCACCACATTTGCATTTAAGTTATCGTCACAACCATCAATAATGGCTTGAAGATTACTACCACTGCCAGAGATCAGCACCACAACACGACAGCTTTGGCTCATTAGATGATCTCCACTTGCTCTTCGTCACCTTGACGAGTGGCAATTTCACCAATTAACCAAGCGTTTTCACCTTCAGCTTTAAGCAGTGTTAATGCTGCGTCTACTTTGTCTGCTGGTAGGGCGATAATCATGCCTACACCACAGTTAAATGTGAGGTACATTTCATGTTGAGCGATATTACCGTTTTGCATTAACCAGTCAAATACCACTGGCCACTGCCAAGAATCACCTTTTACAACGGCTTTGCAATCTTCAGGAAGGACTCGTGGGATGTTTTCCCAGAATCCGCCGCCAGTGATGTGCGCCATTGCATGAATGTCTGATTGTTCAATCAGTTTCAATAGTGGCTTAACATAAATTCTAGTCGGCTCAAGTAAGTGTTCTATTAGCGGCTTGCCAGCAAGATCTTGCTGGGTATCGGCCTGGCTAACTTCTAATACTTTACGAATTAACGAGTAACCGTTCGAGTGAGGACCACTAGACCCTAAAGCAATCAGCGCATCGCCAGCTTTGACTTTCGTGCCATCAATGATGTCAGCTTTTTCAACGACGCCAACACAGAAGCCAGCTAGATCGTAATCTTCGCCTTCGTACATGCCTGGCATTTCAGCGGTTTCACCACCAATTAAAGCGCAACCAGACTGGAAACAGCCTTCTGCAATACCATTCACTACAGAGGTCGCCGTTTCAACGTCCAATTTACCGGTGGCGTAATAGTCGAGGAAAAAAAGTGGCTCAGCACCAGATACAATTAAGTCATTAACACACATCGCAACTAAATCAACACCAACAGTGTCGTGCTTTTTGTAATCAATGGCTAAGCGTAATTTGGTACCAACACCATCAGTGCCCGAAACCAGTACAGGGTGTTTGTATTTAGTCGGTAATTCGCATAGCGCGCCAAAACCGCCTAAATTGCCCATAACTTCTGGACGGCGAGTGCGTTTTACCGCTGATTTAATGTTGCTAACTAACGCATTACCTGCATCGATATCAACGCCGGCGTCTTTGTAACTTAGGGGGGTAGGAGTGCTCACGGAGGATCCTCTAGGGTACATCGTTTTATGGAATTTTATGCGGCAGTATTCTACCAGTTTGTCTCATTAGTCGAAAGCCATGTTTTTACTTTATCCTGAAAAGAAAACGATGAATTGCCTATTTTTTATTGGTTTAGCTCACGATTTACTGCATTTTTGAAACTTTATGTTTTATAGAAGGGATAAATGGACTAACATTTGTCAAATTTGCCTGAAAGTCGAAAAATCTAGGAGAAAGAAATGAAAGTCGTTGAAGTTAAGCATCCACTGGTTCGTCATAAAGTCGGTTTGATGCGTGAAGCGGATATCAGCACCAAACGATTTCGTGAACTGGCCACTGAAGTTGGCAGTTTATTAACCTATGAAGCAACAGCTGATTTTGAAACTGAAACCGTCACCATTGATGGTTGGAATGGTCCTGTCAGTATTGAGCAACTTAAAGGTAAAAAAGTCACGGTAGTGCCTATTTTACGTGCGGGTTTAGGTATGATGGACGGCGTGCTTGAGCATCTTCCAAGTGCACGTATCTCTGTTGTGGGTATTTACCGTGACGAAGAAACGCTACAGCCTGTCCCTTACTTTGAAAAAATCGTCAGCAATGTTGAAGAGCGTATCGCGTTAGTGGTCGACCCAATGCTTGCGACCGGTGGATCAATGATTGCAACTATCGATTTGTTGAAAAAACGCGGTTGTACCTCGATTAAAGCATTAGTGCTTGTTGCCGCGCCAGAAGGCATCAAAGCGTTAGAGCAAGCGCATCCAGATATTGAACTATACACAGCCGCCATTGATGACTGCTTAAACGAGCAAGGGTATATTTTACCTGGTTTAGGTGATGCGGGTGATAAGATTTTCGGGACTAAATAACCGATTATTAAGCCGTTAAAAAATATCGTTAATAAAATGGGAGCCAAATAGGCTCCCATTTTTTATGTGTATTTTACGTTAATTGACAAGACTATGGTGTTCTACAACACCATGGCTGCTATCCAGCCAAAGACTAACAATGGAATGTTGTAATGGACAAATGTTGGGATCACACTGTCACGGATATGATCGTGTTGGCCGTCGGCATTAAGCCCCGCTGTAGGGCCTAAGGTCGAGTCTGATGCTGGTGAACCTGCATCGCCTAGTGCCGCAGCAGTACCGACCAACGCAATCGTTGCCGCAACAGAAAAACCAAAACTGAGCGCTAATGGTACATAAATAGTGGCTATAATGGGAATGGTCGAAAACGATGACCCAATGCCCATGGTAATAAGCAAACCCACAATCAACATTAATAGTGCCGCGAGCGCTTTATTGTCGCCAATAATATCACCAAGTGATGTTACCAACGTGCCGACTTCACCGGTTGATTTTACGACAGCAGCAAAACCTGCGGCTGCAATCATAATAAAGCCGATGTTAGCCATCATATGCACGCCTTGATTAAACAAGTCTTTGCTGATGTCTTGTTTAATGATCCCTGAAAAACGAAAAATGATAAAACCACTTAACGCGCCAAAAATCATCGAGTCAGTTTGCAGTTGAACAATGAGTGTAACGACAATGGCCGATAGCGAAATAATAATGCTTTTACGGCTAATAACCGGCGTTATTGTGTCGCTAATAACGGGTTGCTCAATCATATATTGTCTTGGTTTGCGGTAACTAATGAATACTGCGGTGAGTAAACCACACACCATGCCCAAGGCGGGTAGTAACATTGCTTGTGGTATTTGGGCTGTGACGGCATTTAAGCCATTGGTGTTTAAATTAGCCAATAAGATATCGTTTAAGAAAATCCCACCAAAACCGATCGGTAAAATCATATAAGTGGTGACTAAACCAAACGTTAAAATACACGCAATAAGGCGACGGTCGATATTGAGCTTAGAAATAACGTGCAATAGCGGCGGAATAAGAATGGGGATAAAGGCGATATGGATCGGTAAAATGTTCTGCGACGAAACCGCCATAGCAAGAATGGTGACTAACAATAACCAACGTACCAGTTGAGTGTTACTGCTATTCGGTTCTTTGCCTAATTTGTTAATAATGGCATGAGAAATTAATGTCGTTAAGCCTGAGTGAGACAACGCTGCAGCAAATGCACCCAGTAATGCGTAACTCAAGGCTATTTGGGCTCCGCCCCCTAAACCATCATTAAAGGCAGCTATGGTTTGATGGATATCTAATCCACCGACTAAACCCGCAACAACAGCACTAATGGTTAATGCAACCACAACGTTAATTCGAATAAAGCTTAAAAACAGCATTAAACAGACAGCGATAACAACCGCATTCATAATCGTAATTCTTTAAAGTAAGTGAGACGGCTATTTTTGACTGCGCAGTAGTGTTTGTCCAGCGTAGATGAAAATTTTAGGTGATGATGCAAGGTTTACATCAATGATTGGGCAGATTTAATACAAATCAACCTGTGTATTAATTGTTCTCTATTACAAAATGGTGCCATATATAACGGTTAGTATGGCTGAGTTTACGGATGAAAGAAGTGAGGTTATTAGGCTTTGTCGTATTTTTGTCACACGGCAGTATTACATTAGTGAGTCTGCATGTTTTATTTTTCAGCAGGTAAACTTTTTTCAACTGAAATAACTTATAAGTCGGCTAAATTAACTGTATGGTATATGACTGAATAAGTCGCAATGGTAACAATGTTTAAGTAGTGGATAACCGCGAAAGAATATTTGTGCCCTTGTAGCATGTAAAAAGCCATTAAATGGAGATAGATAATGAGCGTATTAGTAGGCCGTCCAGCCCCAGATTTTACAGCCGCAGCCGTTCTTGGTTCTGGTGAAATTGTTGACACATTTAACCTCGCTACCGCGATTAAAGGTAAGCCAGCGGTTATTTTCTTCTACCCACTTGATTTTACTTTTGTATGCCCATCAGAGCTTATTGCTTTTGATCACCGCATGGAAGAGTTCACTAAGCGTGGCGTTGAAGTGATTGGTGTTTCTATTGATTCACAGTTTACTCATAACGCATGGCGTAACACTCCAGTAGATAAGGGGGGTATTGGCCAAGTTAAATACACTCTAGTTGCTGACGTTAAGCACGAAATCTGTAAAGCATACGATGTTGAGCATCCAGAAGCGGGTGTTGCTTTCCGTGGTTCTTTCTTAGTCGATAAAGAAGGCCAAGTACGTCACCAAGTGGTTAACGATTTACCATTAGGCCGTAACGTTGATGAAATGATCCGTATGATCGACGCACTTCAGTTCCATGAAGAGCACGGTGAAGTTTGTCCAGCAGGTTGGTCAAAAGGCGAAAAAGGTATGACTGCTAGCACTGAAGGTGTAGCTGCATACTTAAAAGATAACTCTTCAAAGCTGTAATGCTGCGAGTTTGAGCCAATAAAAAAAGCTGCTTCGGCAGCTTTTTTGTTGCAATAAATTATCTAGAGTGACACTCAATCCATTCTCATATCGGCTAATATCATACCGGCCGAGGTGAAAGCGTAGGTTGATGTTACTTATTTTCTCAGGTTATTTGTTCTGCTTCAGTATCATCTGCGTCAGCACTGACAAGTGGCCAGCCACCGAGTGCTTTCCAACGATTAACGATATGGCAAAACAATTCCGCTGTACGTTCTGTGTCGTAAAGCGCTGAATGTGCCTCTTTGTTGTCAAAATCAATCCCAGCCATCTTACACGCTTTAGCGAGTACGGTATGACCAATGGCTAAGCCTGCGAGTGTAGCAGTATCAAAGCTTGCAAACGGATGAAACGGTGAACGTTTTAAACTATTGCGTTCGATTGCCTGATTAACAAAGCCTAAATCAAATGCAGCATTGTGGGCGACAATAATGCAGCGATGACAGTCAGCCGCTTTTTGGGCTTTTTTAACTTCTTTAAAAATTTCTAAAAATGCGACTTTTTCATCTACAGCACCACGAAGCGGATTAGTGGGATCGATGCCGTTAAATGCTAATGCTTCGGGTTCTAAATTGGCACCTTCAAATGGCTCAATATGAAAATGTAAGGTTTTATCGAGTTCAATGACACCATCACTGTTCATTTTTAACATGCTGACAGCAATCTCAAGCAACGCATCTGTTTTGGCATTAAAGCCTGCCGTTTCAACGTCAATCACCACAGGAAAATAACCACGGAAGCGGTGTTTAAACTTGTTAGCGTCGCAAATATCAGTCATTACAGTCTTCATCCTCAATTGATATCATTTTCAGAGCAAATGACATAAGCCGAGTATTATGCGCAAACTCACGCGCAGTGTCATGTTTGATTGTGGTTTTTATCAGCGATTAAACATGATTGTTTGCTAAAGAAACCCTATATAAGGCCGATAACTAAAATGTAACCGATTTAAAGGGTGTTTTTTATGTGGCGAAAACTGATGGTTCTCACAAGTTTGTGTCTTTGCTCAACGGCTCATGCCGATTTGAGACATTATGTTGCGTCTTTAGAAAACTCAGCATGGCGAGTGGGTGAAAATAATCCAATTGAATGTCGACTCGAACACGACATTCCAGATTATGGTCGGGCCATTTTTACTAGCCATGCCGGCAAAGAGTTAAATCTACACTTCACATTAGACATGTGGTTAAAGCCTGATTCTGTAACCAATGCCACGTTAATTAGCCGTGCACCGAGTTGGCGCCCTGGACATAACTCTAAAGAAATTACCCAATTATCTTATCAAAAACAGTTTAATGGCGAGGTCCCTAAAAAAGCCGCATGGTCGATGTTGACAGAATTAAGCCAGGGTATGGAACCGACGTTCTATTATGCCGATTGGTACAACCAAAGTTCCAAAATAGCGGTAGGACTATCGTCTGCTAACTTTGGTGGTAAATACCGTGAGTTTCGCTCTTGTTTAGCCAATTTACTGCCTTACAGTTTTGATGATATTGCTTTTACAGTATTAAATTATCAAGAGGGGGGGTGGAGTTAACGCGCTTTTCGAAAATGCAGTTACAAAAAGTACAACGCTATTTGTCTTTTGACCCTGAAGTAGAACTTGTGCTTATTGATGCTTACACAGACAGCTATGGTGGTCGCTCAATAAATCAAAAAGTGTCCGATAAACGAGCTGACTCAGTTAAAGATATTTTGGTTGCCAGTGGTATCCCACAAGACCGCATTCATACCCAAGGGCATGGAGAAAAGCGTCATGTTGCGGCTAACGATCTTGCACAAGAACGCCAAATCAACCGTCGCGTGGTGATTAAAATCACCAAAGAGATTTAAATTTCTATATAGCATGTCGTTTATAAATATATGTCAGCCCAGGTGGATAACTGCTTGGGCTTAATTTTGTGCGTCATTTATGGACATTATGCCGATAACCTTGCTTTGCGGGATGTTTTTAATAAAGGCTGTAATACCAATTCGCATTAATAAGATGCCCTAATCTTAATCAATATTCATTGTTTGTAGGTTTTGTTGAAAAAAAGGCAAAAAAAACCCACTTAATCCAAGTGGGCTAAATAATTTGCAATCAACAAATTTAAGGAAGGAAGTCAAGCATAAGAACTAGGGTAAACTGAGGTATTGGGTTACACCAGTTTGGAGTTCTTGGTTTTCAGCATCTGAATCGGATGTGTCCTGAAAACAAAGCTATAATAGAATGAATATTCTAATTCGACAAACAAGAAAAATTACGATTTCGCATTATTAAAACTAATGGTTTGATGAAGTTGTTGGTAGTGAAAGTAGGCTTTATATCCAGTAATAGCGGTTTATTAAGTTATTATCCATTTTAGCTGCATAACTAGTCGGATTAGCAAATTAAGCTAAACGATAATATTTAACAAATGAAGACAGTGATGATTTTTTTGCGACATGTTTTAGTGATAAAGGGGTGTAGTATCAGCGTTGATACCACTTAACACAGTCTTGATCATGTTTGCTGTGTTCTCATGACTTGCACAACGCATTTAATGAATTCGTGCAAGGTTATTAGTCTGTAATTTTAAGGTTAAATTAAGTCTTTGTAAGCTTTGTTTTGCAGTCTAATATAATTGCATTATGTTTAGCATTTAACTTTAGCATTCGGACTTTGCGTTATTAATGCGTCTTGGCCGATAAGTCTCTTGTGTTGCTTAAGGTAAACCGAATAGCGAACGGATAATTAATGTGTGTTATTGATTATCCTTTTACCGCCAATTTACTCTCAAATCACGACTAATTTAGTGTCGTATAACTCGCGGTTTAATTATGCTTTTTTGTTTGAAAAATTGTTAATGTTTTGGGTAAAAACATTAATAAAGCTTCATCTATTACAGTTCCTGAGGTAATTCGGGTGTTTTAGCGCATTTTGAGCAAAATAAAGTCTGTTTTTAGCCTCAGACATTATTCACAAGCGTGTTGCTACTCGGTATAGTAGGCCAACTTTTGCCTCCTAAGAATTGATGCTCTGATTATGTTTGTTTGGCCCATATCAATTTACTATGAAGATACTGATGCCGGTGGTGTTGTGTATCATTCAAACTATTTGAATTTTTTTGAGCGGGCACGAACACAATGGTTAAAATCGATGGGTGTTCGCCAAGCTGAATTGCTGGCGGAAGATATCGCTTTTGTCGTAAAACATGCAGAAATAGATTTTCGTAAAGCTGCAAAATTTGAGCAAGACTTATTGGTTGAGTCCAAGGTCGAAGAATTAAAGAAAGCGTCATTGGTGTTTCACCAGCGCTTAGTAGATCATCAAGGTGATTGCTATTGTGAAGCGACAGTGGTTGTCGCGTGTATATCTTTATCACGAATGCGTCCCCGCGCTATTCCCCTAAATATTGTTCAGGAGTTCGACAGTGCACGCTGAAATTTCATTTATTGGCTTGTTTTTAGAAGCCAGTGTGTTGGTAAAATTGGTCATGTTGACCTTGTTGGCATTATCGATTGCCTCTTGGGCCGTGATCATTCAACGCAACAAATTATTAAGCTCAGCAAGAGTAAAAGCGCTACGCTTTGAAGACACGTTTTGGTCGGGTGTTGATTTAAACCGTCTTTACAAAGAGCTTATTGCACGTGGAAGTGCGATTTCTGGTTTAGAATCGATGTTTGTAGCCGGTTTTAAAGAATATACTCGTCTAAGCAAAGTGAACAGTAAATCTCCAGAAGCGGTGATGGACGGAACGTCTCGTGCGATGCGTGTTAGCTTGTCGCGTGAAATGGAAAAACTTGAAAATCACTTACCTTTATTAGCCACCATTGGTTCAACGAGTCCATATATTGGTCTGTTTGGTACTGTATGGGGGATCATGAACTCATTTATCGCACTCGGCGCGGTTGAAAACGCAACGTTAGCAATGGTAGCACCAGGTATTGCTGAGGCATTGATTGCAACGGCAATGGGTCTTTTTGCAGCTATTCCTGCGGTCATTGGCTACAACAGATTTTCAACTCAAGTAGAAAAGCTTGAAAGCTCGTATGCTAACTTTATGGAAGAATTCTCAAACATATTGCAACGTCAAGCATATAGCGAGAAGGAAGCTGTTTAATGTATCAGCGTAAGCGTCGTCGTCCGGTTGCAGAAATCAACGTGGTGCCTTATATCGACGTTATGTTGGTGTTGTTAATCATTTTTATGGTGACAGCGCCAATTGTATCGCAAGGTGTTAAAGTTGAATTGCCGCAAGGCAATGCAGAATCTCTGCCACCAGACAGTAAACCACCGATAGTGGCGTCAATTGATGCTGCAGGTGAATACTTTTTAAATGTGGGCAGTAGTTCAAATTCTGTGGCTATGGATTTAGAGCAGGTGTCTACTGAAGTTGGGGCATTAATTCAACTTGAGCCATTAAGACCCGTGGTTGTAAAAGCTGACCGCTCAATTCCGTATGAAAGCGTTATCCAACTCATGATAAGTCTTCAAGGTGCGGGAGTGCCTGCTGTAGGACTTATGACCGATTCGCCGAAGGAGAAATAGGTGGCTGGAAACTCAGATTTAACCGTACCCGTTTCTATTTCGGCTGGTATCCATATTGGTGCGATTGTCATTCTTGCGTTAGGCATTAGTTTTGATGACAAACCTAAGCCGATGCAAACAGCAGCCAGTGCACCTGCTGTTCAAGCTGTTGTGATTGATCAGCAAAAAGTCACTGACAGAGTTGAGCAATTAAAGAAACAAAAGCAAGATGCGTTGCAGCAAGAGAAAGCGCGTCAAGCAGAGTTAGAACGTAAAGCGCAGGAAGCAAGGCGTGAGCGTGAAAGCGAACAAGAAAAGATTAAAACGTTAGAGATCCAACGTAAGTTGAAAGAGGCTGAAACGCAAAAAGCAAATGATGCCGCTAAAGCCGCTCAGGTTAAGCAGCAACAAGAGAAAGAGCGCGCCTTAAAAGCGGAAGAGATCAGAAAGCAGAAAGAAAAAGAACAAAAGGTATCTGAAGAAGCCGCTAAGCAAGCTGCTGAAAAGCGTAAGCAAGAAGAAGCGACTGCCAAGAAAGCGCAAGAAGAGCGCCAACGTGCAGAAGATGAACGTAAGCGCAAAGAAGAAGCCGAACGTAAACAACGTGAAGATGCTGAACGTAAGCGTAAAGCTGATGCCGACGCTAAAGCACGTCAAGAGCGTGAAATGGCTGAAGCAATGGCTGCTGAACAAGACTCGTTGTCGAAAACACGCAATAAGCAAGTGTTGTCAGAAGTTGATAAATACAAAGCGATGATCATTGCCACCATTCAACGTAACTTAGTGGTTGATGAATCAATGCGTGGTAAAAGTTGCCGAGTCTTTATTCGCTTAGCCGCTGATGGGTTTGTGACAACAGCACAAACGCTTGAAGGCGATCAAGTGGTTTGCCGCGCAGCAAAAGTTTCGATAAACAAAGCGGGGCGTTTACCTGTATCGCCTGAGCCTGCTGTTTATCAACAGTTAAAAGAAATTAATTTAACCGTTTCACCGGAATTTAATTAATATCAAACGTATTTAAGATGGAATTGAATTAAAGGAGTCGCATGAAGAATTTGGCTAAATGGTTAACACTGGCACTTGTTGTGTTAACGACACCTGCTCGCGCAGCGTTAGATATTGTAATTACAGAAGGCGTCGATGCGGCAAGACCGATTGCGGTTGTGCCTTTTGTTTGGCAAGGGCAAGGTCCTGCACCTGCGTCAATATCAGACGTAGTAACATCTGACTTAGCTCGAAGTGGTGCTTTTAAATCATTAGATGTGCGTGCATTGCCACAATCAACATTGTCATCTGTTAGCGGGTTTGCAGCGCAAAGCTGGACCAACGTTGACGCTGAAGCTGTTGTTGTTGGTAGTGTAAAGCCTTATGGTGCAGATCAATACCTTGTGAGTTTTGAACTAATTGACTTAGTTAAAGCACAAAATTTAATCAGTAAAGGCCCTGTTAATAACAGTGAGTTATTACTTGAAAGCCGTGAGACAGTGATCAGTGCTAGCCAGTTTAGACAATATGGTCACCGTATTAGTGACATCGTCTATGAAAAACTGACTGGTATTCGCGGTGCGTTTTTAACTCGCATAGCATATGTTGTTGTTAAACAAGGTCAAAAAGCACCATATCACTTGATGATTGCTGACTATGATGGTTATAACGAACAAATGTTGTTACGTTCGCCAGAACCATTAATGTCACCAACGTGGTCACCAGACGGTCGTCGTTTAGCGTATGTCAGTTTTGAAAACAGAAAAGCAGAAATTTTTGTACAAGACATCTACAGCCAAACGCGTACTATGGTGAGTAGTTTTAATGGTATTAATGGCGCTCCGTCATTTTCACCAGACGGTAAAAAGTTAGCCATTACATTATCAAAAGATGGTCAACCGGAAATTTATGTTGTCGATATTGCGACTAAAGCTACACAGCGCATTACCGACCATTATGCGATCGATACTGAGCCTTCTTGGTTCCCAGATGGTAAATCATTGTTATTTACCTCTGAGCGTGGCGGTAGACCACAGTTATATCGCGTAAGTTTAGATACAAATAAAGTCTCTCGTATGACATTTGAAGGCGAATGGAACCTTGGTGGTTCAATTACTCCAGACGGTCGTAGTATGATTTTTGTAAACCGTACTAATGGTAAATTCCACATTGCTAGAATGGATTTAGCAACACGCTTTATGCAGGTGCTTTCGTCAACTCAACTTGATGAATCACCAAGTGTTGCTCCAAATGGCACTATGGTTATCTATGGTACAACCCATGAAGGTAAACAAGTATTAGCTGCTGTCTCTGTAGACGGCAGATTTAAAGCAAGATTGCCTGTCGGCCAGGGCGAGGTGAAGTCACCAGCATGGTCTCCGTTTCTCTAAATAGATATTGATAAGGATTTAAAATGGATCTGAATAAGTTGTTTAAAGCTATGTTGGTTGCAGTTCCGCTTATGGCACTGGGTGCCTGTAGCTCAACTTCAGACTCTGAAACTGACGCTAACGGTTCTATGAGTGGTACTGGTAGTGAATATGGTGCTGGTGGTATTGAAACTGGTGGTGCTGGAGCTGTATTAAGCCCAGCTGAACAGCAACGTTTAAAAGAACAAGAGCTACGTCGTCAAAACATCATTTACTTTGATTTTGACCGCAGTGAAGTTCAAAGCGAAAACGCTGATATCCTTCAAGCACACGGTAACTATTTAGTAGAAAACCCAAGTGTACGTGTATTGATCGAAGGTCATGCCGATGAACGTGGTACGCCTGAGTACAACATCGCACTAGGCGAACGTCGTGCTAAAGCGATTGCCAAATACTTACAAGGTATGGGTGTACAACCTAACCAAATGAGTATTGTAAGTTACGGCGAAGAGAAGCCATTAGATTATACTCGCACAGACACAGGTTTTGGTAAAAACCGTCGTGGTGTGTTAGTTTACTAAGCGTTAAAAATGTAAGGCCAACCGGTATCGGTTGGCCTTTTTTAGGAGTGAAAAAAATGAAACTAGCCATATTAGTTGCGGCAATGTTCTTCACGACTGCGACTGCATTTGCTGCCCCTGCACCTGTTTCAGATGCTTCTAGCGGTTCAAGTGATGATCGAATCGCAAAATTAGAACGTATTATGAAAGCCAAGCAACAGGGCGAGTTTGAAATGCAACGCCGTATGGATGCATTACAAAATGAAGTGTTGGATTTACGAGGCATTACTGAGCAACAAAATTATCAAATGAATCAAATGCTACAGCGTCAACGTCAGCTGTATGAAGAAATTGCTAATCTTACTGCTAAGTCATCAACCCCAGCGGCGCCTGCTGAAGCTCAAGCAGACCCAACAACGGTTGCAGCAGCCAGTTCTACACTAGGTGAAACAGCGAGCTATGAAGCTGCTGTGAACCTCGTTTTGAAAGATCGTAAATATGATGATGCTATTCCTGCGTTTCGTGATTTTATTAAACAATATCCCGACTCGAGTTATGCCGCAAACGCAAACTATTGGTTAGGTCAATTGTTATACAATAAAAGTGACTACACCGCGGCTAAGCAAGCATTCAGTACAGTTGTCAGTAAATTCTCTGATTCTAATAAGCGTGGTGACAGTTTAGTCAAACTAGGCATGATTGCTGAAAAAGAGAATGACTCAGCGGGTGCTCGTGCGCTTTATAATAAAGTCCTTAAAGAATATGCCGACAGTGCATCTGCACGCCTTGCTCAACAGCAATTATCAGCATTGAAAGGCTAATTAAGACAAAAAACAGCCTCTTAGTCTGTTTTTCATGCAAACAACAACAAATTATAAATTTGCGCTTGCATGAGAAATTGAAAAAGGTATTATAGGCGCCCTCAGAACGGCATAGCCTTCTGAGGGGTTTAAAAGCATTAATCTTCCTATGTAGTTACTGCATAATAAAGTGATTAAGGTTTATAAACTAAGATGGGTCGTTAGTTCAGTCGGTCTTGAAACATAGACAGTTGGCTTTTGTTCCAGTAAGCGATAAAGCTTATAAAACCAAGATGGGTCGTTAGCTCAGTCGGTAGAGCAGTTGGCTTTTAACCAATTGGTCGAAGGTTCGAATCCTTCACGACCCACCACTTTTTTAAATCGTGGTTAAAGAATTTAAATGTTGTATCAGATTTACCAGATGGGTCGTTAGCTCAGTCGGTAGAGCAGTTGGCTTTTAACCAATTGGTCGAAGGTTCGAATCCTTCACGACCCACCACTTTCTAAATCGTGGCTAAAGAATTTAGATGTTATATCAGATTTACCAGATGGGTCGTTAGCTCAGTCGGTCTTGAAACATAGACAGTTGGCTTTTGTTCCAGTAAGCGATAAAGCTTATAAAACCAAGATGGGTCGTTAGCTCAGTCGGTAGAGCAGTTGGCTTTTAACCAATTGGTCGAAGGTTCGAATCCTTCACGACCCACCACTTTCTAAATCGTGGTTAAAGAATTTAGAGGCAATAAATGATTTATCAGATGGGTCGTTAGCTCAGCGGGTCTTGAAACATAGACAGTTGGCTTTTGTTCCAGTAGGCGATAAAGCTTATAAAACCAAGATGGGTCGTTAGCTCAGTCGGTAGAGCAGTTGGCTTTTAACCAATTGGTCGAAGGTTCGAATCCTTCACGACCCACCACTTTTTTAAATCGTGGTTAAAGAATTTAAATGTTGTATCAGATGGGTCGTTAGCTCAGTGGGTCTTGAAACATAGACAGTTGGCTTTTGCTCCAGTAAGCGATAAAGCTTATAAAACCAAGATGGGTCGTTAGCTCAGTCGGTAGAGCAGTTGGCTTTTAACCAATTGGTCGAAGGTTCGAATCCTTCACGACCCACCACTTTCTAAATCGTGGTTAAAGAATTTAAGCGTTATACCAGATGGGTCGTTAGCTCAGTCGGTCTTGAAACATAGACAGTTGGCTTTTGTTCCAATAAGTGATGAAGCTTATAAAATTAAGATGGGTCGTTAGCTCAGTGGGTCTTGAAACATAGACAATTGGCTTTTGCTCCAATAAGCGATAAAGCTTATAAAACCAAGATGGGTCGTTAGCTCAGTCGGTAGAGCAGTTGGCTTTTAACCAATTGGTCGAAGGTTCGAATCCTTCACGACCCACCACTTTCTAAATCGTGGCTAAAGAATTTAAGCGTATATAAGATTTACCAGATGGGTCGTTAGCTCAGTCACTTTGGTTTAAATCAACGACTGCAGTTGGCTTTTAACCCATTGGTCGAAGTTTATAATCCTTTACGGCCCACCACTTCTTGATTTCTCCTCTTCAATATCTACTTGGTACTTCAAAAGTAATTAATTCTAGATTCAGTTTGCTCATATCCTATTAGATTTTTGTCAGGTATATGATCCAACTTTGCATTGATGACTGCAAAACCAAGATGGATCGTTAGCTCAGTCACTTTGGTTTAAATCAACGACTGCAGTTGGCTTTTAACCCATTGGTCGAAGGTTCGAATCCTTCACGACCCACCACTTCTTGATTTCTCCTCTTCAATATCTACTTGATAGTTCCAAACTAATTAATTCTATATTCAGTTTACTCATCTTCTATTAGATTTTTATCAGGTATATGATTCAACTTTGCATTGATGACTGCAAAACCAAGATGAGTTGATAGCTCAGTCGGTCTTGAAATATAGGCAGTTTGCTTTTGCTCCTGTAGGTAATGAAGCTTATGAAACCAAGATGGGTCGTTAGCTCAGTCACTTTGGTTTAAATCAACGACGGCAGTTGGCTTTTAATCCATTGGTCGAAATTTCGAATCTTTCACGACCCACCATTTTTTGATTTATTCCTCATTATTTACCTCAGTTTGTCCATTACTGCTTACCTGCAATGTTCAAATGCAATGTACAAACCAAGCATTAGCTTTCGCTTGTCTACTTTTGTCTCATAGACTTATTGCTAATGTTACTTGAATGTTAATTGACCGATATTGCATAGGATTAGAATAAAACTAAAAGGGAGACAATAATGAAACAAGCAACATTAAGTTTATGTATTGCAGGCGCGATATTAGCGATGAGTGGGGGAGCTCAAGCTGCAACGGATATGACATTTGGGGGATATATTAAAGCCGATGTTATGTTTAGTGATTATGGCAATGGCGCACCAGATTCTGGCGCACTTTCTCGTCAGTTTTATGTGCCAGGGACGATATACGGTACAGAAGGCAATGGGAAGGAGGTCGTTGACTTTCAGGCGCGAGAATCTCGTTTTAATTTTAAAACAGTAACCGATGTAGACGGTCATAAATTAACCGGATTTATTGAGCTGGATTTTATGACTCATGCCGATGGTAATGAGCGTGTGTCTAATAGTTATTCACCTCGTATCCGCCATGCGTTTGTTAGCTATGATGAATGGACTATAGGCCAGACGTGGACGACGTTTCAAAATCCGGGGGCATTGCCTGAGAATTTAGATTTTGTGGGAGCACCGGAGGGCACACCTTTTGTGAGACAGTCGCTAATTCGTTATAGCAGCGGTAATTGGCAATTTGCAATAGAAAACCCTGAAACCACTGTAACGCCTTTTGGTGGTGGAGCTCGTATTACCAGTGGTAGTGGTGTAGTGCCTGACTTTATAGGCCGTTATAATTTTAGCACGGCTAATGGGTCATCATTTTCTGCATCAGCCATCGTGCGACAACTCAATGTAGAGCAAGTGATTGGCGGCACAACTTATGACACCTCTGAACTAGGCTATGGAGCGAGTTTTGCGGGTGTGATCCTGGTAGGTAAAGATGATTTTAGATTTACCGCGACATATGGTGAAGGGCTTGGGCGTTATATGGCTTTGAACTATGCCAACGCAGGCGTAATTGATGCCGATGGAGATATTCAAGCAATTAAGTCGTTTGGTGGTTTTGTATCGTACCGCCACTGGTGGACTGAGCAATGGCGTTCTAGTGTGACCTTCTCTGGTTTTACGGCCGATAATGATGTCGCGCTGACTGGAGAGGCGGTGAATAAATCTGCCTATTCAGCTTACGTCAATTTATTGTACTCTCCATCAAAACCATTAACTTTTGGTGTGGAATTTATGCATGCACTGAACGAGCTTGAAAATGGGTTTGAAGGTGACTTAAATCGTGTGATTTTTTCCGCTAAATACGTATTGTAGAGGCGGTAATAAAACAAAAGGCAACCATCAGGTTGCCTTTTTTATGAGCATCAAATTGAGCAATTTACTTTAATAAATTGTTTTGACGAACATAGGCTTCAAATTCTGTACAACCACCAATTGGCAACTCATCAATAAAGATTTGTGGCACAGTTTCTACTGTCTTACCGACACTTTTAGAAAGGTCTGCCTTTGTGATCCCTTCAGCATGAATATCAACATACTTAAATTTAAAATCTTCACTTTGAGCTGCTAATTTTTCAGACAGTTCAACAGCACGAACACAATATGGGCAACCTGGACGGCCAAAAATAACTACAAACATGGTGACTCCTGTTTAATGATATGGACAATTTATACCATATGAGCTTTTTTTTTCATAATTCAACGCGATTAATTTTGTTTTAACTCATATCGATTTTATATTTGCCTTGATAATCAAAAAATGAATCAACTAAATCCCAGCGATATTTATTTTTCTTTAATAGTAATAAATCGGGTTTTCTAAACCGCTCTTTATCGGCCAACACATCTTTAGCTTGGTGATATTTAGGATGAAGTAAACCGGGTGTGCGAGTGTGGCTCAATACAAACACGGCATAAAATGCTCGACGTTGAGCGGGGGTAGAAAATTGGAATGTCTGTTTGAAATCGTTACCTTCAATGTCGATGTATTGAATGATGAGCTTTTCGTCCTGGCAAAGTAATAACATCTCTTGGCATTTAAATAAGTGATGATGCTGGGCATTAAGTACTTGTTTAAGGCGTTTATCTGGGTCAATTAAGGTCGATTGACAAGTTTGGCAAATACGCGCAGCAATGTCATTTTCAGCGCCGCAGTCAGGGCACGATTTTGAGCGGAAACGAAAATCGCACTGTTTGGTGTCATCGATCAATCCTTGGCAGCGTCGGCCAAAGTGTTCAATGATATCGCCATCAGCGTCAACTAACCCCCAAAATGTATTGGCAAATTGGCAAATAGGGCAGTGGACTTGTACAGGGACTGACTTGCTGTTTGGTTTAGCTTGACCTACTTCTGGATAAAATAAATCATAGCCGTTTGCCGCGTAATCAATCACTAAGCAGTCGGCTTTATTATCTGCAAGCCTGAGCCCACGGCCAATCATTTGTTGAAACAAACTCACAGACGCCGTTGGACGTAATATGGCAATTAAATCGACATGCGGCGCGTCAAACCCTGTGGTTAACACGGCAACATTAACGATGAATTTGAGCTTTTTGGCTTTGAAGCGTTCTATGATGTCATCACGATCAGAGTGTGGCGTTTTTGCCGTGATCAATGCCGCATCATCATCCATTAACGCCATTATCTCATCAGCATGGCGCACTGTGGCAGCAAAAATAAGTACGCCTTGGCGATGTTGTGCTAATTGTTTAACTTGCTTAATAATGGCTGTCGTCGCACGGCCTTGATGGTGCAGTAGGTTATCAACTTCTGTCGCCGAATATTCATTGGTTTCAACCGGTGCTAAATTACTGAAGTCGTATTGTGCACTGAGTCCATCAAAAATCGTGGGTTGAGTTAAATAACCTTTTTTTATTAATGGCCGCATAGGCAGCTCAAAAATGCACTTCTCGAATACTGGTTTATCAGTGTTACCGACTTTTCCGTGATAATGGTGTCGATATATCCAGCCCAATCCAAGCCGATAAGGCGTAGCGGTCAGTCCTAATAGTTTTATTTGTGGGTTCTTAGTGCGTAAATGAGTTAACAACTGTTGATATTGGCTCGTCGACTCTGTACTCACGCGATGACATTCATCGATAATGATCAATGAAAATGCCTGATCAAATTTATTGAGCGCGCGTGAAGCTGATTGAACACTGGCCACAACTGTTTTGCCATTGGCTTTTTTTTGTTTGAGCCCCGCAGAATAAATATTGGCTTCTTGAGTCAGTAACCCTACTTTTTCTGCATTTTGAGCCACTAACTCTTTCACATGGGTGAGCACTAATACATTACCATTAGCGATCCTTGCCAATTCAGCAATCACAATGCTCTTACCTGCTCCTGTAGGTAAAACTAATACCGCAGATAGTGGGCTTTGTTTAAAATGCGCCACAGCGGCATCTACAGCTTGTTGTTGGTAATCGCGAAGGTTAATCATCATATTTGAGGTCGTAGGTGGTAATATTTATCTATACATCATCATATTTTGCAACAGAGTAGCATATTCATATAGTGGATAAAGGCCATTGTGGTTTATCGCATTAATTGTTTAATCGATATCACTTTACACCGATCTTATATTTGGTGTTGTATCAAGCGTTGTATGAGGTATATGGCATTGTGATGACTCAATATTGCTAATTTAATTCAATCTATTGCAATGCTGTGTGTGAATGCCGAAATATAAAGAACAAAAAAAGGCCCCTCTGGGAGGGGCCAAAAAGAGAAATTGGTCAGGATTTCTCATGGGTGGATAGATTGATAGTGTGACATTATTCTGTTTTGTTTAAACGGCTTTCAATTAAGGTATCAATTACCGCTGGATCTGCCAGTGTTGAAGAGTCCCCTAAGTTAGTCACTTCGTTTGCCGCAATTTTACGTAAAAAACGACGCATGATTTTACCTGAGCGTGTTTTAGGTAATCCGCTCGCCCATTGAATAAGATCTGGGGTCGCTAGGGCACCAATTTCTTTTCGCACCCATTGGCGTAATTCTTGGCGTAACTCTTCAGTTGGTTCTACGTCGCGTGTTAAGGTGACGTAGGCATAAATACCTTGGCCTTTAATGTCATGTGGATAACCCACAACGGCAGCTTCTGCAACGAGCTCATGCGACACAAGTGCGCTTTCAACTTCAGCAGTACCTAGGCGGTGGCCAGAAACGTTAATTACGTCATCGACACGGCCAGTTATCCAGTAGTAACCATCTTCGTCGCGACGCGCGCCATCACCGGTAAAATACATACCGCGGAATGTTTTAAAATACGTTAGGGCAAATCTATCATGATCACCGTATACGGTACGCATTTGACCCGGCCATGAGTCAAGAATCACCAGGTTACCTTCTGTAGCGCCTTCAACGATATTGCCCATGTTGTCGACTAATGCAGGTTGTACGCCAAAAAATGGTCGAGTGGCTGAGCCTGGCTTAGTATCTGTTGCGCCAGGTAGCGGGCTAATTAAAATGCCGCCGGTTTCGGTTTGCCACCAAGTATCGACAATCGGGCAATTTTCATGACCGATCACCTCATGGTACCAGCGCCACGCTTCTGGGTTAATCGGTTCGCCCACTGAGCCCATAATACGTAATGAGTCACCTTTGTAGCTGCTAAATTGCTCTTTGCCTTCAGCCATAAGTGCACGGATTAATGTTGGCGCTGTGTACAGAATATTCACATTGTGGCGGTCAATCATTTCACCAAGACGTGCAGGCGTTGGATGATTTGGCACACCTTCATGGATTAAGACTGTCGCGGCGTTAGCAAAAGGTCCGTACACCATATAGGAGTGGCCGGTAATCCAACCGACATCGGCAGTACACCAGTAAACTTCATCGGCTTTGTAATCAAACACATATTCATGTGTCATCGAAGCATAAACCATGTATCCGCCAGTGGTATGTAACACACCTTTAGGGTTACCGGTTGAGCCTGAGGTATAAAGTAAAAATAGTGGGTCTTCAGCGTTCATTTCAACGGGTTGGCAATGCTCTGAGGCCACTTCCATTAATGAGTGCCACCATACATCACGACCTTCAACCCAATCAATATCACCACCGGTGCGTTTGAGTACAATCACTTTCTCAACAGAAGTGACATCTGGGTTGGCAATCGCTTCATCAACACTGCGTTTTAACGGAATTTTACGGCCACCACGAACACCTTCATCTGAGGTAATGAGTACTTTAGATTTACCGTCAATGACTCTTGCTGCAATTGAATCTGGTGAGAATCCACCAAACACTACAGAGTGGACTGCACCAATTCGGGCGCACGCGAGCATTGCTACCGCGGCTTCTGGCACCATAGGCATATATATTGTGACAATATCGCCTTTACTCACACCTTGGCTGCGTAATGCATTGGCAAACTTACAGACGTCAGCATGTAATTCTGCATAGGTAATTTTACGCTGTTCATTGGCGTCATCACCTTCCCAAATAATCGCCAGTTTATCGCCGTGCTGCTCTAAATGACGGTCTAAACAATTAGCTGATGCGTTGAGCGTACCGTCATAAAACCAGTTGATTGATAAATTGTGATCATCAAATGAGGTTTTTTTAATTTTGGTGTAAGGTTTAATCCAATCGATACGTTTGCCGTGTTCTCTCCAAAAACCTTCTGGATTAACAATGGACTCCTGGTACATTTTCTTATATTGATCGTTATTAACCAGTGCGTTGTCTGCAATGTCACTAGGAACTTTGTAAAGAGACTGCGAGCTCATAGGGGCTTCCCTTTCTAAAAATGGCGTGGCTAAAGTATCATCTTTAACCGACGCCTAACACTATTAGACCTTGGTCTAGTTTTAAAATATCCTTAATATTTAGTCTGTTGCACGTGTTAAAGTGAGTAAGTGTGACGGTAAATTGTGAGCAGATGAGCACAATTTATGTTGTCTAGGTTGTTTTGTGTTCAATGCGTGCGATTCTGTAAGCGATAAAAAGCACTAAGTCAGCTTGTCTCTACACCTGAGATGAGATTATATAAAAATAAAATGATAGCGGATGTCTGATGAATTTAACTCTTATAGTAGCCGTCATCGCGGTGTGTTATGTGTCATTGCTGTTTATTTTGGCATGGGGTGCAGAGCGCTGGTTTAGTAAAATAAGTCAAAAAATTCAAGTGTGGATTTATGGTCTTAGTCTTGCTGTGTATTGCTCATCATGGAGTTTTTTAGGCACGGTAGGGCAATCAGCTACTGATTTATGGTCTTTTTTACCCATTTTTGTGGGTCCCATTTTAGTGTTTACGCTTGGCTTTGGTATGTTGCGCAAAATGGTGGTGGTGTCTAAAGCACAAAATATCACCTCGGTGGCCGATTTTATTGCCGCCCGTTATGGTAAGTCACAGTTGTTAGCCGCGATTGTGACCCTTATTGCACTCTTTGGCATCATGCCGTATATCGCGTTGCAGCTTAAAGCGATGGTCTTTAGCCTTAATTTATTCCAGCCCGACGACAACCCATTAAGTCCCGTTGCAGTGCCGCTGTTAATCACCATGATCCTTGCCGTGTTTGCTATTTTATTTGGCACTCGAAAATTAGATGCGACAGAACATAATCCTGGGATGATGGTGGCCATTGCGTTTGAGTCGTTAGTCAAATTAGCCGCTTTTATCATTGTTGGCGCCGTGATCAGTTTTGGTTTTTTTGATGGTTTTGGCGATATTTGGCAACAAGCCTCTGAGAAAGGATTAATAGAAAATAGCCATTTGCGGCTTGAGTCATTTTTACCTGAACTATTTGTCGGTATGGCGGCATTTTTATGTATGCCAAGACAGTTTCACGTGATGGTCGTTGAGTGCGGCGGCGAACATATTTTAAAAAAATCACGTTGGATATTCCCCATATATTTAGCTTTGTTTGGTATGTTTGTTGCGCCTTTAGCGTTGGCTGGCAAAGTGTTATTAGGCGATTCTGTCGCGGCTGATACCTATGTAATCAACCTACCATTGGCACTAGACCAACCCTTTTTAGCCGTTATTGCATTACTTGGCACCTTATCCGCAGCGACGGGTATGGTGATTGTTGCGGTGGTCACCATCAGTGTGATGGTGAGTAACGAATGGCTCGTGCCGTTTTTGTTGCGCACAGGGCAGATCAGAGAGAAAAACTTTAGCCAGTTTTCGCAATTGCTATTAAACGTTCGACGTTTAGCAATTGTAGTGATTTTAGGCTTTGGTTATTTAAGTTATTTAACCTTGGCAGACAGTGATTCGTTATCACATTTAGGCATGTTGTCATTTGGCGCATTTTCGCAATTAGCACCGGCGCTGGTGGGTGGGCTTTACTGGAAACATGGTAATCGTACCGGGGTGTATTTAGGCCTCGCGGTTGGTTTTAGTTTGTGGTGTTTCATTTTGTTGCAAGGTGCGGGTCAAGCGCGATTAATTGGCGGAGAGTTTGATTTACTCAATGCTATTACCCCTAATGTTAGCGATACATTGATTGCGCTACTGGCTAACGTGGCGTGCTACGTATTAGGGTCTATTTGGTTTAGGGCGGGGGTTGCCGAGCGCATTCAAGCGAGTAATTTTGTTAAGCCCTGGGCGTTGAAAAAAGATGCGAATAAGCGCCAGGGTCCTATATCGCAACAAGATTTATTGATTTTAGCCAGCCGCTTTGTGAGCCCAACCCGTGCCTATGAAAGCTTTAGTCGCTTTTCACCCGACGCGGTTAAAAGTGACAGTTGGTATAAAGCGGCCCCAGAAGAATTAATTGCTCACACCGAACATATGTTATCGGGGGTGCTCGGCGCCTCTAGTGCGTCATTAGTGATGGATTCTGTATTACAAGGTCGCGATTTAGCCCTCGATGAAGTGTTTAGTTTGGTCGATGAAGCGTCATCTAAAATCATTTTAAGTCAGGACATGCTCCGCGGGGCAATTGAACACGCATACGAAGGGATGAGCGTTGTTGATAAAGACCTTAATCTGATGGCATGGAATTATCGTTATGCCGATTTATATCAATATCCTGAAGGTTTTTTACAGCAAGGTATGCCGATTGCCGATGTAGTACGTTTTAATGCATCGCGTGGTTTTTGTGGTAAAGGAGATATGGAAACCCAAGTTGCGGTAAGAGTACAGCATATGCGTAATGGTACGCCGCATACCTCTGAGCGTGAGCGTAAAGACGGTAAAGTCATTAAAATTCAAGGTAACCCAATGCCCGATGGTGGCTTTGTGATGACCTTTACCGACATTACCCAATATCGCTTACAAGAAAAAGCACTGCTTGAAGCGAATGAAACTCTGGAGAGTCGAGTCAAAGAGCGTACTTATGAGCTGGCGATGCTCAACAGTGAGTTACTAGAGGCTAAGGCGCAAGAAGAGCTCGCGAATGCGTCTAAAACAAGGTTCTTAGCTGCGGTAGGCCACGATTTAATGCAGCCGCTCAATGCCGCTAGGTTGTTTACTGCGTCATTATCGCAATACCCTAATTTAGACCTTGAGGCTCGCACGACCTTAACCCATGTCAACAGCTCGTTAAAAACCGCTGGCGAATTGCTTACGGACTTACTCGATATTTCTAAGCTTGATTCTGGCATGGTTGATGTTAATCGCCGTGATTTTGCCGTGTCCGAAATCATTAACGGTTTATCGGTCGAATTTGATGCGATGGCAGGCGATAACCAAATTTCATTTTCGATGGTGCCTTGCTCGGCTACGGTTAATTCAGACCCATCATTATTACGGCGTATTTTGCAAAATTTCTTAACCAATGCTTACCGTTACGCCCGAGGCGGCAGAGTGTTATTAGGTTGCCGTCATCGAGGTGAATACGTTGAAATTCAAGTGCTGGATACTGGGTGTGGTATTGATGAATACGATACTCAAGAAATTTTTAAAGAGTTTAAACGCTTAAACCATCCAAGTAGTCGTAACGTGAGTGGGTTAGGGTTAGGCTTAGCGATTGCAGACAGGATCAGCAAAGTGCTCGACCATCCAATCCAAGTGCGCTCAGCGTTGGGTGTCGGGTCAATGTTTTCCATTATTGTTCCGTTAGGGCAAACAATCAGTCAGGTGGTAACAAAACCTATGCCGTCATTAATGCAGCCACTCGCAGGTATTAAAGTATTATGTATTGATAATGAAGATACTATTTTAGCTGGGCTAGACTCATTATTAAGCCGTTGGCAATGCGAGGTTATTTGCGCCACAGACTTAGCTGATGCGAGAATTAAGCTAGGGCTCAAAGGCGTTGCTCCCGATATTATTTTGGCTGATTATCATTTAGATGATGATAAAAATGGCGTGGATGCCATGGATGACATTCGTTCCCGTTATGGTGATCATGTCCCCGGAATTTTAATTACCGCCAATACTAATAAAGATTTAGTGGATGACATTGAACGACGCGGTTATCACTACATGGCAAAAATGGTTAAACCAGCGGCGTTACGCGCCTTAATTTCGAGCTTAGTTAAAAAATAATCAGAGGTGTACATGATCACAGCATACGGCGATAGCGTCTCTGGCAACTGCTACAAAGTGCAACTGGTGTTACAGATGCTCAATATTGAGCATGAATGGCAAGAGATGAGTATTGCTAATGGTGATACACAAACCAACGTTTATTTAGCTAAAAACCCAGCAGGTAAAATACCGCTAATTGAACTTAACGATGGACGAGTATTGTCTGAATCAAACGCGATTATAGGCTATTTGGCGGCGGGCTCACCACTTATACCAACTGATGAATTTAGCAAAGCCCAAATGTATCAATGGATGTTCTTTGAGCAATACAGTCATGAGCCCTATATTGCCGTTGCCCGTTATATTCAACTGTATTTAGGCTTACCAGATGACCGTTTAGCCGAGTATCACTCTTTACATGCCAAAGGTTATAAAGCGCTCAATGTCATGGAGTCTACACTTTTACAGCAGCCATTCTTATGCGGTGAGCAATTTACCTTAGCGGATATTGCACTTTATGCTTATACCCATGTGGCACATCAAGGTGGTTTTGATTTAGTGGAATATCCGCACATCAGAGGCTGGTTAACCCGCATTACACAAATACCAGGTTTTGTTGTAATGCAGGCTTAAAGCTTAAACAGTGTTGTTTAGGCGTTTTGTTTACCAAGTTTGGCAAAATGTTTTGCTACAGCAGGCTCGTACGGCGTTGATAAGCCAACATAAGCTGGGCCAAATGCTTGTAAGCCACGTTCGGTAACAAACTCTTTTGGCGCCGGTAAAATAACAATAGCGACATTCAACCCCACATGATGGTTTGGGGTTGTAATTGCCATTTGGTTGTCCATATCAATACAGCAAATCAAGTCTGGGATTGTGACATCTACCTCGCCATTTCGGCGTGCTAATAGATGCTCATTTTTGATTTCCAATTGATATTGCTCTTGCTGGTACTCACCGCTTCCATTAATGGTTACCGTGCCAATGGTAAAGCCTTTTTCAGTGCTAAATTGTGATTGTGAAACCTGACCTCTAAATGCAACATAACCCTCGCCGTGGCTTGCAATGGCCTCAGCAATGTCTTCGCCTTGTTCTTTTGCCAGGCGGTAAGCTTTACCAATCGCCAGTGATTTAGAGATAGTGCCTTTAATGACCGCATCTTTTACTTGTTCAATTGGCATCGCGTGATCGATAGCGGCAATATCATTACGACTGATCACAGATAAAGCACGCACAACCGTTTCGGCGCGTAAATCATCAATAATATTTTCACAAATAAAACATTCACCAAATTCATTTGCCGCAACAATCGGTGCCGCTGGGATATCATTAAAGTAATAGGTTGAATGGGTGATTTCAGGCACTGCACGGCCTGCAACGTCGGCATCGATAATATAACCGTCAGCCATCGCAGCAACATAAAAAGAAACCGCCGTATTTGAGCCGCCTAATTCACAACAAATGGTGCCGTAAAACTTCTCTCCAGTGTATTGCTCAAGGCGTTTAAATGCGGTCATCATGGATGACTGCTCACTTTTTGGCAATCTTGCGTAAACCGCTTCTTCGGTTTCAGATAACGGCGATAATGCGCCAAGCATATAAGGTGTGCAGATTTTTTTTCCCGCAGGAACTTCGTCTACATCTACGAGGGTAAAGGTTTTACCTGCTGCCAGTGCAGCATCGATATAAGCAATACCGTCATCCATCTCACCACCGCCACCGGTGCCCAAAATAACACATCCGTGTAAAATGTCTGTTAGTTCTAAACGCGTTAATGACTTCATATGACTCTCTGGTATGTATTGTTAAATCATAGATTTAACTTGTTGTTTATTAATGTTGGGTTTATAAATTTTGTGTTTGATTTTGTGATTTATTGTTTGCCATGAATTTTTTGATGACAAAATAAAGTGGGGCAGTGAAGAGCATGGCGTCACATACCTCAATACCCGTGAGTGTTAACCACCCCTTATTCGACATCATGGCAAAACCAATCCCACCAACCCAAGCGACTAATGCTTGAAAATTAAATGCAGTTATTTGATTTAAATGCTCAATTTTGTAAATTTTTTGCTGTTGAATAAAGAAAAAATCGACGATGTATATTGAGGCTACTGGGCTAAAAAGAATCGATAAACTAAAAATGAACCCAGTAAAGTTATCGAGTAAATTGAGTGATGCCACAACAGCACCTAACACTCCGCCAGCAATGATGATTTTCCATTCAGACCAGGTAGGTTTAATGGCATTAAACCCCAATGCGGCGCTGTAAAGGTTGACTACATTAGTTACGGCACTTGATGCAATTAATAGTACAAAAGCAAATATCCCTAAACCAAGGGTTAACATCACCACAAGGATGTCAGAATTAAGCACCGCTAAGCCGGCGATTGCAGCTGCGATATAGACAAAATTGCTGATAAACATAAAAGGTAAAAAAGAGGCGATGACCGTGTCTTTTGGCTTGGCTGCAAAGCGGCTGAAGTCTGGCATTAATACCACACTCACAATAAAACTGCCGACAACGGCTGATACCGCTTCACCAAAGGTAAAATCAATCCCGCTTAAACTACTGGTAGACGGCGTGTCGTTAACGACGTAGCCCAAGCTTTGATAAAGCATGTAGGCTACGAGTAAAAACAAAATGGGCACAAATAGACTTGATACTCGCTCAATAAGCCTAAAACCCCACAAGGTGGTTAGGGTGATCACTATGCTTGCTGCAATATCGAATGTCCAAATAGGCGGAGCATAATCAAATAATTGCATTGAAAACTGAGCAGCAACCTCGCTAAACAAATTAATGTTAACGCCGTACCAACCGAGTAATGATAAGACAAACGCAAAACTGACAATGTTGGCGCCTTGCAAGCCAAAGACAAATTTCATCGTCATACACGAGCTTAGGCGATTTTTCATGCCAACAAACCCAGTAATAGTGCCTAACACCGACAAAATAAAACCGCCGATTAAAAATGCATATATGCTTTGCTCTAACCCTAATGCTGAGCCGATTTCTAGGCCAGTAATGAGTCCCGGTACTGCAAAGGCTAGGCCGCCATTGACCATGCCGATACGCCAACCGTTATGGGTTTTATCTTGAGGTACCGGCGTGGTTGCATAGTCTTCTAGCAAGTCATCGATTGTGTGGGTTTCAGCCATGTTTATTCCTAGTAAAGGCGCCGTTGTTGGTGTTTAATGGCGCTAAAACGGCGCCACCAAACACCAAGTTAGATTGCTTAGAAGTTGTAAATTGCTTCTACACCAAAGCTACGAGGTTTATTGGGTTGACGCGCAAGATCGGTCACACCGTCAGCTACCATAAACAAATCTTCTATGCTTCGCTCATCAGTTAGGTTGTCAACATAAGCCTGAATTGTCCATTGCTCAGATTTAACCCCAATACCGATATTTAATGTGGTTGAAGATGATGAGCGAATGTCGGCGATGTCAATTGAGAATGATTGCGGCCCAACAACTTGCACATCAGCGCGAGACAATAACGCCCACTCGCCATTGAGTTGATAGTGGTGATTCATCGACAGTGCATAGTTGTAATCGGCGACATAAAATTGTGTGTAGCCGACCAGTTCTGGCTGGCGGTCAAACTCTTTGATTTCAGAGTCGACAATACCGGCGCTGAAGCGCAGATCTAAGTCATCGGTTACTGCAAGCGCTGCTTCAAGTTCAATCCCTTTTGTTTCAACTTTGTCGATAGACAGGTTTTCTAGGGTAAAGGTGTCAACATTAAATTGAGTGATTTGTGCATTTGATTGATCTATCCAAAACAGTGCGCCATTTAGGGTTAAGCGGTTATCAAATAAAGTTGATTTAAAACCAGTTTCATAACTGTCTGACACTTCTTTGTCGAATGAACGGCTAATACCTTCAGCGGGTTCATTAAAACCGCCGCTTCTAAATCCTTTTGAATAACCTGCATACAACAATAAGTCTTCGGTTGCTTGATAGGCGAGCGTCGCTTTAGGCTGCCATTGGCTAAATGTATTTTCGGCAAAGGTATCTTCACGAGCACCGGGATCATAGGATTCACGCTTGTCTTCGTCGTAGCGTAATGCGGTGGTTAATTCGAGTTTGTCAGTAATATCGTAGTTAGTTTGTCCAGACAGTGCCCACGCTTTACTGCTATTTTTATCCGCAATGGTAAAAAACAAGCTGTCGTCATTAAAGTCTGACCGAGATTGTGGTGTATCACCGGCAACGTCATCAAAGAAGTTAATGGTGTTGTCGCGCTGCTTGTCTTGATAAAAAGCAGAAACGGCCCATCTCAGTGCTTCATCGCCTCGAGAGGTAAAGCGTGATTCAACAGTGAATGATTCAATGTCATAGAGCCCTTCAGTGCCAAACGGCGCTCTAAAAAAGCCGTCTTCGTCAATGAATGTGGCATCTGCCGAGTAATCACCATCATAAAAATGTTCGTTTTCTGATTCACTGTACGCCGTGATAAAGTCAAATGTGCCTAGGTCATACTCTTGGGTTAATTTGGCACTTAATTCATATACATCACGTTGGTCATTGTTATATATGTTTTGTGACGTAGGTAAGTCATAGTCTTCTTTGCTGTCTTCTGACACGTTCTGATAATAGGCAAATCCCGCATCGGATGTGGTATAGCGTCCTTTTAGGTTCAAGCTTGTCTCTTCAAATAAATCAAATTGAAGTTGTGCAAATGCTGAGTCTTCTGACATATAGTCAGCTTCATCATCTAAAAAGACGTTATCAATTAATCCATCGCTATTTTTGGTATAACCGCCAACACGGAAAAAAGCGCTATCTTGTTCATTTAACGAGCCCGATACCACACCACTGAGATTATAGGTGTTGCCATTGCCATAAGAGCCTTTGATAGAGCCTTCGATATCTTCGGTTGGTTTTTTGGTGGTGACAATGACGGCACCACCAATAGCGCCTTTACCATATAGCGCTCCTTGAGCTCCCCGCATGACTTCAATACGCTCAATATCGACCAAGTCTTGATTGATAAACTCTAAATCTGGAGCCGTAACGCCATCGACGACAAAGGCGAGCGGGGCATCACCCACTTGAGGGGTAATTAATCCGCGGATGGTAATGCGAGCAAGTCCTGGTCGAAAATTATCTAATTGACTTAGGTTAGGTGTCATATCAGCCACATCACGAAAGTTTGTTATGCGCTGGGTTTCAATCATGTCTGCACTAAAAGCGGTGACAGAATCGGGCACGTTTTGTAAGGTTTCGACACGACCACGGGCGGTAATAGAGATCCTTTCTACGCCACTAGTATCAATTGCTTCTGCTTGGCTTTGGTTTTCCTCTGCTAATAATGGGGAACTTATCGCCATTGAAATCGCTGCAGCAACAAAAGATTTTTTTGTAAATAGAGTCTGGGTATATGGGGTCATGGCGTTCCCTCTCGAAGTTATATTAGTAGTATGTAATCGTAATCAATTTGTTAAATAAATCGCTTGTAGTCATTTTGCGACTTTGCCTGCAAAATAATATTTTGTAATTAGGGCTAAATTCGAAAAATTTGTAGTGGTTTTGCAGCAAATTGTGTTGTTTTTGCAAATTAATTGACGATGATTCAGTATAGAAGGCTGCATAAGCACGGTGGGTAGGGGCAATGAAGAAGAAATTGAAGATTGACAGTTACAACAAAAAAATATTATCCACCTTGCACCTAGAGGGCGCGATAACCAATATAGAATTAGCTGAAAAAGTAAACTTATCACCCAGCGCCTGCTTTCAACGAGTTAAAGCCTTAAAAGAAGCGGGTTACTTTCGTAATTTGCATGCCGATATTAATTTAGATCAGCTTTGCGAACACATACTGGCTTATATTGAGTTCACATTAGAGGATAACAGCGCACCTTCTCGGCGGCGATTTGTGAGCAGGATTAATGACATCCCTGAAATAATGGATTGTATGCAGTTAAGTGGCGATGTTGATTATATTTCGTTAAGTTGTTTTCCTAACCTTAAAGCGTTAAATGAGATATGTGCAGATTTAAGTGATCAACCTGATTTAAAAATAAAACGCATCAATACTCGGATAGTACTCGAGCGGGCTAAATGGTTTTTAGGTTATCCTTTAGCCAAATTAAAATGGTTAGATGACGAAGATTTTTCAGGAGAGATGGTGTCAGAGCGAGTTGGGATGTGATTACTATCTGCACTGAGATGGAAAGGTTCAATAGAAATATCACAGTGAATTTATCTAAACCTTCATCAATCGATCTAAACATGGCATGGCATAGTTTTAGCGCCGCAGTTACAAGTTAACAATGAGCTAGTCAGGCGAAATTATTGCCGATTCAACAGGATAGTGTTATTGAAGAGACGATTTATTCACAGCATTGGATTTTACTCAAGGGAGTATATAAAGCAGTCTCTGACATCATTGTGGTACTTACCCTGAAAATATGGGTTGAGTTTAATTAACCATGACTAATAAATTTCTGCTTACTACCACTATCTTCAATACTGGCTGCAACGCTTACCATTGCTGAGGTGAGTTGCGTTAGTTGCGCAGCACTAATCGTGTAAGGCGGCATAATATAAATGTATTTATTAAACGGCCTTACCCATACCCCAAGGTCAACAAACGCTTGTTGTAATTGCGCGGTATTGACACTGCTTTTCATTTCTATCACCCCAACGGCGCCCAACACGCGTACATCTTGTACTTGGACTAAATCAATGGCACTGGCGAGCTCTTGTTTAAGTTGGGCTTCAATGGCGCTGACTTGTTGTTGCCAGTCACCTAGAAGTAATAAATCTAAACTGGCAGTAGCTGCGGCGCAGGCTAATGGATTGCCCATAAATGTTGGGCCGTGCATAAACACGCCTGCTGGCGAGTCACTAATGCCGCTGGCGACTTCGTCACTGCAAAGCGTTGCCGCTAAACTGATATAACCACCGGTAAGTGCTTTACCCACACATAAAATATCCGCTTCAATGTTGGCATGTTCATAAGCAAAACATTTACCTGTACGGCCAAACCCTGTTGCTATTTCATCTAAAATCAGCAGTACATGATAATGGTCGCACAGTTGGCGAAGTTTGCTTAAATAAGCCGGCGAGTAAAAACGCATTGCGCCTGCGCCTTGCATGATCGGCTCTATGATCACTGCAGCAATATCTTGATGGTAATGGCTAAATGCATTCTCTAAAGCATCGATATCGGTTTGATTTAGCGGTTCATTAAATTTCGATGTTGGCGCGGGGATAAATACCTGTTTAGTGACATTATTGCCAAACATGGTGTGCATGCCGCCATCTGGGTCGCACACGCTCATCGCGGCAAAAGTGTCGCCGTGATAACCACTTTTAACCGTCATAATGCGTTGTTTTTGCGGCTTATCGCGCCCTTGCCAATATTGCAGCGCCATTTTTAGGGCAACTTCAACGGCAATAGAGCCTGAGTCGGCCAAAAACACTTTGGTTAAATTGGCACTGGTCATGTGTACTAGGCGTTTTGAAACCTCAATAGCTGGCTGGTGGGTAATGCCACCAAACATGACATGACTGAGACTTAAAAGCTGTTGCTGCATGGCTGCTAAGATGGTCGGATGACTATAACCATGCACACATGACCACCATGAACTGGTACCATCAATTAACACTTTGCCACTGTCTAACGTCAACTCGCAACCTTGAGCAGAAACCACACCATACACAGGCAGAGACTGGGTCATAGAGGTATAGGGATGCCAAATATGTTGTTGATCAAAAGTATAATCGATAGTGGTATTTGTGTTGGAAAGTGCCATAATTATAAGTGCTCTTTTTTTAACCGCTTGTAAAGTGCGAAGTAGTCGCTGCGTTGACAGTTTACGGGCTCAGGGTATCCTAGCCAACATAAAATCAAAATAAAGGATTGATCCATGTCGTTAGCTGAAGTTCGTCACGATTGGCAAAAAGCTGAAATTGAAGCATTGTTTGCATTGCCTATGAATGATTTATTGTTTAGAGCGCACAGTATTCATCGTGAAACGTTTGACCCTAACGAAGTGCAGATCAGTCGTCTATTATCGATTAAGACTGGTGCATGCCCTGAGGATTGTAAATACTGTCCGCAAAGTGCGCGTTACGACACAGGTCTTGAGAAAGAACGCTTACTTGAAATTGAAAAAGTACTCACTGAAGCTAAAAGTGCTAAAGCAGCTGGCGCATCACGTTTTTGCATGGGTGCCGCTTGGCGTAACCCACGTGACAAAGACATGCCATATCTAACCCAAATGGTAAAAGATGTGCGTGCATTAGGCATGGAAACCTGCATGACCTTAGGCATGTTGTCGCCTGAACAGGCCGAAAAATTGGCCGATGCGGGTTTAGATTACTACAACCACAACCTTGACACGTCGCCTGAATATTACGGTGATGTGATTACCACGCGAACTTATCAAAGCCGTTTAGACACGCTAACAAACGTACGTGCATCTGGCATGAAAGTCTGTTCGGGCGGGATTGTTGGTATGGGCGAAAAAGCCACTGATCGTGCAGGTTTACTGCAACAATTGGCAAATTTAGAACAACACCCAGATTCAGTGCCCATCAATATGTTAGTGAAAGTTGCGGGCACACCGTTTGAAAAATTAGATGATCTTGATCCGCTTGAATTTGTGCGTACCATTGCCGTTGCGCGTATTTTAATGCCCAAGTCGCGGGTGCGTTTATCTGCAGGGCGTGAAAACATGAGCGATGAACTGCAATCGATGTGTTTCTTTGCTGGTGCTAATTCGATTTTCTACGGCTGTAAGTTACTGACTACGCCAAACCCAGAAGAAAACGATGACATGAGTCTTTTCCGTCGTTTGGGTTTACACCCGGAGCAGGGACCACAAACTAATATTGAATCAGACAGCGCATTACTTGCTAAAGCCAGTGCTAAGCAAGATAAGTCTACCAAACAATTTTATGATGCCGCAGCACTGTAATTAGCCATGGCAAAATCAGACCTGTCAGTAAAGGATAACCATCCACTTGCTCTGCGGATCAATAATACGCTTGCGCAATTACACACGACGGGTCTTTTACGTCAAAGGCGAGTTAACGGGCTTGTTTCGCAAACCAAGATTATTGATTTTAGCCATAATGATTACCTTGGCTTATCTCAAGAACCCGCGTTAGCTCAAGCTCTTTATCAAGGGGCGCAACAATACGGTGTCGGCAGTAGGGCATCACCATTAGTCAGTGGCTACAGTGTTGCCCATCAACAGCTTGAACTACGCTTATGTGAGCTAACGGGACACCAGGCGTGCATGCTGTTTAGCTCAGGTTTTAGCGCCAATAGCGCATTGATGAAAACACTATTTAATGCAGATGACACCGTGATTGCAGACAAATTAGTGCATGCATCGGTGATTGATGGTTTAAAAGACAGCCAATGTAAAATTAGCCGTTTTTTACATAATGATCTTAGCAGCGCTGCGCGCATTATTGAACGCAACCATGGCTGCGCTGTGGTGACTGAAAGTGTATTTAGTATGGACGGCGATATCGCCCCCATCACTGAACTGGCAAGCCTATGCCGCCAAAATGAGTGTTGGTTGATCGTTGATGATGCCCATGGCTTTGGTGTGTTACCGAATGACTTGGTTAATGCAGACAATGTTGATATTCAAGTGGTCACTTTTGGTAAGGCCCTAGGTTGCCAGGGGGCAGCGATTTTAGCCTCTCAAGATGTCATTGATTATTTGGTGGCGACAACGCGGGAATATATCTACTCAACAGCCTTGTCTCCTGCGAATGCTCATTTGGCGTTAGCGGCGATTAATTGGCAATACTCTCATCCGCAATTGTTAACCCAACTGTTGGCCAATATCGCGCTGTTTAGACAGGTCGCTTCACAAAATCAATTACCGTTAACTGAGTCGTTAACGGCTATCCAACCGATTATGGTTGGTGATAATCAACGTGTGATTGCTATTGCAAAGCAGTTAACTCAACAAGGTTTTTTGGTGGGGGCAATACGTTCGCCTACTGTGCCTAAGGGGCAAGCGCGATTAAGGATAACCCTCAATGCTCAGCATCAGGCTGACGATATTCGCGCCTTGGTTGCTGCACTCGCATCGCTGATGAATCACAATGATGCAGACACAAACACATCAGCACCTTTACAGACATTGTAACGACATCAATTTGGATCAATGAGCAACCTCATGACGTTAGATAATCCACTGGCCAATAAGTTTTCAAGCGCAGCAAGCCAATACAAACAACATGATGTATTGCAGCGTTTAAGCGCGCAAAAGTTGTTCCAAAAAGCGGATCTATACGGCACGTTACTGGATGTCGGCGCAGGACCTGGTACTGATTTTGGTGCATTCTCTCACGTTAGTCAGGTTATTGCGGTCGATATTGCCCATGGCATGTTAGCTGAGTTAGCTCAACAATTTACAAATTATTTGCCCTTGTGTAGTGATGCGCAAGCTTTAGGGTTGCAAAGCGGTTCTGTAGATACGCTATATTCAAATTTAGCATTACAGTGGTGTCAGCAATTACCAAACGCTTTTATGGAGTTTCATCGTGTTTTACGCCCTGGCGGTGAATGCTTTTTGAGTATCGTTGCCGATGGCAGCCTAGCAGAATTAGACACTCTCGGTTTTCATGTAAACCAATTTCATTCTGTTGAGAGTTTAAAAGCCACTTTTTTATCCTCAAAAATGGCAATGGATGATTGGCAATATGTTGATGTTCAGCTTGAAAGCATTCAAGTGTATTTTGATGACTTACGCAGTTTATTGTATTCCATTAAAGGCGTAGGGGCTTCGTTTGATCAGCAAGGAAATGGTAAAAAACGGCCACAGTTAACCAAGCAGCAATGGCGACACCGGCTTGGGTTAGCTGAAACTCTGCGTACCGATAAAGGCATTCCTTTAACTTATCAAATAGCGTTTATCCGCGCTAAACGAGGCTAATCTTATGTTGTATTTCGTGACGGGTACTGATACTGACAGTGGTAAAACCTTAATCTCCGCCGCTTTGTTAGCTAAAGCACAAGGGCATAAATGCGGATTTAAACCCATTGCTTCAGGTTGTGCTATAACTGAAAATGGTTTACGCAATAGTGATGCGTTAATGTTAATGGCGCAATCTAATATGGGGCTCGCTTATCAAGAGATTAACCCAATCAGTTTTGAGCCCGCAATTGCACCTCATATTGCTGCATCGAAGGTCAATACCGCGTTGAGTGCACAAGGCGTGCTTGATGCGATGTTCCATCCGGTAATGGTTAATGCCGACTTTGCTTTGATTGAAGGGGCTGGTGGCTGGCGTTTACCGTTAGGTAATGGCGAGTACCTATCTGATACGGTTAAATTATTGCAGACTACGCTTCAACAAGAGACATCCACTTATGGCAATAGTGTTCAGTTAACTCATGCTGTAACGAAAAACACTACACTTGAAGTCATTCTGGTAGTGGGGATGAAACTCGGCTGCTTAAATCATGCGTTGTTAACTCAAGAAGCACTGCTAGCCGATGGTTTGAGTATTGCAGGTTGGGTAGCAAATCAGGTTGATGCCGACATGGCGTTTATTGACGACAACTTGCAAAGTTTGCAACAGATGATGCAAGCGCCATTTTTAGGTTATGTGCCACACCTTGCCAATCCTAGCGCCGAAAATGCATCAGGATATCTACAATTACCTCAATAATGATTAAATTAATAAAAAGCTCAGCGGTGCTTTCATCATAATGATTGATAACAACGCTGAGCTTTTTAGCGTTCAATAAGACTTTTATCGTTTAACTGGAGATAGGCATCACTCGGTTACGGCCAAGACGTTTTGCTTCATACAATAACTTGTCAGTCGTTTCAATTAATTGACCCACATTTTGTTTGGGTTTCCACTCTGCCACACCAAATGAAGCCGTAATCGAATCAATCACTTTGTCGCTACGACGGTCTTTTACACTGAGTTTTTCCAGTGCTCTACGGATCCCTTCGGCTAGCTGTCTTGCGACTCTCAATTGGCTACTAGGCACGAGAATGGCAAATTCTTCTCCACCATATCGATACAGTTTAATGCCATCTCGACACGCTTCTTGAATACGTTTAGCAACGGTTTTTAAGACTAAATCGCCCAATTGATGGCCGAAGGTATCATTAAAGTTTTTAAAGTGATCGATATCTATTAAAATCAAGCATGTACCGGTTGGTGATAAATCAATTTGTGCTTCAATATCGTGGTCAAATGCGCGTCTGTTTAAAATATTGGTTAGGGCATCAAATAACATGTCTTTTTCTGATGCAGCAAGACGTGTTTTGAGGGTATCAATTTCGGATTGGGCTTTTTGCAATTGCTCAGTAAAGCTAACCGTACTTGAGCGAATGCTGGACGATTCTTTTACAATACTTCTTACAACACCAATGACTTGTTCAAGCGAAAAGCCTTTGGTTTCCAAATCACTTAATTTCTTAAAGTCTTTATCCATTTGAGTCTGAAATGTCTCAGTGTCTAAATTGGTATCTCTAAGAGATTGTGACAATTCACATACCATCGCATCTAAGTTTTTACGCATGTCGCGTACATCAAGCTCGACAGGATCGGCCACATGCTTTCGATATAACAACTCGCTGGTAACTGGGGAGCATGTTTGATTCTGTTTGATTGCCGTGTCGAGTTCTTGATTTAACAATGGATTTTGCTCACCAACATAAGCGTACCAAAGCGCATAGTTGGTTGGCGTGGTAGGGATCCTGTATTTAAGCATTAACGGCACCGCTTTTTTCAAGTTGGCGGCAGCAGTTTGCAATAACGTGTTAGACATTAAGTGCCTCATGAATAGGGCGGTAAAAAGACATTAAGGAGATTAGTTATAATAGAATGAATAGTAGGACATTATCATTTTACTGATCACAAAAAAAGCATCCTAAGATGCTTTTATGACAATAATGTGTGCGGGTTAGAAGGCATATGAAACGGCAAACATAGGACCTGTGAAGCTGTAGCTGATTTTATGGTCGAAGGTTCTCATTTCATTGTTGTTCATCTTACGTTGCTTTTCTATCGTGATGTCTACGTCATAATAATTATAAGCGAGCTTTAACGACCAGTTGTCGCAGAACTTAGTTTCTACACCTAAGCGGACATCAATGAGTGATCCATCGACATCATCATAACTGATTGAGAAATATTGCGCATGCGCTGAAAAATTCCAACCATGATAAAACTCATAAGCCCCATAAATACCGACATTAGGCAGTGGCGCAGTAAGCGTATCATCAACTACCTCAGGCGTTGCGACGACATTATTACATAAGCTCGTGAGGGATGAGTCTGGTATGCATGTACCTATCGTGCCTTTGAATACGGCTTCGACAAACATGGTGTGTAACCCAATCGAAACACCAACAGCATAATCTGTACCTTGCCAGATATCGTATCCGTAACCGATACGTAAAATATCAATATTTAATTCAGTGTTTAATTTAGCACCCACTTCGATTAGGTAATCTTTACCATCAATATCTTCAAGGATGAAATCTTGGCTTACGGCATTATTATCGGCTTTTCGGTCGAGAGATTTCCAATCGATAAAAAGGTTGTGGCGTTGATTGAAAGAGTAGGTGAGTTCGAAATAGGGAAGATATTGTTCTTCTGCGAGTAAAAATTCATCTTCAAAATCGATCGGAAACGATCCGCCGGTTTTAGGATTGGTAACCGCCATGTTGGAATCGGAGTTAGCATAAAACACCCCAATATCGAGGGCAAATTTATCCATTACTGACGATGTATTACTATTATTGCTACTCGCTGCGTAGGCAGTTTGAGTGCTTAATAGCATCACGACAATATAAAAAAGGGGCCTAATCATTGAAACTCCGCATTTATTATTTATTCTAGTGTTACAAGATATGCGTCTTCATATGATGCTGTTGCCGTATTTGAGGCTGAGTTTATTTTCCTTCGACAATAACCAATGTAGGGTTATCAAAATGTGTCGTCATAAAGTTCAAACAAAAAAATAGGACAAACTGTTCAGCAAACATATTAGCAGCTTGTAACTAAATGTGAAGTATTTGTATGTAAAAATTGCGCTAAATCAAGTTTTCGTTGGTAGTTTGAACTTAAAGGCTTAAAAATCACCTTTTTTGTTGCAAAAGCTGGTGATTCAGAGGTGTCAGAGCATTGGCGATGAGTGTGTGAGGTGTCTTTTTTGTGTTAAATACAAAAAGTAGAGCATTAAAAATGCTCTACTTTAACTGAGGTGGTTAACAAGATGTTAAAATTGGTAGGTTGTTGTTTTGTTGCCCGAATACCCGTTATTCAGACTCATCGGTGTCAGTGCTATCATCTTCAACATCATCGAATTCGATTTCCACTTTTGCACCCGCAGGAGCATGAATCGTACCGACGACGGCATAAAAAGGTTTACCTTTTGCCAAACGACAATATTTAGCCCACAGTAATTCCATAGCGGTAGATGCGGGTAAATGGCCTTTGGCAACATTGACAAATTGGTCTTCATCGACATTACAGGGCAGCTGGGTACCTTCGGCTAAACTTTTCATTGCTTGACCATGTTGTTCAAGCAAGTCAGCTTCCTTGCTGGTAAAATCACCGCAGCGTTTAAAGCCTTTAGGAAAGTTAGCGTCATCATAGAAGCGTTTAGTAGAGCGGAAACTGTCACTTGACCCATTGGTGTGAGCTTCAATACCTTGTTTCGCATTGACAAATGATTGCTGAGACATGGCTAATACCTTCTAGATTATGAGATATAAAGATTTTCAACTGGAGTATTGGCTAGTATTATCATTTTTTAAATCAAAATATTTTGTCCTTCATGGTAAAGAATTTTTATGGATACAGATTTATTAAAAACGTTCTTAGAAGTCTCCCGTACACGCCACTTTGGTAAGGCGGCTGAAAATCTTTACTTAACGCGCAGTGCGGTGAGTTTTAGGATAAAACAATTAGAAGGCATTCTAGGCGTCGAGCTTTTTGAACGTTTACGTAATAATATTCAACCCACACCCGCCGGTGAGCGAATGCTCGGACACGCCGAAGCCGTGTTGAATGCGTGGGAAAGGGCCAAACAAGATATTATTTTAAACCAACAACACAGCACTCAATTAACGGTGTCTGCAGGACACAATATTTGGGATGCGTATCTACAACCCTTTTTACAACCACTTCATCTCGGGTTAGACGGTGTGGCATTACGCACTGATGTATTGTCTGGCTCGGTCATGACGCGCCAACTCATTGAGCGCAGTTTGGACATTGCCATTAGTTTCGATCCGCCAAAACTGGATGAGCTTGAGTTGATTAAGCTAGCACAGATAAAATTAGTCTTAGTGGCTAAACAGCCGAACCTTAGCTTGTCGCAAACCTCAACCATTCCTTATATTAAAGTTGATTGGGGCACTGCATTTAATATCACCCATGCGCAAGAATACACTATGCTGCCACTGCCGGTATTGCATACCAGCTCAGCCAGAATGGCATTGGATTTTATATTGAATAACGGCGGTTGTGCCTTTTTACCTGAAGTGCTCGTTAAACCTTATTTAACCAACAAAACCTTATTTATTGTTGAAGGGGCAAACAGCATTACCCGCAATGTGTATGCGGCGTACTGGGCTGAAAATGAAAGGTTGGCTTATATTGAACAAGCCATAGAGATATTGTCCAATAGATTAACCACTGATATGGCGCCGTGTATCGATCAATAACGGTCTATGTAAGGCTTAGCTAACAGTGATTGTCTACTAAGCCATCTGGGGTAAGACCTGTTGCTAGATAGGATTAAATTAATGGCAAAAGAATCATCGCCCAAGTGATTGCGCACATAACTAAACTGATAAACACTGCTGCAGATGCAATGTCTTTGGCTTGACCACTTAATGGATGGACCTCATCACCGACACGATCCACTACGGCTTCAATGGCTGAATTGAGTAATTCAACAATCAACACAATCATCAGTGTCATTATCAATAATATTCGTTCAGGTGCGCTGACATTAACAAGTAAAGCTATAGGTAACATTAGTATAGCTAAAACGGCTTCTTGTCTAAATGCAGCTTCATTTTGCCATGCGGCTTTTAGGCCTTTTATTGAGAATCCCGTTGCTCTAAATACGCGTTTAAGACCATGATTATTTGCTGGTTTCATTATTTTTATTTCTTTTTGTTCACATTGTGCTGATTGTAACATTCACGACCACAGCTACCAGTGTTTTTGGCTATATGTGCACATTTATTCGACTTGTACTAGGCTTTAGCTTGCCATGAGGCTCAAGCTATTATGCAAGGATTGCTTATGTTACGTGTTCACACTTTTCTATTTTCCGTTGTATTCTTGATGATCTGTATGGTGTGCCAAAGTGAAGCGCTTCCCAAGCCTGAAATTCAACTTGCGAGTCACTATGCTGCCGATTTAGATGTAACCGATTACCTTGTAAGCGAAAAGTTAGATGGGGTGCGAGGATACTGGACGGGAAAACAGATGTTAACGAGAAGTGGGCGCACGGTTAACCTTCCTGAAACTTTTACGCAAGGCTTTCCTGAATACCCTATTGATGGTGAGTTATGGCTAGGTCGGGAGCAGTTTGAGCAAATCTCTGCCCTGGTTCGTCGCCAGCATACACAAATTCAAGAGTGGCAGTCTGTCACGTTTATGATATTTGATTTACCGCAACATAGTGGCACCTTTGAACAACGGTATATGGCGATGCAACAACTCGCTCAAAAGGTTAATTCTGCTCACTTACAGGTTATTTCACAATTAACGTTTGCAGATAATCACACGCTCTTTTCTGAGCTTGATAGCGTGGTCGATACTGGCGGAGAAGGGTTAATGCTGCACTATCGCCATGCTTTTTATACCGTTGGACGCAGTCCATATATTGTAAAATTAAAACCGAAATATGATGCAGAAGCTGTGGTGATTGCTCACACTGCAGGTAAAGGCAAATACACAGGACAACTCGGTGCATTAACGGTTAAAACGCCCCAAGGAAAAGTGTTTAATATTGGCAGTGGGCTCAGTGACATACAAAGACAATATCCGCCCGCTATAGGTACGATTATTACTTATCAATATTTAGGGTTTACCCAAAAAGGGACTCCGCGTTTTGCCACGTTTTTACGCGAGCGACCCGCTCAATAGTGTCGGCTTTATTGATGGTAGTTCATTGACTGCGTATCATTGAAGATAGGCCATCGAATTAACTGTAAAATACATCATGTTTAAACGTGAATCGATAAGTCACCACCTGAGCAATATAGTCATCTCAAAAATAAACCAACAGGTAAGAGACATGAACGATAATACAAATTTAACCAACGTCTCGTCAGTGTTATTTGTGTGCATGGGCAATATTTGTCGTTCACCGACTGCCGAGGCCGTATTTAAACAGCAAGCTAAATTACACGGATTATCGCTTAAGATAGACTCTGCAGGCACAATTGCGTTTCATCAAGGTAACGCTCCTGATCCTCGCAGTATGATAGCGGGACGCAAGCGTGGTTTAGATTTTTCAGGTATGAAAGCCAGGCAAGTTATTGACAGTGACTTCGACACATTTGATTTGATTTTAGCGGCAGATGAGGCCAATTTAATCGATTTGTACTCACGTTGTCCTGCGCACTTACAATATAAAATCCGCTTGATTTTGTCTTTTGTAGGCGAAGGAATAAAGGAAGTGCCAGACCCATATTATGGTGGTGACAGGGGATTTGAATTGGTGATAGATTTACTCGAAACTAGCCTTGCTGAGTTAGCGAAGCAATTGGTATTAGCGAAAACGGGGTAAGCAATTACCCCGTTAATCGTGATGAGTGATACTCTTCGTTTTAGCGATATTATTAGTTTGAGCAATATTCTTGGTTTGAACAATTTCCTTGGTGTTAGCGATAAAGGTAAAAACTAGTCGTTGTGACGTTTACCTGAGCGCTTTAGTTTTTCTTGTTCAATTTTTTGCTGCTTTATTGCTTCTTTTTCTGCTAATACTCGGGCAACTTCGATTTGTTCCATTTCTGCCATCTCAGGTGTTTCCAAGCTTAATAAACCAATCCGTCCTGATCGGTAATCGTGTAATAACAACTCCGAGACTTTGTGATAATCAATACGTCCACCCGGACGCAACGCACCACGAGAGCCAGCAATGGCTTCAAGTAAGCCTATGTCTGTATCGGGTAAAGAGCTGAGCTTATAACGCTCGCAAATCGCTTCAGGGTAAGCTTTTAAGAAGTAGTCTGCGGCAAACATTGCCACGTCTTCATATTCCATTGCTGTGTCTTTAATGGCGCCGGTTACCGCAAGACGATAACTACTGGCTTCGTTGTCAACTTTTGGCCATAAAATCCCAGGCGTGTCAGAAAGCACAATACCGTTTCGTAGATTAATGCGTTGTTGGGTTTTGGTCACCGCTGGTTCATTACCCGTTTTGGCGATAGTTCGGCCAGCGAGGGTGTTGATGATGGTCGATTTACCCACGTTTGGGATACCCATAATCATAGTGCGGATGTCTTTTTCCATCACATCACGATGAGGCACTAATTTACGGCAAATATCTGGAATATTTCTCACCATGCCGGGTTGTAAGGTGGTAATCGCTGAAGCTTTTACGCCTTGTTCACGCTCGAGGTATTCAATCCAACGTTCTGTGACCGCGGGATCGGCTAAATCTGATTTATTGAGCAATTTAATACACGGTTTATCGCCACGAAGTTGTGACACCATTGGGTTTTCACTGCTGTAGGGAATGCGCGCATCGAGCACTTCAATAACAAGATCGACCTGAGGCATCGCCTCTTCAATCTCTTTACGTGCTTTGTGCATGTGTCCTGGATACCACTGAATTGCCATGATGTTGCCTTATAACCGAATGCCTGTTCGAGTAAATATTCGAGTAAATAACGGAATATTTAATCAAAGAATATAAAAGCCGTATTGTACCTTGTTAACTTAGTAAAAGCATAAAAAAAGCGCCTAACGGCGCTTAGTCTTAGTGCTATTTAATCACGTTAAGGTTAAATAACACCTAACTCACGTAATCTTTCCATTAAGTAACTGTCAGCGGTATAACGCTCAGACAGTACAACATCTGGATTAGGGTGTAAAAATAATGGCAGTGAAATACGCGACTTAGTTTTGTCGGTACCTTCAGGGTTAATCACGCGGTGTGATGTAGACGGGAAGTAACCGCCAGAGGCTTCTTGAAGCATGTCACCGATATTAATAATGATGCTACCAAAATCACTTGGCACATCTATCCATTCACCTGTTTTGGTTTTAACTTGTAAACCAGGCTCGTTTGCCGCAGGCAATAAGGTGATTAAATTGATGTCTTCATGTGCAGCAGCGCGGATAGCGCCCATTTCTTCATTACCCTTCATCGGTGGGTAATGTAAAATACGCAATAAGGTTTTTTCGCTTTGCGCGATCATGTCTGGTAGTGGAATAGAATAGTTAACCGCTACGTCTGCAGGGGTATATTGTTCAATCCAGCCAAGTAATTCAGAGGCTAAGGTATTGGCATGCTCGTAGTAAGCAAGAATATTTGCTCGAAGTGAATCAGGAATACGACCCCATGGATACACATGATAATATTCTTTGATATCTTTTACTGTGTTGCCTTTGGCGGTTTCTGACACTGATGCAGGGAAAAATCCATCATGAGTTTCTTTATTAAATAAAAACTCATTTTTTTCTTCAGACTGAAAAAATGCATACCATTCTTGGTATATGTCTTCGACAAGTTGCTTTTGAATAGGGTGGTTTGTTAATACCCCAAAACCCGTTTCACGAAGTGACTCGACAAAGCGCTCAGCACTATCTGGTGCTAAATAATCAATTGTATTAAGTTTCATTATATATTTCTTATTAGTGTGTTGACCCACGTCAATGGTAACCTTAGTCACACTTTGTCGCAATTATTTGCGCGTATTCAAAGAGTATTGGTTGAACTGATGCTATTGATCTCGCGTATTGTTTATCGATGCCGCAAAAAATCAGTGAGAACAAGCAATGAATAATTTAACCGACTTTGAAAAATACGTGATTGAACAAAAAGGCACAGAGCGCCCTTTTAGTGGCGAGTATGTGGACCATGATGCTCAAGGCGTGTATTGCTGTAAAAAATGTTTGGCACCTTTATACAAGAGCGAACATAAGTTTAACGCTCATTGTGGCTGGCCCGCATTTGACGATGAGATTACGGGTGCCGTTAAGCGAACCCCTGATGCCGACGGGCGTCGTGTTGAAATTACCTGCGGTCAGTGTGGTGGACATTTAGGCCATGTATTTGAAGGTGAATTTCTGACGGATAAAAATGTACGTCATTGCGTTAATTCAGTGTCGATGGTGTTCAAATCAATCGATGAATTAAACGCATCAAATATGGCTGTTAGTCGTAATCAAAAAGCCACTTTTGGTGCGGGCTGCTTTTGGTGCGTTGAAGCGATTTTCGCTCAACTTGAGGGGGTGATCAGTGTTAAGTCTGGTTACTGCGGTGGCGATGCACAAGAGGCAAACTATGATGCGGTATGTTCGGGGCGTACTGGGCACGCTGAAGTTGTGCACATTGAGTTTGACCCGGCTCTGATTAGCTATGAAACACTCTTAACCGTGTTATTCGAAAGTCACGATCCAACGACATTAAATCAACAAGGCAACGATAAAGGGCCACAATATCGTTCGGCTATTTTTGCGCATAACAGTGAACAAGTTGACTTAGCCAATGCGTTTATCAACCGCTTGAATGCACAACAAATCTGGCCTAACCCTATCGTGACTCAAATTAGTGCTTTTGATACATTTTACCCGGCAGAAAATTATCATGACGATTACTTTGCTAAACATGGCGAACAACCGTATTGCCAGTTAGTGGTGAAACCAAAGTTTGATAAAGTGATGCGAAAATTCGCTGATAAACGCAAAAAATAGTTCACTAGTTAAAATTAATGCATTAGTTAAAATTAATGCACTAGTCAAAAGTATTGGTTAACAGTAGTGCGTCAGTTAAATAAAAAGGGGGAGGTTGAATCATCAATCGCTCCCTTTTTTATCTTTATGTTGCCGCTTTTCAAAAGACTTTGATGGCGTTTATACGTTGAGCCTGAAACCTGTGAATATACGTACTTAATTGCATTTCATCCGCTTCAATCATATTGGCTTTAATCACATATCCTATCCGATGTAAATCATCAGGCCGTCAGCACAGCATTTCTATCAACAACTACAGGACAGATATAACTTGTCAGTCAATTTTACACCTCGAAATCGCGCCGCAGAACTAAAAATAACCCAATAAAAAAGCCATGCTAAGCATGGCTTTATGGTTAAGAAGTATTATTACTCCTTATGATATTACTTGCCTGGGCGAGCCATATCAGATGATGCACTGTTACCCATTGCGACTTTAGGTGCATTGGTTTCAGCTTGCGCTTCATAAGCTCGACCTTGCGGTACTGCTTGTTGTTCGCGTACATCAACAGTCGGCTTAGTCATATCTGAAGACACCATTGAACCAAAACGACTGGCTTTAGCGGGGGCTTTGGGCGCAGCTTCAACCGGTGCGGTAACCTCTGATTTAACATCAGTTACAGTCTCAGTTTGAACTTTGCGTACCATAGCAGCAGGTTTGGCCATTGGCGCAGAAGCATTTGAAGCTACTGATTTTTCGTGAGCGACATTGACTTCTGGCTCAGATTTAACTGTTTCCGTTACTCGTTCAGCCTTCACTACTTCAGCTTTCACTTCAGGAGTAACTTCAGCTTTAACAACTTCAGGAGCTGCTGCCGCTATCGGTTCTGCTTTAGGCTCTACAGCTTTAGGTGCTTCAACCGCTTTCTCTGCAACAGGTTCAACAACAGGTGCTGCTTTGGTTTCAACTACAGCTTCTGCCTTTGGCGCATCAACAGGTGTTGCAGCTTCAGAGTGAGTCGCAACCGCTGTTACTTCAACTTGAGTGTCAGTTACCGGTTTAACAGTGGCTTCAACGTTTGCTTGCTTTACTGGTGCCTTGTCTTGAGATTGCTCAGCATCTAACTGCTTCTCTAACTCATCAACAGAGGTAAATACTGCTTGTTGAGTTGTGTCGCTATCATCACGACGACGACGTTGACCCGCAGCTCTAAGATGGCGAGGACTACGACGGCTGCGACGTTGACCTTCACGGCCATCTGCTTTCGCGTCTTCAGATGCATCTGCATCTGCATCGTTGTCATCAGCAGCATCACCATTTACGGTGTTTTCAACGGCAACAGTTGCTTCAGTATTGCTGGTTTCGTTAACCACTTCACTTGTCGCAGTTGTTTGCTCTGCTTTAACCGCATTCGCTTCAACTTGAACTTCAGTAGCATCTGCTTTAACAACATCTGTCGTTGCTTGTGGCGCTGACGCTACTGTTTTATCAGTATTGTCTGATGTTTCTGTATTGTTTTTAGCTTGCGCTTCATTCGATTGTTCGCTTCTTTCTTTACGTGGCTGGCGACGGCTGCGAGGCGCTCTAGTTTCTGACTTTTCTTCAGTTACTTTAGGCTCTACCGCTTTGATTTCTGCTGTGTTAACTTCTTCTGCTTTATCGTTCGCATCCGTTGTTTTTGCAACTGTATCATCAGTTTGTTCGCTTTCGATTCGTACTTTACGACGCATGTTGCGACGTTGACGACGTTCACGAGCCGCTTCTTGCTTAGGTGATTTTTCAGTATTGATATCGGCAGCTTTCGGCTCATTAGTTTCTGCTAATGGCGTGTCTACTTTCTCATTACGCGGTTTGCTTTTAACGCTATCGTCCTGAGCATTATTTTTGCTATTACGATCATTACGTTTGTTACGAGTACGTGGCTCTGTACCGTCTTTTGGCTTATCGCTGTCAGTACGTTGGCGACGGCTGTCGTTACGGCTGTCGTTACGGCTGGTGTTGCGATTCGCACTATCGTTACGGCTGTCATTACGACGTGGGCGACGATTGTTAGCCTGAGACGCATCTTTTGCTGGCGCAGCCGGTTTAGTGTCTTTGGTTTCGCTATCGCTGGTGGCAAACAGTGCACTGATTGCTGAAACGATACGCGCAAAGAATCCTGGTTGAGATGGCGCTGCAGCAACAGGGGCTTTAGCCACTGGAGCAGGCGTTGGAGCCGCTTCATCTATTGCTGTTTTTTGTGGTGCAGCAAAACCTTTTAAAGCAGGTTCTGGTGACGCTGCACGCTCAAGTTTACGTGGTTCATATAACTTTGATGACGGTTTTTCAACGCGCTTGTAGCTAGATTCGCTAACTTCATCATCGCTTTTACGACGAACAACACGATACTCTGGCGTTTGCATGTGGGCATCTGGAATGATGTACACTTCAACTTCATGACGCTCTTCAGTAATACGAATCGCTTTGCGTTTTTCGTTTAACAAGAATGCCGCCACATCAACCGGAACGATAGCTTCGATTTGAGTGGTATTTTCTTTAATGGCTTCTTCTTCCATTAAACGTAAAATGGATAACGCTAAAGATTCAGTACTACGAATAGTACCTTGGCCATGACAACGTGGGCATAAATGTGCTGCTGACTCTTCAAGGGAAGGGCGCAGGCGCTGACGTGACATTTCCATTAAACCGAAACGAGAGATACGACCTAATTGCACGCGAGCACGGTCATGATGCACGGCATCACGCATACGGTTTTCAACTTCACGTTGATGACGAACAGGCGTCATATCGATAAAGTCGATAACCACTAAACCACCTAAGTCACGCAAACGTAATTGACGCGCAATTTCATCAGCAGCTTCAAGGTTGGTGTTTAGTGCAGTCTCTTCAATATCGCCGCCTTTAGTGGCGCGAGCAGAGTTAATATCGATAGACGTTAATGCTTCTGTTGGGTCGATTACGATTGAACCACCAGACGGTAAACGCACTTCACGCTGGAATGCTGACTCAATTTGCGACTCAATTTGGAAGTGAGTAAATAACGGCACTTCTGAATCATATTGCTTAACACGTTCAACGAAATCTGGGCGAACTAAACCTATATGCAGTTTAGCTTCTTCAAAAATGCGCGGGTGATCGATGAGGATTTCACCGACATCACGACGTAAATAATCACGAATAGCACGTACAATCACGTTGCTTTCTTGATGAATTAAGAATGGTGCCGGTTTAGTTTGTGCCGCTTCTTGAATGGCATCCCAGTGGTGTTGAAGTACTTTTAAGTCCCACTTAAGTTCAGTTGACTCTTTACCAACACCAGCGGTACGAACGATTAAGCCCATGCCATTTGGTACTTCAAGTTCAGAGATAGCTTCTTTAAGCTCGGTACGTTCATCACCTTCGATACGACGTGAAATACCGCCAGCACGAGGATTGTTTGGCATAAGTACCAAGTATGAGCCCGCAAGGCTGATAAAGGTTGTTAGAGCCGCGCCTTTATTACCGCGTTCTTCTTTATCAATCTGGACGATGACTTCTTGACCTTCCTGCACCACTTCTTTGATGTTAGGACGACCTTGGAATGAGTAACCTTTAGGGAAGTATTCGCGGGCAATTTCTTTAAGCGGTAAGAAACCATGACGATCAGCGCCATAATCAACAAAAGCAGCTTCAAGTGAGGGCTCTACGCGAGTGATTTTACCTTTATAGATATTTGATTTTTTCTGTTCGTGACCAGGACTTTCGATATCTAGATCATACAGTTGTTGCCCGTCTACAAGGGCAACACGCAACTCTTCTGATTGAGTTGCATTAATTAACATACGTTTCATGATGACGTGATTCTTCTAAATGAGGTCATCAAACAACACGATCTCTCTGCATTACGGGCCTGAATTAATCGGTGTAACCTCACGGTTAGCTTCAGGCAATTAGGTGCTCATCACTGTAAAACGCAGTCGCTGCGTGTCGCATCCTATTTATGGCTTATTTTCTAATATTTACAAAAACAAGGAATTCGTTGACTTACAACCAACCCCATAAATTATGGTAATTTAATCCGTTAATGCCCAAGTCGAATCGGTTTGTTTGATAACAAGCTAAAATATTGTTCGAATTTGGGGCGATTTACTGCAGTTAAATTGAAATCTTTATTGAAGACTTACGGTTTAATTGTCGAAACGTTTCTTGTCGTTTTTTATTTAGATACAATTTGCAAATCAATGACTTGCTACCGATAAAGCTCATTTTCTTAATTGCAGTTCTTTCGCATTTGGTGAAAGTTGTGAACACTTTATCCACTGTTTACTCTCAACCTGAGCGCAAATATAGCAACAAACGCTATTGTCATCAATCAAAAGCCCATATTCTTTCATGTATTTATTTCAAGTCCGCCATGGTAATAGCCAATCATTTGCAAGATAAGGTACACTATTGCGGTTACTACTATATGGCGCATCATGAATACTGAAACTACCCCCCAAGTTGAATACGTGACTATCGACGAAGATCATTTTGAACAACGCATCGATAATTTTTTACTCACCAAATTAAAAGGTGTTCCTAAGAGCATGATCTATCGGATTGTGCGTAAAGGAGAAGTGCGCGTAAATAAAAAGCGCATAAAGCCAGAATACAAATTGCAAATCGGTGACATCGTGCGTGTTCCGCCGGTGAGAATGGCTGAGAAAGATAATCGCAAAGCGCCATCGCCTAATTTATCTCGAGTGTCGCAGCTTGAAGAACGGATTATCCACGAAGATAATCATCTTATTGTGTTAAACAAACCTGCTGGTATTGCTGTACATGGTGGCAGTGGTGTTGATTATGGTGTGATTGAAGGGTTACGTTCACTGCGGCCACAACAGAAATTTTTAGAGCTAGTACACCGTTTAGATAAAGACACCTCAGGTGTGCTGCTTGTGGCTAAAAAACGCAGTGCATTAAAGCATTTACATGAGCAACTGCGCAGTAAAACCATGCAAAAGGATTATTTAGCCTTAGTGCGTGGCGATTGGCAAGCAAGCGATAAAGTGGTCAAAGCGCCTTTATTGAAAATTACCTTAAAATCGGGTGAACGAATTGTTCGCGTCAATAAAGAAGGTAAAGAGTCTGAGACTCGCTACAAAATCATGCAACGCTATCAAGGGTGTACTTTGGTTAAAGCCAGCCCTGTGACAGGTCGTACACATCAAATTCGTGTGCATTGCCAATATGCGGGCCATGCAATTGCCTGTGATGACAAATACAGTGAGCAACAATTTGATGACAGCATGAGAGCGTTAGGATTAGACCGCCTGTTTTTGCATGCGGCTGAGCTCAAGTTTACTCATCCTGAAAATAATGAAGTCATGCAAGTCAAAGCACCATTAGATGAAATATTACTGAATACTTTGGACAAGCTCAAACGAACTTAAACCACAGTATGTGCAATGTGTTGAATCAAAAAAGTAAGGCATAACGTGAAGCGTAAAGACAAAGCATTTGATTTAGTCATCTTTGACTGGGATGGCACGTTAATGGACACCGTGGGTAAAATTGTGTCCTGCATGCAAGGTGTGGCGCATGAGTTAGCATTAACGGTGCCGACTGAGCAACAAGTAAGAGATGTGATTGGATTGTCTTTGCCTACGATTATGCCGATTTTGTTTGCCGGGCATCAAGATCATCAACAAATTATTGATTGTTACCGTCGCCATCATTTAGCCAGCGATTATCCAACACCGTTATTCGACGGTGTGGAATTATTGATTAAGCAGCTACATGACGCTGGGTATTTATTAGCAATTGCGACGGGCAAAGCACGCGAGGGGTTAGATAGGGTACTTGAGTTGACTGGGCTTGATCAGTATTTTCATGCATCACGTTGTGCTAGTGATTCTCAAAGTAAACCGCACCCAGAAATGCTTCAAAGTTTGTTAAGTCATTTTGAGATCAGCGCTGACAAAGCGATTATGATTGGTGATTCAATTCATGACTTAACCATGGCCAATAACGCTAACATGGCCAGTATTGGTGTGAGTTATGGTGCCCATGATGAAGCGCGGTTACAAGTGCTTCAGCCTTTGGCTATTGTGAGTCAAGCTTCTGCAATTCGCGATTACTTGTAATATGATGTTGGGCTTCACGATATTGATTGAAAGCCCTCATTTACACACAGCTTTTTCGTAAAGTCTGCTTATTCCCGCCTACTTATTATTTACGACTAACTTCTCATCACGGATGACTTACTTAACACATCCATACCTTGTTGTTGTAGCAACTCAATTAGTTTAATTAATGGCAGGCCAATCAAGGTATTGGGGTCATCACCTTCTAAACGGCTAAACAGCGCAATCCCTAGGCCTTCACTTTTAAAACTTCCCGCACAATATAAAGGTTGCTCTGTTTCGACATAATAGCGGATCTGTGCTTGCGTTAAGCTTTTAAAATGTACTGTAAAAGGTTCGATGCACGATAACATCTGCTGTGTGACTTGGTTATATACGGCAAGCCCAGTATAAAAGGTTATGGCCTGGCCAGATGCGGCACTTAGTTGGGCAATCGCATTGTCGACAGTATGGGGTTTACCGATAATCTGCCCGTTTATCACTGCGACTTGATCTGAACCAATAATTAATTGTGTTGAATCTGTTTTAATCGCTAATTTGGCACCCGCGAGCGCTTTTTGCTCAGCTAAACGTTGCACTAATGCCGTTGCTGTTTCATTTTGCTGTGGTGTTTCGTCTATATCGGGATTAACACAGTCAAATGGTTGCATTAATTTTTGCAATAGTTGCTGCCGAAAAGGGGACGTTGATGCGAGTATAAGATTGAAATTCATCGGGTTTATTTCACTATTTATTTATCAATAATCAATTATCGTGCAGTTTACTGCATTCATTAGGTCAAATGGAGTATTTTTCACCGAGTAATGCTTGTGTGATGGGGTTTGGTTCGGTAAAATTTGCCAACTTTCAAATTCAATGCCGGATTAAAGAATACCTAAATAGTCAGTGTTAGGTGAGATGACCGTATTTTTACGGAAATTTTCTTTGACTCCAGCGTTTTCAAACTATAATATGCGCGCCTTATGCAAACAGTAAAGATACCGGTTTCAATTGATCCTATACGCGCTGCCTCAAGCGGCCTTCGTTATGAAGGTTTCGTGCCAGGTGAGCAACTTAAGCGATTAAGCGAGTTATGTGCCGGCGACTGTTCCAACGTAGTTGTGTCGTTGGAATGTGGCGTCGACTTACAGGGGATAGTCTACCTTCGCGGGAAGGCTGTGACGGAGCTCACTCTGCTATGTCAACGTTGCATGACACAATATACTACGGAGGTTACGGTCGACTTTTGTTTTAGTCCTTGTAAGACTGAGGCAGAAATCGATGAGCTCCCGGATGCGTATGACCCAATTGAGTGTAATGAGATTGGCGAAGTACGTCTGCATCAATTGATTGAAGATGAATTGATAGTCGCTATGCCGATCATCCCTATGCATGAAGATACTGATTGCAAATTAGGGTCGAAAGATATAGTTGTAGGCGAGATCGAACCCGCTCATGAGGAGCGTCCAAATCCGTTTGCAGTGTTAGAAAAACTGAAGAGCAAGTAATCTAGGAGACAGGTCAAATGGCTGTACAACAGAATAAAAAATCACGTTCAAAGCGCGGCATGCGTCGTTCACATGATTCATTGAGCACTGCTCAATTATCAGTAGACGCTACTAGCGGTGAATTACATCTACGTCACAACGTGACTGCTGATGGTTTTTACCGCGGTAAAAAGGTAATCAACAAGTAATTTGTTGATTATCTGATGACAAATCTGACGCTTGCGTTAGATGCGATGGGGGGCGATCACGGTCCCCACGTGACAGTGCCTGCAGCAATGCAGGCACTGAAATTTCATAACACCCTCAAAATTATTTTGGTTGGTAATCAAACCGAAATTCAAAAATATTTACCTCAAACACCTTCTACTGATTTAGACCGTATTGAAATAATCCATACCACCGAAGTTGTCACCATGTGTGATAGGCCCGTTCATGCTTTGCGTTCACGTAAAAACAGTTCAATGAGAATTGCTCTGGAATTAGTACGAGACGGAAAAGCGGCCGCTTGCGTCAGCGCAGGTAACACGGGTGCATTAATGGCAATGGCAAAAGTATTGCTAAAAACCTTACCGGGTATTGATAGGCCTGCATTAGTGTCTTGTTTACCTGCGGTTACTGGCAAGCCGGTTTATTTGCTCGATTTAGGTGCAAACGTCTCTTGTGACTCTGAAGCATTATTTCAATTCGCCATTATGGGTTCGGTTTTATGTGAAGCCGTCCATAAAAAAGCGCGCCCGAAAGTGGCATTATTGAATGTGGGCATCGAAGAAGTAAAAGGCAACGATCAAGTTCAACAAGCTGCACAGTTGTTACAACACACCGATCAAGTCAATTACATTGGCTTTGTTGAAGGTGACGAAATTTATACTGGTAATGTCGATGTCATTGTTTGTGATGGTTTTGTTGGTAACATTACCCTTAAAACTTCCGAAGGCATTGCCAAGTTATTAGTGCATCAATTAAAGCGCGGTTTAAAAGACGGCTTTTTTGTACGTTTACTCTCCAAACTCATCGCTCCACACATACAAGCTGTACTCAGTAAGATGAACCCCGACCACTATAATGGTGCAAGTCTGATAGGATTGCGCGGAATAGTAGTAAAGAGTCATGGTAACGCGGATGAAGCTGCATTTTTACAAGCATTAAATTTAGCAGCAACAGAAGCAAAACGTCGTCTTCCTGAAATGATTAAAGATCGTTTGGAGTCGATTCTTTTAGACATCAATAGCTGATCTCATATATGCACACAAAAATTCTCGGAACAGGCAGTTATCTGCCTGTGCAAGTACGTAGCAATCAAGATCTCGAAAAAATGGTTGAAACCAATGACCAATGGATTGTTGACCGAACCGGTATCTCTGAGCGGCGCATCGCTGCTGTAGACGAGTCGGTGGCAACCATGGGCCATCAAGCGGCATTAAAAGCGCTTGAAATGGCCGGCATTGATGCCAGCGAGTTAGACATGATTGTCTGTGGCACCACAAGTGCAACCAATGCATTCCCTGCAGCAGCCTGCGAAATTCAAGCCTTACTCGGCGTTAAAAATATTCCAGCCTTTGATATTGCCGCCGCATGTTCAGGGTTTGTGTATGCGTTGTCTGTCGCCGACCAATTCGTCAAAACAGGTGCCGCTAAAAAAGTATTAGTCATTGGCTCTGATGTATTGTCGCGCATGTGCGACCCTGCCGATCGAACAACTGTGATTCTATTTGGTGATGGTGCAGGTGCTGCTGTTATTGGCGCAAGTGATACACCAGGTATTATTGCGACCCATATTTATGCTGATGGTAGTCAAGGCGACTTATTAAAGTGCGCTTTTCCTCCTCGCTCTGGTGAAGGTTCAGAAGCCGTTAGTTTTATGACAATGAAAGGCAATGACGTATTTAAAGTTGCCGTCACTCAGTTATCGAATGTGGTCACTGAAACTTTGCGTTTAAATAACGTCGATAAGTCTGAAATTGACTGGTTAGTGCCGCATCAAGCCAATTTCCGCATTATTAATGCCACTGCCAAAAAACTCAATATGAGTTTAGATAAAGTGGTATTGACGTTAGCCAGACACGGTAATACGTCCGCAGCCTCAGTGCCTATTGCGCTTGATGAAGCCGTGCGTGATGGTCGTATTCAACGTGGTCAATTATTATTGCTCGAAGCCTTTGGTGGCGGTTTTGCATGGGGCAGTGCCCTCATTCGTTATTAATGTTTAAATTTACTCTTATTTAAATATGCTTTTATTTAAATGTGCAGTTACTTAAATCAATTCTTATACAGGTAAGTGTTTATGGAAAATGTTGCTTTTGTATTCCCTGGTCAAGGTTCTCAGGCTGTTGGAATGTTAGCAGACTTGGCACAGTCTAACGACATTATTGGGCAAACTTTTGCCGAAGCGAGTCACGCGTTAGGTTATGATTTATGGGATTTAGTGGCCAATGGCCCAGTTGAAACGTTAAACGAGACAGATAAAACTCAGCCAGCATTACTGACAGCAAGTGTGGCGATTTGGCGTGCATATCAAGCATCTAACAAGCCAATGCCAAGTTTGTTAGCGGGTCACAGCTTAGGTGAGTATTCTGCTTTAGTGTGTGCTGGGGTGATTGAATTTACCGATGCCGTTAAATTAGTTGAGCTGCGTGGTAAATTAATGCAACAAGCTGTGCCAGCAGGTTCTGGTGCGATGTTTGCCATTATTGGGCTCGATGATGAGGCCATTGCCGCGGCGTGTGCTGAATCTGCCCAAGGTGATGTTGTCAGTCCAGTTAACTATAACAGCCCAGGTCAAGTCGTGATTGCCGGTGAAAAAGCCGCAGTTGAACGCGCAGCCGCTGCGTGTAAAGCCGCTGGTGCGAAAATGGCCGTAGCTTTGCCTGTAAGTGTGCCATCTCACTGTGCGCTTATGAAGCCTGCTGCTGATGAATTAGCTAAAGCGTTAGTTAATGTGACGTTCTCTGCCCCAAGCATTAATGTGATTAATAACGTCGATGTTGCTATGCCAACTGACGCTGATTTAATAAAAGAGGCTTTAGTGCGTCAATTATATTGCCCAGTTCGCTGGAGCGAGACGGTTGAGTTTATGGCGACACAAGGTGTTACAAATTTAGTTGAGTGTGGGCCTGGTAAAGTATTAACCGGGTTAACAAAAAGAATTAATAAATCCATATCCGCTCAAGCGGTAAATGATGTTGCTTCATTTGCGGCATTAACCGAATAAAGGAGTTTTTATGAGCTTTAACATCAGTCTAGACGGCAAGGTAGCGTTAGTTACCGGCGCGAGTCGTGGCATTGGCCGTGCAATTGCTGAATCGCTACAACAAGCAGGTGCAGTCGTTATTGGTACCGCGACCAGTGAAAAAGGCGCGGCAGCAATTCAGCAATACCTAGGTGACAAAGGCTTTGGGATGGTGTTAAATGTCACTGATACTCAATCGGTTGCCGATTTGTATAGCCAGATCAAAGAAAAAACGGGTGATGTTGATATTCTTATTAACAACGCTGGTATCACTCGCGACAATTTATTGATGCGGATGAAAGATGATGAATGGCAAGACATTATTGACACCAATTTGACGTCATTATTTAAATTGTCTAAACCTGTAATGCGATCTATGATGAAAAAACGTTTCGGACGTATTATCAGTATCGGTTCAGTAGTAGGTACAATGGGTAATGCTGGTCAAGTAAATTACTCGGCGGCAAAAGCGGGTTTGATAGGGTTTACAAAATCTCTTGCAAGAGAGGTTGCATCTCGTCAAATAACAGTGAATGCTATTGCACCTGGATTTATTCAGACAGATATGACAGATGAGCTGACACCTGAGCAGCAACAAGCTATTATGTCGCAAGTTCCGATGGAACGTTTAGGGCAAGCACAAGAAATTGCCAATGCAGTATTGTTTTTGGCCTCGGATTCAGCCGCTTACATCACAGGCGAAACATTGCATGTGAATGGCGGTATGTACATGGTTTAAGGGCGATAGGTAGGAAACTACCTTCATTTGAGTCAGTGTTAGTGACAATTCAATGTTAATTTTTGTGGTTAGACCACAAAATCTAAGCTTGCATTGTTATCTAATTCGAATAAACTACTCGCAATCTTACGCAAGTGCGTAATTTGAATAGGAAAGAAAACTAATGAGCAACATCGAAGAACGTGTAAAGAAAATCATCATCGAACAACTTGGCGTTAAAGAAGAAGACGTTAAATCAGCTGCTTCTTTTGTAGACGATTTAGGCGCTGATTCTCTAGACACGGTTGAATTGGTTATGGCTCTAGAAGAAGAGTTTGATACCGAGATCCCTGACGAAGAAGCTGAAAAGATCACTACTGTTCAAGCAGCGATCGATTACGTTTCTAAGAATCAGTAATCAAGAATTCACATTGACAGGCGGCATTTATGCCGCCTGTTTTTGTTTAAAGCATTTGTAAACGCTCGTTCCATTTAATTGCACTAACATATCCCTTCTTATACTCCTTTAGCGTTATCGCAATAATGGCATCGTGGCAGATTTTTATTTAAAGGTGAATATCATGTCTAAACGTCGTGTCGTCATCACAGGTCTTGGACTTGTGACTCCAGTAGGTAATGATGTCGAGTCTTCTTGGAATGCCTTATTGGCAGGCCAAAGTGGTATCGCGCCAATCACTAAATTTGATGCCAGCGAATTTGGCACGCGTTTTAGTGGTTCGGTTAAAGATTTTGATGTCGAAAAATACTTAACAAAAAAAGATGCACGTAAAATGGATTTGTTTATCCAATACGGCATGGCCGCAGGCATTCAAGCCGTTACCGATTCAGGCTTAGACATGAGCCAAGAAAATCCAGCTCGTGTGGGCACTGCAATCGGTGCTGGTATGGGGGGGATGTGGTTAATTGAACAAGGCCATTCGGCATTATTAAATGGTGGACCACGTAAAGTGTCGCCATTCTTTGTGCCGAGCACCATTATTAACATGATCGCAGGCCATTTATCGATTATGTATGGCATGACAGGTCCTAACTTTGCAGTGACGACCGCTTGTACTACAGGCGTTCATAATATCGGTTTTGCCGCCCGTACTATTGCTTATGGCGATGCCGATGTAATGGTTGCTGGCGGTGCAGAAGATGTCACCAGTCCATTGGGCGTAGCCGGTTTTAGCGCAGCTAAAGCATTATCAACCCGTAATGACGATCCAACCGCAGCTAGCCGCCCATGGGACAAAGACCGTGATGGTTTTGTGATTGGCGATGGTGCCGGCGTTATTGTCATGGAAGAATATGAACGTGCTAAAGCGCGCGGTGCTAAAATTTACGGCGAATTAGTGGGTTTTGGTATGAGCGGCGATGCATTTCACATGACCTCGCCGCCAAGTGATGGCGCAGGTGCAGCAGCTGCAATGGTTAATGCTATTAACGATGCACAGATCCAAAAAGAACAAGTGGGTTACATCAATGCCCATGGCACTTCAACTCATGCCGGCGATAAAGCTGAAGCTGCCGCGGTTAAAGCGGTATTTGGCCCACATGCTTATGATTTGTTGGTGAGTTCAACTAAGTCAATGACAGGGCATTTACTTGGCGCAGCAGGTGCGATTGAAGCCATCATTACTTTGCTTGCGCTTCGAGATCAACACGTACCGCCAACGATTAACCTAGATAACCCAGATGAAGGATGCGATTTAGACTTTGTTGCGCATACTTCACGCCGCCATCAATTTGATTACGCGTTATGTAATTCATTTGGTTTTGGTGGAACGAATGGTTCGCTACTATTCAAAAAAATAGATTAATATTGTTCAAGATAAAAAGCGCCTAGTGCGCTTTTTTTGTATCGGTACAAAGTGTATCGTTGATACACCATCGAATGACTGGGAGGCTTTATGGCCGGTAAAGATAGAAAGCTTACATTACGTTTTTTGGCCGAACCTGCAGATGTGAACTTTGGCGGTAAAGTGCACGGTGGTGCTGTAATGAAATGGATCGATTTAGCCGCATATGCAACTGCTGCGGGTTGGAGCGGTAAATATTGCATTACGGTTTATGCTGGCGGGATCCGTTTTGTTAAACCTATCCATGTAGGCAATATTGTTGAGGTAACGGGTAAAGTGATTTACACCGGTACAACATCAATGCATATTGCGATAGATGTAAAAGCGGGCGATCCCAAAGAATCAGAACGTCATTTAACCACTCATTGTATTGTTATCATGGTTGCAGTAGATGATGAAGGTCATCCAACATCGGTTCCTGAGTGGATCCCGGCAACAGCAGATGATATTCGTTTACGTGATAGTGCTTTACGTTTAATGGATATGCGTAAGCGTATCGGTGCTGAAATGGAAGCACACGTTAAACCTTCAGTTGAATAAATAAGGAAAAATCATGGCCAAGGTCGCATTTATTGGTTTAGGCGTAATGGGATACCCGATGGCGGGGCATTTAGTTAAAAATGGCCATGAGGTCACTGTATATAACCGTACAAGCTCAAAAGCTGCTCAGTGGGTTGAACAATTTGGTGGTCAATCTGCCGCTACACCTAAAGAAGCAGCGAAAGGCCAAGATATCGTGTTTACCTGTGTCGGTAATGATGATGACTTGCGTCAAGTGGTATTAGGTGAGCACGGCGTCGTACAGGGTATGCACGCAGGTACGATTTTGGTTGACCATACCACGGCTTCAGCTGATGTTGCCCGTGAGATTGCAGAGCATATTCAACCACTCAATATTGGCTTTTTAGATGCGCCAGTATCTGGCGGCCAGGCTGGCGCTGAAAAAGGCCTATTAACGGTAATGATGGGCGGTGAGCAAGTCCATTTTGATGCTGTTAAATCTGTTCTTACTGCTTACAGTCGCTGTGCTGAACTGTTAGGGCCTGTGGGATCAGGGCAATTGACTAAAATGGTCAATCAAATTTGTATCGCCGGTGTGGTTCAAGGATTGGCTGAAGGGCTTCACTTTGCTAAGAGTGCCGGTTTAGATGGCCTTAAAGTGATTGAAGTGATCAGTAAAGGTGCTGCGCAAAGCTGGCAAATGGAGAATCGTTATCAAACCATGTGGCAAGGTCAATATGATTTTGGTTTTGCGATTGATTGGATGCGTAAAGATTTAGGCATTGCATTAGATGAAGCTCGCCGAAATGGTAGTCATTTACCGGTTACCGCATTGGTCGATCAGTTTTATTCAGAAGTGCAAGCGATGAAAGGTAACCGTTGGGATACCTCGAGTTTACTGGCTAGGTTAGAAAAATCTAGAAGTTAACTTAGACAATATATTCAGTTTACTATTGTTAGCCTCAACATTGATTGGGGCTTTTTTTGGCTTATAAAAACCAATACATAAGGTGTTGCTACATTAGGCTTTTCTGGCGTGAAAGTTAATTTAATCACTAAAAACCATCGAGTTACATGATGTAGCGCACATATTCAAACAAGTAAGACTGTTATTATTGCTTAATCTAAATTAATTTTGCTTAAAGTGAATTAATTTACTACTTTTATATTGTCGCTCAATTTTGATTTCGGTCGATATAAAGGGGTGAGTTAATTCTTAAGTAAAGTGTCGTGCTTCAGTGTAAGACCCGCGTCAGATAATAAGAATGCGGGCATACACTAAATTGGAGGAATGAATAATGAGCAACAAACTACTCAGCGCATTGTTTGCGGCAGGTTTCGCGGTAATGATGATGTCTTCTGCATCATTTGCTGCTGATGAAACCCTCGCAGAGTTTCACGTTGAAATGGGTGGCTGTGAAAACTGCCATGCTAATGAAGAGCCATCAGCTGATGGTGCATATGAATTTGAACAATGTCAAAGTTGCCATGGTTCACTTGCAGAGATGGATGATACCCATAAAGCGCATGATGGTGCGTTAATGTGTGCAGATTGTCATGCTCCGCATGAAATTAAAGTTGGCGAAAAACCAACGTGTGACACATGTCATGATGATGGCCGTACTGCTAAATAAGTTGTCCCGCTGATTAAAAATACCGACATTAATGTCGGTATTTTTGTTTCTGGCCTCTTTCAAAACCGAGAAGTATAAATCTAATACCATTGCGTGCTAATAAGTGATGACTCGCCAGAAAGAAATACTCCAGCCGCTTTTGCTCTGCTTTCTCGCTATTTGAAGGAGAGCAACCATCAAGACACAATAGAGATAGCGACGCCTTAATCAAAAACCGCTGGGCGCATTCTGAGTGGTCACTTAATAATGCGGATGGGTATTCCTACCTCTTTATAGGTATTTAATTTCTTTTGTTTTCAAATAGATGCGCGCTTTAAGTGCATGCGTTTGCACTTATGTTGCGCAAATGTAGCGTTGAATACCAGTCTGTTTTTTCTATTTCTAAGTTAAATCAGTAAGTTAATTTTTTGGCACAGCTTTCGCAGTAATACCATCATGAAATGGTTAATGTGAAAGGGTCAATGTATGTCAATAATCCAATCAAGTTGTGCTTATTGTGGTGTCGGGTGCGGCGTTAGCGTGTCCTCGACTCAAGCCGATTGGGTTGACGTTGATGTGTCTTCTTTAACCTTGATCGGTGATAAACATCACCCTGCAAATTATGGTCACTTGTGTGCAAAAGGTGAGCGACTGCTTGACAGTTTAGCGCAACCCAATGTGCTGCGTTATCCTGTTTTACGCTCAGGTAAACCCATTCCGTGGGATCAGGCCAGTTCGTTAATTGCTGATAAATTTGCGCAAACTATCGCCCAGTACGGAGCCAATTCTGTTGCACTTTATCTTTCAGGCCAGTTACTCACCGAAGATTATTATGTGGCAAACAAATTTGCCAAAGGTTATTTAAAAACGGCAAATGTCGATACTAATTCACGTTTATGCATGTCATCTGCAGTGAGTGCTATGCAGCGGGCATTTGGTGAAGATGTGGTTCCAGGTTGTTATGACGATATTGAACATGCAGAAGTCATTGTATTAATTGGTGCGAATACCGCTTGGACTCATCCAGTGTTATTTCAACGGATATTGGCAGCAAAAAAAACCAATAACACAACGTTAGTGGTTATTGATCCAGTTACAACCGCGACAGCAAAACAAGCTGACCTACATTTAGCGATTACGCCAGGTGCCGATTTAGCCTTGTTCCACGGTTTGTTAGGCTACTTGGCGGATAATGAACGTGTTAATCATGAATACATTAATGCGCATACCGACGGTTTTGATGTTGTGGTAAGTCACGCCAAACAATTGAGTACAGATCTACTTGGCCTTGCAAAGCAAGTGGGGTTAACCGAGTCAACATTGAAACAATTTTATCAATTGTTTATTCAACATAAAGCCATACTGACAGCATCATGCCAAGGCGTTAACCAGTCTGTTATTGGCACCGATACCACCAATGCGATTATTAATTGTCATTTAGCCTTAGGGCATATTGGCCAAGCAGGATGTGGTTTTTTCTCATTAACGGGTCAACCTAATGCGATGGGCGGTCGCGAAGTAGGGGGATTAGCCACTCAACTGGCTTGTCATATGGGATTTTCTCAATCGGAACGTGAACTACTCGCCGATTTTTGGCAGGTCGATACCGTTGCTGACAAAAAAGGCTTAGCCGCTGTCGACATGTTTGATGCCTTAGCAGACGGTAAAATAAAAGCCATTTGGATTATGGGCACCAATCCTGTGGTGTCATTGCCTAACAGTAATAAAATTGCTAAAGCCTTGGCCGATTGTCCTTTTGTGGTGGTGTCTGAAATAAGCCCTGATTCTGATACAGCTAAATTTGCAGACGTATTATTACCCGCTCAAGGTTGGTCTGAAAAATGCGGAACAGTGACCAATAGTGAACGCACAATAAGCCGTCAGCGGGGCTTTATTACCCCCAAAGGACAAAGCAAAGCGGATTGGTGGGCCATAAGCCAAGTGGCGCAAAAAATGGGTTTTCAAGGATTTGAGTTTGACAACAGCGCTAGCGTGTTTCGTGAGTTTGCCGCGTTGTCGGCAAACGTTAAGCAGGCATTTCCCAATAAGATATTTGATATAAGCGGGTTAACCGATTTAAGCCAACAAGAATATGACGATTTAAGACCGACTCAGTGGCCAATAGCATCAGCTGAACACATTGGTCAGCAAGGGCTGCGAGTATTTAGTGATGGGGTATTTGCTACGCCGACAGGAAAAGCACAATTCATTTTCCCCGCTAAGACGGTAACGCAAGTGGCTGCGAATGTCGCTAAACAGGCTAGCGTATTACTTAACAGTGGCCGCAGTCGCGATCAATGGCACACTATGACTCGCACAGGTCATATTGCGAGTCTACGAGCAAGTATTCCAGAGCCTGTAATACAACTTCATCCTGATAACCTCGCGAGCTTTTCTATTGCAGATGGCGACCTTGTGACTATCGGCTCCGCCGCAGACAAAGAATCTACTTCATTTGCTCTGGCCAGGGTGGTGGTTGATCAAAATATACCGCTTGAGATGGCAATGATGTCCATGCATTGGTCTAAGCAATTCTCATTAGGCAAAGGGATTAATCAATACCTCGATAGCCGAGTCGACCCAGTATCACAGCAACCCGGATATAAGTGTCAAGATGTGGTACTGAAGCCTGTCGAACTGGCATTGCAAGGTGTGGTGTTTGGTTTGCACGATCCTGAAGCGCAAGGTTTATGCTGGCAAGTCGCTCAAACATTAACCACCGGAATATGTCATCACGTCGGATTTACTGATGCAGAGGAGGGGTTTGCTTATCAAGCTACTGCCCACTCACTTGCCTGGTCAGCTAATGTTCATGGCCAGCGTCTGCATGTGCAATGCAATATGGAAAAGGGCATTGTTAGCGCGATTAAAGTGCTGTCTCACACTCGGGTTAACCTAGCCGTTGAGCCGCTGAATGCCTTTATTGGAAAGCCCGTCGACAACACGTTTATAAAGCAGTTACATCAACAAATTAATGCCGGTAATAGTCCGTTAATTTGTGCCTGTACCGGGGTGACTGATGCACAAATTGCCGATGAGATAAATGCGCAGTTTGACCAACAAATATTTCATGATGGTAAGCAACATCTGCAATTTAATAAGGCATTAGATGTTACGCAATCAAGCTTAGGGTGTGGTCGACAATGTGGCAGCTGTAATAGTGAAGTGAAGCAATGTGCTCAAAACCATTGGCAACAGGCTTTATCGTACATCGAACTTGAATACGCTACTGCAACAGAAGAGGATGTCGCCTAATGAATACGGTAGATGGATTAATCAAAGGTGTTAACTCTGTTGGCGTCGCTTGTGCAGATGTGCTGCAAGCGGGTGAGGTTGCCATTGTTGGCGCTGGGTGTGGTCAACTCGATTTAATGACCATAAAAGCTGCGCGCATTGTCGCCCAAGCAGATGCATTAGTTTACGACAGCCTAGTGAGTAGCGATATTTTGACTTTAGTTGATACACATTGTCAGCGTCACTTTGTCGGTAAGCGTTGCGGCCAACCAAGTATTAAACAAGATGACATCAATGCGCTATTGCTAAAGCTTGCGCTACAAGGTTTGAAAGTGGTGCGCTTAAAAGGTGGCGACCCACATATTTTTGGCCGTGGATCTGAAGAAGCGCTTTATCTCGCCAAGCAGGGTATTCGTTCACAATTTATTGCCGGCGTCACAGCTGCTTTAGGTTGTGCATCAAGCACAGGGATCCCACTTACATTTCGCGGCATGGCTCGCAGTGTCACGCTGATCACTGGCACAAAAATGACCGATGTTGATAACGCTGTTGCGCCTAGCCAGTGGCAAGCATTATTAGCTGCGCAGTCGACCTTGGTTTTCTATATGGGAAAAGAGCAAGCGTCGCGTATTGCAACAGGCTTACTTACAGCACAATGCACCGCCAGTTTACCTGTCGCATTTATCACTAATGGAGGTCGGCCTAATCAAATTGTAACGTTTGCGACAGTGACTTCAATGGCTGATGCAGCGTTAACCATTAAAGACTCAGGACCCACGTTAATCATTATTGGCGAGGTGGTCAGTGTCGGCCAGCAACTTGCCTGTTTACTTGATGATATCGACTTGTCATCTTCACTGGACAATACACAATATGAGGCGCTGTATGCCTAAAATAGGTGAATTAACCCTGACATCTGCCGAAACATTTGATTTTCGGTTATTGATAAAAGCGTTGGGTAAAGGCGAAAAGGGATCTCGTTCGTTAACGTTTGCAGAAGCAAGTCTGTTACTCGAAGGGTTTGCGTTAGGGCATGCCACGCGAGTACAAATGGCGAGCGCAATGATGCTTATGCGAGTTCGCGGCGAAACCGTGGATGAAGTTGCCGGAATAGTCGCGGGATTACGTCATACGTTACATAGTGATTGGCAGTCTTTATCAGTCGATATTGATTGGCCTGTTTATGCAGGTAAACGTGAACAATTACCTTGGTTATTGCTGGTGGCAACATTGCTGGCTAAGCAAGGTGTCCGTGTGATGCTGCATGGCGATAGCCAAGCGTTACCGCATCGCCGTCATGTTGAGTCATGTTTAGATGCATTAAGTATTCGGTGTTGCACCACCCCTCAAAGTGCAGCGTTAGCATTAGCGTCTGACGGTATTGTCTATGTGCGCGCTGGTGACTTAGCCCCAGTGTTAGATGATTGTCGTCAATTACATCAAGAATTGGGATTACGCAGCGTCATTCAAACCGCTGCACGCTGTATTAATCCAAGTAACGCTCCAATCAGTTTGCGCAGTTATTTTCACCCAGGCTTAGATGATTTGCATCAACAGGTCAGCGAAGCATTATTTGCTAATAATGAATATCCAGCCGGTCATGTTGCGATTTTTAAAGGCTTGCAAGGCGAAACAGAATTTAACCCCAGAGTGGCTACGTTAATGAAAGTCGTCAGTAAAAAAGCGGCCAATGTAACCGTGTCTACCTCGACTATCCCGACATTATTAGCAGGCTTTTGTGGTGCAAAAGTGGGTCAGGCTGACCTGTCTAGCGACATCCTTGCGCTGTTATGGCGCGAAAATCAGTCATCGCTGGCAACTGAGCTTAGTGGTGTTATGTCGCGCACCATGATTGAGCAAGCATTGAGTAGTATTAGCGCGACATTAACTGCCGTAATACTGTTACTTAATCAGCAATCCCATATGGCAGGCGGTTCGCAACAATCATTGACGGTAGAGCAGGCCATTAGTTTAAGTCAGCAGTGTTGGGCAAATCGTTTGAGTGATGCGAATAACCTATTGGCTCAATGGCACAAAAAGGAGCGACCATGCGCAGTTTAATTTTTTGTGATGCAGGCTTTTCACTGGTGCCGGTCGTTGATTGTGATGTGGTGCAATACCAAGCTTGTTTGGCGGCATTTGGGCATGTCAGTGTGTTGACGTCAATTAGCCAAATTGAGCAACGTTTACATCAACAACATGTTGATACTTTACTCATTCTAACTGACCAATTGCATAGTCAAATTCAGGGGTTAATACAACGCACTTTGGCCATTAAACCTATGGTGATTATTGTTAATGCCAAGTCATGGCAACAAGATGTACTGTCACAATTACTTGATTGCGGACGAATCACTTTTATTCCCGACATGTTAACGGTGAATCGGTTAACCAGCGTGATTAGTTTGGCACAAATTCGCTTTAATGCCGCCAGTAAAACGCTCGCAGAATTTAAAAAATTAGACGAAGAGATCCGCAGCATTAAATTGCTGAGTAGGGCTAAATTGATTGTGATGCAACAAGGGTTTGATGAAACTAAAGCACACCAGATTATACAGCAGCAAGCGATGTTAAAAGGCATGTCGATGGCGCAAATGTCCGCACAAATTATTGCGCTGGTTAGCCAATCTGACCGTGCTCGTTTGGCGGAGTAAATAACATTGAACAGTGATGGTGCGCCCAATGTTGGTGCGGTTGAGCCTAAAAAGGACGTGTTATCACTACAAAGTTAACGTTGAATATTTAAAGTCTTTATAAATCAATTTATTACATAGTTTTATTTGTTGGCATAGAGTCTGCAACATCACAGTATGATACTGCAACGCATTAATGGGACATAACCCATAAAAGCACGAACAGTAAAATTTAAAAAAATCGGGATTGTAACTGGCAATGGCGCCAACTCTTTAACAGGAGTTGGCGCCATTTTGTTTTTTACCATCCAAGGCATGAAGGAGCAGGAAATGACAGTCTCAAAACCCAAATTAGTGGTCGTTGGCAATGGCATGGTGGGTCATCACTTTATTGAGCAATTATGCAGTCTAGGGCTGAATAAAACCTTTGAAGTACATGTGTTTGGCGAAGAGCCTCGTCCAGCCTATGACCGAGTGCAGTTATCTAAATATTTTGAGACAGGCAGTGCCGATCCGTTAATGCTAACCAGTGCGCAGGATTATCAAGATTGGGGCATTAATCTGCATTTAAATACTCCCATCACGGCGATTGATATCGCAGCGAAAACCGTCACAAGTGCCCAAGGTGAATGTTACTCGTATACCCGATTAATTTTGGCGACTGGTTCGTTTCCATTTGTGCCGCCAATACAAGGCAACGATCGCGCTCAATGTTTAGTCTATCGCACCATTGAAGATCTTGAGGCTATTCAATCAGCGGCGAAAAATAGTCAGGTCGGGGTGGTTGTCGGCGGCGGACTACTGGGCTTAGAAGCTGCGAATGCCATGATGCAACTTGGGGTGAAAACCCATGTTGTCGAGTTTGCGCCACAATTGATGCCCGTTCAGCTTAATGATAAAGCCGGTGAATTGCTGTGCAGTAAAATCGAGCAGCTCGGGGTGAGTGTGCATACCTCAAAAGCAACGACCGCCATTATTGATGGTGAAACTGCACTGCACCGCATGACATTTAATGATGAATCTTTTCTTGAAACCGACATGATTGTCTTTTCAGCCGGAATTCGCCCACAGGATGCTTTAGCCCGCGTGTCAAATATTAGTATTGGTGAGCGTGGCGGTATTGAAATTGACGATCACTGCCTAACGTCAGCTCCCGATGTGTATGCCATCGGCGAATGTGCATTATGGCAACAAAAAATATTTGGTTTAGTGGCACCCGGTTATCAAATGGCACGTGTAGTGGCCTCGCATATTGCCTCATTATCATCTGACACCCCAAGCCAATCGTTTACCGGCGCCGACATGAGTACCAAGCTTAAACTCTTAGGCGTCGATGTGGCCGCTATTGGCGCAAGCCGTGGTTTTGAGGATGCTCAATTTGTTGAGTTGTCTGATAATCAAACGGGTATTTATAAAAAACTCTGGCTTGATGACAGTGGTAAGTATTTAAAAGGCGCGGTACTCATTGGCGACAATAGCGATTACAGCCGCTTACTGGATTTGTATTTATCTCAGGATGAAATTGCAGGCTCTGCAGTTGAGTTATTACTTGCGGGTGCTGAAGATGAAGCCGACTTAAAAGACACGTCTATCGTATGCTCTTGTCATCAAGTGACGAAAGGCGACATTGTTGAAGCGGTTTCAGCTGGCAATCATAAGATGGCTGAAATTAAATCGTGTACCCGCGCAGCGTCGGGTTGCGGCGGTTGTGCGCCATTAGTGCAAAAAATTATTGATCAAACCTTGCAAGCTGCTGGGCTTGATTTTAATGCCGGTATTTGTGCGCATTTTGATCACGACAGACAAGCTTTGTATCACCTATGCCAAGTGGAAGGCATTAATGACTTTGATTCATTAATGCGTCAACACGGCAAACCTTCAGCAAGCGGTCACACGTATGGTTGCGATATTTGTAAACCTGCAGCCGCCTCGATTTTTGCCAGTTTACAAAACCAATATGTATTAAACCAAGACAGCGGCCATGTTCAGCTGCAAGACACCAATGATGCGTATTTAGGCAATATCCAAAAAGACGGCACTTATTCTATTGTGCCACGGGTTGCCGGTGGCGAAATTACCCCTGCCAAGTTGATTTCAATGGGGCAGATTGCCCAAGAGTATGACTTATATACCAAAATCACAGGTGGGCAGCGTATCGATATGTTTGGTGCAACCTTGTCACAATTACCTGAAATTTGGCAAAAACTCATTGATGCAGGGTTTGAAACGGGACATGCCTACGGCAAGTCTTTAAGAACGGTTAAGTCTTGTGTCGGCAGTACCTGGTGCCGTTATGGCGTGCAAGATGCGGTGGGTTTTGCCATCGATTTAGAAAATCGTTACAAGGGCCTACGCAGCCCGCATAAATTGAAGTTTGCCGTATCGGGATGTACTCGCGAATGCGCCGAAGCACAAAGTAAAGATATCGGCATTATCGCAACCGACAAAGGTTGGAACCTCTATGTGGCAGGCAATGGCGGTATGCGTCCACGTCACGGTGATTTGTTTGCTACCGATTTATCGACCGAAACGCTTTATCAATACATCGACCGTATTTTGATGTTTTACGTTAAAACCGCCGACAAACTGCAGCGCACCTCTACCTGGATGGATTCATTAGAAGGCGGCTTAGCATATTTAAAATCAGTGGTCATTGATGACGCGCTGGGGATCAACTCAACCTTAGAACAACAGATAGAGTTGATTGCAGCAACGTATCAATGTGAATGGAAAACCAGTCTTGAACAACCGGCTTTCTTAGCGCGCTTTAATGAGTTTGTTAACCCAAGTGAGGCACCTGTTGCAGATGCTAATGCATACCAGCGTGTGCGCGATCAGCGCTTCCCTAATGGTAAAGATACCGGTGCAGGCAACATTGCGATTAAACAGATTACTGAGCAAAAAATTACCGAGCAGCAAACCACTGAGCAACAAGCAAAAGTAGATGAGGTATTAGCATGAGTTGGATTAATGTGTGTGAAGAAACAAGCTTACCCATAGGCACAGGTGTTGCTGCCTGGGTTGCTGGAAAGGCAGTGGCTATTTTTAACTTAGGCAAAGATGGTTTGTATGCCATCGATAATGTCGACCCCGCCTCAGGCGTGGGCTTATTAGCTCGCGGATTAATTTGTGAAATGGACGGTGAACTGTGCGTGGCATCGCCGTTATACAAACAACATTATCGATTAACCACAGGCGTGTGTATTGAAGATACGTCATTAATTGCCAGTCCGTTTGATATTAAAACTGAGCAGGGACATGTCCTTGTATTAGCCAAAGCATAAGGAGTATTACGATGAGTGCTGAAAAATTTAAGTTATTTTCTTTTAACGGCAAAATGAAGATTATGCATTTAAGCTGGATGGCTTTTTTTATCACCTTCGTGGTGTGGTTTAACGCCGCACCGCTGGTGAGTGTGATAGCCGACAGCTTGGGGCTGACGACCGCACAAATTAAAACCTTACTGATCCTCAACGTTGCTTTAACCATTCCTGCGCGGATTATTATCGGGATGGTGACCGATAAATACGGACCGCGGATAACCTATTCGGCGTTACTCGCCATTTGTTCTATTCCGTGCTTTATGTTTGCCGTTGCCGATTCATTTGAACAGCTCGCATTAGCCCGTTTTTTAATTGGCTTTATTGGTGCCGGTTTCGTGATTGGTATTCGTATGGTCAGTGAATGGTTTCCGGCTAAAGAGTTGGGCACCGCAGAGGGCATTTACGGCGGTTGGGGTAACTTTGGTTCAGCTGCTGCAGCCTTTACTTTACCCGCGGTTGCTCTTGCATTTGGTGGCCCAGACGGTTGGCGCTATGCCATTGGTATTACTGGTTTAATGAGCTTATTGTTTTCGTTTGTTTACTACTTTAATGTCACCGACACACCAAAAGGCTCAACATACTTTAAGCCCAAAAAAGGCGGCGGGTTAGAGGTAACCAGCAAAAATGATTTAGTGTTACTCATTGTCATGAAAGTGCCGATGTATGCCACCTTAGCGTTATTGGGATGGAAGTTGTCGCCAGCGGGTGTCAGCATGTTTACTCAAGATACGACAAATTTGATTTACGCCGGTTTAGCCTTTGTATTTTTAATTGATTTTTATCAAACCTATCAGGTCAACAAGCATCTCTTTTCTGTTGAAGTGCCAGAGTTTGAACGTTACGAGTTTAAGCAAGTTGCGGTACTCAATGTATTGTATTTCACCACATTTGGTTCTGAGTTGGCGGTGGTGTCAATGTTGCCATTATTTTTTGCCGAAACCTTTGCATTAGGTATGGCGCAAGCAGGTATGGTGGCATCCAGTTATGCCTTTATGAACCTGATGTCTCGCCCAGGCGGTGGCTGGTTAAGTGATAAGTTTGGCCGTAAAACCACACTATTGATTTTAACTGCTGGTTTAGCGATAGGGTATTTATCGGTAGCACAAATAGACTCAAGTTGGTCATTACCTCTTGCGGTGGTTGTGGTGATGGCGTGTTCTTTCTTTGTTCAAGGCGGTGAGGGCGCAGTTTTTGCTGCAGTACCACTCATTAAACGTCGTTTAACCGGTCAAATTGCCGGTATGACAGGAGCTTATGGAAATGTTGGCGCAGTGTTTTTCTTAACGGTATATTCAATGGTGTCGACACAAACGTTCTTCTATGTCATTGCTGTGAGTGCCGTATTTGGTTTTATTACCTTATTCTTTATGAATGAGCCGAAAGGTCATATTGCCGAGGTGAATGAAGACGGCGAAGTGACCTTGATCAGCGTCAGTTAGATGAACCTATGAGTGGGATCGTTATTACAGCAGGAAACCTATGTCTCCTAAGTTAGATACACATGCCAGCCCTGTGATAGATGACACGCTGCCTTTTGCAACCAGTTTGCAATTGGTAGTGGGGCAAGCCTCTGAAAAAGGTCATAAATCGCAAAACGAAGATGCGATAGGCATACGCATCCCGAGTGGTGTATCTCTTATGACTAAAGGTATCGTCAGCGTGATAAGTGATGGTGTCAGTACCGCAGAGGGAGGCGCACAAGCATCAGCGATTAGCGTGAGTAATTTTTTAGCCGATTATTACTCCACACCAGATAGCTGGAGCGTGCAAACCTCAAGCGCCAAAGTCTTAACCGCATTAAACCGTTGGCTGTATGGGTTAGGGCAAGATTATCGCGATGCACGGCGTGGATTTGTATGTACTTTCAGCGCATTGGTGTTTAAGTCGTGCACTGTGCACATGCTACATGTGGGTGATTCACGCATTTATCGTTTTCGCCGTGGCGAGTTAAGCCAATTAAGCCATGATCACAGCACAAAAATAAACGCATCGCATCAATATTTAACCCGCGCATTAGGCATGGATGTCAAATTAGATGTTGATTATAAAGCATTAACGGTTGAGCAAGACGATCTTTACTTGCTGACTACCGATGGCATACACGACCAATTTACAGAGTTTGAATTACTGCAAAGGATAAGCAGTTTTTATCAATTACATCCGCAATTAAGCGATGATTTATGTGAGCATTTTTGCCGTAAATTGATAACAAAAGCATTTGAACTTGGCAGTAAAGATAATTTGAGTGCGCAATTATTGTGTGTTCAGCAATTGCCGAAACAAGCCATTGATGATGTTTACCATCATTTATCGCAGCGTCCATTTCCGCCTCCGCTGAGTGTCGGGATGAAGCTTGATGGTTATCGAGTCACTCACATTATTCATCAATCTCAACGGAGCCAGGTGTATCGGGTTGAGAATCAGCAGCAACACGCTTTTTGCATGAAAACGCCTTCAGTTAATTACATTGATGATGCGGCTTATATTGAGCGTTTTATGTTAGAAAGCTGGATTGGTCAGCGTATAAACAGTACTCATGTCGTGAAGGTGGTAGAGCAACATCAACCTAAATCGGCATTGTATTACTTAACCGAATTTCTCCCAGGAGTGAGCTTAGCGCAATGGCTCGTTCAACATAAAAAAGCCCCAGTAGAAGATGTGCTAGCGCTGCTAAAGCAAATCGAATTAGGCGTTAGAGCATTTCATCGCCGAGAAACGCTACATCAAGATTTAAAGCCGGATAATATTTTTATTACCCGTGATGGCGTGGTGAAAATTATCGATTTTGGCTCTTGTTATATCAAAGGCGTTGCTGAAATTAGCACTCCACTGACACGCGATCATATTTTGGGGACTGCAGATTATACCGCTCCAGAGGTGATATTGGGTTATCAGGCTGATGGACGAGCTGATTTGTTTTCCCTTGCTGTGATTGCTTATGAAATGTTGGCAGGTGAACACCCCTTTAAAGGCAAGCTCAGCAAATGCAATACCAGGCAAGCTTTCTCGCGATTAGAATACGTCAATGTGCACCAACTCAATCCCATGGTGCCCATCTGGATAGACCAAGCCCTAAAAAAAGCCTTAAGCATTGAGCCTAATTTGCGCCAGGCCGACACTTGCGAGCTTATTCACCAATTAACCACCGCCAGTGCTCGTCAACGCCCAAAGCATTTTGTGCCACTTATCAATCGTAATCCAGTCAGATTTTGGCAAGCCACCTCCATCGTACTTTTTCTGGCTTTTATCACCAGCTTATTGGTTTAGGCCTAATATGGTTTCTGAGTATAAAAATCGGGCATTAATGAAATCAATTCACTAAAATAACCTTACGTATAGATAATTAGTTAGCATTAATACTAAAGTGTTATTTTTTTATGGTGATGGCTCTTTTGGCTTATTTTCAACAATGAGGATGATTGGTAATATTCACATGTTGGAATATTACTTGGCAATGAAGTCGTTTAGTCAGTTCACATGGAGTGTTTGAGATGTTTAAAGTCGTAAATTGGATGTTAGTGTCACGATCTCAGTTGCTCATTGACTTACTTGATTGCCGTTGGCCGCAAGAATTTTTAGTTAAATTAACTCCCGCCCAGCCCGGTAATATGGCAAATAAATTGGTTGAAGAAGTTATTTCAGTGGTCTATTTTGACTTAGCAACCATCGATATCCAACAAGCTTATCAATTACAACGTCTTATTGAGCGAGAATATAGCTCTATCCATACTGTGTTTATTAACTTCCCCAAACAACTTGATACGCGTTTTCTTATTCACCCTTCGACGACTCTAGGGGTTTTTTACGCTGACACCAGCTTAACGGAAATCAGTTTGGGATTGAACGACATAATGAAAGGGCGAAGTGTCATGCCGCAGGAGTTATTACATTCGATGATGAATGATGATAACGAAGTGGAAGGCGATCAGTTGACTATCCGCGAACGTGAAGTGCTGCACGCCTTATTGTCAGGTAGTACCAATTTAGATATTGCGAATCAATTATTTGTTAGTGAATCAACGATTAAAACTCACTTATATCGTGCATTTAGAAAGATAGGTGTTTCCTGCAGAGGCCAAGCCATTGCCTGGGCGCAAACTCACATGCATGAGGTGAGGGTATAATCCTTAGCTCAACAGCTTTTGTAAATAGAAATGGGTATCAGTTGATACCCATTTTTGTGTCTGCTTTTTGTGGAGGGTTTAACCTCTATCACTTAAACCATTGTCAGTTAATCCACTGCTAGTTAAACCAAAGTGCGGTTTTACTGGCATCGCTAATGGTTAAAGAAATCGTGTCGGCAATTGCTTCTCGCACTGGCAGTTGGCCTTGCATTAATTCATCGCGTCTAAACCAATGTAAATTGAGTTGTTGTCCTACGCTATAGCTTTGCAGTTGCTGCTCAAATTGGGCGTTAACTTGTAAATTGTCAGCGGCGATCAGTAAATCTCCGGCGCTGAGTCCCGCTTGATGTGCAGGGCTATTTTGGCTAACCGCTAACACTTTTAGGCCAAGTGCTTCAGGCTTTGTTTTGGCACCAAATGCGATTTTATAACCTTTGGCATCCCCGCCACCGAGATCGGTGACACCCTCACTTGCACGCACTGTCATGCTAACGCCGACCTGTTCAAGCAAGTTGCTTAGCGGTATGTCTTGGGTGTTGTCTAAATAAGCAAAAATATCATCACACGAGCGGTTAAGCAGTTTTTCAACAATCTGTTGATGGCTCATGTTATTGGTGCCGATTTGCGGCAATCCATATTGTTGCCATAACGTGCGCATTACATCATCAAGGCTGTGCTTGCCCTGGGTTTCTATGCGGATGGTTAGGTCTAAATACAACGCAAATAGTGCGCCTTTGGTGTAATAACTCACAATGGCGTTAGCCGCATTTTCATCTTGCTTGTAAAACTTGGTCCATGCGTTGAAGCTCGATTGCTTAAGGGTTTGCTTAAAGCGTCCTTCGCCGCGATACACTCGCGTCATAATTTGGCTCAGCAGAGTTAAATAACCTTTTTCATTAATGCACTTAGACTTAAAAGTAATTAAATCATCGTAATATGACGTAATCCCTTCGTATGCCCATAATTGCTCTGTGTACGACTCTTGCGATAAATCAAATGGGGTAAATTCGGCAGGTTTAATGCGTTTTACGTTCCATGAATGGAAGTATTCGTGGCTGCAAAGTGACAAATAGGTCCGATAGCCTTTATCAACCGGAGCATCGAGTGACAAAGGTAGGTCATTGCGCGAGCACATTAAAGCGGTTGAGGCTTTATGTTCGAGTCCGCCAAAGCCGTTATCTAATACCGTGGTCATAAACACATAACGTTCAAACGGTGCAGGCGTGCCAAATAAGTTAATTTGATACTCGCAAATGGCGGTTAAATCCTTAGCCAGGCGAGTCATATTGGCGCGATGTTTACCACTTAATACGATATCGTGGGGCACTCCAGCAGCATAAAAGGTTTCGATGCTCAGCTCGCCCATTTCAACGGGATGATCGATTAAGTCATCGTAGTTTGGTGCGCTAAAATCACCAAAACCAAATTGTTCGCCAGCGGTTCTGTTCATGCTGGTGGCCAAAGTCCAGTGGCTTAATTCGGCTAATGCGGGTTTAGCTATGGTGACCTGGTGCGGGTGTAATTCAAGCCCTTTGGCGGCTAAAAATACGCTACTGCCATTAAAGAAACCGTGGTTTGTATCAAGGTGGGCGGTACGTACCGATAAATCCCAGGCGTAAATTTGATAGCATAATATGATGTCGCTACCCTGGTTATTTACCTGCCAGGTTTGCTTATCTAACTGGGTGACGGTTAATGCTTGTTGATTTTCTGTGGCGTCAATTTCGATAATGTTTTTAGCAAAATCACGGATCATGTAACTGCCAGGTAACCAGGCCGGTAGGTAAAAAACTTGTGACGGTGAGGCTTGGGTGACGGTGAGAGTGACTTCAAATAAGTGCGCTTTAGGATCGATCGCATGGATATGATAATGCATAAAGAATTCCAAATAGTAGAAGCGTTGCAATCAAAAGGATTGAGCTATAATCGACAATGCTGCCAAAAATGACTCGGTTAAGCAAACGAATCCCATTTTCTGTAAAAGATAACTGATTTATTGAGTTTTTTCTGGAGTCAGAGATCAAAGACTTGTTACTATCATCATTAGCAAAATGCTGTCATTCATTAAGGATCCTAAAATGGCCGAAGAAACCATATTCAGTAAAATTATTCGTCGTGAAATTCCAGCCGATATTTTATATCAAGATGAACTCGTCACTGCATTTCGTGATATCGCTCCGCAAGCGCCCACGCACATACTTATTATTCCTAACCATTTAATCGCCACGGCAAATGATGTCAAAGCATCAGATGAAAAAGCCTTAGGCCGAATGATGACCGTAGCGGCTAAATTAGCCGATGAAGCAGGCATTGCAGAAGATGGCTATCGTTTGATTATGAATTGTAATAAACATGGTGGCCAAGAGGTATACCATATTCATATGCATCTTTTAGGCGGTAAGCCATTAGGTCCAATGCTGAGCCGCGACTAATGAAAATTAACAGTGATTTTTTCCCATTAACTGAAGTGGCCACTCGTTTTGTTAACCAACTGGCTCAGTGTCGTCGCTTAGGGTTAAGTGTTAAAGAAGCCAGTGAGCATCACGTATTAATTGAGTTGCCATACAGCCAGGATATTATTGGTTACCCTGATACGGGTGTGATCCATGGTGGGGTGATTACCACCCTCATCGACACCGCTTGCGGCACCGCAGTGGTGTGCGCCATTTTAAAAAAATATCAATCGCTTGAGTTGTCACCAACATTAGATTTACGGGTCGATTACATGAAGCCTGCTGAGCCACATAAACCGGTTTATGCCTTTGCAGAGTGTTACCGTTTATCGTCTAGTGTGGCCTTTACCCGCGCGATTGCCTATCAAGAAAGTATTGATGAACCGATTGCCCATGCGGTAGGTTCATTTATGCGTATTAGCCCTGAAATGGTTGGCGAAGAGTTTCGTCAGGCGTTAATGGGAAACTTGCCGGAGAGTCAGCATGACTGAGCAAACAACCCAGGTGGCATCAAGTGAGTTGGATGTTCAAGATGTGGTAAAGCGTGCCATTGAGTTAAATGACTACAGTTATTTGCTTGAAAAAGTGCCGTACTCACAATTTATTGGTATGTCTGTAGCCCGTTTTGGCGACGAAATGGTATTTAGATTACCCGCAAAAGATGACAATATCGGCAATCCCATTCTACCGGCTATTCACGGTGGCGTGATTGCAGGCTTTATGGAAATGTCGGCCATTGTGCAATTAATGGTGTTTATGCAGGCCAAAAAGGTGCCTAAAATTGTCGACTTTTCAATTGACTATTTACGCGCAGGTTTACATCAAGACACCTTTGCAGAATGTAAAATTACCCGTCAAGGGCGCCGCGTGGCCAATGTGAGTATCAATTGTTGGCAAACCAATCGTAAGCAATTGATTGCCACAGCCAGAGCGCATTTTTTATTAGATTAATAACCCAAACCGCCAGTAACATTTAAGGAAAAGATTATGAAACTCGCATCGATTATCGTACTCACATCAACGTTGTTACTTGGCGCTTGTGCTCACAACACCGCGGGTATTGCCCTTGACTCTAATGGGCAAGTTCGCGTTGATAGCAGCTCTTTTGCCAGTGATGTCAATGTCACTGATATTGCGTCAATTATGGTGGGCGACTTAGTTAAAGCCTCGGCGTTAATTCAGAGTAAATCGAGCACAGACTTACGCGTGCAATACAAATTTACCTGGTTTGATGCCAACGGTTATACCATTGAAAATGAGGCAACAAGTTGGAAGTCGGTCAAATTACATGGCATGCAACAATTGCAAGTCAGTGCAGTAGCACCTAATACTCAAGTCAGTCATTTTGAGGTATACGTGCGCGAAACCTACTCTGATTAACGCTTTAAATTCGTATTTTGTACACGCTGTTTATTGCTTGTTTGATACGACAAAGGCACTAGCATAATGTCGACATTGGCAAAGTGCTTTTTGTGTTATCAAATTGTATGACGGATCGTGTAATCAGATTTTAGATAGTTTATACTCGTGGCCGCCAAGGGGTGTTCAGCAATACTGAACTGAGATGTCGTTAAGACGAACCCTTAGAACCTGATCCGGCTTATACCGGCGTAGGAATGGGCCACACTATCTTTAAGTGCACCTCTTATTCGCTACTCTTGCCGGATCTCAAAATAACTATTTGAGGTCCTATGTTCACGAAAAAATCTACCGGGTTAACCCACACCCCAATTGCCTTAGCGGTTATCGCAGCACTAAGCTCGCCGATTGTTTTAGCCAAAACGGCTGATGTTGAGCGCGTAACTCCCGAATATGAAAAAATGGAAGTCATTGTTGTTAATGCTGATTTTAGTAATATCAGCCTTGATAAAATGCCATCGAGCGTGACCGTTATTGATGCTCAGCAACTTGAAGACGAAGGTGCGCAGCATTTTGAAGATGTGCTGAATTCCATTGCTAACTTTAACTGGTCTGGTGGTAGCTCTCGTCCTAAATACTTCCAAATCCGCGGTGTCGGTGAGCAAGAGCAATACCAGGGCGCGCCAAACTCATCGGTTGGCTTTGTAGTCGATGATATTGATTTATCAGGGCTTGGCATGGTGTCGAGCATGTATGACATGCAACAGGTTGAAGTGCTGCGCGGACCGCAAGGGACTCAATATGGTGCCAATGCCTTAGCGGGATTAATTTATCTAAAAAGTAATGACCCTACCGATTCATTTGAGCATGGCGCAAAAGTTAGCGTTGGCGATGATGATTTACGCACTTTTTCTGGCTTTAGTTCTGGGCCATTAAATGACTCAGGCAAATTGCTGTATCGGGTATCGGTTGAACAACATACTCAAAATGGTTACCGAGATAATCTGTACCTAAATAGTGACGACAGCAATCAACGTGACGAGCTCAGTGCCCGCGCTAAATTACGCTGGTATGCCACAGACGATTTACAAATTGATTTGACCTTATTACATGCCAATTTCGATAACGGTTATGATGCCTGGACACTAGACAACAACACCACTAATACCTTAACAGACCAACCAGGTATTGATGCGCAAGAAACAACAGGTGCTGGGCTTAAGTTTATTTATACCGGTGCCACAGCATTTGACTTCACCTCGCTCACCTCCATTGCGCAAACTGACCACCACCACGCATATGACGGTGACTGGGCAAACCCAGATTACTGGGCCAGCAAGCAATGTACCTTGTACGATGATGACTACAACGTCACAGGCAGCGAGCCATGTGAGTACGATTATACCTGGGATAAAGAAGGCGACCGCCAAACGCTTACCCAGGAGTTTCGTTTATCATCAAAAGATGCCGGGCGAATTTTTGCAGGTAGCACTGATTGGTTAGTGGGTGTATATGCCATGAACCTCAATGAAGATAATGACTTATATTCAGAATACAACACCTGGCCAGATGAAGTGTTACAGTCGAGCTACGAAGCCACAAATTATGCTGTGTTTGCTCAATTAGACAGTCATTTAGGCAATGATTATTTGTTGTCTACCGGTTTGCGTTTTGAGCAAAGAGACAGTGAATACCGCGACAGTAATAATGATAATTTTGATCCGTCAGAAAACATGTGGGGCGGTCATATCGCCTTATCAAAAGCCATTAATAGCAATCATAATGCTTATGCACGCATTGCGCGAGGCTATAAAGCGGGTGGCTTTAATATGACGTTGCCAACAGAATTAGCCAACAAAAAAGAGTTTGATACCGAGATTTTATATAACTACGAAATCGGCATGAAATCGACTTGGTTAGACGGCAAGGTTGACTCGACATTGGCAATATTCTTCATGGATCGTGAAGATCAACAAGTGTCAGCCTCTTTACAAGACCCAGATAATCCACAACGATTTGTATTATTTACTGAAAATGCCGGTAGCTCACAAAACTACGGCGCTGAAGTCGATGCTAAATGGTACATCACTGAAAATATTGAGTTTTACGGCAGCATTGGTTGGTTAGAAACAGAATACGGCCAGTATGAATACAGTGACAAATACGGTTCGATTATTGATTTGTCGGGTCGTGAGCTCGCCCATTCTCCTAATTTTACCTACAGTGCCGGTATGACGTATGTCGCCGATTCGGGCTGGTTTGCTAATATCAATGCCAGTGGCAAAAGTGATTTTTATTACTCAGACAGCAACGAGTCAACATCAGATGCATACACCATTTATAATGCCCGCCTAGGTTACGAAACAGCAACATGGTCGGCTTACTTATGGGGCCGTAATTTATTTGATAAAGAGTACGGTGTGCGCGGCTTCTATTTTGGTAACGAACCCGACTTAGATTGGGCCGACAAACAATACATTCGTTATGGCGACCCTCGCCAAGTGGGTGTGACGTTCGACTATAAATTTATGTAAGTTCAACTGCGGCATCACCCGGTGCCGCATACCGTTTAGGAAATGAACAATGAAATTAACCGCAGAAATTAGTATGTATCCATTCAACGAAAACTACCTTGATCCAATCAAGTGGTTTATTGGCCGTGTTGATAGCTACAACAATATTGAACGTGTCACCAATGCCATGGCAACACAAGTGTGCGGTGAGTACGCAGATGTTATGTCAATGCTGGCCATTGAAATGCAAGCTGCTCACGAGAAGTGGGGCAAAGCCGTATTTGTGTGCAAGTTTATTGGTGGCGAACTTAACCTAAGTCATAGCGAATAACAGCCATGAATGACGTGATGTTAGCCATTCAACAAGCTTTTAGCGAAGCGTCGGTCATGACATTTTGGGAAGCCATTGCCGTCATGTTTGCGCTGGCTTACCTTATTCTGGCAATGCGGACTAACATTTGGTGTTGGTCGGCCGCGTTTCTGAGCACCGCCATTTACACGGTATTGTTTTGGAATGTGTCGCTATTAATGGAGTCGGTGCTCAATATTTATTACATGGGCATGGCCGTTTATGGTTATTGGCTGTGGTTGCATGTGCCGCCTGTGCAGGAATCTCAACACCATGAAGTGAATACACAACTGAGCATTAGCAGTTGGTCGTTGACGACTCACAGTATTGTTATCGCCGTTACTGCTTTGGTATCGATAGTGGTGGGATACGGTATGGCGAATTACACCAGTGCAGCATTTCCCTATATCGATGCAGCCACCACCTGTTTTGCGGTTGTTACCACGTACTTAGTGGCTAAAAAAGTGCTCGAGAACTGGCTGTACTGGGTGGTGATAGATTTGGTTTCTATCTACCTCTACTTCCAAAAAGGACTGATGTTGACCTCAGGTTTGTTTATTCTATATGTTGCAATGGCCGTTGGCGGTTACATGATGTGGCGTAAAAAATATCAACATTCCATTGTTAAACAAGATAAGCTTTCTCAACAGGCAATTAGTGTATAATCACAGCATTATCAGATTGTTATTGCGGTAAAATTTATGTCATCACCTTTACTCACGTTACCCAGTGAGTTCATTAATATGTTGCAGCAGGCAATACCCGCTGCAACATATCACTCATTATTAACGCAATGCACTGCCGTTACCTTATTAAATACTGGCTTAAGTAACCAAAATTATTTGTTGTCTTGCCCCTTGGGTGACAAGGTGTTGCGCGTCAATCAACGCCACAGTCATTGGTGTAATAGGGCGCTTGAGGTTGAATGTTGGCAATCTGCTATCGCGGCAAATATTGCGCCGAAACTCGAGTGGGTAAGTAACGACAAGCAATTTTATTTAAGTGATTTTGTCGCTCAACCGCAAGGCGATTGGAGCCAGTTCTCATCCATGTTTGGCCATTCATCTACTCGTCCATTGACAGCTATGACTCATCCGAATGTGGATGTGGTTGCTTTGTTGGCGCAATTGTTTGCTTCGCTGAGCCAATTACCCGTACCGTCTAAAAGCATGAGTGTGAGTGCACAATGGCAGCAATATGCTTTGCAATTAGATGCGATGAGTCAGCAACAAACTGACGCCCAGTGGCATCACGCATGGCAAACATTGCAGGGTATGAACATGCGTATAAGGCATTGGTTATCACAGCTTGAATCTTGTGTTTTATTGCCTATTTTTTGTCATCGCGACTTAACCCCACACAATTTACTGTTAAGTCCCGCACCTGTTAATAGCGCATTGCCGCAAAGTAAACTATTTTGTATTGATTATGAGTATGCTATTACCAGCCATCCATTGTTTGATTTAGCCAGCACTGTAGCTACCCATAACTTAACAGAAGACCAAGTGGCGCAATTAACTCACAAGGTTATTGTGCAATATTGCCAAATGTCGAGTTTGACCGATGTAGCCGCCGCTAAAGCGGCAATGCCTGCTGCGATAAACTGTTTTTGGTTATTCTCGGCAATGTGGTCACTGCTTATGGCGGCTAATGAATCTCAACAAGATACATTAGCGATGGCTAAATACATTAAGTTTTACAATCAATACTTAGCCCTGATCCATTAATCAACGTATCTTCAGGTTGTTTGGGTATAGTATAGATTCACCTAATTTTGAGGGACCAATTGTGACCAAAAAACTGTTGTTATTATTGTGCTGTACGGTTTTATTTGTAGGCTGTTCAACCAAGGTGAGCTATTTCTTTCTCGATTGGGCCATCGAGTGGGAAGTTGAAGAATATGTTGATTTAAATCGTGATCAGCAAGATAAATTTGATCAACTTGTTGAAAAGTTTTTAGTATGGCATCGACAAGATGAATTACCTCGATACCGCGATCAGCTAACCTTATTATCAACTCAAGCCAATGAATATTCATTAACACCAGAGTTATGGCAGCAACAAGTCACTATGGCTAAAGCGCACTGGTATCGAATTTTTAATGTGGTCATGCCAGACTTACTCCCCATAGTAGCAAGCTTTGATGACAAACAAGTTCAACAGGTATTAACTCAGCTTAAAAAAGAGCAAAAAGAGTTAATTGAAGAATACGCCGGTAAAGAGCAAAGTGAACTGATAACAGACTCAGACAAACGTATCGAAAAACAGTTAAAAGAATGGACAGGTAGTGTCAGTGAGGCGCAACAGCAGATTATTCATCAAGCCAATACAGAGCGTTTAGCCACCTTAGATATGTGGTTAGAATACCGTCACGAATGGCTACGACAATTTGAGCAAGCTTTATTGCGCCGTAATGAGGCTGACTATTTTACCGCACAAATGACACGCTTACTCACCGCACCTGATGAGCTAAAGTCATCTGTTTATCAAAATAATGTCACTGAGAATACACATAAGTTTGGGGTGATGATAATTGCTTTAAACCAAAGCTTTAGCGACAAACAGCGCAAACACTTTAATGGTAAATTAACCGAGTTAGTTGACGATTTAACCGAATTGCACTTAGATAAATAACTGAACCTCACTGAGATACCTCAGCGTAAATTGAAAGATTTTGCCGCTAAAGCAGGTCTTTTCATTCACTACACATTTAGGACGAATTATTTATGCAGGCGTTAATCGGGTTATATCAACAATTTCTACACGTGGTTAAGCATTCAGAAGGCTTAGCCGCTTTGGCCTTAAGGCTTTATCTTGCGCCCGTATTAATGCAAGCAGGCTATAATAAACTGTCTCATTTTGACGACACCGCAGCCTGGTTTGGAAACCCTGATTGGGGTTTAGGCTTACCTATGCCAGAGCAGATGACAGCATTAGCGGCAGGTACCGAGCTAATTGGCGGGGCATTATTGTTGGTGGGATTAGCCACTCGATTAGTCGCACTGCCTATGATGATCACCATGCTAGTGGCAGCATTTGCAGTGCATTTACCTAATGGATGGTTAGCTATTGCCGATGCCAGTTCATGGCTTGCCAATGAAAACGTGATGGCATCAGCAGAAAAACTGGCCGCGGCTAAATCTATTTTACAACAACATGGTAATTACGAATGGCTGACCAGCTCTGGCAATTTTGTGATTTTAAATAATGGTATCGAATTCGCCATTACTTACTTATTCATGTTGTTAGCGTTATTGGTTATTGGCGGTGGACGTTACACCAGTGTCGACTATTTTATTAGCCGTCGCTTATTAAAGTAGTGTTGTTCACTCAGTCGATGAAACCCGTTTAATTAATCCCACCAAATTGGTGGGATTTTTGTTAATATCATTCGCATAATTTTACTTGAAAGGATTGAACCTTGGACGCAACACAACTGTTATTGACTCGCCAGTCAACACCTCGTCTAGTCGCCCCAGCACCAACGGCAGAACAACTGACTTTTTTACTCGACGCCGCAGCTAGAGTACCCGATCACGGCGCACTAACACCTTGGGAATTCATTATTGCCGTTGACGATGGTTTAGCAAAATTGGCTGATGTTTTTGTTGCCGCAGCCAAAGCACAAGGTGCCGACGACGCCATGATAACTAAGGCCGGCAATATGCCATATCGTGCACCTATGGTGATAACCGTTGTTGCCAAAACGCAACAGCATGACAAAGTGCCAGTTTTAGAGCAACATATCGCAGCAGGCTGCGCCACCATGGCCATGCAACAAGCTGCATTCGCTTTAGGTATTGGCGCAGTATGGCGCAGTGGTGATTTTGCTTTTAATGCTGATGTGAATGCCGCATTAGGATTAGCCGCAGACGATCAAATTGTGGGCTTTTTATATGTCGGCACCCCAGCAGTCGTCGCACCCACTAAACCGCTTAAAAGTGGCCAGCAATTTGCGCGTTATTTGTAAGCAACGTAAGGTCATAACGTTTCGGGGTTATGACCAGTGGCCATCTTCATGTTGATGCATGGCCTGCGGCCACTAACGTAAACATAAAACATGGCCACCCACCCTAAATGGATAAAAATCAAACAACCTACTAGGCTTAGTTACCTTTAACTCAGGCAGGTAATCTAAGATGGCTAGACCAAGACAAACTATCGTTAGTTTAGAAGATACGCCTTACTATCACTGCTGCTCTCGTGTGGTACGTAAGGCATTTCTATGTGGAATTGATAAATCTACTGGTGATAACTTTGAGCATCGGCGCGAGTGGGTCGATTCCCGCATTCTAGAGTTAGCGACCATCTTTGCTATTGATATCTGTGCTTATGCCGTGATGAGTAATCACTTACATGTGGTTATAAAAGTCGATGCTGACAAAGCAAAAAAGTGGTCAGATAAAGAAGTGCTCATTCAATGGCACAAGGGCTTTAAAGGTACGTTGCTCACGCACAAATACCTTAAAGAAGACCTTAACCAGTTTGAACTTCAAACGGTTAATGAATGCATTACCGAATACCGTAAGCGCTTAATTGATATCAGTTGGTTTATGCGCTCACTCAGTGAGCCCATCGCCAGAATGGCCAACAAAGAAGATAAATGTACCGGAAGATTCTGGGAAGGACGTTTTAAGTCTCAAGCACTGCTTGATGAAGCCGCAGTATTAGCCTGTATGGCCTATGTTGATTTAAACCCGGTCAGAGCCAATATGGCCACAACTCCAGAAACCTCAGATTACACCAGTATTCAACGTCGAATAAATTCAGCGATGAAAGGCGAGCAACCAACAGAACTATTACCGTTTGTGGGTAATGAGCGTTTAAATATGCCTAACGGGTTAATGTTCAGCGTGAAAGACTACATTGTACTGGTTGAAGATACCGGTCGGATTATTCGAGAAGATAAGCGTGGCGCCATTAGTTCAAGCAGCCAGGACATACTCAATCGGCTCAATATTCCTGCCGAAAACTGGTTGAAAATCACCACAGAATTTGGCGCATTATTTAAAGGTGCTGTCGGTGCCTTACCTGCCTTAACCGAATATTGTGAGCACCTGGAACGAAAACGACGACAAGGCGCGGCAAATTGTCAGCGCTGGCTGTGCGCTTAAGCATTAATTCTTGAAAAACCACCATCTTCCTTATACTTGATAGATATCAAGATATTCTGCTGTGCTGAATGTCTTAGATGACCATAAATCACTCATTTAACGATAGTATTTTAATCATATCGAAAAATTTTATGAGTTGATCACATAGTTCGTAACCCTCGCCAAAACCATGAAAACGAGTTATGTTATTTGTACAAATTATGGGTGGCTTCTTTTCCTCTCCCATTAGCTCAAGCAGCCAGGACATACTGAATAGGCTAAATATCCCCGCAGAGAATTGGCTTAAAATCACAACAGAATTTGGCGCATTATTTAAAGGTGCTGTCGGTGCCTTACCTGCCTTAACCGAATATTGTGAGCACCTGGAACGAAAACGACGACAAGGCGCGGCAAATTGTCAGCGCTGGCTGTGCGCTTAAGCATTAATTCTTGAAAAACCACCATCTTCCTTATACTTGATAGATATCAAGATATTCTGCTGTGCTGAATGTCTTAGATGACCATAAATCACTCATTTAACGATAGTATTTTAATCATATCGAAAAATTTTATGAGTTGATCACATAGTTCGTAACCCTCGCCAAAACCATGAAAACGAGTTATGTTATTTGTACAAATTATGGGTGGCTTCTTTTCCTCGGGTGAAAACTTTGAGCATCGGCGTGAGTGGTTCGATGCGGGCATTCTTGAGTTAGCGACGATCTTTGCCATTGATATCTGTGTGGCGCCATTAGTTCAAGCAGCCAGGACATACTGAATAGATTCAACATCCCCGAAGATAATTGGCTTAAAATCACAACAGAGTTCGGTTCATTATTTAAAGGCATTGTAGGAGCATTACCTGCCATAACCGAATATTGCGAGCATTTAGACCGAAAACGACGACAAGGCGCTGAAAATTGTCTGCGCTGGCTGTGCACTTAAGTCATAATCCCCGATCAAATTACAATTCTTTTACTTGATTGATATCAAGTTTTCCTGCTGTGCCGAATTTTTTATATGATAGGTAAACTATTCATTTAACGCTAATTTTTAACCATGTTGATTAACGTTGGTGAGTTGAGTACATCTAGCAGAATTATCGCCAAAGCAATGAAAATGAGATATGTTATTTGTGCAAGTTGTGGGTGACTAGTGAGTAAAGCAAGTTTGTCTGAATATTCGTTGGGTCATCCAGATGATCCAAACAAGCTATGGAATCTAACTAAAACACTGGCTAAGGAAGCTGGCATCAAAGTTAACGCAGGGAAGTTGAAGGCTCGGTACGGTGCAGTCATGCGAAATATCATCTGCGTTTGAATCTTCTAACAAATAATTGCAGCGGTGCAATTTACAATGCACTTTTATTACCCTCAGAGTTGGGCGTGAAGAGTCAGGGAGCGTATGAGTAAGAATAGTAAATCTAAGAGAGATGCCAAAAAAAAGGCGAAAACGCATCAGCATAACAAAAAGCAAGATTTAGTAATGCGCGCAAAGCAAAAAATCCCAACGATCTTTCTTGATGAATCAGGAAATACAGGCTCGAATTTACTTGATCCAGACCAGCCTGTTTTCTCTCTATCTAGCTGTATATTTTCTGAAAAAGAATCTGAGAAGCTACTAGGTCTTGTAGATTCCAATTCTCCACATGAAGCACATTTTAAAAATCTGAAACGGAGAAAATCTGGTCAAGATGGCATCATTAGGCTAATGAGTAGCCAGTTACTTAACACAAAAAATGTGAAAATATACATATTTTTCAAGGAGTTCATGGTGACAACCAAGATCGTCGATCTTCTTGTCGAGCACATGTTACACGAGTTGGGCGAAGACCTTTATGTAAACGGAATGAATATCGCTCTCTCAAACATGCTTTATTACTGTTTGCCATCATTTTGCGACAAGGATTTAGTTCAATCTATGTACAAATCCTTTGTGGTAATGATTCGGGACCAAAAACAGGGCGATATTGATAACTTTTACAACAGTCTTGAAAAAGTAAAAGAGTCTTCGTCTAGCGAGGATTTTAAAAAAGACATTGACTTTATTATTGCTACTAAAAATTGTATCCATGATGCTCTTATTGGTATTGACAAATTTTCCTTAGATCCATCAATACCAGCATTGTTTAGTCACTGTGCTCAATGGGGAGACGCATATCCGGGAGGTTTCCACATCATTCATGATGATTCTCATAGCATCGAAAAGCAAAGACTCTTGTTTGCACAATTTATGGATTGGACTCAGGACGAGGTAGAGATTGGTTACGATCGAAGGAAATATAACCTCCCTCTTAAAGGAAAGTCTTTAAAGTTTGCTAGCTCCAAAGATTATTCACAAATTCAGGTGGCTGACATCATCGCCAGCTCATTTTCATACTGGGCCGCAGGAGTTAGTCGCGGCGAGGCCGAGGATTACTTATTTTTAGAGCTTAACAAGCTTAATTTAGATCGATTTGTTGGCCACAATAAAATTTGGCCAACAATGGATGTAACACCAGAGGATTTAGGCACAGTACATGATGGTGGTCTGAATGCTGCAAACTATACTTCATTCTTTTTAGAAAAAGCTATCCCTAATCCAGATGTTGCGAACACTTAGCAAATAATTTAACTACGCGCTTTTCAAGCGCCGGACGCTGCAAACCTGCGCAAATTATTGAGACGTTAACCAATAGAAATACTTATCCGAAATAGACGCTTTAGGGCCAAAGCTTTAACTCGGAAATGTCCAAAAACGAGTTGATCTTAGCTTTCAAATTCCCAAATTCAACTCTGAACTTGAGGCCGTTGAAGAAAATGACGTGAGCTAGCCATGGATGGCGGGCTAGCTTTAGAGGGGAAGGGACGCCCCATCTGAAGCGTTAGCATTTTCGAATAAGGCCGAAGCAGGCTTCAAATGCGGTCAAAAAGCTGGATTGATCCACGTCGCGAAATTATCGCTTTTCAGATAATTTTGATGTGGCGGCTGGGTGATCCAAGAGGGAATAGCCGTTGGTTTCCTCTTGGTCTGGTGTGGGCGAAGCGCCACGACTTTGATGGTAGCATGCCATATGTACAAAAGTACAAAAGTACAAAAGTACAAAAGTACAAAAGTACAACACCTGGATCCCGGCTAAAAAGCACTGCCGGTACGACAAGGAAGGTGGGTAACAAGCTTTGTTCAATAATGTATTAATGCGGATTGGTATAGAGAATCAATTAGACGTTTATTCGCTAAATGCTAAACGCCAAAGCAATACCCTAAAACAAATCTAATCGTAAAATTCGAGTGGTAAGATATTTTGATAAACGTAGTAACCTAGCGGGCCCATCAATAGGCTTAGCATGGACCACAACAAACGTTGGGCATTTTTGATATGTGCTTTCGAGGTAAAGGCTCGATAGCAAAAGTGAATGTGCAATATCATTAAAGCGATAAGCATAAAGACTAATGTAATATCCATATTATTCATGTCATGTTCCTTTGCATTGCAGCAATGACGTTAATTAAGTGTAAGCTTAAATTAAAATTCTGCAGTAAAAAATTCGAAAATCCGCTTTCAACTCTGCAATTCATTCTTACATTGCTAATTTACTGCAAAATTAAACAGAATAATAGTCAGTAAACCATTAAATATTCATAATTTTTTCATTTTTACACAAAGGTATGATTTTTACTTGTTGATGTTGTGTTTGTTTGAACTGCATCATACTTCTTTCAGGTAACCACAATGCGTACTTATGCATTACGGCCAAAAAGAGTGAACTGTTCACTAAACTCTGTAACCATTGGTAAACATTGGGGTAGGGTAAAGCCTTAAACCAACCTGGTTCGACATTCGCAAACTGGCGAATAAATGGAAAAATAGCAAAATCAGCCATGGTTGGGCTATCTGCAAATAAGTACGCTTGTTGGGTTAATTTATCTTCTAATAACTGCAAAAATATTTCTGCCTGTTGGCGATACCAGGTTTGGCTGTGTTCAGGGAACCTGTCTGCATATTTATACTTATCTAACCAGGGCTTAAAATCATGATCGTTTGCTTTAATTAACGCATGTGTTTGTGGCTTTGGTAACTCATCAAGTAATGTTTGATAAGCCTCGAGCGTTAACCAGGGTGAGTGTGGGTCTGGATGATGTGTCAGTGCATACTGCATAATCTCAATGCTTTCAGCGATGACCTGTTCCTTTGTGGTGATTAATATTGGCACTGTGCCTTTTGCCGATACCGCGAGCATCTCTTGCGGTTTATTTTTGAGTTCGATTTCACGCACGATGGGGTTTAACGTGCTTAAATGTAAACCTATTCGGGCACGCATGGCATAGGGGCATCGACGAAACGTGTACAATATAGCTGAATTCATAAAGTCACTTTTAAAAAATGAGAAAACATTTGTGCCAAACAACCAAGACACCCGCTGAGGTCGACAGTTTAAGGCTAATTTACTTGCAGATCGAATTTTTGAGTGTGTTTTAATGGTGATTTGGGTATACTTTCCGCCGTTTTTTTGAGTTAGCGCACGGTGCGTTAGCATTATATGCACTGGAAGTTAAGTTCCAGCCAGCGGAGTTATTATTGTATGCAAGACACTCATTTAGCCCAAACATCGCCCACTCAAGTCGTTGTGTGTGCTCTTTATAAGTTTGTCGCTTTGCCTCATTTTGAGTCGATCCGTCAGCCATTATTGTCAGTAATGGAGCAAAACGAAGTGAAAGGGACTTTGTTATTGGCTCAGGAAGGTATTAACGGCACTGTGGCGAGTACACAACAAGGTATCAATAACTTACTGGGTTGGTTAGATACGCAACCTGGGTTAGATCATATCGTGACCAAAGTGTCGTTTGACACTGAGATGCCTTTTTATCGCACCAAAGTGAAGCTTAAAAAAGAAATCGTCACCATGGGTGTTGAAGGTATTGATCCGCGTAAAGTGGTGGGTACTTATGTTAAACCTAAGGATTGGAATGCACTGATTTCTGATCCAGATGTCATTTTGGTCGATACGCGTAACGATTACGAAGTGAAAATTGGTACCTTTAAAAATGCCGTTAACCCAGTAACAGAAACCTTTCGTGAGTTTCCTGAGTACGTAAAACAGAATTTAGATCCTGCGAAACACAAAAAAGTGGCGATGTTCTGTACTGGTGGTATTCGCTGTGAAAAATCAACCGCATACTTAAAAGAGAAGGGCTTTGATGAGGTGTATCACCTTGAAGGCGGCATTTTAAAATATCTTGAAGAAGTTGAACAAGAGCAAAGCATGTGGGAAGGCGAGTGTTTTGTGTTTGATAATCGCGTGGCGGTTAATCACAGCCTAGAGAAAGGCCAATATGACCAATGTAATGCTTGTCGTATGCCAATCACCGAAGAAGAAAAACTGTCTGAAGCTTATGTACAAGGTGTGAGTTGCCCGCATTGTATTGACAAAATTCCAGCTGAGCAGCGTCAACGTTTTATTGAGCGTGAACGCCAGGTGCAATTGGCGTTGCAACGTGGTGAAGCGCACATTGGTAGCGATGTTAATCAAGTGATTGAAGCTCGTCGTCAACAAAAAGAAGCGCAGCGTAAAGCGCAAGAGAAAGTGAATAAAAAATAACGCCAATTAGGCCTTATTTTAAAAAAGCCCAATTGGTAACGATTGGGCTTTTTTGTTGTTATCGTGTGCTCATAGAATGCTAACTTCCAGAGATAGCGAATGTAACGCTGTAGAGTAAGTGCTTCATATTTAGCATAATTGAGCAAAGCAGACATTTAACCCGTATAAATGGTTTAGCAAGCGCCATAAGTGTGCTATTTTGAGCGCTTTTTTCGATTAGACGACTGAAGGTAAGCCAATGTTTGTTGGATTTGATTATGGCAGTGCCAACTGTGCAATAGGGGTAATGATAGATGATGCGGTAACCTTACTGCCTTTATCAACACACTCGGATTTTATGCCTTCAACCTTATATGCCATGGACCGTGAGTTGATTGCAGAAGCGGTATACCAAGGATTACCAGAAAGCTTAAAAGCTGAATATTCTCACCTTCGCAGCTCGCAATTAATGCGTGCCAAGCAAATGCGCCATGAATTGGATTTAATGCCCAATGAGCAAGCCGTATTTGTCGGTCAAGCCGCCATTGATGCATACCTTGAAATGCCCGAAGAAGGATTTTATGTCCGTTCGCCAAAATCATTTTTAGGCGCTAACGGCCTGCGTCCAGATCAGATAGGCTTGTTTGAAGACATTGTCACTTTAATGATGCAACACGTGAAAACGCTAGCGGATAAAGCCCTACAACAAAAATCATTGTCAGTGGCAACGCACGCGGTTATTGGCCGGCCGGTGAACTTTCAAGGCATAGGCGGTGAAGACAGTAACCAACAAGCCGAAACCATTTTACGCCTTGCGGCATCTCGTGCAGGGTTTACTGAAGTCACATTCTTGTTTGAGCCGTTAGCCGCAGGGATGGATTTTGAGTCAACTTTAGACAGCGATAACACCGTATTGGTTGTCGATGTGGGCGGTGGTACAACGGATTGCTCAGTGGTGACGATGGGGCCTTCGCACAGTAACAATACCGATCGTACTCAAGATTGTTTAGGTCATTCTGGCCAACGAATTGGCGGTAATGATTTAGATATCGCGCTGGCCATGACAGGCTTAATGCCGAGTTTTGGTGCTGATACCGTGATGACCAATGGCAAACCTATGCCAAGAGCGCCATTTTGGAATGCGGTGTCGGTGAACGACATTAGTGCTCAGCGCGAGTTTGTCAGTTTAGCATCGCGTAAATTGGTTGAGTCAATGATCAAAGAGGCTGAACAACCACAGCTACTCAAACGCTTACAAACGATTCAAAAAAATCAAATGAGCTATCAGGTTGTACGCCAGGCTGAAGCGGCAAAAATCAGTTTATCTGACAGTGACACAACCCTGTGCACATTAGATTTTATTGAAAAAGACCTGTTTGTGAGCTTAAGCGCCACTCAGTTTGAACAAGCGATTAGCGATCCACTTGCTAAAGTGGAAGCCTTAATGAAGCAAGCTATGCAAACGGCTATTGCTCAAGCTCAACAACAAGATTGCGCTTTGCCAAGCAGTCCTGATATTGTTTATGTTACGGGTGGTACAGCGCGTAGCCCAGCGATTTACCAAAAAATTGCCAGTGTTTATCCGTCTGCAAAAGTGGTGGTTGGTGATCACTTTGGTTCGGTAACGGCAGGGTTAACCCGTTGTGCCCAATATGCATTTAACTAAATAGAGTCAATACTATGCTGAGTCAATTAAGGTTTACGTTTGCAAAGGATGCGCCTAAAACGGCATCACTGTTATTAGCGACATTGGTGGGCAGTGTATTGCTTAGCGGCTGCGGCGATGATGTGGGTAAAGTGAGCTTAGGTTTATTTACCACCAAAGATGTGATTATTGATGCTAAACACGATCCTAAAATTCCAGGGGTGACTTGTCATATTAGTCGTATTGAGGCCAATTTAGATTTAGCTGACCCGTCTGATATGAGCATCAGTTGCCGTCAAACCGGTCCGATAAGTCATGCTGAATTAGCCGATATTGATAAGTCGAAAAATGGCGAGGTGGTGTTTAAAGAGTCCTTAAGTATCCTCTTTAAAAGCTTAAAAGTACGCCGAATTTTTGATGCTGAAAATCAAACGTTACTGTATTTGTCGTACTCAACCAAAGAAACCAACGGCAGTCATAAACATGCGTTGTCTACCGTGCCGCTATACGGCACTGCAGCCTGGCAAAAGCCATTAACCACACAGTAAACGCATAATAAAAAAGTAAACGCATAATAAAAAAGGCAAATAACCTGAGCTCGGGATAAGGGATGAACTTATGCCATTTAAAATCAACATGTTACCCCTTGTCACTTTCAAGCTTGTCATTTGTTCTGCTAACAAGGCGAATTGACGCGTCAATAGCTAGCCTATTGCAAGTCGATTCAACGCAGTTAGCAGGGCAAAGGACTGTTTGAAAGGCGTTTATTATCCCGAGCTCAGGTTAAATAGATTGCCTTTTTTAATGATGAGCTAGGTGTTATACCCGTGCCGCCCGTTTTAATATCCATAGCCACAATGCGGGTAATAGGGTGATATAGAAAAACATTGCTGTAGCGCCGATATCGCCGGACAATAAAGTGCTAAAAATAAACCTGACAACGCCCATAGGGTCCCACGGCATATAATGCAGATTACCGTGTAATAATATGGTCGCTAATACAACAAGTGTCACCGCTAACCATTGTCTACCTGGCTCATAGCTTTTAATTATGAAGGCTGGGACAAACGCCACCAAACCGATCCCGACAAAGTTTTGAGCTAAATGAGTAATGGTGGGGTAGCCGCTTACGTTAAACCACCAAAAAACATTACCCGCAGCGGATTGTCCTATCGCTGTGATACTTAACGCGAAATAAGCTATGCCTACGCATAAACTGAGTATCACTAATCTGATGAAGTTCATTTGTGTCCTTTTAAATGAAAAGCTTACTTGTTTAACACGGCATTGTAGCGTTCAAAAGCCGCGTCAAGATCGGCAATTAAGTCATCGGTATCTTCTAAGCCGATGTGCAATCTAATCAGCGGTTTACTGCTATCCCATTGGGTGGCCGTGCGGATATTGTTAATGCCAAATACGCCTAAAATCAAGCTTTCAAAACCGCCCCATGAGAAACCCATTTTAAAGTGGGCCATGTTTTCAACAAATGCGGTAACAGAGGCTAAATCACCTTGCTTTAATACAAATGAAAACAACCCGTTGCCACTGCTAAAGTCGCGTTTAAAGAACTCATGGCCTGGGCAGGTTTTAAAGGCTGGGTGACGCACATGGTCGACTTCTGGTCGACTGGCTAACCAGTTAGCCACTTTGAGGGCATTTTTATTGTGCTGCGCCATACGTACACCTAAGGTGCGCAAGCCGCGGGCAGCTAAATACACGTCGTCTGGTGAGGTGGTTTGTCCCATTAAATAACTGTTTTCGCGCAGTTGATCCCAGCATTTTTCATTAGCGGTCGCGGTGCCCATCATCACATCAGAATGGCCGACAATATACTTGGTGGCAGCTTGAATCGACACATCAACCCCCATATCAAATGGGCGCGAGTTTATCGGTGATGCCCAGGTGTTGTCGAGCATGACAATCATGTCGTGTTCGTGAGCGATGCGGCTTAATGTTGGCACATCTTGCACTTCCATGGTGATGGAACCTGGTGATTCTAAAAACAGCACCTTGGTATTAGGGCGAATAAGTTCTCGAATGCCTTCACCGATCATTGGGTCATAATAAGTGGTTTCGATACCAAATCCAGCGAGCATTTTATTGCATAAATCGCGTGTAGGTTCATAGGCGGTGTCGACCATGAGCAAATGGTCGCCACTTTTTAAGAATGACAATAATGCGCTACTGATTGCGCCAGCCCCAGATGGGTATAATGCAGTGCCTACGCCACCTTCAAGTTCGCTAATGGCTTGTTGAAATGAGAAATGGGTTGGCGTGCCACGGCGACCATAAAACATTTCACCATTGGTTTTATTTTTTATCGCAAAACGCATTTCATCCATAGTGTCAAAGACCACGGTTGAGGCTCTAAATACTGGCGGGTTAATAATGCCTTTGGTGAATTTTTTCTCGCGACCGACACTGACGATTTGTGTGGCTAATTTATCATCTTTGCTCATGTTAATTTTTCCAGTTGGGGCAGTGTTCATAAAGTTAATCTGTGCAATATTAATTGCTTACTAACAATATGACGAAATGCGCTGCAATAAGTGATGTCATCTTTGTACCATCCTAGCACCAAGTCATTTAAATAAAACTGCCAAATGAGCAAGCTTGACTATTTTTCATCACTTAACGGTAAGGTTAAACAAATTTCAACGCCATTAAGGTCATTTTCGCTAATATTAGTGGCTTTAATCGTGCCATGATGAAAATCGCTCACTAACCTCGCAATGTACAAACCCAGGCCCAAATGGGGCTTGCCATTCACGCCTTGCGGCCGAATAGACACCATGGATTCAAAAATTTGGCTGTTCATGTCTTTGGGTAACAAGGGTCCGATATTAGTGACTTTTAAGATGGCTTGCTTATGGTATTGCGTCAGGCTAACCGTGATGGCGGTGCCTGTGTCACTGAACTCAATCGCATTATTAATCAGCTTATCCATTAATTGGGCAATGTATTCAGGTACGCCCTGGCATTGCATGGTTTTGTCTTCTATGTGGACGGTAAACAATTGCTCAGGATAAGTGAGTTGATAACCTTGCATGCAGCCACTAATGACTTTTTTAAGCGAGAATCGGCAGCTTTCTGCTTGAGTTAAACTGGCTTCTAATCGGGTGGCTTCACTTAAATTATTTAAGATTAAGTGCAGGCGATTGACCCCTTCCTGGGCGCGATTAACGTACTTTTGCGATTGATCGTCAAGTTGTTGTAAACCTAAATGCTCAAGCGAGCTGCGCACCACAGCGACTGGCGTACGTAACTCGTGCGACAAGCGTGATGACATGTTTTCAAGGTAATGGGTATATTGACCTAAACGACTGACAATACTCGAAAAGCTGCGTGATAAATCGCCAATTTCATCACGGTTTTTAGAGGCTTCAATTTGCTGGCGTACACGGCCCTGACTGTCGATAGCCAGTTCGGCTTGGTCGCGCAAACTGCGTATACGGCTCGAAATACTCGAGGCAAAGATAAACAAGGCCAGCGTGCCCATGCTCATAATGGTTAAAATAACGTTGAAGAGTTTTTCAAGTGCGCGGTTACGCAAGCTGCGAATGCCATGAGTGGTTTCTTCGGCTATCACTACACCCATCACTTTATCGTCAATCCAAATCGGGCTGGCTGCGGCTAACACTACCGCTTTATTGTCGGGGGTTAAGCGCCAGGTTGAACCTTGTTTACCGCTTAAGGCTTTTTCAATGTGGCTGCCCGTAAGCTCGGTTGAGTCTTGCAGTGAGTCGATAAAATCTTGTGGTGGTCGGGTGAGTATTTTGTAGTACAAGGGCAATATATAGTTTTGCTTAATACCTTGCCAAAATGAGCTGGACTGGCTCACGTCTAAATCGTCTGCCCAGGTGTTAGAGGAGGTGCGAATGTCGCCCGATTTTGCTAATACGCGGCCATGATTATCGACCACCCAAATACGCGAGCTGTTGTGGCTCATGCCTTTAATGATGCTTTCTATTTCAGGCGAGGGCACGAGTACCGTGCCTAAACTGGCAACGGAATCGGTGGCAGAAGTACCAATAACATTGACTAACTGACGAGTATTGGCATCGTTCACATTATGAATAGCAAAGCCGAGTTTGCTGCCCACCATGGTGAGGGGTAATCTGAATTCGATATTATACCCCTGGTCTGTTTGCAACCATTGCCCTTGAATCCGCGACTCTGGCTCTACCGGGGTTGATTGCGTCGGATCGGCTGGCAGTTCAAATGCACTGAGCCAACCGCTTTTGGTATTAGCAATAATGTAGCGTCTAAATTGGCCGTCTGGTGATTGCGTGGCCATCACTAAATGATCGTTTCTGTCGACCCGTAAACTTTTACGGCTACGAAACACCACTTCTGGGTCTCTAACCTGGAAAAAGCCATACAAATAACCGCCGTATTTCCCCACCATGTGGGTAAAGCTGATATTGATAGGTTCGGCTTCATTACGTTGATAAATCAGGTGGTTATCGGCGTAATTTAATGTGCGATGTTGGTATAAGTCCCAGTCGCTTAATTTCCCATCTAGCTGAATGGGGCCGGCAATGGGATAAGCATATAAGTCGCGACCTTTTTCAACCTGATTTAAAAAACTGGCCTGGTTGTCAAACAGTTTTGGGCGCTCGTGTAATGCGGTTGCGAGTGCTTGTGTTGTGCCTTCAAGGGTTTTTTCCTGACCATGACGTAGGTATTTTTCCATCTCCCATACGTACTCGTACCCAAGCCAGGGGAGGCAGAGTAAAAAGAGTGACAAGATAACGACTTTGGCTCGTAGCCCTAAAGGTAAGTACATCAATTAAATATTGTCCCAGCGATAACCCATGCCGTAAACCGTGTCGATACAATCAAATTCAGTGTCGATAGCGATAAACTTTTTACGGATACGTTTTACGTGTGAGGTAATTGTACTGTCGTCGACATAAATCTTGGCTTCTTGCATTAAGTCTTGGCGACTACGCACATGCCCCGGGTGTTTGGCCATAGCATGTACCATCCAAAACTCGGTAACGGTAAGTTCAATGGGTTGGGTTTTCCAGTACACCTGAATGCGGTTGCCATCAATGGTTAAATGGCCTCGCTCGAGTAAGTTGTCTTCTATTGGGCTTGAGCCAATCAGCTCAGAACGGCGAAACAGCGCGGCTATTCGAGCGAGTAAATGTGGAAAACTCACATCTTTAGTTAAGTAATCATCGGCGCCTAAACGCAAGCCGCAAACGGTGTCAAAATCACTGTCGCGCGCGGTTAAAAAAATAATCGGCAAACTGCTCGACATGGCTCGCAGTGCTTGGCACAGAGTAAAGCCACCATCTATTTCATGTTCAAGACCAATATCAATAATGGCTAAATCGGGCAGGCGCGCATTAAACGCCAGCATCGCAGATGGACGATTGGCATAAGCTTGGACGCTGTAACCTTGTTGTTGCAGCACATCTTTGTAATTTTCGCGGATAGCCGCTTCATCTTCAACAATGGCAATTCGTTTCATGGCGTGACTTCAATCAATAGGGACATAAATAGATATAGTGCTGACTATACAGGATTTTATTAACCAAAAAAGCCGCTAATGCCAATTGCCATATTGTTGCCACATTTGATCGCCACATTGCCACTTTTGCTCCCCAATAAAGCCATTTATATATTGTTTAATAACGGCATAAAGTTATGAGGTTGCACGTTAACTCAATGACTTTCACTTTACACATCATTGCTAAAAGGGACTCATTATGAAAAAGCAACTTATCGCCGCCACTATTATCAGCGCAATTTTATTACCTCACACCTCATGGGCCGTTGTGGCTGAGCCTCAAGAAGAGCGCGAGCACACAGAAGAATTAGTCGGGTTAAGCTCAGGCATATTATTAGGTGCAGTTATCGCCGGCCCTGTTGGCGCCATTATTGGGGCGTTCACTGGCACCATGATTGGTAAAACGGTGGGTGATGAAGCAGAGATTGCCGATAAAAACCAACAACTCGTAAAACAAGAACATGAATTGGTTGAAACGCAGCAGCAACTTATTGCAATGGATTTGCAGCAGCAAGAGTTAGTGCAGGTGTCTGAAAAATACTATCAGTTACAAACGAACCTCGCAGAGCTCAATGCCAATCAACAACAAACGCTTCATGAGCTGACCATCGGCATGAATGTGCAATTTAAAACGGGTTCGAGTCAAATAGAGCCTTTGTTTAAACAGCAGTTAGATAATGTGGCTTATATGATGACCTTATCACCTGAGCTGACCATTGATTTAACCGGCTATGCTGACCGCCGAGGCGCAGACCAATATAACCAGGCGCTGTCTGAGCAACGTTTAGCTGAAGTGACTCAATACTTAGTCGTGCAGGGTATCGACAGTCAACGCTTACAAGGCAGAGCTTATGGTGCAACGTCACCATTACATACTGAGCAAAACCACGAAAATGACTTTTTCGATCGCAGAGTCACCCTGACGTTAATGTCTCCAGGTGCCGAGCTAGCCGCAAACTAATCGATTGTTATTCATTTTATTTTAATACCGACTCTGTTACGCCAATGCCTAGAGAGCATGCGTGATAGAGCAAGGAGCTGCTATGTGCTGGTTATCTCGTATGTCGTGTTTATTGAACCCATTGGGTTATCAAAAGTGGTTTATTAGTGTGTTGTTGGTTATTTTTACTGCCACAGTGCAAGCCTCACCGTCAGGAGCAACCGATGAGGATATTACTCAAGGTACCTTGGTTTATTTTACTAAAGATAAAGTGATACAAGCTTTGGCGATGGACACGCAAGTGAGTATGGATGTGTCTGGTTTACTGAATCGCGTAACGGTTAAGCAAGTCTTTATTAACGATTCAGACCAATGGCTTAATGGCCGATATGTGTTCCCATTACCTGAAAATGCTGCCGTAGATAGCATGCAACTGCGTATTGGCGATAAAATCATAGCGGGGCAAGTTCAACCCAAAAAACAAGCGATAAAAACCTTTGAAACGGCCAAAAAACAAGGCAAACAAGCGAGTTTATTGCAACAACAGCGCCGAAATATTTTCACCTCAGAAGTGGCCAACTTAGGTCCGCACGATCAATTAGTGGTGGAGCTCAGTTACCAACAAACATTGGACTTTAACGACGGCCTGTTTAGTTTGCGCTTTCCAATGGCCATTACGCCACGTTATCACCCAGACAATACCAGCAACAAAGACAAACAGGCATTAGCGATAGCCTATATTGACCCAACCGTATTGCCAAATAGGGTCGCTGAAACCAGCAAAAATCAAGGCATTAATGTCAATATGCAAATTACCATTGATGCAGGCTTTACGTTAAATACCATTAACAGTCTGTATCACCCTATTAAGCAAAGCGTAAATGGCCAACGTTATACGGTGAGTTTTGAAGGTAAGCAAATAGCCGAACGTGATTTTGTATTGCAGTGGCAAGCTGATGTTGGCGCATTGCCGCAAGCGGCAACCTTTTATCAAACCGGTAAAACCCATAACGCAGCGATTAATCCAGACGACAATATAACCACCACCGCGGGTGATCAAAGCGTGTATTCATTAGTGATGTTAATGCCGCCAAGTGTTGAAGTGAGCGAGCAGCATTTAATCGGCCGCGAATTGATTTTAGTGATTGATACATCGGGGTCTATGTCTGGCCAATCCATTGTTCAAGCCAAACAAGCGTTGCAATTTGCGATTGCTGGGCTGCGCGATATCGATACCTTTAATATTATCGAGTTTAATCAAGACATCAGTTTATTGTCCCCTGTGCCATTAACGGCCAATAGCCATAATTTGGGCTTAGCAAATCGTTTTATCTCGACGCTCGAGGCCGATGGTGGCACAGAAATGGCGCCAGCTATCCAAGCTGCATTAGTCGACACTTTGCAAAGTGAATCGGTTAATGCGCGCGGCGAATCTTTATTACGCCAGGTGATATTTATGACCGACGGTGCGGTCAGTAATGAGCAGCAGTTGTATCAATTAATTAGCGATCAACTGGGTGACAGTCGCTTTTTTACCGTTGGTATCGGTTCGGCGCCCAATTCAGACTTTATGCGCCGAGCAGCCAGCATGGGCCGAGGCACCTTTACCTACATTGGTAAAGAAACCGAAGTGCAACAAAAAATTGAGCAACTACTGACTAAAATCGAACAACCGGTTTTAACCAATATTGGTCTGTATTACCTCGACGGTAGTGTACCGGATTACTGGCCATCGACCATTAGCGACTTATATCAAAACGAGCCGTTGTGGGTCAGTATTAAATCACCAAGCCAGTTAATACAGCCGATTATTGTATCGGGCAATATTAATGGTCAATACTGGCAGCAACAACTTGATTTTACTGATAATCAACCAGCAAGAGGTATAGATCTTTTATGGGCGAATGCACAAATTACCGCATTGGAGTTACATAAAAATGCCGCCAGCGGCCCACGAGTGAATAAGCAAGTCGAAGCCTTAGGCATGCAATACCATTTAGTGACCAGCCAAACCAGCTTAGTGGCGGTCGATGTGACCCCCGTAAACCCAATGAGTGACACGACTATTGATGCCAATGTGCAATCACATTTGCCTCACGGGTTACAAGTGGGTAATCAGGCACAAATTTTACCGCAAACCTCGACATCGAGCCGCTTATGGTTATTGATTGGATTTAGCTTATTGGGCTTAGGTATCTTGCACTTTTTGTGGCTTAGACAGCGCTTACCTGGCCAGGTATTGGTAATAGAAGCCAATGTTTAAGGAGGTAAAGAATGAAGTCATCTCTACACGCCAAAACACATTTTTGGGTTATGGCGCTGATAATACTGGTGGGCCTTGGGCTCATTCTTCAAGGAGGATATATGCAAGCTAAAGCCCATTTTGCCCAGTTTTTAATTGAGCGCGCATTTGAACAAACGCTGGTGGATAATCAGCCCCATAAGCCCTGGTCATGGGCCGACACGCACCCGGTCGCCAAAATGCGCTTATTGCAACACAATGCACAAGGGGTGCAACCACTTGGCCAGGATTTATATGTGCTTGCTGGGGCTTCAGGCAGAAATCTCGCCTTCGGGCCAAGCTTGATGTTAGCTGGGGCAGGTGTTGGCGAGCAGGGCAATATGATTATTGCCGGACACCGCGACAGCCATTTTATGCGCTTACAATATGTTAATGTTGGCGACATGATTGAACTTTACAGCGCAACGGGAAAGTTACAGGTGTACCAAATTACCGCCACGCAAGTGGTACACGAAACCGCAACGGAAGTACTGGAGCAAACAGAAAGCAGCAAGCTAACCTTAATTACCTGTTATCCATTTGATCAGTTAGCGGGCAATGCTGAATATCGCTATATCGTTGAGGCGACGCCATTGGTGTAAAGGCTAAAAAAAGCCCAAATCAGATTGATTTGGGCTTTTTAATCAAGCTAATGAATATTTATTTTACTAATGTCGGTTTCATCATGAACCTGGCGTTGCAGTAATATGTGTGCCGTTGATGAAACGCTAAATACTGGGGTGTCTGCCATTTTAAAATAATAAATAGGTTGCGAGTCACCTGTGCTGAGGTTCATTTTTTCGATATGCAGTTTCTCTTGGCTGACCGGTACGTAATACAGTTCACTTTGTTTTACTTGCCACATTCCAACGTTGGTATTGGCTTCTACGCCTAAAAAGTCCAGCTGCTGGGTCGTTAAATTATAGCGAGCGAAGTCTTGACTGTTACTTTGCGTAAAATAGATAACGTCATCTACAACATCAAAATTAGTGATGGTTGATGGTAGGCTTATTTTGCTTTGAACACCGCTAATCAAGTCAATAACAAGCAGTTGTTGATTGTTGGTATTACTTAATATGACTAGCTGATGATTATTCAACCAACGTACTTGATGAGCATGATTAATATCAATCGTTTGCACATTATCATTTGCAAAAGAGTAAACCCAAATCGCATTCACGGTAGAGATGACTATTTTTGCGTCATCTGGCGACCATTGTAACGGTTTAATTTGAAGGTCTTGTCGAGGTAATGGCAGTTTTTTAACCTCACCGTCAGCTTGGCTAAGCCATATTTCGTCACGACCAGTACGATTACTGAAAAACACAAATTGTTCGGAATGATGGGCATAAGTGGGCATGTATTCATCTTTAGATGACAAAGCGATGGGTGTCTCTTTACCATGAGTATCGACATTAACTAAATTTGCTCGAGTTAATCCATGGCTAACAAATACATTCCCACCATTAATACTGCTTAGTTGGGTAATATTATTTAAATCAGACATGAGTTCGGTATGTTTATTACCTTCATTGTCGGTAATAAATAATTTACCTGCCGATAACCACATTAAATCACCGTTATCGAGGTATTGCACTGCAGAAATATTGATACCAGGCATGATTACTGTCCTTTGTATCGTTAAGGTTGGTACATCAAATAAATGTAAGTGAGTTTGGTTGTTAAGCGCATTACGGCTCAATAAAGCAATCTGTTGTCCATTTGGCGAAAACTGGACGCTGATAAAACGTAATCGTTCATCAGCAAATGCGACACTCAATGCCGGTAAGGGATGTTGTTGGTTCAAATCGATTTCGAAGCGAGTTATCCCTTGGCCTTCTGTTGCTGTCACTACCTGTATTTTAGCATTTGTTTTCCAGCGTTGGCTGACTACATTTGCGATACCACAAGAGTATTGTTTGAGTTGCTCTGAGGTGTGAAATCGATAGATGTTTAATTGACAATTACGCAGCCCTAAAGCCTCATTTTCACGTAAAAAAACGCTCATTAAATCAACGTTAGGTGATAGTTTTGGTTGTCTTATTGTATCGGCACTACGATAAATATTATGCTGCTTATCACTGTCTAGGTGGCGTGCAATAACATTGAATACCGCATCATTTTTATTGATGTACACCAACCAATCTCGCGTCGAGCTTGTGTCAAACTCAGCGCCTGGTGCATACGTGACCGTTTCACTTTCGACGACTTTTAATCGCGGTTCAGCCTTCGATAATAGCGGCGAAGATTTAAACAGTAACAATACAACAAGTGTGACAAAGCACAGCATTACAGCTAGCCTCCATACTTTAGGTCGAGTTTTTTGTTGTAACACCGTCTTGTGAGTTGCGCCTATAGCGTGATGGTATGTCGTTAAGTTAGCCGGTTGACTGGCCTCGTCATTGTCGGCTTGTTTAACTTTTATATGCGATGGAGTACTGGTTTGATTAAGCGGTAACTCTGCGCTGGTTGTGTCAAGGTTGTGTGATGTTGGTAAGGTATTTATCGTATCTAAAGCTGTCACTGCAACGCATAAACGATACCCTGCTCGAGGTAAGGTTTGGATATATTCTTGGGCTGGATCTAATTGTGCAATTACGGCGCGTAGTTGAGATACTGCGCGGTTAATTGCATTATCACTAACAATTCTATTTTGCCAAACGTGCGTAATTAGCTCTTCTCTATTAACAATTTTATGGTTGTTTGTACAAAAATAGTACAGCAGTTGGAATGATTGAGGCTTTAGTTGAACAATTTGTTCAGTGTTTAATACTAAGGTCTGTGTTGCAAAATCTAATGTTAATGCACTTATTTTATAGTTTTTATGTGTGAGTAGCATATCCAATCCGCTGCTATTTTTTATAGTATCAGTCCGTTGAGAAATGGCACAATATCAGCAATAAATCACTTTGTGCTCATTTCATCACTCGAGAAGTTTGTTAATCTTGATATATCAACAATGGATAAACAAAATAATCGAACTGTTCCATCTTTATTGTTGTACCTGGATTTTTTAAGCGAGCCTCGTGCTCGCTTTTTTTTATTCGTAGTATTTAGCAATATTAGTTGGCGCGATAATACTAAATTAATAACAAAAGTCACCTAATATCACATCATAATCACTAACAAATCACCAACAAATCACTTCTCGATTGTTGTTTGTTACATGTCATTAACAGATGCTCTGCATTAACCAATCATTACCGATTGGAACAAAACAATTAGAATAGAAATGGCTTTTAGGGAGCAGTGATTAGATGAAAAAAACACAAATGGTGCTAGCGATTAATATGGCATTACTGGGTGTAACTGTTGCGTCGTCAGGCATAGTTTATGCTGCAGAAACAGAAGAAGGCGCCAATAAAGTTGAACGTATTGCGGTAACGGGTTCTCGTATTAAACGTACCGACCTAGAAACGGCGCAACCACTATTGAATATTAGCCGTGATGATATTGACCGTTCAGGTTTAAGCAGTTTATCTAACTTATTAAAAGAAATCGCCACTAACGGTGCTTCTCTTGGCTTACAAACTAACAATGGTAATACCGGTGGTGCTGCTACTGTTAGCCTACGTAACTGTGGCTCAGCCAGAACATTAGTGTTAATCAATGGTCGCCGTTGGATCCCACAACTTGGTGGTAACGTTGACGTTTCAACGATTCCTTTAGCCGCAGTTGAACGCATTGAAGTATTAAAAGATGGTGCATCAACCATTTATGGTACCGATGCCATTTGTGGTGTTGTAAACGTGATCACCCGTAATGACTTTGAAGGCGCAGAGTTTTCAGGCTCAATGGGTGGATACGAACAAGGTGATGGCGAGCAAGAAACTGCGTCGATTACTTTTGGCGGTGCGGGAGAGAAAACCTCAATATTGATGAACGTTGCTTATACCAAGCAAGAATCAATTTTAGGGGGTGATCGTGATATTTCATCGGTACCTATTTACAATCTACCAGCGAATATTTCAGGTTCTGGTGGCCGTGCTAGTCCTACTACGCCATACGGTCAATACACCGCAACAGTGGACGGTGTTGAAGGTTCATACACATTAGATCAATCTAAAACGGGTTGTGTTGCTAATCAAGACTGTACTAGCGTAGGCGACTTTAAGTTATATGACCGCTTAACTGACGGATATAACTTTGCTCCGGTAAACTACATTCAACAGCCTTCTGAAACAACGAGTTTATATTTGCAAGCCGCGCATCAACTCAATGATTCGATTACGGCTAAATCTGACGTCATGTATTCGCAAAGAACCTCTGAAGCACAACTTGCAGCTCAGCCAATGGGGGGATTAGCAATCTCTAAAGATTCTGTTTATAACCCATTTAACCAAGATATTAAAGGCGGTTCATTCCGTCCAATCGTGGCACCGCGTTCATTTGCAGCTGATGTTGATACATGGCGTGTCAGTGGTAGTCTAGAAGGTGATTTTGAATTAGCCGATCGCTCATTCTATTGGGATGCATTTGCAGCATTCTCTGAAACGAATTCGGTTTTCTTAAAAAATGGTTTCTTTGATACTAACAAGGTAAAAGCAGCCCTAGGTGCGTCTAGCATTACCAATGGCGTGGCAACCTGTGACGGCAACGCAGCTTGTGTACCATTAAACATTTTTGGTGGCCCAGATGGGGTAACACAAGAAATGTTAGATTATATTTCAGTATCGCCACGTAATTTAGCATCACAAACATTGCACAATTATGGCGGCAGTATTGGCGGTGATGTGGTTGAGTTACCTGCCGGTATGTTAGCTTTTGTCGCCGGTGTTGAATACCAACGCCATGCTGGTTACGACTCGCCCGATCCTTTAACCGTTGCTAACCAAGTGTTAGGTGATAACGCATCACAACCAACCGAAGGTGGTTTCTCGGTATCTGAAGCATTTGCTGAAACGGTAATCCCATTACTCGCTGATTTACCATATGTTAAAAAAGTTGAGTTAAATGCTGCTGTGCGTGTGTCTGACTACTCAAACTTTGGTAATACTACTAACCCAAGCTTTAAGCTGACTTATGCACCTGTTGATGACGTGATGTTCCGCGCCAGTATCAGTGACGGTTTCCGTGCGCCATCGTTAACCGAATTATACAGTGGTCAAAATGACTCTCGTCCTGCGGCGACTGACCCATGTGATATTAAATCAGTTGCTTATACCAGTTCAGCGCAAACGCGTGCTAACTGTTTAGCTGCGGGTGTGAGCACATCGTTTGAACAAAAAGATCCACAGTTCCGTTCAAAAATTGGGGGTAATCCAGATTTACAACCAGAAACATCTACATCAAAAATTGTTGGTGTTGTGTACAACCCAAGTCAAATCGAAGGGCTTGGCTTAACACTAGACTGGTTTAACGTACAAATTGAAAACTTGATTGGTACTAACACCGCACAAACGATTGCTAATCGTTGTTATATTCAAGGGATCTCTCAATACTGTAATTTGATCACTCGTGATACCACGGGCGCACTAAACAGTAACCCTGGTGAGATTTCTAACTTACTGGCATTGTCTCAAAACTTTGTTGGTGGTTATGAAACCGAAGGGTATGACTTCAATGTGACGTATAATTTCACTACATCTGTGGGCGATTGGCAGATTAACTGGGACTCAACTTATGTTGATTACGCAGGCGACATTGGTCAGCCTGATCGTGGAGATGTAAACGTTGACGGCAATATTTCTGGCGGTAACAGTGTCGGAAAACTTAGCCCTGGTGCATCTGGCGGTGGCAGTGAGTTTAGATTGAAATCAAACTTAACTGTGGGTTGGAGTAATGATGATTTCTTCGCATCTGTCACAGCTCAGTTCTTATCTAAACAAATTGAAAGTTGCTCAAACGTGATTACCGTTGCAGCGGGTGTTGGCCAACCTGAACTACGTGATTTATGTAGCGACCCAGACAATATGGCAATGAGTTACGCCTTTACACCAGGCACAACAGATGTCGTTGCAACTGAAGTCTCTGCACCTGAAAATAAATTGTCTCCAACAATGTATTTCGATGCGCAAGCGGGTTGGAATACGTCATGGGACAGCACTGTATCAGTAGGTATACGTAACTTGTTTGATAAAGAGCCTCCAGTTGCTTACTCAGCGTTTGCTAACAGTTACGATCCTTCGTACCGTATTCCTGGTCGTTACTTATATGCATCGTTTAAACAACGTTTTTAACCCTATTATTTAGGCGCTAATAAATGTTTTCTTAGTGCCTGAATACAAAAAAACCTTTTAGGGTAATGCCGATCAGTTAAGAATTGAGTTACAAAAATATACCGCTCTATTAACCGATCTTTTCAGTTTGCCAAAATCCGATAATTTTTGTTATCGGATTTTTTTATGGAACGTTAAGAATCGTGTACTCACACTTCAATTAACCGCCTAACCGAATTCTCATGCCTTTCTTAGGTACCCGAACTCGATATGATTCAACCTTGACATTGACTACCATAAGAGATTGATTATGGCGTTAGAAGTGTTGTCACACAGACCAGAAAAAATGCCGCTCACATTAAGTGAACGGCATTACCTTTTAGAGGCTTTTTTATTGCCTTAATGGCAATGATTTAATTAAGCCCGCATGCACTTTTCGCCGCGAGCTAAGCCGACAACACCAGAGCGCGATATTTCAATCACTTTTGTGGTGTCACCTAAAGCGTGTATAAACGCATCGATTTTGTCGCTAGTTCCCACCATTTGTATGGTGTACAAGTTGGGCGTGACATCGACAATTTGACCCCGGAAAATATCCGCAGTACGTTTTACTTCTTCGCGTTGCTCACCCTGTGCTTTCACTTTGACTAATGCGATTTCACGCTCAATGTGTGCCGCTTCGGTGATGTTAGCGACTTTTAAGATATCGATAAGCTTATGCAGTTGTTTTTCAATTTGTTCTAACACGGTTTCATCGGCAATCACGGTAATGTTGAGGCGTGATAGCGTGGTGTCTTCCGTTGGCGCTACGGTTAAGCTTTCGATGTTGTACCCGCGCTGAGAAAAAAGCCCTACAACGCGAGACAATGCGCCTGGTTGGTTTTCAAGTAATACAGAAATAATACGACGCATTAGCTTTTCTCCGTTTTGCTTAACCACATTTCGTTCATCGCGCCGCCGCGGATGAGCATAGGGTAAACGTGTTCAGTTTCGTCTACGCTAATATCGACAAACACTAACTTGTCTTTCATTGCTAAGGCTTCAGCTAGTTTTGATTCAAGCTCATCAGGGTGATTGATGTTCATGCCGACATGGCCATACGCTTCAGCAATTTTGGCAAAGTTAGGCACAGAGTCCATATAGGATTGTGAATGACGACCTGAGTAAATCATGTCTTGCCATTGCTTAACCATGCCTAGGAAACGGTTGTTTAAGTTAATGATTTTAACTGGAGTATCATATTGCAATGCAGTTGATAGCTCTTGAATGTTCATCTGGATCGAACCGTCACCGGTGACGCACACTACGGTTTCATCAGGAAATGCCATCTTAACGCCCATAGCCGCAGGTAAACCAAAGCCCATGGTGCCTAAACCGCCTGAGTTAATCCAACGACGTGGCTTATCAAATGGGTAATATAAGGCGGCAAACATTTGGTGTTGACCGACATCGGATGCAACATAGGCATCACCATTGGTTAATTTATACAGTGTTTCAATCACTTGTTGCGGTTTAATGCGATTACTTGTGCGGTCAAATTCTAAGCTTTTACGTGAGCGCCAAATATCAATTTCGCGCCACCATATGGCAAGTGCATCAGTATCGTTGGTTTCGCTCGATTCATCTAACAGCTCTAGCATACTGTCTAGGATATTATCAGCTGAACCGACAATCGGAATATCAACGCGTACCGTTTTAGAGATTGAAGAGGGATCTATATCGATGTGTAAAATGGTGGCGTTTGGACAGTATTTATCAACATTGTTGGTGGTTCTGTCGTCAAAACGAACACCGATACCAAAAATTAAATCAGTGTTATGCATGGCCATGTTGGCCTCATAAAGACCGTGCATACCAAGCATGCCTAAACTTTGCTTATGAGTACCAGGGAACGCGCCTAAGCCCATTAAGGTACTGATGACAGGAATGTTTAAGCGTTCTGCTAGTTTAAGAATTTGTGCGTCACAACCCGATATCACCGCGCCGCCGCCCACATATAACACAGGTTTTTTAGCGGCTAATAAGGCTTGTAATCCTCGGCGGATTTGGCCTTTATGACCTGTGGTTGTCGGGTTATAAGAGCGCATTTTAACGCTGTCTGGATAAATGTAATCGTGAAGTATATCTGGGCTTAAACAGTCTTTAGGGATATCGATAACAACCGGGCCTGGGCGGCCTGTCGATGCAATGAAAAAAGCTTTTTTGACTATTTCAGGAATATCTTTGGCATCTTTGACTAAAAAACTGTGTTTAACAACAGGGCGTGAAATACCAATCATGTCGCATTCTTGGAATGCATCATTACCAATAAGGTTACTCGGTACCTGACCTGATAACACAACCAGTGGAATAGAGTCCATGTAAGCGGTAGCAATGCCGGTAATGGCGTTAGTTGCGCCTGGGCCAGAGGTGACTAGTACGACCCCGACTTTACCTGTAGCACGAGCGTAACCGTCAGCCATGTGCACAGCAGCTTGCTCGTGGCGCACAAGAATGTGCTCCATGCCGGGAATTTTATGAAGAGAATCATAGATGTCTAAAACTGAACCACCGGGATAACCGAAGATGTGGCTTACGCCTTCATCGATCAAAGAGCGCACGATCATACTCGCGCCAGAAAGCTTTTCCATGAAATGAGTCCTTTTTAAGTTACCGTATGGTAAACAGTATCTTGTTATACAACGACGGTAATCGCTTTAAAAAATAAGTTTGAATGGTAATTCAAACTCGACGATTGAATTTAACAGTAGCTAAACTCAATGACTTGTTCATTCAGCAACCCAGATGAGTCACTGACATCCATCTTATGTAAATTAAATTTTACTGCAAGCTCTTTAGTTAAATATTTTTCAAGGTTGAAATCATTTCATGTTTATGATTTTTTACTGGCGGTTTTGATGGTTGGTTTTGTGGGCTTATTTTCTTATTTTCTTTTGGTGCGTTGATATTACCACCTTACAGAAACAATGATGGCCATCGATGTGATGGCCAAAATGTGAGGATCAGTCTAAGCGACTTTATATAAAAGCCTCTATGAAAGCCGAATATTAGACAGAGGTTTGTATACGGCTTTTAGGTAACCGAGATTGTAAAAATTGGCATACACCCACAAGCAAAATGGCACAAAGCATGAGTGCAGAGAAGGGCACGGCACTGCCATCGTAAAAATAAGCCAGTAAAGGCCCTGCGGTTGCACCAAATCCAAAACGAAGAGTACCAATAACTGCGGTCGCTGTACCGGTTTCTTGTTTGAATTTTAATAATACAATGGCATCAGCATTCACCGACATCACCCCAAGTGAACCCATTAAGGGGATGAGCATCAACACAGTAAAGTGGTAGCTTAAATCCAGCAGATTAACCATCAATAAACCGAAAGCGGCAATCACGCCAAAAAATGTCGAGACGTGCAGCATGCGTTTTGAGCCATAGCGACTGACAATTCTTGAGTTAACAATGTTTGCCAGCATCAGAGCGCCAACGTTAGTGCTGAATAGGATCGCAAACAGTGATTTATCTAAATTGAACACTTCCATATAGATAAACGGGGACGCGGTTAGATAGCAAAAAAAGGCAAATGACGTTAATACGCCACTGGTAATATTGAGCTTGACGCCATCCCTTGCAAATACGGTGTAATAGGCCCGAAGAAAAGATTTTTGACTGCGGCTATCAGCATCTTTATCACTGGGCATTTTTAATTTAAACAGCACCAGTGCTAGCAAGGTGATGGCATAACAACTTTGACTTAAAAAGATTAAATGCCAGTCGCCTAGCTCCATAATGAGACTGCCTAGCGTTGGAGCAAGCAAAGGGGCCAACATCATAATTAAACTGACATAAGACATGCCTTTAGCCGTATTGTCGCCGTACACTTCTTTTATATAGCCTGGCACCACGACCGTGGCTGCTGCACCAATAAATGCCTGGGCAAATCGTAGAATTAAAAATTGTTCAATACTGGTACTTAAGGCAATGAGTAAACTAATAACCGTAAATCCGGATAAACCAAAAATCACTAATGGTCGGCGGCCAATTTTATCGGCTAATGGGCCAAAAGTGAGCATGCCTAAGGCATAACCTGCTAAATAAATACTTAAAGACTGTTGCACCGTGGTAATACTGGTGTCAAAGCCCAGTGCCAATACCGACATTGCCGGTAAATACATGTCGATGGCTAAAGGGGTTATCGCCACAATAGCAGCCAACATAGGGATCAGCATAGCCAGATTCGGAATGCCTTTGGTGATGGAGGATGACGTTGATTTTATTGGCGATACCACAAAAACCTCGAAAGCAAAAAACGAAAAATACGAACAGTGTGCAAAGAGGTAACAGTTTAGCATGTAACTAGGGCGGGAGAGCCGTCATATTTGTAAGCGAATTTGGCATAGTCTACTCTACGAGGGTTCATTTTTTAGCGTTAGATTAGTCTGATTATGTGCAATTTTTTTGCACATGAGGTGCTAAGGTTTTGCGTAGTGCATTATCAATTTATCTGGGTTAACAAAAATTTACCTGTTTAGCGCGATTGAATATGTCGTAATTATTTTGAAATAAATCTATGATAACAATCAAAGTCAATGTGGTGGGGTCGTTGTGTTTCTGAGTCGATTGTATGCGTTTATGCCTGGTTTAGAGACCTTTTCTCGCTATGAGAGAAGCTGGCTCAAAGACGATGTTACCGCCGCGTTATCTGTTGCTGCAGTGGCATTACCCGTGGCTATCGCTTATGCCCAATTAACTGGGGTTAATGCTGCCGTTGGGCTGTATTCTTGCGTATTACCGATGCTAGTTTACGCCTTGTTTGGTACATCAAGACAACTTATTGTTGGCCCTGATGCCGCCACCTGTGCGGTGATTGCCGCGGTGGTTACGCCGCTTGCTGCGGGCGACAGCTTAATGCATTGGCAACTTGTAATGACCATGACGGTGATGACCGGTTTTTGGTGTTTAATTGCCAGTCGGTTTAAGTTAGGCGTCTTGGCCGATTTTTTATCAAAACCGATTTTAATGGGCCTGCTTAACGGGGTCGCGATTACCATTATTGTTGGCCAGTTCTCAAAAATATTTGGCTTTACTTTCGATGAAAAATACCTGTTAGAACGTTTAGGCGGGGCACCAAGCTACTTGTCACAAACTCATGTGCCTACATTGTTAATGGCAGTATTAACTGTGATTGTTTACTTTGTGATGAAACGGATTAAACCGACCTGGCCAGCGTCCATGTTTGCCATTGCCGTTGGTGCGTTGTTGGTGTGGGGCTTTAAGCTTACCCAGTACGATATCGCGGTCATTGGCTCTGTGACGGGTGGTTTGCCGTCATTTCAAACCCCTGCATTTAATATTGGTATCGCGCGTGAACTGGTGATGCCTGCACTGAACTTAGCGATGGTCAGCTTTGTTAGCATGATGCTTACGGCTCGAAGTTTTGCCGCTAAAAACGGTTACGACATTGATGCAGACAAAGAATTTAAAGCCTTAGGTTTAGCCAATATTGCATCGGCGTTATCGCAAGGTTTTGCTGTCAGTGGTGCAGATTCTCGCACTGCCGTAAATGATGCTAATGGCGGTAAAACCCAACTTGTGTCGATTATTGCCGCGGTATTAATTGCGATAGTGGCGATATTTCTAACTGCACCACTTGAATACATCCCCAGCGCAGCACTAGGTGTGGTGTTGGTCATAGCATCAATACACCTTATCGATTTTAAAGCGATTTGGGTGTTACGTTTGCGCGATCGTCAAGCATTTTACCTCGCGCTGACAACCTTATTTGCGGTGTTATTTATTGGTGTTATCCCAGGTATCACGCTTGCAGTATTACTGGGTTTATTTCAATTTCTACGCACCGTGATGCGCCCAACAGATCAAGTGTTAGGCCTTGATGCCAAAGGAATTATTCGTAGTATTGATGGCAGCGATAAAGCGGCGGCAGTACCCGGTGTGTTTATTTATCGGTTTAATTCACCGCTAACTTACTTTAATTCAACTTACTTTAAACGCAGGTTACTTGAGCGTTTTGCTCGTCAGAATCAACTCGAACCTGTTGATTGTGTGATTATTGATGCAGTGCCGTGCTTTACACATTTAGATTTGAGTGTGATGGCCATGTTGACAGACATTGAGGCATTATTACGTAAACGCGGCGTAAGCTTGGTGTTAGCGGGCAGAAAACGGCAGTTAATCAGTTGGTTTGAACAAACTGATATGGTGTCAGGTGACGACGGTATCACAATACGCTCAGATTTATATTTGGCATTAAGGCTACATCAAAGCCATTTGGCTGCCACCGTAGAACCCACAACGAGTGAAGACAATACAGCAGACAATCAGTCGGTTTTACTTCACAGTCAAATTTAATGGAAGCTGAATTAAGCCATTGATTTTTATGCGTTTTAATATGTGTTGTCTAGGGCGGTTTTATTCTATAGAATCGCCCTAAATAATTGAGGTATGGCAACCATACCTTTTAATGACGCCCCCTCGAAAATCAGACTCTTAACTTCCTTTCTGAGTCCTTAAGTAAAGTAAAAAGCGTAGTCTTTCTGTTTGGATGTGGCATGTATGGTTTCGCAAGTAAGTGAAGCAATGCTGGATGTGATCGCAGATGCGTTAGTCGATAAAGGATACATTCTTTTATCTGACATCATTCCTGATTATGTAAGCTTAGCCTTGCTTGAAAAAATGCAAGCTGAGCAAGATATTAATTTCAAAGATGCAGCCATAGGTCGAGGTATTGAGCAACAAATCAATACTGAAATTCGCTCGGATAAAATTAGTTGGTTAGACAATCAAGATCATACCGATCGCGAATACTTGTCGATTATGGATCAACTAAAAGAGGGCTTAAATCGACGCTTATTTATGGGGCTGTTCGATTTTGAAAGCCATTATGCCGTTTACGAGCCTGGTGCATTTTATAAAAAACATGTTGATGCATTGCACGGTAGCCAAAATCGAATTTTGTCGACGGTATTTTTCTTGAATCCAGAATGGCAAGAAAGCGACGGTGGTGAGTTGGTGATTTATGACGAGCTTGACCAACAACTCGATGTGGTGAATCCACAAATTGGTACGCTAGTGCTGTTTTTGAGTGAGCGATTTCCTCACGAAGTGCGCCCAACCTTTAAAACGCGTAAGAGTATTGCCGGTTGGTTTAGGGTCAGTAACGCTAACCACGGCTTTTAATCGTTAATGGGTTATCATTAAGACACAGATAATGATGTAGATAACGATTATCTGTGTTTTATAACACGCTATTTTCATTGATATCAATCTGCTATTTTTTGTAAGCCGCCATCGTTGCCATGTTCTCTTACAATAAATCAACTGCGTGCCTGCAGTGATGCTTTTCAATTTAGTCACTATTGATATACGATAATGTGATATATATCGTATTCACCATCTGCTGATGTTGTGGTAATTCAAATTTTATTAATCGCAGCAAAACTCTCACGACGTTGACTTTTTATATGTTAAACGCGTAAGTAGTCATTTTTTTTAGATGATGATTTAGGTCTTGGCGAGCGAGGCGATAAAATAACACACTATTTTATATAAGGAAGACAACAGAATGTTCAAACCAGCTATGTGGATTTTGGCTTCATCATTTGTGTGCTTCAGCACGGTTTCGTTTGCAGAAGATGCTGCCGAAAAAGCTTTTACTAATGAATTAATTGAATGTGCTGCGTATTACCAAATTAGCTCTGAAGCTATTGCTGCAATGAATGCACCACAAATGAAAGCGGTAGGCGAACGTCTAAAGACCTCTGCAAGTGATGCGCAAACGCTTGCCAGTAAATATCGCGGGGCAGAGCAAGTTGAAAAAGATGTGGCTGCAGCTAAACAAGCCCAAGTGAAAAAGCTCGCTGGCTCAAACAACCTTGGCGGTTTAATGGCTCAGTATAAAGACGCTTGCAAGACATTAGTTGATGATCCACAAAAACGTTTAGATTACTGGACTATGGCAACAATGTAATACGGCAACCATGTAATACTGGTATTGCCTGAAAGTATCGATGGTGCAGTCCATCAATAGAATACGCCGCGAGTGGATATGTCGTTAATTAAGCATTACTTAGTTAACCATTTTCCTTGTGGCGTTTGTATTATATGGCCGGTATCAGCTGCTTGTATGGCTTTTTGTGCAGCAAGCTTAGCAACCGTATCCAGTTTTATGTGGTTACGCTCTGCAATCACCAGATAATACTTCTTACGTTTCTCGTTTACCGCTAACACCAATGTTTGCGTTTCTTGGCTATCCACCACCACGCCTAAATAGCCATTGGTTTGCTCTCCAACCCAACCCGATACTTTGGCTTGTTGTAAGGTCACTGCAGCCAAAACATTTGAACACCATAACAGGCTGGTGGCACACAATAGTGTCACGATAGCGAATGAAGGTTTCATTGTGTTCTCCGCCTAAAATAACTCATCATTTTCAATCAAAGTGTCTAACTCTTTATCGACTTTGATCCTAATCTCATGTTCGATTTTGACATTAAGATTAATCACAATCGGTTTGTCGGGCGGCTCAATTTTCACCGTGGGTGTGCAACCTGAGAGCCACAATGAGCCTAGCAGGGTACTGATACTAACAATGTATATCGACGAGTATTTCACCTGTATTTCCTTTTAATGCGACTTGACGGATGTTATTCAACTTGTGTTACTGAGCTTGTGTTATTGAGTGTATGCTATTGAACGTTTACTACTGAACCTTGGTTTCAATTTTATTTTGCAATTGGTTGCCTATTTGAGTGCTTTTGTATAACTGAATAAGGTTTTCTTGGTGGTCGTAGTTAAGATGAACAGGGCGCTCAATGTCGCGACTTTTTCCTTTAACCCCCACATGAATAAAGGCATCACCATTCGGGTTCATATCAAAAGTACTCGATAACTCAGTGTAGTTAAGATGCTCCAGTGCGGTAAACACTAATTCCAAATAAGGCTGAGATAGGGCCAGTTGATCCATTGCTGGATTTCCTGCCACTTCAATTAATCCACCGGGCTTACGAGCCGCGAGTTTCCCGCCCGCAATCGTCACTTTACCATCGACAAGTTCAGCAGGGAGTACGCCATCAAATAGACCGCTGGCTTTTACACCGACTTGAGGTTGTTCTTCTAAAAACGTGGCTAAACTTAACCCTTGTAATAAAAGGTAGCCATGGGATTTATCATGCAACTTAAGCACAAACTCTGGCAGTAAAAAGCGTCCGTCGAGCATGTCGCCACTGGCTGTTAAACTGACGTTGGTTTCACTGAGTCCAGTGATTTGTTGTAGCCAATTGTCGGGCACTTTATTGCCGTCTTTGGTTAATTCAATATTGGCATTGATATTGAGGTTAGTCATTAATAAACCCACATTGGCTTTTTGTAAGCTAATGGCTGTTTGAGGGCACACTAATTGACTTTGGGCAAAGTGTTGCTCTGCCAGCGGAGTGTTGGGTTTATCGTGCTGCTGTTGCCAGTTAAATTGGCACTGTGCAAACACATCGCCACCAATAAATGACCTGTCAGCTAAGCGGCCAGACAACGATGAAAGTTGTTGCTGAATTTTCATTTCAAATTGACTGCTGTTATTGAGTTCGCTCAGCGCAAAACCGGCGACTAAGCGGCTGTGACCTTGAAGGTTGAAGTTGTCGGGTAATGGCTGCACTTTTTTAAGAATGTAAAGCGCCCTCTCAATGTCGGTGTCAAATGTCCATTGGCCTGCCAGTGAAAGAGGGCTTTTGGCATCGGCAAACTTTAATAAATGGTAACTGCTTAATGCTAGGGTATCTAACTGCCATTGCTCACTGCCCACCAATAAGCCTTTTGACAAATTAAGTTGTTGCTGCAAATTAACACTGTTAAGTGCAAGCAAGGGTTGGCGACGACTTTTGCCAACCTGTTTAACGGCATCAAGTTGCTTAATGCTCCATACAATCTGGTTTGTTGTTGGGGTTTGTAACCAACGGGCGATGGCTTGTTCGATATTTTCATTGTCATTTAGGCTAAATAACACATCTTGTTGAACGTCAATGCTCGCAAGATTGGCGCAGGCATTGGTGGTGATTGTTTTAATGTTTTTTTGGCTGACGATTTGCTGGCCGATAAATTGTTTTGCGGTAACGATAAATGGAGCCAATTTAAGATCGAGGTTGTGACTTTTTTTAATAGTCGAGGTCTGGGTTAAATTGAGTGTTAACGAGGCAAGTTGCGCAGCGGTATTTTTTTGAATTTTATGGATGGTTTTATCACCATCTTGCTGGGTAAAGTACAGCTTATTAAACGCGACAGTGGAACTTGGGAACAGGGCGATATTAACATCATTTTCTTGCACACTATTTACCGTACCTTTCAATATAACTGAGGCTTTTTCAACGCTAAGCTGTTCAACATCAATGTTTGCTAATAATTTTTTAAGGTCAATAGGTTGAGCATTTTCTGTTGTTTGTGGTGAGGCTAACTGAATATCCCAATCAAAATCACTGCGCCATTGTTGTTGGCTATTTACCTTGATGTGGCTTAGTGACAGTTGTGTTTTTAAGCGCAAGCCATTAAGACTTAAGGTTAAGTTTGGTATGGCCACTTGTGTTACTGCGGTGTCTTGCTGGAGAGGCATGAACACCTCAACGGGCTCGGTCATATTAACCGCAAGGTAAGGTTGCTCTGATAAGGGGAGAAGTTGCTGAATGATATGATTGAGGTGTTGTTTGCTATCAGGATTAACAATCAGTAAGTCGATTAACTGGTTGATGTCTGTCTCACTCGGATTCAGTTGATAATTGAGCGGTGCAATAGCGAGTTTGAGCGCTAACGTTTCAAGTGGTTTTTGCTCATCAGTCATAGCCTTGAACGGATCGTTAACAGAATATTGACCTATGTCGAGGGTAAAGTTTATCGGTTGTTTTGGCGTAAAAAAGACACTTGGCCAACGCGATGAATGTAATGATAAATCGCGTATGGATTGCTGACTCTTAAGCTCGCCATTAATTAAGTTAAGTTGGGTGTGAGTAGTCCATTGCCCTTGAACCGATAATTGCTGCTCAGTGATAGGGTTGAGTATATGTGTCAGTTGTTTGTGTAAGCCGCTTAATAGGTTATTGCTGTTTGGATAAGCCTTAAATTGTTTATCATGCAACAAGTCTAAATATTTCTTTAATGACTCAAGCCCTTGATAACTTGCACCTAAGTCAACCAAGGTGTCAAATTCCCAAGCTCGTTTGTCAAGTGTTGCATCAACACTGAATAGCGGAAACTCATCAAAACGCCACACGGTATTGAGTTTCCCTGTTTTTGACAGGGTTAGATTATACATGGTTAAGCTGTGTTGGTTGGCTTGCGCGGTCTCTAACACGGGGAGTCTTATGGTGATATTACCTAAATTAATGGTTGGGAGTTTCGCGAGATTTAATTGTAAGGTGGCGGGTGAGTCTTCGGTTTGCTTTGATTGCCTAATAAAAAAACTTTCACCTAAGTCGACATACACGCTTTGTGTTTCAATACTGACAATATCGTCGGCATTGAATTGCTGATTTTTAAGCATTTGAATACTGTCACGCAGTTCGAGATTAAATTCTTGTACCGCGATATGGCTGTCTTCAATTTTGAGGATAAGTCTTGGAATATAAATATGATTCAACGAGACGTATTCAGCATCAAAATTCAGGACTTCAATGTGATTGTCTGCTAGTAAATTATTAAGTAGTTTTACCGTCAGTGGCTTTGCATGTTCGATAATGGCCCACACTAAACCTACTGTGCATAGCAGTATAAAAACTAAAATCCTTTTTATGGTAAATATGTGCAATAGTAACTCACTCGTTGCTTCTGTTATTGCTGTGCTATAGCGTTATTACGGCTCAATAATGTAGTTAAATCAATTTTAATTTTAGATTAGCATGTTAACAGGTTGATTGAATTACCCTCTAAAAGATAATTAATCCCTTTAGCGTGCCAATATGCCAATAAAAAAGGCGCTCTTAAGCGCCTTATGGGTAAATTTTGCAGCGATTAAGTTGGCATAGGTTCAACAACAATGTGTTCTAACTCAATGGCTGCAATCGCGTGTAATGCATCCATTGTCGCGCCCACTAAGCTAATTTTCCCCTCAGATGACTCAACCAATACAGCACGTTTAATTTCACTGTATTGACGGTTGTGTCTAATCAAGTTCGATAACGCCATTTGCATCGGTTGCATTGATGGGTTAAATGCTGCGTTTTCGGCATAACGGCCACAGAATGTCGCTCCGTCCATGGTTTCAAGCACTACTGCGGCATTACTGTCAGTGTAAGGCGCATAGCTTAGGCCTGCTTGATCTACCGCTTCAATGATCATTGGGTCGTCAGAATTTAGGCTAAATTCTTTTTCACGTTTGCACAATAATGGCAAGGTAACATCGAGGTCGGCAGGACTGAAGCCATACGGTAAGTAATGAGATAAGGCTTTAGTTTCTTGCTGTGGCAGATGGATCTTGATATTACTGCCGTTGAACAATTCATTCATAAATTGACGACAGTGGCCACACGGACTGTAATTAACAATAATGTCTACAATTTCTATTTCGCCGCTTAACCATGCATGACTAATGGCGCTTTGCTCTGCATGTACACTGTGAAACAGCGCTTCACCGGGTAGTTCAAGGTTGCCACCCATGTATAGGTCGCCACTGGCACCTTTAGCAATAGCACCAACATAAAACTCACTGATAGGTGGGTTAGCCAAAGCGGCTGCAATAGGTAATAAATCCATTAACACTTGTTCTTCTGGTTTACCGCTAGCTTTAACTAACATGGCAAATTGGTTGGCATCGATGTGGCCACAAAATTGCTCATGCAGTAATGGTGCAAGCGCGGTCGCTAATGGTTTGTCTAACTGAGTAATGCTGTCTAAAAATCGATTTTGCATTCCCTTAATCCTTAAATGAAATAAATCGGGTAAAAGTGATAATTCACTATAATGACTGTAAGTATTGATATAGGGCTTTAAGTAACTTTTGTTTGTGTTCATTCTCGCTGGTTTCTTCGACCAAGTTTTCGAGATTAATCACATAATCGGCATCTGAGAGTCGTTGTTGGCAAAAATCGCGCCATCGACGAGTTTCATTATCAGACAATGTTTCTGGGTAGTTACGGGCCCGGAAACGAAATAACATTTCATTGATGCGCGGATCATCAAATTGCAACTCTAACGCCGCTAGGTTCCGCGGTTCAGTATGACAAATAATTTCCATTTTGGTTTTATCAGCATGACTGAAAAAACCGCCGCTATATAGCATCAAGTCAGGATCGGTAATGGGCTTGCGATCTGACTCTAATTCAAATACTTGGTTAATCTTTTCTCGTATTTCTGGATGATTTTTTAAGCGTTTATATTGCTCACGTGCAAAGTCTTTATCAAACTGTAATTTTGCAGTCACCTCGTCGTCAAGTAATTTTGGCGATCCAATGAAAGGACATTTGTTGAGGTGGATTTGTTTTATGGGTATCGCCAGCTCAGTTTCTGCTAATTCATGACGTGGGGTGTACATTCTGTCGCTGATTTCTTGAGCGGATAACTCGAGCAATGGTGAAATATCCATGGCCAAATTAATGCAAATAACGGCGTTTTTATTGGTTGGGTGGTAAGCCACAGGTGCGATTAAGGTTGTGCAGCCATTTAACGCACTGATTTTAGAGCTAACATGCACCAAAGGTTGCATTTTTAATACGTCAATATGGTCAGCAACGGCTTGCTTACGGCGCAAATTAAAATAGTATTCATACAATTTAGGCTGTTGCTGTTTAATGAGTTTGGCCATTGCAATGGTTGCGTAAACATCTGACATCGCATCATGTGCTTTTTCATGGCTTAAGCCGTTTGCTTGAGTTAATAACTCTAATTTAAAGCTTGGTGAGCCATCTTCTTTCATCGGCCAGTTAATGCCTTGCGGACGAAAAGCATAGCAAGCTCGGACTAAATCGATAATATCCCAACGCGAATTGCCGTTTTGCCACTCACGCCCGTATGGGTCAATAAAATTGCGATAAAAACCATAGCGGCTAACTTCATCGTCAAAACGTAACGAGTTGTAACCCACAACACAGGTATTAGGTTGGCTAAATAAGCTGTTGATACGGCGCATAAACTCAGCTTCAGGTATGCCTTTCATGTTCGCCAGTTGTGGGGTAATGCCGGTAATAAGAATGGCTTCGGGGGCCGGTAAATAATCGGGTGATTGCTTACAATAAAAGCTTTCTGGCTCACCAATAATATTTAAGTCGAGATCCGTTCTAATTCCTGCAAATTGCGACGGGCGATCTTTGGCCGGGTTTGCACCAAAGGTTTCATAATCGTGCCAGAATAGGGTGGGTTGAATTGCATTTGCCATAATAAAATTAAGATCCTTTTCGCGATTACTGGCATATTAACATTGATGAGCCTTAAATTGATAATAGCGTGAATTTTGCAAATTTTTTACTATGTTCTCAATACGTTTGCTAGTTTCAATTTAATAAGTAAGATAAATTATACAAGTCGTATTGATTTTAAAAGGATATTGAATGCATCAACATATTTTTACTCAACCCATTGTCAGTGAAATTAAACAGCCCACGTTGTTGACGCTTCGCTTGTTAGAGTCGGTGAGTGATTTGTTGGTACTATCATCGATGACAAATCCTATCGCTGAATTTGTGGTCAGCCAAGTCAACGCAACGCAAGCAACGTTAATTGTGCGTCATCAACCTTTTATTGAACTGATTTATCAAGATACACAGCAAGTTGCTGACAAATATGATCAAGTACGATCGATTGGGCAAGGTACTCGTTTATACCCAACGATGGGGATAGCTCCCAGAGTGTGTATTGACCAACTCAGAAAAGGTATTACCGTTGATATTCAAGCTGATGAGCATGTCTATTTTAGTTTAGAAACCCTTGCTCGCTTTGAATTAATCTCCCTTGAGCAAGATTTACGGATTTTAAGTGAACCTCATGCGTTAGTGATGGCCAAAGCGATTTTAGGGCGCAAATTTGATTACGATGAACCGTCCTCAATGCTGGCGGTACATATCAGTGAGCTTGAACAAGTCAGACGCGATTTACGAGAATACCTTAAAGGTGAGTCGGGTAAAATTCATCCGGGTGTGTCAACTGAGCTGTTAAAGCTTGATCATTTATTGCAAAATAAACACCAGTGGTTGCTCAGAACGTACCATCAATCTTTAGAGCGGCCTAACCTAGGGCGTTCGTCGAATGAGCAACTGTGTAATATTGAACAATTACAGCGAAAGTTAGACTGCTTTGAGCTGTTAGCCCCTAAAGACGTGTCAGATATGGTCAATAAACTGTCTGACGACGAAATGTAATTTTTACCATTCAGAGCCTACTCATGCCGTATATTTGTCCTATTTGTTCTGCGCCGTTAATCCTAGGCGATAAAAGTTGGGCATGTTCCCAGCGTCATCAATTTGATTGCGCTAAAGAAGGTTATGTAAATTTATTGCCAGTGCAAAAGAAAAAAACCAAAGACCCTGGTGATAACAAAGAAATGATGATCGCTAGACGAGAGTTTCTTGATAAAGGCTTTTATCAACCGTTGAGCGATAAAGTGAATCAATTAGCTGCTCAATATCATCCCAATGCTGAAACGCTGCTCGATATAGGGTGTGGCGAAGGGTATTATAGCCATCGCTTATTTGCAGCCATGCAACAAGCATCTATAAATCATTGTAAGCTTTATGGCCTCGATATCTCTAAATCGGCGATTCGTTCTGCGGCAAAGCGGTATTCGGATTTACATTTTTGTGTGGCCAGCGTGTTTGAAATGCCATTTGCTGATGACAGCGTTGATCTGGCTATACGCATTTATGCCCCGTCTAAAGTCGAGGAGTTACAAAGAGTGATGAAACCTGGCAGTACATTAATTACTGTCTCGCCAGGGCCGATGCATCATTTTGCGTTGAAACAAAAGATATACAGCCAACCAAGATTGCATCCACAAGAATCGTTGTTGCTCGAAGGATTTAATTATCTGTCGCACGAATCACTAACTTACTCGCTTGCGCTAACACAAGTGGATGATATTCAACACTTCCTCAATATGACACCGTACGCATGGAAGTTAAGTGATATGCAAAAACGACAAATAATAGAGCAAGGGCTCGAATGTGAGATAGATTTTAAAATCGAAATTCATCAACGCGAACAATCGACTGTTGATTAAATCAGACAAATAACTAATTGATGCTCAAAGATAAACCGATTTGTTTACTCATTAAATATATTTAGCCTGGCGCTTGATCTTTGTTGACTTATTCTGAAAATGGTTTATAGTTTACTCAGCTTGAAGGTTGGGCTTATATTTAACAATACGATCAGATTCGTCCTGTAAACATAAGTAATACCGGCATTTTCCAGCTTTACCGCCGTTAAGGCTTTATTTTATATATTTACAGGATTTATATCATGTCTCAAGTTACTGGTGTTGTTAAGTGGTTCAACTCTGACAAAGGTTTCGGATTTATTGAGCAAGAGTCTGGTCCAGACGTATTCGTTCACTTCCGTGCTATCAACTCAGACGGTTTCAAAACTCTTGACGAAGGTCAGAAAGTATCTTTCACTGTGACCCAAGGTCAGAAAGGTCCTCAAGCTGAGAACGTTTCAATCGTTTAATCTTTTGGCTTCGGCTAAAAATTAAATAAATAAAGCTGTAGCATTTATGCTGCAGTTTTTTTTGCTTTTTTATTCATGATTGTTAGATTATTAAAGTAATCTTTTTACCCTAATCGCTATCGTCCGTTTCATTGCTTATCGTCCGTTTAATCACTCATCGTCCATTTCATCGCTTATCGTCCGTTTCACCACTTATCGTTAATTTCATCTCTCATCGTCCATTCCATCACTCATTATTTTTAAGTACGCATATCAGGTTTTGTTAGAAAAGCGATTAATACCTTTAAGTATATTTTGGGCTGTACCTCTGTATTGAAAGCAATTCACAAATGAATCGCAATTACATCTCTCATAGGCTTGATCGAATCCTCAAGCATGCTGAAAGTTCAACTTCTCAGACTGATCATGCTTGAGTATCGATAGTGAATGGGTATTAAATAACTTGAGAACTGGATAATAAACGCCTTTCAAACAGTCTTTGTCCTACTTACTGCGTTGAATCAACTTACAATAGGCTGGTTATTGACGCGACAATTGGCCTTATTGGCATCATAAATGACAAAATTACAAGTGAGGTTAATTAAGATGCTGATTTTAAATAGTATAAGTTCATTTCTTATACCTCATTCAGGTTAAATAGTATGAGGTTACGTATGCGCGTGACTCAATTCTGATAAAAAATAGGCAGTTAATAGCAGCGATTAGGAGTAGGGGTCTTCGTTTTAACTCAATATTGTAGATAAAAAGGCCCGTTTTACCGGGCCTGTGATTAGCATATTGATAAGCAGCAATGGCTTAAGAAAACAGCGTTTCTTCTAATGTTCTGCCTTTGAGTATGGCTTTGTATTGCCATTGCTTCTGGGCGAATAAATTCAATAATTGCAGTTCAAGTTCAAAGTTACTTTGTTTTTGGTATTCAATAACATACTGTTCATCACCACTACGTTTGACTTCAATGACATTGATTAAACTGAGTAACTGTTGATGCAGACTGTCCATATCGCAAGCTTGCATGGTGAGCGTAATAAAGTCAGTTGCCTGACTGGCCTTAATTGAAACCGATTGTTGTAATTGGCCTTTTTCAAGGTAGACAACATGGTCGCAAAGTTTTTCAAGCTCATCAAGGTTATGAGAACTGATGATAAATGTTGTTTCACCGGTTAAGTTTTTAACGATTTGGCGGATCTTTTTAGCATTTGCAGGATCCAGTCCTGCTGTCGGTTCGTCAAGTAACACTATTTCAGGCGCGCCGATAAGTGCTTGCGCAATTGACACGCGTTTACTCATACCGTGGCTCAAACTTTTTGGTTTCGCCTGTGCAGAGTCGCTAAGTTCAACCAGCTCCAATACTCGTATGACTTCTTGCTTGGCATCTGTTTTGTTAAAGCCTTGTAACTGAGCAAAAAATTGCAATTGTGAAGCAATCGTAAAGTTAGGATCCAATGCCGCATCTTGCGGTAGAGCGGATAACACACCTTGTAATGCTTTGCTGCCGGGGGCATGTCCAAGAATGCGAATGCTGCCATGAGTCGGTTGAATGTAACCGCATAACAAGCTAAATAATGTGGTCTTCCCTGCACCATTTGGCCCGACTAATGCTATTGGCGCCCCCGGTTGAAGGATTAAGCTCACATTGTCGAGTGCTAATTTATTCGGGTATTGCTTTGATAAGTTATCACATTGAATAAGGATCATAGGGCACTCCGTTTCATTAATACATTGCCCAATCCTAAAATGACTACGGTTTGCACTAGTGGGATCGGGGCAAATGCCAACGAGCCTAACCCCTGAGTGTTAATCATACTGGAGATCTGCGAGCCAGGTAATATCATGCTTAAACCATTCAATTGTGGAAACTGAAAATTAATAATCGCAATGATGATGGATACTATTGCCCATAATATCACCGCAAATATACTGGCTTGCCTTGCTGAGTTTGCCTGTAGAGATAACACCGCCATTGCTGCAGTATAAGGAAGTAACACAATAACCAGGTTTATCATCACTAATAAGCTGGTAGTTAATGAGGGCAGTAACAAACTGATATCACGGCTAATCACCATCACAATAGTGGCTAGTAGCGTTAATATAATGAGTGCGAATTGAATGAGCATTTGCCCGATAAAACGCCCGAAAAACAAACTGCTACGGCTCACTCTTAAGGTTAAAAACCGTAAGCTGCCACGTTGTTTGTCAGAGCTAAATTGGTCTGCAGCAATAAAAATACTGAACATAGGGAATAAATACAGTGCTGCAAGCCAAAATACGGCTAACTCAGGGACAGGCCATTCAAATAAGTGTTGCAAACTACCGGGGCCAAATAATGCTTCCGTGAACTCTTTGAAATTGGGTTGCATAATAAATTCAGATGCACTTTTTATGGGGTAAAGTAATAGAATTCCCCAAATGAGCATAAATGCAATCAAAGCGACCATACCGCTTTTATTAGTAAAGCGTTTGGTGAGTTCATATTTAGCTAATAACCAAATGTGAGATATCCCCGATGGGGGAGTCGTAACGGGCATAAACGTTTCCTTGCTTAAGCGGTATTTTCGCGTAAAAATCAGGTTTATTGAATTAATTTAATAAGCTTTCAAGTTGAGCTATTTTTTCTTCAAGCACGGCGACTCGTTGGCTCAGTTCATCAATACGGCTATCTTGAGCAATGCTTTGGTGCGTTTGCGTAGAGACGTGTAGATTGTCGTTACTGTTGACTTGGTGATCGTCTATATTGCCGCTAAAGCATTCCATAAAGCGACAATCTCGCTTATTAGGTTCGCGTGCGAGCTGCACAACTAATGACGTTTCACGTTGGCTTAATCCAATTAAAGCCGTTTCTACCTGGCTTACATCAGTAAATTCATGTAATCGAGCCGTACGTGTTTTAAGTTCGCCAGGTGTTTGTGGCCCACGTAATAACAGCACACAAATCAGTGCCACTTCTGCACTATTAAGCTGTAACTCGCTAAATTCGGTGTTGCAAAATCGATGTTTGTATTTAACTACACGACTGCCAAATCCAGACTGTTCGCTGATTAAGCGCTTTTTATTGAGATCTTCAATAATGTCTTGTACATCGGATTCGCTTAATGACAATACTGGCTCACGGCTGCTTTTCTGGTTACAGGCGAGCGTTAATGAATTAAGAGATAAGGGGTATTGGTCTGGCGTGGTGAGTTCTTTCTCGAGTAAACATCCAATAACCCGAGCTTCTAAGGGCGTTAATTCCATACACTATCCTTATTATAAATAATCTTTGCACTGTTAGTGTTTATATCAGAGTAAGAGTTTTATACCAATCAGAACCCATCAGATTACTGACTTATGCCATTCAAGCTGGTGAGGTTGTTAAGTAAGGTCATGAGAAAATGGCGTAGTTAAAAACCGGTGTATCTGAGATGGTAGTCAATCGAGATGTTGAAACCGTTTAAATCATGAGTGATTAACATCTGTTGCTCACTCATGATTCAAACGCTATAAAGCAATCTATGTTACATGGTGAGGCGAATACCATCAGTTTCGATGCTGATTTCACCGGCTTTAAACAAGCCTCCAATCGATTTCTTAAAGGCTTTTTTACTCATACCAAGTTGATCATAAATAATTTCAGCATCTGTTTTATCGTGTAACGGTAAGAAACCATTAGCATTGCGCAATTTGTTGATGATCAGACGGGCATTTTTGTCTAAGTCTTCTTTACCACTTTTTTGTAGCACTAAATCAATTTTGCCATCGCTGCGCATTGATTTAATGTAGCCAGTGACTTTTTGACCAAAACGTAGTTTTTGGAATACTTCGTTAGTGTAAATGACGCCCCAATGCAGGTTATTAATAATGGCTTTGTAACCTAGCTCTGTAGTGCCACCAATGATTAAGTTAACCTGTTCACCTTCGGTGTAATGCGCTTCAGTTTTATCGACAAACTTATCCAGTTTTGACGATGCCATAATACGTTCGTCGGCATGGTTAGCATGGACATAAACTAAGTATGAGTGGCCTTCTTCGGCCGGTTTATGTTGCTCACCAAAAGGCAGTAATAAATCTTTGTCTAAGCCCCAATCTAAAAATGCGCCGAATGGACCCGTGGCGACGACTTTTAGATAAGCATATTCACCCACCTGAGCTAATGATTTTTGGGTGGTAGCAATCACAATGTCTTCAGAGTCTAGGTAAAGAAACACATCTACCATATCACCGACATTACAACCGGTAGGGACAAATTTATTAGGAAGTAAGACCTGTCCTAGCTCTTGAGCATTTAAGTAAACCCCAAAGTTCACTTGCTTTACGACTTCTAATGAATAACGTTTACCGATTTGTATCATGAATGACTCTACTTAATAAAAGATGAAAAGGTGATTTAATCAAAATCGATTAATTATACACGTAAATCAGCACTTAGTTGTGTCAATTAGCTTGCTGTGAAACGTTTTTTTAGTTGGCAAGATTATTGAACTCTTTCAATCCCAATAAATGCAACTTTTTATAAGGATTAATGGGTAATTTACTTGCATTACACTGCATTGCAGGTTTTAATTGCGCCGATTTTATCAAGGCGAGTGTCAGTGCTATTTCTGTGTATGAAAGTGATCTTTTTATCGATTACTTCAGTAAAACATTGGCGATGTATACACACTGAGGTTCGCCTTCAATATTTGCAAGCCATGCTGATGTAAGACTAATATGTACTTATAAATAGCTTAAGCGCAGTGAAGACGAAGAATGAAATTGACCATAAAGGATAATCTCATTTTATACGTCAACTGTGGATTGCAACATAAAGTGTGTTGTCACGGCTGGCCAATAAGCCCAGCCGTAAAATACAACAACTTTACCAGAGACAGCGCTAAGTCGTTGTCGGATTTTAACAAGCAGCACGATTTTGCTGCTTACTTTGATACAAATACGGAAAATAATTATGTCTGATTGGTCTATCGAAGATGCTCGTGCGGGTTATAACGTGACTCACTGGAGCCAAGGCTTTTACGGTATTCGTGAAGATGGCGAAGTGACAGTGTCACCTGATCCACAAAATCCTAATCATAAAGTTGGCTTAAATGAATTAGCCAAAGATATGGTAAAAGCGGGCGTTTCGTTACCGGTACTTGTACGTTTCCCACAGATTTTGCACCACAGAGTTGAAAGCTTATGTGAAGCATTTAATGATGCTATTACTAAGTACGACTATCAAAATGATTATTTGTTAGTTTACCCGATTAAAGTGAACCAACAGCAAACGGTTGTTGAAGAAATTCTGGCTAGCCAAAAATCGAAAGAAGTACCACAGTTAGGCCTTGAAGCGGGCAGTAAGCCTGAGCTAATGGCCGTATTGGCTATGGCGCAAAAAGCCAGCTCTGTAATTGTGTGTAATGGCTACAAAGACAAAGAATACATTCGTTTAGCGTTAATCGGTGAAAAGTTAGGCCACAAAGTTTACATCGTGCTTGAAAAGATGTCAGAACTTAAAATGGTATTAGCCGAAGCTGAAACTTTAGGTGTGACCCCACGTTTAGGCCTTCGTGTACGTTTAGCGTTCCAAGGTAAAGGCAAGTGGCAAGCAAGTGGCGGCGAAAAATCTAAATTTGGTTTGTCTGCTGCGCAAGTATTGAAAGTCGTTGCCGAATTAAAAAATGCTAACATGCTTGATTCTCTGCAGTTATTGCACTTCCACTTAGGGTCGCAAATTGCCAATATCCGTGATATTCGCCAGGGTGTGGGTGAAGCAGGGCGTTTTTATTGTGAACTGCGCCAACTAGGTGCCGACATTAAATGTTTTGATGTGGGCGGTGGTTTAGCGGTTGACTACGATGGTACGCGTAGCCAAAGCAACAACTCAATGAACTATGGTTTAAGTGAATACGCTAACAACATCGTTAATGTGCTAACTGATTTATGTAATGAATACGATCAGCCAATGCCACGTATTATTTCTGAATCTGGCCGTCACTTAACGGCTCATCACGCGGTATTGATTACCGATGTGATTGGTACTGAAGCGTACATGCCTGAAGTGATTGAAGCACCAGCTGAAGATGATCCGCAGTTGTTACATAACATGTGGCAATCGTGGGAAGACATTAGCGGTGGCAACGATCAACGTGCCATTATTGAGATCTACCATGATACTCAAAGTGACATTGCTGAAGCGCATTCGTTATTTTCAGTAGGTCAATTTAGCTTAGCGCATCGTGCTTGGGCTGAACAAGCTCACTTACGCGTATGCCATGAAGTCAAAGGCTTATTAAGCAATAACAATCGTTATCACCGTCCGGTTATCGATGAATTAAATGAAAAGTTAGCCGACAAATTCTTTGTTAACTTCTCTTTATTCCAATCATTACCTGATGCATGGGGTATTGACCAGGTATTCCCGGTATTGCCATTGTCAGGTTTAGATAAAGCGCCTGAGCGCCGTGCCGTGATGTTGGACATTACTTGTGACTCAGACGGTATTGTTGACCAATACGTTGACGGTCAAGGTATTGAAACCACATTGCCTGTGCCAGCGTGGAGCGAAGAAAGTCCTTACCTAATTGGCTTCTTCATGGTGGGTGCATACCAGGAAATCCTGGGTGATATGCATAACCTATTTGGTGATACTAACTCTGCTGTTGTACGTCTTGATGAACATGGCGCTGCAAATATAGAGTCAGTATTGCAAGGTGATACTGTTGCAGACGTATTGCGTTATGTTAACTTAGACGCAGAAGAGTTTATGCGCACTTTTGAAGAGTTAGTGACTCAACATATTGTTGAAGATGAAAGAGAAAGCATTTTAGAAGAGTTACAAGCAGGTCTTGACGGTTATACTTACCTAGAAGATTTCTAATCTTTACTGTTAGTGATTGTTTAAAGAGCCTTAGTTATGAATAATAGCTAAGGCTTTATTTATTATTCTGCGTTTAAGTTATTTTTTAAGAGAGTTTCAAGTATTGATGTTTTTTGAAGGTTCAGAAAAAAAAGTTGAACTGATTGTCGAACCTACTCTAGGGTCGTTGCGATCGTTTGGACGAGCATTTTGGACCGACATCGTTGCGCTAGCGAAAGCAGACATTATTTCTGTTATCAGCAATGATCAATGTGATGCTTATTTACTGAGTGAATCGAGTTTATTTGTATGGGACAAGCGCCTAGTTATCATCACTTGCGGCCTCTCAACCTTGATAGACAGTTTAATCGCTGTTATTGATCACATAGGTATCGCAAATGTAGCGTTTGTAAGTTATCAACGTAAAAATGAATACCTTGCGCATTTGCAAGCCTCTACGTTCGCCGATGACATTAGCCAATTGCGCCAGAAAATACCTGGCAAAGCTTGTCGAATTGGCCATTTAGACAGCCATCACCATTTCATTTTTACTAGCGAAAAAGCGGCTGAGTTAGCCTCAAATGACACCACAAGCGAACTGTTGATGTACCACATTAGTGGGCCGCTCGCGCAGTATTTAATTAGCAAGAATCAATCGGAACAAAAAATTTGTCAGTTATTACAACTCGACACATTGTTTGCTGGTTTTGACTATGACTGTCACCTATTTTCTCCTCTCGGCTTTTCTGTCAATGGTATCAAAGGCGACCGATATTTTACGATTCACATTACTCCGCAAGAGCAAAGCTCTTATGTCAGTGTCGAAACCAATGTGGATGTTAATGCCGCCGATAACCCTATCGCTGCGCAATTACTGGCTTTATTGCAGCCTATTAGTTGGGACACTATCGGATTTAATACACCTATTAAGGCGGGGGCTGGTTCTCACAATGTTTGTCTAGCCTATTGCTCATACCCCATTGTTGAAAATTATCATGTGCATTTTAGTCATTTTCAACAGGTTGACACAGAAGTGCTCAATCCCGAATTGATGTAAATTAGCTTGTGTTGCGTTAGGTCTTGAAATGTGGTTTTTTGAAGCGAAAAGATTGGCATAATTAAAAAGCCGTTTAAATAATAGTGTAAATAACATCGCCACGTATAGAGGTTGGCTTTTTTGTGCCTGCTCAGCGTAAAATAGATTTAGTTAGCATAAACAAGGAAACACAATGAGTGATTTAAGTGATATTCGCCGAGAGTACACCCAAGGTGGCTTAAGACGTGGTGACCTACCTGCTAATCCAATGGATTTATTCGAAAAGTGGATGCAGCAAGCCAAAGATGCGCAATTAACCGATCCCACCGCAATGTGTGTCGCCACTGTCGATGAAACCGGCCAACCTTTTCAGCGGATTGTGTTATTAAAACGCTTTGATGATAACGGCTTTGTTTTTTTCACTAACCTTGAAAGCCGTAAAGCCAAACAAATTGGTGTTAATAGTAAAATCAGTTTGTTGTTTCCCTGGCATCCATTAGAGCGTCAGGTGGCCGTTATCGGCGAGGCAGAGCCTTTGTCTATGTTAGATGTGGCGAAGTATTTTATGAGTCGACCAAAAGACAGCCAGATTGCCGCATGGGTTTCAAAACAGTCGAGCAAAATATCTGCTAGGCAGGCTTTAGAGGGTAAATTTGCTGAAATGAAAGCCAAATATGCTCAAGGTGAAGTGCCATTACCTAAATTTTGGGGGGGATATTTAGTGCGTCCTAGCAGTATTGAATTTTGGCAAGGTGGCGAACATCGCCTGCACGACCGATTTATATACACTAAGGCAGACAGCGATTGGCAAATAGATCGTTTGGCACCTTAATCTGTGTTAATAAATAGGAGCATTATCGCGTGATAAGCAATAAAATTTGGGTCGATGCTGATGCGTGTCCAAATCCCGTAAAAGACATGTTATTTAGAGCTTCAGAGCGCAAATCTATTCAGTTGGTGTTGGTGGCAAATCAATTGATTAAAGTGCCTATTTCACCCCTCATCAGTATGATTAGAGTGAGCTCTGGGTTTGATGAAGCCGATAATTATATTGTTGAGCAAGTTAACAAGGGTGATTTGGTTATTACCGCCGACATACCGCTTGCTGCCGATGCGATAGATAAAGGGGCGTTGGTGTTAAACCCTCGTGGTACGGTTTACACGACTGAGAACATCAAGCAAACCTTAACCATGCGTGATTTTATGGAAGAAATGCGCAGCAGTGGAATACACACTGGCGGGCCAAATAGCTTCTCTCAAGCTGATAAGCACGCTTTTGCACAGGCATTAGACAAATGGTTGGCCAAAGTAAAATAATGGCTAATTGATTAAACCGTCATCTATACTTATTTTTATAGTGACATTACGCGTTATTGTTAACAAAAAGGACGACATAATGAAAATCGCATTACCTTTGTTCGCTGCTGGGTTATTAAGTTTTCAAGCTATGGCAGGCGATTGGCAAGTTAATCAAGATCATTCACGCGTCAGTTTTATATCGGTTAAGAAAAACGATATTGCTGAAGTTCATCACTTTAAACATGTTGCTGGTTCACTCACCGATGAGGGCGCTTTTGCGTTAACCATTGATTTGAACTCGGTCGATACAGGCATTCAAATTCGTGATGAACGCATGCAAACTATTTTATTTGAGGTGGCACAATTTCCTCAGTTAAAAGTCAACGCTGTCATTAACCCTAAATTACTGATGGGCATGAAAGTGGGTGATACATTAACAACACAAATAGATGCCATGGTTGAAATGCATGGTAAAAAACAAAAGAAAAGTATTGATGTGCTAGTGGCGAAATTGTCAGACAATAAAATGGTAGTCAGTAGTTTTGCGCCAATGATTGTTCAAGCGGATGAATTTAATTTTGTTACCGGTGTCGAAAAATTGAGAGAAATCGCAGGCTTACCCAGTATCAGCTTAGCGGTGCCAGTGTCATTTGTGCTAACCTTAGCGCAATAGCACTTACACATTTGATCATGGCTTTTATCGTATTGATTTAAGTCATATTCATTTTTTAGCAGTATATAAAGGTGAAACAACATGGTTACCGATAAAGACGGATATATGCATTTGATTCAGTATTTAACTGAACACTTAGGCTTGTTTGAAGGGCCTGAAAACAATGCAGCCGCAACGGAGACCGTGATGGAGCTGTTTGAAGAACAGTTATCTGCGCAGATTATTATGGTTTGCGGTCAAAACCCGCAATTGTCATTTGCGCAGCGTAATATGGTGATACGTGAAATTGATGCGATAGTCTATGATTTAGAAGAGATTTTAGCTAAAGTTGCTAATCATCAAGCGACTGCAGAACAAAGTATTTTTATTACTGAGTTTTCTGGTTTAATTAAAAATTTATTTGATCAAGAAATTGATCATTTATTGCGTTAAGCGCATTGCATTTACCGCGTTAAAGAAATTTGTGGATGTGTGGAATAGACATGTTTAGAAAAATAGCCATTGTTACCGTGTTGAGTTTTTTATCATTACCCGTTTTTGCCAATAGTAAAACGATAATCCGTCAAGTTGAAGAGATGACCGTTTCACAGTCAGATTTGATTTATCAAGCACGGATTGACACGGGGGCTGTGAATACTTCTTTGCATGCCGTGGATTTAGAGATTATTGGTGGCTCTGCTGAAACAATGCAAGGTAATGTCGGTAAACTGGTCGAGTTTACAACCCAAAATGAGCTAGGCGATCAACAACGCCTTCAAGCTGAAATTGTCAAAGTGTCGACGGTCAAAAATGCCTTAGGAACGGAAAGTCGATATACCGTTAAATTAGAAGTGGGCTTTCCCGATAGTTTACAACCACTTTACGTTAATTTGCGCGACCGCAGCCACATGAACTACAAGTTATTGATAGGTCGTAATTTTCTAAAACAAAAATACGTTGTCGATGTTGCGTCTAAAAAAACAATTGGTCCAGTAGCCCAACTTAATATTAAGCAAATCGGTTTACTTTATACCACTCGTATTGATACCGGCGCTGGCCAGAACTCTTTGCATGCCGTAAATATCAAGGTTGAAAATGAAGACGCGGATGTGATGGAGAACAACATCGGTAAGATGATCCGTTTTGATACTGAAAACGAAAATGGTGAAACGGTTAGTTTTACCACACGAATTAGAGGCGCGACGTTAATTCGCAATGCCCAAGGTTCCGAAATTAGGTATACGGTAAGGTTAAGCATCGGCGAGCCAACAAATGAGTATCAGGTTGACGTTAATTTAACTGACCGAAGTCAAATGGGTTATAAACTGCTTATAGGCCGAAATTGGTTACAAGGCCATTATGTGGTCGATATGTCACTGCCGCATAAACCCATTTAAGACTAACGTTGTTCAAAATACGAATGTTATTAAAAAAACCGTTCATGTTGAGCGGTTTTTTTTATCACCCAATGCTTTATCTAATGCCCCAGCCGCTTTTGCTCTGCGTTCTCGCTATTTGAAAGGGAACAACCATTACTACATCGCGACGCCTTAATCAAAAAACGCTGGACGCATTCTGAGTGTCCACTTATTAATGCGGATGGGTATAAAATGAATGTTTTTGACACGACGACACAACCTAACTTGTGTTGGTTCTCGCTACAATAGCTTCAATGACAGCATAGTTGTACTTAATCCCTTAATTTATATTACATTAATCTGACCGTTACGCCATCGAGTTTCTGTCTTTGTATTGAAACTTAGATGTTGAGAGAGAGCAGACTTAAAAAGCCCTTCACAACGATTTTTTGTTGGCTTATTTGAGCTTGTCAGTACGAAGGCGCTGATATTAAAATGTTGAAAAGGCGGTTTCACAATTGATAAACTGACGTGTTTAACATGGCAGATAAGCTCACAATTAGAAATTGCAGTTAAATACAGCTATTTGCCACTAAAAAATCCAATAATGACTAGTAAAATCACGGTCGCTAACGTAAAATTTCTCTCTTTCATTTTAACCCTAGCTTTAGCTCTTTGTGGCAACTAACAAGAGTTAAACTATCGCGTCGGCACTATTGATTTATTTGATTTATTTGATAGTCGAATCAGACGCCCAATCGCATTGATATGCACAAATGCAGTGGATGATAACATGCAGCAGTTAACCGAGATCGTAGAACAAGCCTTAGAGGTCATTGACAAGGCCAGTGATCTAAAGACATTGGATGATATCCGTGTCGATTACCTTGGTAAAAAAGGTAAAATCACAGACATGATGAAAATGATGGGATCAATCAGCGCAGAAGAAAAGCCTGCCTTTGGTCAAGCCGTCAACCAAGCTAAACAAGCCGTACAGCAAAAGCTGACTGAGCGTATCGATGGATTGAAAGCCTCGGAATTAGAAGCAAAATTAATTGCTGAAAAAATCGATGTTACTTTACCAGGTCGTACCTTAGAAATCGGTGGCTTACATCCGGTTACTCGTACTATCGAACGCATTGAAACCTTTTTCGGTGAGTTAGGCTTTGTTGTTAAACAAGGTCCTGAAATCGAAGATGATTTTCATAACTTTGATGCGCTAAATATTTCTGAACATCATCCCGCTCGTGCCGATCACGATACGTTTTATTTTAATCCTAAAGTGATGTTGCGTACCCAAACCTCTGGCGTACAAATTCGCACCATGGAACACGAAAAACCACCGCTGCGCATTATTTCTCCAGGCCGTGTTTATCGTAACGATTATGACCAAACTCACACACCGATGTTTCATCAGGTTGAAGGGTTGATGGTTGCAGAAAACGTCAACTTTGCTGAACTAAAAGGCATTTTGCACGATTTTTTACGTAACTTCTTTGAGGAAGATTTAGAAGTGCGTTTCCGTCCATCTTACTTCCCATTCACAGAACCTTCAGCTGAAGTAGACGTGATGGGCAAAAACGGTAAATGGTTAGAGGTTTTAGGTTGCGGTATGGTGCACCCAAATGTGCTTCGCAGTGTGGGCATTGACCCTGAAAAATACTCTGGTTTTGCTTTTGGTATGGGCGTTGAGCGTTTAACCATGTTGCGCTACGGCGTAAATGATTTACGTGCCTTCTTCGAAAACGATTTACGTTTTCTTAAGCAATTCAAATAACGGAGCAATATTAGATGAAATTCAGTGAATCTTGGCTTCGTGAATGGGTTAACCCATCGATAAGTCGTGACGCATTATCACACCAAATTACCATGGCAGGTCTTGAAGTCGACGGCGTTGATCCCGTAGCGGCTGATTTTAGCGGCGTGATTATTGGTGAAGTGGTTGAATGCGGTCAGCATCCAGATGCTGACAAACTACGTGTAACTAAAATCAATGTGGGTGGCGATGAGCTTATCGACATCGTATGTGGCGCACCAAACTGCCGTTTAGGCTTAAAAGTTGCGGTTGCTATGGTGGGCGCAGTATTGCCTGGCGATTTTAAAATTAAAAAAGCCAAATTGCGTGGCCAGCCATCAATGGGCATGCTTTGCTCATACGGTGAACTTGGTATCGATATCGAAAGCGATGGCATTATTGAGCTACCAGCAGATGCGCCATTAGGCATTAATGTGCGTGAGTTTTTACAATTAGATGATGCCATTATTGATGTTGACTTAACTGCCAACCGTGCTGACTGTTTAGGCATGGCTGGTCTTGCGCGCGAAGTGGGCGTATTAAACCGTCAAGCAGTGACAGAGCCGACTTGGCAAGCTGTGAGCGCAACGATTGATGTCCCATATAGCATCAATGTAGTCTCGCCTGACTTGTGCCCACGTTATTTAGGCCGTGTGGTTAAAAATATCAATGTGAAAGCGGCAACACCACTATGGATGCAGGAAAAGCTGCGTCGTAGCGGTATTCGCTCAATCGACCCGATTGTCGATATTACTAACTATGTGTTGATTGAATTTGGTCAGCCCATGCACGCCTTTGACTTAAACACCTTAAATGGCGGTATTACCGTTCGTTTAGCGGATGGCGTTGAAAAGCTAACGTTACTCGATGGTAACGAAATTACCATCCCCAACGACACATTAGTGATTGCCGATGACAAACAAGCTGTTGCGCTTGCAGGTGTCTTTGGTGGCGAAAGCACAGGTGTGAATGAAAACACTCAAGACATCTTGTTAGAGTGTGCATTCTTTGCACCACTTGCCATTATGGGTAAATCTCGTCGCTTAGGCTTACACACAGATGCCTCACACCGATTTGAACGTGGTGTAGACCCAGAGCTTCAACATAAGGTAATGGATCGCGCTACACGTCTTGTATTGGACATCTGTGGTGGCGAAGCTGGCCAAGTGATTGAAGCGGTTTCTGCTGAGCATTTACCGAAAGCGGCAACCATTACATTACGTCGTAACAAGTTAGACAAAACTTTAGGTCATCACATTCCTGATTCTGACGTTGTGGAAATTTTAGAGCGTTTAGGCTTTAACGTTGAGGCGGCTAATGATTCATGGCAGGTTACTACCGCGACGTACCGCTTTGATATGGCGATTGAAGAAGATTTAATCGAAGAAGTGGCGCGTATTTACGGTTACAATAACATTCCGAACACCGCGCCACAAGCTGCGTTAACAATGCCTGATCACAAAGAAGCGGATATTTCGCTTAAGCGTGTTCGTAGTGTTTTTGTTGCCCGAGGCTTCCAAGAAGCAGTGACGTACAGCTTTGTTGACCCTAAGATGCAAAATATCGTGCATCCAGGTGAAAAAGCCATGGTATTGCCAAACCCGATTTCTATTGAAATGTCGGCCATGCGCTTGTCAATGTTTACCGGTTTACTGACTGCAGTGGGTTATAACCAGAGCCGTCAGCAAAATAGAGTACGATTATTTGAAACGGGTTTACGCTTTGTTCCTGATGCACAAGCAGATTCTGGTGTTCGCCAGCAAGCCATGCTGGGCGCGGTTATTTCAGGTGTGCAAAACGAAGAACATTGGTCAATGGAATCGAAAACTGTCGACTTCTTTGATTTAAAAGGTGATTTAGAAGCAATTCTCGGCTTGACAGTTGCCGCTTCTGAATTTAGTTTTAAAGGGGCAACACATCCTGCGCTGCATCCAGGTCAATGTGCTGAAATATTAAGAAATAATCGAGTCATTGGTTACATCGGCGCTATCCATCCAAGTTTGGAAAAGCCGTTTGGACTCAATGGCAAAACAATTGTTTTTGAGTTAGAACTGGATGCATTATTGCACGCCCGTTTGCCGCTAGCCCAAGCTGTATCTAAGTTTCCTGCTAACCGTCGTGATATCGCGCTAGTAGTAGACGAAGCAGTTTCTGCAACTGATGTTATGAATTTGATAAGAAAAGTTGGCGAAAATCAGTTGGTTGGCTTAAACTTGTTCGATGTATACCAAGGTAAAGGTGTTGAGCCTGGCAAAAAGAGCCTCGCTATCGCACTTACATTACAAGACACTACTCGTACACTTGAAGAAAAAGATATTACCGAAACTATGGATTCAGTATTATCCGCTCTTAAGACCGAGTTCAACGCATCGTTGAGGGATTAAAGTATGGCACTTACCAAAGCCGAAATGGCAGAACATCTTTTTGAAACATTAGGCATCAACAAACGTGTCGCTAAAGAGATGGTAGAGTCTTTTTTTGAAGAAATTCGTGAAGCACTCGAAAGTGGTGAGCAGGTCAAGCTATCTGGCTTTGGCAACTTTGACCTTAGGGACAAGAATCAAAGACCGGGAAGGAACCCGAAAACTGGTGAAGATATTCCCATTTCTGCTCGTCGTGTTGTAACTTTCCGTCCTGGACAGAAGTTAAAAGCACGCGTTGAAGCGGCAAATTCGGGTAAGAAATAGATCACTGGTTAATACGCCAAATCCGTTTACTGGATCTGTATTACTAAGAGCCACTCTTTATTGAGTGGCTCTTTTGTTTTTGAGTTTGCCACAGGATTGGTATAATCCTAGATATCAACCTTAAGTGTGTATTGTTCGTGCACGTTCATTTGGAGTGTTCTTTTGTCTCGAGAAACAAAACATTTTGATACCCGCTTTAAAATGGCCTTATTACATCCCCGTTATTGGGCGACATGGCTAGCCATAGCGGTATTGTTTTTATTTGGTATTTTACCCGCCACTGTGCGTGACCCTATTGCCAGGTTTTTGGCGGTCATTGTGATGAAAGTAGCCAAAAAGCCCATCAATATTGCCCGAATTAATATCAGTCATTGTTTTCCTGAATGGTCGGAAGCAGAGGTTGCAGAGTTAGTTAAGCGGAATGTGCGTATGTTTGTGTTGGTGCTGCTTTCACAAGCGGAATTGCTGTTTAGATCTACGGCTCATTTAAAGCGTCGTATCCAAATGAATGGCTTTGAGCACATCAAAGCGGCCAGAGATGCCGGACAGCCAATAATTTTTATTATGCCTCATGTTTGGCCAATGGAATACGCAGGGCTGCGTGTCAACATGGAGATTCCTTTAGTAACGATGGCAAAAGCACATCGTAACGGTTTGTTTAACTGGTTTAGTAATCGTATGCGCACTAGCCAAAATGGCCGTGTGTACATGCGTGAAGCGGGGATCCGCGCGTTATTAGCCGAGCTTAAAAAAGACAACAGCTTCTTTTATTTACCCGATGAAGATTTAGGACCAGATAAAAGCGTATTTACGCCGTTTTTAGGTACAGTAAAAGCGACATTACCCGTAGTGGGTCGTCTTGCTCAAGCGGGCAACGCCCAAGTGATGCCAGTAAATATTGGCTATAATGAACAAGCTAAGCAATTTGTTATGACGATAATGCCCGCGATAGATCCACAAGATATGGCAGGTAAAGAAAACGAAGCGTTGGCGTTAAACAAAGCGGTTGAGCAGGTGATTAAAGCTTACCCAGAACAATACATGTGGTTTTTAAAGCTGCTTAAAACGCGCCCGCCAGGCGAGCAGCGGTTTTACTAAAACACGCATTACCATAGCGTTAAAGATGAGCTAACAAGCTCAACAATACTGAATATAAGAACAATAAGAGGTTTATATGGATTTTAATGAATTGTTATCAGCCTTATCGTTTGTGGTGTTCACTTATGACACCCGGCCGATCACATTGCTGCAGCTGTTGCAAGTGCCGTTATACATCTTTTTAGCCTGGTTTATTATTACTCGTGCCGGTCGATTGATTGTTAAAGCCTTAAAACGTCGTAATGTTGGAGCTGATGCAATCCATTTGTTCACCCGCATGTACTTTATTATCAGTATTGCGGTGCTGGTGTTTACCAGTATGGAGATTTTAAATATTCCATTGACCGCGTTTGCGTTTGTGTCTGGTGCGATTGCCATCGGTGTTGGTTTTGGTGCGCAAAATATCATTAATAACTTTATCAGTGGTTGGATTTTAATGTGGGAGCGGCCAATCCGTATTGGCGACTTTTTAGAAGTTGGTGAAGCCCGCGGTGTGGTTGAGTGTATTAATACTCGATCAACCTTGATACGCCGTAATGATGGGGTACACATGTTGGTGCCAAATAGCCAGTTACTTGAAAACACCGTAACCAACTGGACTTTGATTGATAAAAATGCACGTACATTTGTTCGTGTTGGTGTCGCTTACGGTTCGGATGTAATTAAAGTTCGCGAGCTGATTTATCAAGTTATTGCAGAACGAGATGATATTTTACCGCAACCTAAACCCTCTGTCTTATTTGAGGACTTTGGCGACAATGCGTTGATTTTTGACTTGATATTTTGGGTCAGCGCCGTATCAGAAACTGATATTCGCCGTCGTCGTAGCGAAATTCGCTTTAGAATGTATGAGTTGTTTAATGAACATCAAGTGGTCATAGCCTACCCACAACGTGATTTACATGTTGATGGCAATTTAACGATTACTCAAAGCCATAAAAACTAAATGCTAACCATTTTGAAATAATAAAAAAGACGCCGCGGCGTCTTTTTTGTTGTTTATTTAGCAGCACTAAAGCATGGCTAAATGGATGCTATTGGCTGGCTTTGGTGTGACGATCCAATAAATTTTTATTGATATCAGCCATTGATAGTCCTTGGTCTTCAAGTAGCACAATTAAGTGATACATCAAATCAGAGGCTTCATTGACCAGCTCTTCTTTGTCGTGAGTGGCTGCAGCAAGTGCGGTTTCTAAGCCTTCTTCACCGACTTTTTGGGCAATACGCTTCGTACCACGTTCAAACAATGACGCGGTATAGCTTGAGTCTGCACTTTGGCCTTTACGTGAAATAATCAAATTGGTCAGATTATCAATAAAAGGGTGGGCGTTACCGTCTTTCCAGCAGCTTTCTGTGCCTGTGTGGCAGGTTGGGCCGTTGGGAATGACTTGCACTAAAAAGCTGTCGTTGTCGCAGTCTTTGTCGATAGCGATAAGGTCGAGTGTATTACCTGAGGTTTCACCTTTGGTCCATAAACGCTGCTTAGAGCGGCTAAAAAAGGTAACCTGCTTAGTGGCTAGAGTTTTTTCTAAAGCCGCCTGGTCCATGTACCCAAGCATCAGCACTTTGCCTGTTAGGTGATGTTGAACCACCGCTGGGATCAACCCTTGTTGTTTATCCCAATCTACGTTCGTGCTGTCAAATACGATATCAGTCATTAAAATTCTCTTTTTTAGGCAACGTTATAAACGAATGGCGATGTTATTGGCGTGTAAGTATTGCTTTAACTCACCAATATCAATAATGCCTTTATGAAATACGCTTGCGGCTAATGCAGCATCAACTTTGGCCTGTTCAAATACGGTTTTAAAGTGTTCCATGGTGCCAGCGCCACCAGAGGCAATTAACGGCACATCACAAATAGCGCGTATCATGCTGAGTTGTTTTATGTCGTAACCGCCACGTACGCCGTCTTGGTTCATCACGTTAAGCACGATTTCACCACAACCACGTTTTTGTACTTCTTCAACCCAGTCTTGAGTATACCATTGGGTGTCTTTGGTCGCGGCTTCATCGCCAGTAAACTGTTTGACTTTATAGCTATCGGTTGCTTCGTCGTAGTATGAGTCAATTCCAATCACAATACACTGACGACCAAACTCATCTTGCAAGCGCGAGATCAAGCTTGGATCGGTTAATGCGGGTGAATTGATTGATATTTTGTCGGCACCAAAGGCCAATTTTTCCCGTGCCTGTTCAATGGTTTTAATACCACCGGCTACACAAAAGGGAATATCTATTTGCTCCGCGACGCGGCTCACCCAGGACTTATCGATAACCCGATCGTGGGCACTGGCGGTAATGTCATAAAACACCAACTCATCTGCACCTTCTTCGGCATAACGGGCGGCGAGGGGAACGATGTCACCGACAATTTCGTGGTTGCGAAATTGTACGCCTTTAACCACTTTACCTTCACGAACGTCAAGACAAGGAACTATGCGTTTGGCCAGCATTGTATTGCCTCCTCAACGGTAAATTGATTAATCAACAAGGCTTTGCCGATAATAATGCCCGATGCTTTGCTGTCGCGTACGGCTGCAACATTGTCGAGAGTGGCGATACCGCCAGAGGCTTGCCACAGAATGTGAGGGTAAGTAGCTGCCAGCTCTGTATAAAGCTCGGTATTGGCGCCGGTTAAGGTGCCATCACGGCTGATGTCAGTGACGAGGGCATGCTTTAAACCAACGGTTTCAAACTCCGCGACTAATGATTCCAATGACTTACCGCCACCTGATTGCCAGCCTGATACCGCGACAATTTTTTCGCCTGCGTCATTAATATTAACATCAAGCGCTAAACAAATGGCATCGCTGCCGTATTTTATAAACCAGCTTTTAACCAGTTCAGGTTCTTTAACAGCTAGAGAGCCAATTACCACGCGTTTAACACCAATATTAAGCAGTTCTGCGACTTGTTCTTCACTGCGAATACCACCGCCTACCTGAATATCAACATTGAGCCCTGCGGCTAATTCGCTGATCAGTTGGGTTTGACGCTTGTTGGGATCTTTTGCGCCAGTGAGGTCAACAATGTGCAGTAACGTAGCACCTTGTGCTTGATAAGACTGCAATTGTGCCAGCGGGCTTAAGTCAAAGGTGGTTTGTTTGTCGTAGTCGCCCTGGTATAGGCGCACCACTTGGCCGTCAATTAAATCTATGGCAGGAATAATCACTGTGGTGTCCCCATATTTAGAAAGTTTTGTAAAATTTGAGCACCGACTTTAGCGCTCTTTTCGGGGTGAAATTGCACCCCAAAAAAGTTATCTTTGCCAATGGCGGCACTGAATGATTCGCCATAAGTGCTGCTGGCTAACGTGTACTCACTAATGGGCGCGCGGTAGCTGTGAACAAAATACACGTAGCTGCCATTTTCAATCCCGCTAAATAACGGATGATCGCCTACATCAATTTGGTTCCACCCCATGTGCGGCAATGGCAAGCCTTTGCTGTCAAGATCGCCAATGTCAGTCAGTACTAGGCCTAAACAGGTAATATCTTGCTCGCTACGCCCGCCATGCTCATTTGATAAACTGGCAAGCATTTGCATGCCAAGACACACACCCATGACCGGCTGAGTTAAACTTTTAATCAACTCGATTAAGTTTTTTTGCTTTAATGCATCCATCGCGGCGCCGGCGGTGCCCACACCTGGCAGTACTACGCGCGCAGCGCTGCGAATAACATCAAAGTCAGCACTGACAACGACATTGGCGTTAAGACGTTCAAAAGCGAATCGTACAGAGCTTAAATTGGCGCAGCCAGTGTCGATAATCACTGTGAGGTCATTGCTTGAAGAAACAGATTGTTGTGTCACGTTAGCTCCTTACAGTACGCCTTTGCTTGATGGCAGTATGTCGCCTTCGACTTTCACCGCTTGGCGAAGCGTGCGGCCTAATACTTTAAATAGTGCTTCCACTTTGTGGTGGTCGTTATCACCTGTTGAGCCAATGTGCAGTGTGCAGCGAAGACCGTCTGCAAATGAACGGAAGAAATGCGGTACCATTTCGGTAGCCATTTCGCCGACCATTTCACGGTCAAAATCAGCCGTGAATTTAATGAATGGACGACCAGAAATGTCCATTAAACATTCGCCGCTGGCTTCATCCATTGGTAAGCTAAAACCAAAGCGAGCAATGCCCCGTTTGTCGCCGAGAGCCTGGCGGATAGCATCACCAATGGCAAGCGCGGTGTCTTCGACACTGTGGTGATCGTCAATTTCTAAATCGCCGTCGACGTGCACGTCCATTTTGAAATTACCGTGGGTTTGGATTTGGTCAAGCATGTGATCAAAAAAGCCGATACCGGTTTCAATTGAACCTTTGGTTTGACTGTCTAAGTCAATGGTGACAGTGATGTCGGTTTCTTTGGTGGTGCGCACTACCGTCGCGATACGACCTTTGCTCAATAGGGCATTTGCAATGTCATCCCAGTTAAGGCTTTGACGGTCGTATTTAAAGCTTTTAATGCCCATGGCATTGGCAAGCTCAACGTCAGTTTCACGATCGCCAATTACGGCAGAGGTGGTAAAATCAACTTTACCTTGAGTTAAGTAGTCTTTCACCAGGCCAAGCTTTGGCTTGCGACAACTGCAGTTTTCGTCATTAAAGTGTGGGCAAATCACCACATCGTCAAACTTAACACCCTGGCTGGCAAAGATTTGCATCATCATATCGTGCGGGGCATCAAAGTCTTCTTTTGGAAATGAAGGCGTGCCTAACCCGTCTTGATTACTCACCATCACTAAGCGAAAACCTGCTTTTTGTAGCTTGAGTAATGCTGGAATCACTTGCGGCTCAAAAACCAATTTTTCTAAGCTGTCTAATTGCTTGTCGATTGCAGGCTCTTCTACTAATGTGCCATCGCGGTCGATGAATAATATGTTCTGTTTCATGTGACTACCTTAACAATAGGGTGTAATTTTTATAATTAAATTTTACAAGTTTTAAATAGGTTCATGCCGCTGAGCCGTCAAACAACGCAACAATGGCATTGGTTTGTTGCTCGTTGGTAAAACTAAAGCGGATAGCATCAGCTAAGCGTGGATCTTTATATGCACGGGCAACAATACCTGCCTCACGTAACCGCTCAGCTACGCTGACAACATCGTCAAACTTGGCTAATACATAGTTACCTTTTGCCGGCAGAACGTTAGCGCCAAATGAACTTAATGCAGCACTTAACCGTTGACCTTGTTCAACCAAACTGGCCACTTGAGTTTGCATGGTGTCGATGCCCTGTGAGCTTAATGCTTTAGTTGCCAATTCAGACACGGGTAAAGGTACTGGATAAGGTGCAATCACTAACATCACTAAATCGATAATGGCATCATTGGCTAACATAAAACCACAACGTGCGCCGGCCAATGCAAAAGCTTTAGATAACGTGCGCAATACCACAAGGTTAGGGTAGGTGCCAAGTAAGTCTGCCACGCTGTATTGTGGGCAAAACTCAATATAGGCTTCATCAACCACTACGATGGCATTGGGTGCAGCTTGAATGGCTTGCTCAATGTTCTCTTTTGATATCACCGTACCCGTTGGGTTATTTGGGTTGCAAATAAATACGATTTTAGCGGCGCCAATTTGAGTTGGCCATGCCTGTGGCAGCTGATAATCATCGGTTAAACTTAATGCGGTTACCCCAACGTTAAACGTGGCAGCGCTAATGGCGTACATGCCATAAGTGGGACCAAAACAGGCAATACTGTCGACACCGGGCGTACAAAAGGTGCGGATTAACAGTTCAATGGCTTCATCTGCGCCGCGACTGGCAACAATGTTACTCGCCTTTACACCGGAATAGTGACTGTACGCATTAATCAGCTCAGGAGGTTGGCATTCTGGGTAACGGTTCACCTTATCTAAATCACTGTTATTAAACGGTGATTCGTTGGCATTGATCCAAATGTCGCCACGCCCGCCGATACGTCTGGCGCTTTGGTATGGCGTTAATTGTAGTAATTCGGGTCTGGCCAACTGTTTTGGGTCAAAAGGCGCTGCGGTGTTTTGGCTCATGGCTATGTTCTCTAATTCACTAAATTATCATTATTGTAGGCTGGCTAAACGAACCGCAATGGCATTTTTATGCGCATCTAACAATTCATTTTCAGCAAGTACCATGACGCTTTGACCTAAGGTTTGTAACCCTTGCACGCTCAACTCTTGCACTGTAAAACGACGGCTAAAGTCGGCTAAAGACAAGCTTGATACTGAGCGGCTATAACCATAAGTAGGCAGCACGTGGTTGGTACCACTGGCATAATCACCTACCGACTCTGGTGTATAAGCGCCTAAGAATACTGAGCCAGCACCGCGTATTTGTTTAAGCACATCACGGGGCGCATTGGTTTGAATAATCAAATGCTCTGGGCCATATAAGTTGGACACTTTAGCCGCTTCGCCCATGTCACTGACAACAATACTGCGGCTGCATTCAAGTGCGGTTGCGGCAATGTCTTTACGGCTCAACTGCGCAAGTTGTTCAGTTAACGCTTGGTTGACCGCTTTTGCTAAATCAACTGAGTCAGTCACTAACATGACTTGTGAATCAACCCCATGTTCTGCTTGTGACAATAAATCAGAGGCCACGAATGCTGGATTGGCATCTTTGTCGGCAATGACCAGCACTTCAGAGGGACCAGCTGGCATATCTATCGACACGCTGACACGATTGTCTTGCGATACTAAACGTTTAGCTTCGGTGACATATCGATTCCCTGGGCCAAAAATTTTATCGACGTTTGGCACAGATTCGGTACCAAATGCCAATGCCGCAATAGCTTGAGCGCCACCGACCTGGAATATATCGGTAATCCCACATACATTGGCGGCATAAATAATCGCATCATTAATGGGCGGTGGGCTGACTAAAACACGTTTTTCGCAGCCGGCGATTTTTGCGGGTAACGCTAGCATCATCACGGTCGAAATCAGTGGTGCTGTACCCCCTGGAATGTATAAGCCTACACGTTCAATTGGCTCACTTCGAAGCTCACAACGCACTCCCGGTTGGGTTTCAATATCGACACCATTAAACATTTGGGCGTTATGGAATGTCTCAATGTTGGCAACAGCTTGTGCTACAGCTTGCTTTACATCGTCACTGACACGGGCACATGCTGCACTGATTTGCTCAGCCGTTAACGCAAGCTCGGTCAGTTCAACGCCATCGAAACGCTTGTTAAAGTTGATTAACGCCGCGTCGCCTTGGCTGCTAACTTGTTCAATAATATCGCGCACACCTTGCTCAACACTGGCGTCACCGATTAATGGCGAACGCGCTAACGTTTGTTGCTGCTCAGTAGAAGATAAAGACGCCCAATCGAGAATTTGCATCTGTGTTACCCCATCATTTTTTCAATTGGCATCACAAGAATTGAACTTGCACCCAGTGCGGTTAACTCTTCCATCGTGTCCCAGAATAAATCTTCTGTGCTCACTACGTGAATAGCCACACGATTGGTATCATCATTTAATGGCAATACAGTTGGGTTTTCAGCACCTGGAAGTAGGGCAACGATTTGATCTAAGGTTTCTAGTGGTGCGTGTAATAAAATGTACTTACTTTCGCGGGCACGAATAACACCATTAATACGCGATAAGATTTTATTAATGAGCGCTTGTTTTTCAGTCGATTGAGTTTTGTTAGACTGGATAATACATGCCATTGAGCGGTAAATGACTTCAGTTTCATATAAACCGTTTGCCTCAAGTGTGGCACCGGTTGACACTAAATCACAAATGCCATCAGATAAACCCGCACGAGGCGCGACTTCTACAGAACCTTTTAACATACAGTCGCTGTAGTTAATGCCTTTTTCTTGCATAAAACGACGCAGCAGATTTGGGTAAGAAGTGGCAATACGAAGGCCTTCAAGCGAGTTCGCGTCTTGGTATTTAAACTCATTAGGCACAGCAAGTGATAAACGGCATGAACCGAAATCTAACTCACGCAATTTTGTAAACTCAGCCGGCTTGTTGGCTAGTTGGCGTTCAAGTTGCTCTTCTTCAAGTACGTTTTCACCAATGATGCCGAGGTCAACAACGCCGTCCATGACTAAGCCTGGAATATCATCATCACGAACGCGTAATAAATCGATTGGCATATTGTCTGCGTGAGCAATAAGGCGTTGTTCGTTGACGTTGAATTTAACACCACAACTTTTAAGTAGCTGCTGAGACTCTTTTGATAAACGGCCTGATTTCTGAATGGCGATGCGTAAACGTGTAGATTGGCTCATGTGATACTTCCTTAATGTGTTAAATATAAAATGTTGTAAATTTAAAAGCTTAAATAAAAATAAAACGATAGAAAACAAAAAACCCCTGAAATTCCTTCCAGGGGTTTATGTGAAAATATGTTCACCACCAGAAGGATAACGTCCTTCGGCAGTAAGCATCCGAAGGCTACCGCATATGGTGATGATGATGGATTGTAGTCACTTGGATGTTCATAATTGTTCTCTTAATGCTGTATTAACTAATCATTTTAAATGAGGATTTATTCACTCATTCAATATCGTGTAAATCGACTTGCAGTTAACTTAACCGCATTTATGTTCGTTTGCAATAGTGGATAAAGCATTAATGTCATTTTATTACCAGATTTTTTGCATAAGTTATGCTTTGTTGCTTATTGGCGATCAATTCGGTCCAATTAAGGATAAAATTTGAACGCCGTGATGTTAATTGCTGTTGGCAATAATGCAGTTAATATTACGCAAGATATTACGAGTGCTAACATTGTGTCATGTCATCATGGGGTTTGACTCTTGTGATATAACGGCCTACCGGTTCAGTTTAAGTCAGCCCAACATACGTGTAATGTTGCGTATACCCTGAGCATTATTGATTCGCCTTACAGGATAGAGTGTATTATCCTTTCATAATATAAAGCGTTACTCGAGGTGTATATGCATGAAGACCTTTGATTTAGTGGCACTTAAAGATGTGATGGATCTGATGTTAGATGCTGTTTGTGTGGTAAACAAAAAAGGCGATTTTGTCTTTGTCAGTGCCGCATTTGAAGATATTTTTGGTTATTCTCCAGACGAAGTCATCGGCAAACCTATGATTGATCATGTTTACCCGGACGATGGTGAAGTTACACTCAATGTTGTTGCCGGTTTATTGAATGGCAACCTTCTGCCTCGGTTTGAAAATCGTTGGATCCGTAAAGACGGCAGTATCATCCACGTTTTATGGTCTGCGCGTTGGTCTGAAGACCACCAATTTCGCATCGCCATTGCTCATGATATTACTGAGCGAAAACTGATGGAACAACAGCTTCATTATAGTGCCGGACACGACCCATTAACCGACTTGCCTAACAGGGCATTGTTTTTTGACCGTTTACAAGTTTCCCTTGGTTTAGCGCGTCGCGAAGTCTCTCACTTGTCTTTATTATTTATCGACATTGATGGCTTTAAACAAGTGAATGACAACTATGGCCACCTCATCGGCGACAAACTGTTAAAGTGTATTGCTCAACGTTTAAGTGATTGCGTGCGACATTCTGACACGGTAGGGCGTTTTGGCGGTGATGAGTTTGTTGTAGTGCTCAATGGTATTGATTTATTGACTGATGTATTGCTTGTTGCTGAAACTATTCGTGCAGAGCTTGAACGGCCATACCAACTCGAACAGCATAATTTACAGCTCTCACCCAGTATTGGTGTGGCGCGCTATCCAGAACACGGTGAAAACGAGCATCAATTACTCAAACATGCAGATAATGCCATGTACAAAGCCAAAAATGCGGGCGGCAACCGCATTGAAATTCAATAGAAATACGTTATTGGTAACAGTAATAACGTATTTTCAATGTAACTTTACTGATCATATCCTCGCTAACCCTATTCTCGCCAGTAAAACTCTCGCTAGAAAATGTTTTGCTAGTTAAGAGTGTCGATAGTCTCAGTATTGTTTATCACCAAATCTTGTTATGGATAAATGATATTCGATGAGGTGAGCTGTAACTGTATTTGACTGCTTATGTCTGCTTTTTGACTTGCCGTTAATTGCGTTGAATTATCAATGGCACTCAGTGCTGCGCGTTTATCAAATCCACTCCACACATTCACTGTGCTGACGATAGATTCTTCTCGTGAGGCTGAGTCGTTAATTTTCTCTGCGACATTAAAGGCTTGTTGAGGATCGCTTTGGCTGAGTTGATTTGCCCGTTGACGGTAGGCAATGTCTTTATTGTCATCAGATAGCATTTCTACCACCTGTAAAAAGCTCGATTCAGAATGTTCAGCTAGGGCATAACTGGCATTTATAATAATATCTCGCTGCACATTGGCATCGTAATTATCTATTCTGGCGAGCATCATATTGGGTTCAACGCTGGCGATTTCAGCTAATGCACTGTTGAAATAGTCTTGATTTAAATCGTAGGCTTGTTTTTGATTATTTAAAAACACTAATGCCGCTTCTGCATCGGTTTCAGCCATTTTACGTGAAATAATAAACACACCGCTAGCACGTTGTTCAGACGAAATGCCCTCTAACCAGTCGACAGCATCTTGAATGTTTTTTTCAACTAACTGATAGACCATCGAGGTTACCAAATAATTGGTTGATTCATTCAATGGTAATGATGAGATTAAATTTGCCGCTTCATTGGGAGACTGCTCAATGTAGTAGTACATGGTATTCAGATACATTTTTAAGGTCGATTGAGTTTCAGGTTGTTGTTTTAACCATTCAAAAGCACTGATAGCATCGGTACTGGCCCATGAATCGACAATCGACATCACAATAGACGATCTCATTGGTTCTACTGCTAACAGTTCAACATCGCTTAATGCTTGTTGTGGGTTAACAGAGGCTAAGCCGCGTAAGTAGTTGTCGAGTAACGATTCGAATAGCTCTGTACTTTTTTGCTGTTCAAGCCATGAAATCACGTTCGAAAATTGTTTTTTGCCGGCAATCTCTAAGATAAAGCCGTATAAATCTTCATGCTGAGTTTCTTGAGCAATGAGTAGGGCTTCTAAAGGATCTTGTTCTGCGAGCTGCATGATTTTGAAAATCGACATATACGGCGTTTCATCGGTATTTAATGATGCTTTTAGCGCGTCACGATCAAATTGTTTTTGCTCGATGAGTTGAGGCTGTTGTGGCGATGTATGGTTTGATGGTGCTGAAGATGTATGCTGTACTACCGTGCTTTGTTTTAAAACATTGGCACTGCTCGTGGTATTGTGAGAGTCGCTAGGCCAAAGCAGTGGGTAACTAACAAAACCGATACTCCAACTGATGACGACCACGATTAACCATTTCATTATTGCTTTTCCTTAAGCTGTATTTAAAGATTTCATGAGGTTTACGTTATTATGATGCAATTTAGATTGCAATGAAATGCTAAAATCCCAGGTTGGCAAAATGGAAAAGCCTTTTATGGTGAATCCGGGTACGCACTTCTGCATGCTATATGATTGTATATAAGGTGACTAACGGAACATTATGCGTAAAACAGATAAGAAAATAGATAACCAACTTAGGCAATCACTCACTGAAGTTTGCGATCATGCTTTGGCTGCATATACGGGATTTGAATGGTTAACACACACCGTTGACTTCAATACATTCCCTAAAAGTTTACGCATTGTGTGTGTGTTTGACACAGAGGCTCTTCTTACTCAATTTAACCATAATGGCCATAAACTTGAATTACTTCAGTTAATTAAAGGCACTTTGGCTAAAGATGGTATTATGCTCAACAATATCGAGCAACATGTCCAGTTTGATACCGAAGCTGCATGCGCACAACAACACCATGGCAATTGGGCATTACGCTTGAGCGGCGCCAATCAGTACCACTAATCACTGCCGCTAATCACTAGCTCTAAAATAAGTGCCGCTAATAAGTGTTATTTTATGAGTATGTCAATTGAGATGAATTATCCCTTACTCAGTTGCTTGAAGTTGTCTAGATGGTTATAAAAATGCAGTACATGAGCTAATTCATAATCTTGTTTAGTGAGTTCGCCATAAGCAAAATGCGGCGCTAATTGTCCTTGATATTGCGAAAAATCATGCAAGGATGTTATGAACCGAGCTAATGCTTGATGAGCATTAACGAGCGGTTCAAGCCTTGGTGCAGCAGGGATGGCTTCTGTAAGGTTGTGAGTCATTGCGCCTTTTGTGGCAAAAGCTGAAAATGCTAACGCACCTATGGTGTTTAAATATTGCTGATTTTTGCTGAGGAAATCCACTCATTGAAAACTCAACGCTTTGGGCACAATGTGTGAATACTTGCGCACTATTCCACTGACCTAGACTCAAGCCCGCGAGTTCCGCAACAGGAAGTACAGTAAATTGTTGCAGCTTAGATAATAATGCTTCAAGAGTTAGGTATTTTGCACCGACGCCTTGGCTTAACCAAACCGCACTCGCACCACTAACACCGACAAAAGTACCTATCATGCCCACTTTTAAAAATTGTCTACGCTGCATCGAGTATCCTTGTTAATCATGACGGCTGAGTGTCGCATATTTTTGAGCATACACTATCTCACAAACGTTATGACCATTAACATTGGGTATGTGGCGTAACACTAAGACATGAAATCGAAAATGCTGCAGTAGTGCGATATTGATATTCGCTATTCCAATGACTCATTTATCGTATTCACATTACTTATGCATAAAGTATAAATTGATGATTAGTGGTTGGAAGATGCAACCGTTATAAGCATAATACCCGTCCATTAAACCTTACTGTAATGCATCCTTTGAGGATATTTTGAGCTCAAGACTCACTCAAACCGTTATTCACCAATTTAGCGAACACGGCGCGTTAGCTAAAAATGTGCACAACTATCATAACCGTCAAAGCCAAACCGATATGGCTGTTGCGGTGAGTGAGGCTATTAGTCAAAAACATAACCTTATCCTTGAGGCCGGTACTGGTGTGGGCAAGACCTTTGCTTATTTAATCCCGGCATTGCTCAGTGGCAAGCAAGTGGTGATCAGTACGGGCAGTAAAAATTTGCAAGAACAGCTGTTTTTAAAAGACTTACCCGCCTTACTCACCATGTTAGATGTACATGTACCCATTGCATTGCTTAAAGGGCGAAATAACTATTTGTGTCAGTTACGACTAGCATCACAAATGCAACATGCCAGTCAGCATAGCGACTACTACATTGATGATTTACTTAAAATTAATCAATGGGCCCACTTAAGCAAAGACGGTGATATTGGCAATTTAACCTCAGTTGCAGAGCATTCTGAAGTTATCCCAAGTGTGGTAAGCACCAAAGAAAGCTGTACCGGGAAAAAATGTGAGCATTACGATGTGTGCTTTACGCGTAAAGCGCGATTACGTGCAATGGAAGCCAAAGTCGTGGTGGTTAACCATCACTTATTTTTTGCTGATAGGCTCCTTAAAGATACTGGCTTTGCCGAATTGTTACCTGATCCTGATGTGGTGATTTTCGATGAGGCACATTTGGTCCCAGACATTTGCATTAACTATTTTGGCAGTCATATATCAAGCCGCGAAATAGACACCTTGCTCAACGGTATTATTAAGCTGCATAAAACGGTCATTCGCGACAGCATTCAAATAGAGCAATTAGCCCAACGTGGCTTAGTCGCACTCAGTGAATGGCACAATGCGATGTACGACAATCAAGTGTCAGATTGGCGCAAAGTGTTAGCTAATAAGCCGTTAGCGACTGTGTCATGGGCATTGCAGCAAGCTGTGGCCGATCTAACTAACGTGATGACACATCATCTTGGCCGCGATGACCAACTTGATTTGGCCTTTGAGCAATTGCACGAACTTGCACAAAAGCTGCAAGATTATTTTGAATGCAAAGATCTGCAAGCTGCGTATAGCGTTGAATTGGGGGCACGATTTGTGATGCTCAGATTAAGTCCGATAAATGTGGCAAAGCAATGCCAGCAATTATTTGATGATAACACCCGCTGGATTTTTACCTCTGCAACCCTCCAAGTCAACCGCAGTTTAGGGCATTTTGCCACAGAGCTAGGCTTGGTATCGGCTAAACAGATTATCTTAGACAGTCCATTTGATTACCCAAACCAAGCGATGTTTTGTGTACCCAGGCACTTAGGTAAAGTAGGTCAGTCTCAACACACGGTAAAGCAGTTAGTCGATGTGTGTGTTCAAGCGATTAATGCTGCGCAGGGCAGAACGTTTATTTTGTTCACCAGTCACCATATGCTTGAGCAAGTTGCTTCAGCACTGCAAGGCCGTACAGCCTATCCACTGTTGGTTCAAGGGCAGGCGAGCAAACAAAGCTTACTCAATAAGTTTAGACAGCTAGGCAATGCAGTATTGCTTGGTACCAGTAGCTTTTGGGAAGGGGTCGATGTTCGAGGTAAGCTATTAAGTTGTGTCATCATTGATAAATTACCCTTTATATCGCCTGATGATGCCTTATATAAAGCGCGCGCAGCCAATGCTGAACGTCAGGGATTAGATCCGTTTAGCCACATATCATTACCCCAAGCGGTGATTAGTTTAAAGCAGGGTGTAGGACGACTTATTCGTGACGAGAAAGACCGTGGCGTGTTGATTTTGTGCGACAACCGTATTGTTAATCGCGCTTATGGCCAGGCTTTTATTAACTCACTGCCCCCGATGCACCGCACCCGTGATTTAGACCGTGCCTTACAATTTTTAAAACAGATCCCCTAAGCTTTTTAAAACGGCCTGTATCAGTTATCATATTGAGCTTATTTGAAGTTTTTTACTGGATAACCCATCATAATGCCTAAGCCGTTAACCATCCTCGCGCTTGATACCTGTACCGAAACTTGTTCTGCTGCGTTAACTGTCAATGACCAGGTCTTTTCGCTTATCGCAGATGCACCTCGTGAACATAGCCAGCGCCTATTGCCCATGGTTGATGACGTATTAGCTCAAGCTCAAGTTGCATTAGCAGATGTTGACTTAATCGCTTATGGCCGTGGACCTGGCAGTTTTACTGGTATCAGAATTTGCACCAGTATGACTCAAGGCTTAGCGCTTGGTTTAGATTTGCCTGTTATTGGTATTTCTACACTCGCGGCAATGGCGCAGGCTGCCATTACCGAAGCGGGCGCAACTCAAGTATTGTGCAGTATTGATGCCCGTATGAATGAAGTGTACTGGGGCCAATTTATTGCCAAAGAGGGTATTGCAACATTAGTGGGTGAAGAGCATGTTAGTGCGCCAGAAGCTCTCGAATTGCTACTTGACACTGAACACGCTATTCACGCTTGTGGTACTGGTTTTCAGGCCTATCCACAACTCTTGACCTTGGCTCCGCATATTACGTTATGCACAGCAGTGACTTATCCAGATGCAAAATACATGTTGATATTAGCGCAGCAAGGATATCAGCAAAATTTACACACAACGGTTGATGAACTCGCACCGGTTTATTTACGTGATACTGTGACGTGGAAAAAACTTCCTGGCCGAGAATAGCCTTTGGCGATATTTTGACTTATATTTAACAAACATCACAACAATTAGGTAAACGGTATCGTTAATGACGATTAATGCAGCACTTTCTATGGCGAATAATCAATCGGGCCCTGTTAGCCTGAGCCAAGCTGTTGCCGGAAATCGCCCGATTACGCCGGCCCGCGACCCTATTATTGTTAATCCTGTTACCGCCGAAGTTGACTCGCAACATTTTGAAAGCCAACAGGTTGCCATTGTTGATGATGTAACCTTATCGGCAAAACAACAAGCGCGTGTAGAGTATGATCGTGACACAAACAGTCAACGTGGTGCTATAGCGCAATACTTGTCGACTCAACACTCAGCAAAACGCGAAGAAATTCAACAAATGGTCGGTATCGACTTATATGCCTAGTGGTTTATCTGCAACGCCGAGTCGCAGCCGCTTTATGTTTGAGCTGCTGGTGGCTTTTTTACTGACACGATTCCCGTATATTTCGATTCCTTTCAAATGGCTTGAAAGCTACTTTCATGAGTTATCCCATGGTATTGCCACATTATTAACCGGTGGCATGGTGAGTCATATTCAATTGTTCCCTAATGGCGCCGGTCTGTGTTTTAGCCAAGGTGGCAGCAGTATTTTTATTGCCTATGCTGGATATTTTGGTGCCGCGTTATGGGGCTATGTGATTTTTTTATTGGCCACTAAAAAAAGCATTATCCGCTTTACGCTCAGCTTACTCGGACTTACGGTAGCGGCATCATTAGTTTTCTGGGCACGCGATTTACTCACTATTGCCATATTGATCGTACTAGTCATTGTTTTTTTGTTACCACTTAAATTAAAAAACAGTAGTGTGTTAAACACCTTACTGCGTATATTAGGACTTATGATAATTTTAAATGCCATGGCAAGCCCTATGGTGTTATTCGGGTTAAGCGGTCAAGGCGATGCGGTGATGTTAGCGCAGTTGACCTGGATCCCAGCTTGGTTATGGGTAATGACATGGCTATTATTCAGTGGTTTTATGCTGTGGCTATGTTGGCAGAAAGTAGATTACAAAAAGGGAGTTATTAAATGAAACGTAACATGATGTTAGGTGCCTTAATTGGTTTTTCGAGCCTTGGGTTTACCACTTCAGTGCTTGCCGCTGATGCTGTTCCTGTTAAACAAGAGGCGATGCCGCAAATTAATGCAGCATTAGCCAAAGCCGTTGCAAGTGAGTTTCGTTCTTCAGAAAATAAGTTACGTGATAATTATCGTCACCCTGCAGAAACGCTTGCGTTTTTTGATATTAAACCAGAACAAACCGTCATCGAGTTGTGGCCAGGCGGTGGTTGGTATGCTGAAATATTAGCCCCATATTTAGCCGAAAAGGGCCAATACGTCGCGGCTAACTTTGAAACAAAACCGGCTACAGACACTAAACAAAGTGCTTATTATCAATCGGCTGGATTAAAGTTTGAAAAATGGGTCAGCGACAACAAAGCCAGCGTTGGCAATGTGCAATTTGTGACGTTAGATCCACCGACTAAATTTTCGTTGGGTAAAGATAACTCTGCCGATCACGTACTGACATTCCGCAACCTGCACAACTGGGCAATGAAAGGCGAGTTGGAAGGCGTGTTTAAAGCCGCACATGATGTACTCAAAGTGGGTGGGTCATTTGGCGTTGTTGAGCATCGTGCAAACATCGGTATGGCAGCTGAAAGCGGCTATATGGATCAAAATCAAATGGTTGAGTTAGCCCATAAATACGGTTTTGAACTTACAGCAAGTTCTGAAATCAATGCTAACCCAAAAGACAGCAAAAATTATCCAAAAGGCGTGTGGACACTGCCACCGCGTTTAGCCATGGGCGATCAAGATAAGCAAAAGTATATTGATATAGGTGAAAGCGATCGTATGACGCTTAAGTTCACCAAAACTGCTGCTAAGTAAGCTATTAGAGTCAGTTAATCAGTTCTTTTTAATAACACACGGCGAATACGCCGTGTGTTATTTTTATGAGTAATACCATTCCGCGAAGTCTTTCTTATCCCATTGATTATCATGTCGTGGTTTGTACATGTCGATGATGCGCGTTGTGTTTTTATTGTGTATCTCCACTCAATGCGTTTTACAGTTATAAAAGGTGAGCCAATCATGTTGACACTCCATTCAACCGAATTTCAATTGCCATTGGCGCATATCAACATTGCCGCAAAGCGCTATGGACAAGCCGATAAACCCATTATTTTGGCTCTACACGGTTGGTTAGATAACGTCGACAGCTTTATTCCGTTAGCCAATGTATTTGAACAACATGGATTATTTGAGTCGCATCAACTGATCTGTATTGACTTGCCTGGCCACGGATTATCTGAACATCGCCCAGGACGCTATCCATTACATTGGATTGATTATATCTATGATTTACAAGCTGTTATTCAAGCTATATCAATCGAAGGGCAGCCTATAACACTCATAGGACATTCGCTGGGTGGCATTATTGCCTCTGCATATAATGCCTGTATGGGGGAAAATGTGGATAAGCTGATTTTGATTGAAGCACTCGCGCCTTTATATGAATCTGCAGAGCATGCTAAGACTCGACTTCGTAAAGGTTTACTGCAACAGCAGCGTTTTAACCGCCAATTATCACGGCCAATACCTACGTATTCGTCGATGGATGTGGCCGTTCAAGCTCGCCATCAATTGACTGGGCTTGCATTGCCTTGGTGTGAGCTGATCACGAAACGAAATATGCAATTGATCGATGGTAAATGTGCTTGGCGAAGCGACCCAAGATTAAAGCTTGATTCATTAAATCGTTTTACGTTTGAACAAGTTGATGGATTAATGTCCACTAGTGACACGCAAACACTCTTCATTGGTGCTCAAGACGGTTATAAACAACTCACCTTAACAGACCAGCATGCAAATACCTGGTTTAGCAACATTAAAATGGTAACATTAGCAGGCGATCATCACCTACATATGGGTAATGCAAACCTCGTCGCAGAAACGATTGGAGCTTTTATTCTAAATTAGTGGTTTAGACAGCTAAAATCGCTGTTATTTTGAATGTATTTATGTGATTATGATCAAAAATTAAAACACTTGTATGATTTTTGTCACTACAATTATCATTACAGGTAATATAAAAAAGCCTGCGATAACAATATTAATGATACGCAGTGCTATAAAATTTACCACTGACGGGGAATGCACGTCTTAGCACAGTGGAATTATTAGGAGACACCTGTGGACCAGCCTTGGATTAATCACCTGCCTGAACATGTTCCGGCCGAAATAGACCCATCTCAATATAGTTCGTTAGTACATATGTTTGAAGATTCAGTGGCTAAATATGCCGATCAAGCTGCATTTATCAACATGGGTGCAACAATGACCTATCGTAAGCTTGAAGAACGCAGCCGCGCATTTGCAGCCTACTTACAAAATGATCTGCATTTAAATAAAGGTGATCGTGTCGCTATTATGATGCCGAACTTATTGCAATATCCTATTGCTTTATTTGGTATTTTACGCGCAGGCATGGTGGTGGTTAACGTTAACCCACTGTATACCCCTCGTGAGTTAAAGCATCAGCTTATCGACTCTGGCGCAAAAGCCATTGTGGTTGTTTCAAACTTTGCCAACACCCTTGAAGAAGTCGTTGACCAAACGCCAGTTGAGTCGGTTATTATTACCAGTCTTGGCGATCAGCTCAGTGCACCTAAACGTACACTGGTTAATTTTGTGGTGAAATACATAAAAAGAATGGTACCTAAATACCATTTGCCTCACGCATTGTCATTTCGTGATGCGCTAACAAAAGGTCGTCGTCTACAGTACATTAAAGCGGCTATTAATGGCGATGATTTAGCGTTTTTACAATACACCGGCGGAACAACTGGCGTCTCTAAAGGGGCGATGTTAAGCCATAAAAACGTGGTGAGTAACGTATTGCAAGCTAATGGCGCCTATTCGCCAGCGCTGGAAGACGGTGTTGAGTTTGTGGTCACCGCACTACCGCTTTATCATATTTTTGCCTTAACTGTTAACTGCTTATTGTTTTTACATAAAGGCAGCAAAAATTTATTAATAACTAACCCACGCGATATTCCGGCGTTTGTAGGCGAGTTAAAAAAATACCCATTTACAGCACTTACCGGGGTTAACACCTTATTTAATGCGCTAGTGAACAATGAAGAATTTAATAAATTAGATTTTTCTGGGCTTAAGTTTTCCATTGGTGGCGGCATGGCGGTACAACGTGCAGTGGCTGATAAATGGCAAAAAATTACCAAAACTCGCTTACTAGAAGGTTACGGGTTAACAGAAGCATCGCCATTGGTAACGTGTTGTCCTTATAATTTAGAAGGTTATAACGGATCTATTGGTTTTCCAGCGCCATCAACATTGATCCAAATCCGTGATGATGACTCAAAAGTCTTGGCCCAAGGCGAAACTGGTGAGCTACATGCAAAAGGCCCACAGATTATGCAAGGGTACTGGCAGCGTCCTGAAGAGACATCAAAAGTCATTGATAAAGATGGCTGGCTCGCAACAGGTGATATCGGTTACATGGACGAAAAAGGCTTTTTCTTCATTGTTGACCGTAAAAAAGACATGATTTTAGTGTCTGGTTTTAACGTATTCCCTAATGAAGTGGAAGAAGTTGTTGCTATGCACCCTAAGGTGATTGAAGTCGCCGCAGTTGGTGTACCGCATGAAGCCAGTGGTGAATTGGTTAAAATTTTCGTGGTCGCCAAAGACAAGTCGCTTACTGAAGAAGAGCTAATTAAACATTGCCGACATCATTTAACGGGATATAAAGTGCCTAAGCTGGTAGAATTTAGGGACGAATTACCAAAAACGAATGTGGGTAAAATTTTACGCCGACAACTTCGAGACGAAGTGAAGAAAGCATAAAATACTAGCCGGCAATTGCGCCGGCTTTTTTATTGGTGCCTTTCCCCATTTGTATTTTTTAGCGGAGCTTATTTTGTTAACGTTTGAATATATCAGTGATGATGCGAGCCTTTTGTCATTAGTTGAGCAATACCAACAAAGTACCTTATTGGTACTTGATACTGAGTTTGTCCGCACCCGTACTTATTATGCAAAGTTAGGGCTTATTCAAGCCTATGATGGTAATACGTTAGCCTTGATTGATCCTGTGGCGATTACTGATCTCAGCCCATTTTGGCAACTCCTGACTAACCCTAATATCGTTAAATTAGTGCATTCATGCAGTGAAGATCTCGAAGTGTTTGCCCATTATGGTGAATGTCAGCCGAGTCCGTTATTTGATAGTCAAATCGCGGCAAGCCTGGCAGGGTTTGGCCATGGTTTAGGCTATGCCAAACTGGTTGAAGCATGTTTACAAGTTGAAGTGGATAAGGGCGAATCCAGAACAGATTGGATGAAGCGACCGTTAACCGATGCTCAGTTACAGTATGCTGCCAATGATGTATATTATTTGTATAAGTTGTATCCGCAATTACAGCAAAAACTAATTGAAAATCAACGCGAAGCCTGGTTGTTTGAAGAAGGCCAACGCATGACCGAGGGCAGAATGACGTTGCCCGACGGTGACAGCATTTACCTCAAAGTCAAAAATGCATTTCAACTTAATGGCCAACAACTTGCGTATTTAAAAGTACTGGCGAAATGGCGTTTAAGCAAAGCGGTTAACCGCAATTTGGCATTGGGTTTTGTGGTTAAAGACCATGCGCTCATTGCTCTTGCTAAAAAGCAGCCGACAACCCTTGCCGAATTAAGTCGTTTAACCGATTTAACAGAGCAAGAAAAACGGATTCATGGCAAAGATTTATTAGCGGTGATGGCCACGGCCGATTTAACTAATCTGCCTGAAGAGGTTGATATAGTCGCTTTAAAATCAGGTTACAAGTCTGCATTTAAAGACCTTAAAACCCGCTTAACTGAATTGTGTGAGCGCGAACAAGTGTCGTTAGAGTTTGTCGGTTCAAAACGCCATATTCATGAATATTTAGTATGGCTTTATCATAAAAAGCAAACACCTACACCGTTATTATTGTGCGGTTGGAGAGGGCTGTTAATCGGTGACTTACTGGCGGATATTCAGTTTAGCTAAGTGGTCGTTAGGGCTTGTGGGTTATCGTAAATGTCATTATTTTCGATAGCCAATAAAAAAGGATACTCGCATTATGCCAGTATCCTTTTTTCACCTTAGCGAACTACTTTGAATCAGGTAAGGTGACGTTAAGTTCTAATACCGATAAATTATCATCGTTTTGATCAAGTTGCACAGAGACTTGGTCGTCTGATATCTGAACATATTTGCGGATCACTTCGATGATTTCTTGCTTCATCTTTGGGAAGTAATCGGGCGCACCGCGTTCTCCACGCTGATGTGCCACAATAATTTGCAATCTTTCCTTTGCCAGCGATGCGGTATTAGGTTTTTTATTGCTTCTGAAATAATCAAGTATCGACATAGTTAGCTACCAAAAATCCTTTTAAGGAATCCCTTTTTTTCTTCTGTGATAAATCGAACCGGTACATCGTCACCTAATAAGCGAGCGACAGTATCGCTGTAGGCTGAGCCTGCATCACTTTCTTGATCAATAATCACTGGTACACCAGAGTTTGACGCTTTAAGTACCGACTGAGACTCAGGAATAACCCCAAGTAGTTCGATGGCTAAAATTTCTTTTACATCTTCCACACTGAGCATCTCACCTGTTTTGACTCTAGCAGGTGAATAGCGGGTAAGTAATAAATATTCTTTAATAGGCTCAAGTGACAGCTCTGCACGGCGAGAACGGCTTTGTAACATGCCTAATATACGGTCTGAGTCGCGCACTGAGCTGACTTCAGGGTTAGTCGTTACAATGGCTATGTCGGCAAAGTATAATGCCATCATTGCGCCTTGCTCAATACCGGCTGGTGAGTCACAGACGATGTAATCAAAGTCTTTGGCTAAATTGTCTAATACTCGCCCCACACCCTCTTTGGTTAATGCATCTTTGTCGCGTGTTTGCGACGCAGGTAATACAAAGAGTTTGTCACAGCGCTTATCTTTAATTAAGGCTTGATTGAGGTTTGCTTCGCCATTAATCACATTAACAAAGTCATACACTACACGACGTTCACAACCCATAATTAAATCAAGGTTACGTAAACCGATATCAAAATCGATAACCACGGTTTTTTTACCTTTTAAAGCCAATCCTGTGGCAATTGCTGCACTGGATGTTGTTTTTCCCACACCACCTTTACCTGATGTGACAACAATAATTTGCGCCATTTTGTTTTATATCCTTTTGTTTGCCAATTATTGAGGCAATGATTCAACTGTGAGAGATTCGCCTTCAAGGCGGATACAACCTCTTTGATCGAGTGCGTATTGTTGTAAATGTTCTGTTAACCAATACTGCCCAGCAATCGACACTAATTCTGCTTCAAGCGAGTTAGCAATAATCACACTTTGATTATCACCCGCAGCACCTGCCATGGCTTTACCACGAAGTGCACCATATATATGAATGCTACCATCAGCAATGACTTCAGCGCCATTGCCAACCGCACCAAAAATGACTAAATCAGCATTTTGTGCGTATATTTGTTGTCCAGAACGCACATTTTGCTTAACAATTTTAGTGGCTCTTTTAGGTAACTCAGCTTTTGCGGCTTGTTTACCTGATTTGACCACGGCAATCGCCATGCTTTTAGCCTGTTCTATTTGCGCTTCATTCGCATCGGTAATGCCAACGATAATTAAATTTCGGTCAGTTAATAATTGTTTGAGCGCGTAAAAATCGATTTGGGTATGCTTAATCGCAGCAAGATTTAACACCAAAGGCGCGCCCAAGAAAAATTGCGGGGCTTGTGCCAATTTGTTATCTAATTCAGCAGCAATAATGTCGAGATTACTATTATTTATGTGCAGTACTGACAGTGTAAAAGACGTGGCTTTTAATTCGAGATTTTGTTTAGCCATCCCGGCATCATTCTCCAAAACATCAGCTAGAAACTGATTTACAATTATTTTCTTGAGTTACCATGTTATAGTGTGGTTAGTTGACTATCAAGTTTGAACCTTTGGAAATTTACACTAAAATGATTTGTGCAGTATATAAAAGCAGTAGAAAAGCCGATACTTACCTTTTTGTCAAAAAACGTGATGTTTTTGATGATGTTCCAGTTCAATTAATGGAAATGTTTGGCGCACCAACATTAGTGATGATTGTACCTTTATCAAAGCGTGATCATCTTGGTATTGCTGATATTGGTAAAGTGAAAGTGGCATTAGAAGAACAAGGCTTTTATTTACAAATTCCGCCACCGAATATTAATTTACTCGACCAACACAAACAAGAGATAGGTTTTAAGCAATAAACTGAATCTTTTGAGGAGTAAACAGGACTCATATGATTCTAAAAATCATCTTAAGCACAATAGTTTACTTCTTATTTTCTCCGTTAGTGATGGCTAAGAGTAGTCATCACCAATTTGAAGATTATCTGCTTTACCTACAACAACAATCCATTAATGCTGGTGTTGCTCCGGTGACGGCAGAGCGGTATATTCCACAGATTAAAGTGTTTAAAAAAGCCAATCTTGATTCTAAGCCACAACACACGCTTGAAACCTCTATTGCACAAGACATTCCAGAAATTACTGTCAGTACCGCTAGAGCCATGTTGCAACAACATGAAGTACTCGTTCATAAGCTCAGCCAGCGTTATCAAATTCAACCTCGTTTTCTGATTGCCCTATGGGGTGTTAATTCGCGCTTTGGCGAGCAATCTGGTCGGTTTTCAACATTATCTGTTTTAGCATCTCTTGCTTTTAAAGGTGAAAATGAATCTTTTTATGTTAACGAGTTTATTGCTGCGCTGAAGCTCATTGAACAGAAAAATATCCCAATCGCTTCGCTGCGTAGTTCATCAACTGGGGCTATGGGACAAATGCAAATGATGCCATCACAGTTATTAGCATATGCTGTAGATGGCAATCAAGATGGCACAATTGATATTTGGGATACGACAGAAGATGCGTTTGCCAGCGCGGCCAATATGTTACATCAACAAGGTTGGCAATTTGACTCTACCTGGGGCAGGCAAGTTAAAGCGACCATGATGTTGGACCCTAATTTATTAGGGTTGGCCACGACCCATACTTTTCCCCAATGGCAGGCATATGGCATTAGGCGTTTTAATGGTGATAACTTGCCATCGCGCAGCGATATGAATGTGTCGTTAATTGCTCCTGACGGTAGCAAAGGGCGCTTTTATTTGGTTTACGATAATTTTCGATTATTACATCAATTTACACCCTCATTTCATGACACCCTTGCGTTAACCTATCTTTCTGAAAAAATTAAGCAGTAACTTGAGCTGTTTTCGGTGTAAAATGCTGACAAATTTTGATGAATAATTCTTTAGATAGACCATGATGACACAGTTTTGGACAACAACCCCGTTAGATGAAATGACTCCGATACAATGGGAGTCGCTCTGTGATGGCTGCGGTAAATGCTGCTTAAACAAAATTATCGATGATGAAACCGATGAATTGTATTACACCAATGCTGCTTGTCATTTACTTGATGGGGACAGTTGCAGTTGTCGACGCTACATTGAACGTTTTAAATACGTGCCAGAATGTACTGCGATAACGCCTGCTAACATTAGCGAGTTAACCTGGCTGCCAGACAGCTGTGCTTATCGTCGTTTATATTTGGGTAAAGCGTTACCTAGCTGGCACCCATTATTGACCGGTGACAAAGAGGCTATGCATGCTGCAGGTATTTCGGTGCAAGGTAAAACGGTTAACGAGATGAAAGTTAAATACTTAGAAGACTGTATTGTTTTGTGGCCATTACTTGATGTTGAATAGTAAACGATAATACTAATCCGCATTAATAAGTGACCACTCAGCATGCATCCTGCGGTTTCGATAAAATAGCAGACACCGATGTGCGTCACGATAAAAAAAGACCTCTATTGAGGTCTTTTTTTGTTCAATCACAGTGATAGGTTATTTTGCCGGTTTTAAGCTCGGAACAAGCATAGCTAACCAAATCAGGGCATAGATAGCAAAACACACCATCATCCATTGTGCCATGCTCACCGATAACCACGTCCAAGGCAGATCACTGCACATTCCGGTAGGAGAAAACACCGATGGGAGCCAAACATCTAATGGCATAAAGCTTGGGAATTCAGGATAAAAAGAGCATGTTGCAAAAGGTGACGGGTTCACTTGCATGTTGTTAAGCTCATAAGCTAAACGAAATCCCCATACAGCAGACACCACCCAACCCACTAAGCCTACAAAGCGTAAAATCAACCATGTGGGTTGAAGCATGCCAATTAATCCCGCCAATATAAGGCCAAGAACGGCTACACGCACGTATATGCACATTACGCAGGGTGACAGATCCATTCCATATTGAAAAAACAGTGCGGCAAGCTCTAATACCACTCCAGAGAGCGCGAGTAATCCCCACGATAAACGACCACGACAAAAGAGTTGTAACGTTGACAAGTACTGCTCCTAGTGCAATTTTGAGATAAAAAAACACCCTCAATTGAGGGTGTTCAAATGGGTTGTGTCGACTTTAAGATAAATTATCTATTAAGTCCAACATCCTAGCTCACTAATGGCCGCTAACCATACCGCCCAAATCTTTCGCTGAGTGGTGAATAATCAACTGCGTGTCGTACAGTACTTGGGTCATATCAGTTAAGAAACCGGTTTCAATGGCCATCACTCCCACAATCGATAATACGATGGTATAAGGTAATGCCATCCACACCATGCGACCATAAGACAGACGAATAAGCGGTGCAATCGCAGAGGTCAACAAGAACAAGAACGCAGCTTGTCCGTTTGGCGTAGCAACTGACGGAAGGTTAGTACCTGTGTTAATTGCGACAGCAAGTAAGTCAAATTGGTCTCGGGTAATTTGGCCACTCAGTAATGCTGATTTAACTTCGTTAATGTACACCGTACCCACAAAGACGTTATCACTCACCATAGACAATAAGCCGTTTGCAATATAGAAAATCACCAACTGCGTATTGCCTTCATAACCTAATGCCCATTGGATGACTGGCGCAAATAAGCCTTGGTCAATGATCACACCAACAACGGCGAAGAACACGGCTAAAAGTGCAGTAAACGGTAATGCTTCTTCAAACGCTTTACCCAATGCATGTTCATCAGTCACACCATTAAAGGCCGTCGCTAAAATAATGACAGATAAACCGATTAAGCCTACAGACGCTAAATGCAGTGCTAAGCCGACAATTAACCAAACACCAATTAACGCCTGAACAACCAATTTCATTTTATCTTGGTTGGTTCGATGCGAATCTTCATGAGCTGCGTAGTCAGTTAAAATGCGGTGAACAGCATCAGGTAACTGCGCGCCATAGCCAAACCATTTTAATTTTTCTACAAGGAAACAAGTAAAAATACCCGCAAACAGCACCGGCATAGTGACTGGTGACATACGTAAGAAGAACTCACCAAATTGCCAATGCGCCTGCGCCGCAATGATTAAGTTTTGTGGCTCACCCACCATGGTACATACACCACCTAAAGCGGTACCAATACCAGAATGCATCAATAGGTTACGTAAAAACGCTCTAAATGCTTCTAATTCATCGTCGTTGAGTTGGTCTGAAGATTCCGATGTATGGTCGTGCCCATCATTATCGCTAAAGCTCTTGCCTGACGCGACTTTGTGATAAATAGAGTAAAAGCCCACCGCCACAGCAATGATCACTGCAATAACGGTTAAAGCGTCTAAAAAGGCAGATAAAAAGGCCGATGCGGTGCAAAACATCAAGGACACAATAATTTTGGAACGAACTTTAGTGATCATCTTGGTAAATACGAACAGCAACAGCTGCTTCATAAAGTAAATACCGGCAACCATAAACACTAATAGTAAAAGCACTTCTAAGTTGGCTTCTATTTCATGTAGAACCTGGGTGGGCGATGTCATGCCAATCATCACCGCTTCAATTGCAAGCAAGCCCCCTGGCTGTAACGGATAACATTTTAATGCCATCGCGAGTGTAAAAATGAATTCAACAACCAGCACCCATCCTGCGACAAATGGACTGACATAAAAGAACAGCAGGGGATTAATAATTAAAAATGCCAAAATGGCGTATTTGTACCACTTAGGCGAATTGCCTAAAAAGTTAACAAATAGCGCTTGACCCTTGGTTGCCTGCATAGCAGCCTCTCCGATATTGTTATTGTGACAGTATTGGTACCATTTCTTGATAGCAAACAACACATTCTTATTTTCAACAGGTTGGGAGAATAGAGGCAAGTTCGGATTAAAAACTTGATGAAAATCAATATTTCATTAATTTTCATTAAAACTTTACCTACTATAGTATTACAAATGGCCTGCGGTTAATTGAAAATAGTAATAAATTGATTTATTAAACAAGGTTTTAGCGCATGTTGTAATGCGAAAAACGCTATATGGCTCATTATTTTCGTCGCTAGTGTAGCTTAAACAAGTCTCATTGTAATGCCGTAGTACGAGCAAAAATACCTACACAGCACTAACAAACTAGCTACATGAGTATATACTAAACTTGTTTTATTTTATCGACATAAATCACGATATGTTGATGATAATAGTCAAGTTGTGAAGTGAATTCAGTTAATCCGATTTGAATGAATTAGGTATGTTTAAAAAACAAGCATTATATGTGTTGTGAATAAACAATGGTTTTTATTTTCCACCGCTCTGGTATGATCAGTCAATAGTTTCGCCATTGTTTAGCAATAGGATATGAAGGCTAATGATCATCAATGCCAAAGGCCCAGCAAGTTTCGCCGAAAAGTACATTGTTCGTTCCATTTGGGAAAACAAGTTCCCACCCGGATCAATTTTACCCGCGGAACGTGAGCTTTCTGAACTCATTGGAGTGACTCGCACAACATTACGTGAAGTACTGCAACGTTTAGCTCGAGATGGCTGGTTGAAAATTCAACATGGCAAACCAACCCAAGTGAATAACTTTTGGGAAACATCAGGACTCAATATTCTTGAAACCATCGCGGATTTAAATCCAGATGGATTTCCGTTATTAGTCGATCAGTTAATGTCGGCGCGTGGCAACGTGAGTAACATTTATTTCCGAGCATCGATTAGACACAATCCAGACAAAGCTATTGCCGCTTTAGCAGGTATTCATTCGTTAGAAAACGATGCTGAAGCCTATGCCGAGTTTGATTACCAATTACATCACACCTTGGCTTTTGCGTCAGGAAATCCACTGTATGTGTTGATTTTAAATGGGTTTAAAGGTTTATATAACCGTGTGGGTCGCTTCTACTTTTCAAGCCAAGAAGCTCGAGAATTGACGATGCGTTTCTATATCAAACTTGAAAAATTAGCCAAAGATAAAAACTATGCCGAAGTGCCTACGTTAATGCGTAACAATGGTATTGAAAGCGGTAAATTATGGCAAAAACTGCGTGATGATATGCCTGCTGAAATCGGTCATGACAACAGCTAAATCAGTTTTATAGCTTAAACATAAAAACCAATCGTTTAGCGATTGGTTTTTTTATGCCCATAAGCTAAGGACTTATGTTAAAGGACTTATTGTTAAAGCATATGTTATTAGCTAATGTAATGAGCCTAAGCGATAACGTTATAAGAAGAATGGTGAGGCTGTGATTCCATTTCAGGGCATGTTGATAGTACTTTTATCATGCCAAGTTCATCAACTTGCTCGAGTGTCACAGTAAACCCCCATAACCGATGCAGATGTTTCAATACTTCCTGATGATTGTCTGCCAACGGGATATTATCAAAAGGGATATAACGAAGCGTTATCGAACGGTCGCCATTGACCAGCACTTGTTGTACTTGAATGTTAGGCTCGATGTTAGACAAGTTATACTGCTGCGACAGTGTATTGCGAATATCTTGATAACCTTGTTCATCGTGAATGGCGGATACGGCTAAATGACTGCGTTTTTCATCATCTAAAATCCCAAATAACTTAAAGTCTCTTATCACTTTAGGAGATAAGTATTGGCTGATAAAACTCTCATCTTTAAAGTTTTGCATCGCAAAATGTACTGTGGTTAGCCAGTCGCTGCCCGCGATATCGGGAAACCATTGACGGTCTTCATCCGTTGGGTTTTCACAAATGCGCCTAATATCAATAAACATGGCAAACCCTAAAGCATAGGGGTTAATGCCAGTATAGTAAGGGCTATTATAAGACGGCTGCGCGACGACTGCAGTGTGGCTTTGTAAAAACTCTAACATAAAGCGATCGCTGACTTTACCGGTATCATAAAGACGATTCAAAATGGTGTAATGCCAAAATGTTGCCCAGCCTTCATTCATGACCTGAGTCTGTTTTTGAGGGTAAAAATATTGCGCCATTTTACGCACAATACGCACCAGTTCACGTTGCCAAGGTGCTAATAATGGGGCGTTTTTTTCGATAAAATACAGAATGTTTTCTTGCGGTTCTTCTGGAAAGATTTTGTCGTTATCTTGGGGTGTTTTTTGCGGTGATATGGGGATGGTTCGCCATAAGTCATTAACCTGAGTTTGCAGGTAATCCTCGCGCTCTTGTTGACGTGCTTGCTCTTCTTTAAACGACACCTCAGCAGGGCGCTTGTAACGATCAACGCCATAATTCATTAATGCATGGCAAGAGTCGAGCGTGAGTTCAACCTGTTCAATGCCGTATTTTACTTCGCATTCCCGAATGTAATTCTTGGCAAACACTAAGTAATCAATAATTGAGCTGGCATCAGTCCAGGTTTTAAATAAATAGTTATTTTTAAAAAAACTATTATGGCCATAACATGCATGTGCCATCACTAGGGCTTGCATGGTGATGGTGTTTTCTTCCATTAAATAGGCAATGCAAGGGTCTGAGTTAATCACAATCTCGTAGGCTAAGCCCATTTGCCCGCGCTTGTAACCTTGCTCCGTTTCAATAAAACGTTTGCCAAACGACCAATGGGTATAACCGATTGGCATACCAATTCCGGCGTAAGCGTCCATCATTTGCTCGGCGGTGATGATTTCGATTTGGTTTGGGTATGCATCCAATTTGAAAAAATCTGCAGCTTCAGCAATGGCTTGCTGATATTGGTTAAGTAAGTCGAATGTCCATTCGGGTCCATCATCCAACGGCTTGCGAGTTGCATTAACCATGGTCACCCCCTATACAGCCTGTTTTTTAAAGAGTTCGCGAAATACCGGATAAATGTCTTCGACTTCACGAATGTGTTGCACTGCAATATTATCAAATTGTTGTTGCAGATCTTGATATTGATTCCATAAGGTCTGGTGGGCACGTTGAGTGATTTCGATGTAACTAAAGTATCGCACTTTAGGCAGTATATGGTTGGCCAATAAGTCATGGCAGTGGGGCGAATCATCGACCCAGTTATCACCGTCAGAGGCTTGCGCTGCGTAAATGTTCCATTCGTTTTCAGGATAACGTGCTTGTTGTATTTCGTTCATTAATGTTAATGCACTCGATACTATGGTGCCGCCAGTTTCTTGCGAGTAAAAAAATTCGTGTTCATCGACTTCTTTTGCTTGAGTGTGATGGCGGATATACACCACCTCAAGATTTTTATAACTGCGGGTTAAAAACAAATACAGCAATATATAAAACCGTTTGGCAATGTCTTTAGTCGCTTGATCCATCGAGCCAGATACATCCATTAAACAGAACATTACCGCCTGACTGGATGGTTTTTCACGTTTTGCGTAGTTATTGAACTTTAAGTCAAAGGTGTCGATAAACGGCACATTGGCGATTTGTTTTTTGAGCAATTCAATTTGCTCTTTTAACGCGAAAATGTTTTCAGCTTTTGAGCCTGGTGTATTTTGTAATTGCTCAAGCTCGGCTGCTAATAATTTGAGGGCGCGCTTTTTACTGCCAGACATCGCAATACGGCGTGCAAGTGACGAACGCAGCGAGCGTACAATATTAATATTGGCTGGCACGCCATCGTTGGTAAAACCCGCCCGATAAATTTGATACTCAACCAACTTATTAAAGCGATTATTTTGCAAGTTGGGTAGTGCTAAGTCTTCAAATAATAATTCTAGATATTCATCTTTTGAGATATTAAAGACAAAATCGTCACTGCCTTCGCCGCTGTCTGAAGCATCGCCTTGGCCCGCACCATCTTGACCGCCATTAGGGCGCTGTATTTGGTCTCCACGATTAAACTGATCATTACCAGGATGAACGCGATTTCGTTTACCGCCTTGACCTTGCCTAAATAGCGGTTCACTGATGTCGCGAGTCGGAATACTGATCTTTTCCCCTTTATCAATATCAGTCACACTGCGACGGGTCACGGCATCACTGACCGCTTTTTTGATTTGTTTTTTATAGCGCTCAATAAAACGCTGACGATTAACCGTGCTTTTTCCTTTAGCATTAAGTCGTCTATCGATAAAGTTTGCCATACGCCCCCCAAGTCAACTATCTGGCTGAGTATGTCTCAGCCAGGGCTGGGTGTTGATTATGATGATTTTCGAACGCGTAAATACCATTCAGACAATAAGCGGACTTGTTTCTTGGTGTAGCCTTTCTCCATCATCCGATTGACGAAATCATCGTGTTTACGTTGGTCATCATTTGAGGTTTTGGCATTGAATGAAATAACGGGTAATAAATCTTCTGTATTAGAAAACATTTTCTTTTCAATCACAGTGCGCAGTTTTTCGTAACTGGTCCACAATGGATTATTACCTTCGTTGTTGGCTCTGGCGCGTAAAACGAAGTTAACGATTTCATTGCGGAAGTCTTTAGGATTACTGATGCCTGCTGGTTTTTCAATTTTTTCCAGCTCAGCATTTAAGGCGCCACGGTCAAATAACTGACCGGTTTCAGGATCGCGATACTCTTGATCTTGGATCCAAAAGTCTGCGTAGGTGACATAACGGTCAAAAATATTTTGGCCGTATTCTGAATAAGACTCAAGATAGGCAGTTTGAATTTCTTTACCAATAAATTCCACATACTTAGGAATAAGGTAGCCTTTTAAAAATTCAAGGTACTTCTCGCCTGTTTCACTTGGGAATTGCTCTTGTTCAATTTGCTTTTCAAGTACGTAAAAAAGGTGCACAGGATTAGCGGCAATTTCAGCACTATCAAAGTTGAACACACGTGACAAAATTTTAAAGGCAAAACGAGTCGACAATCCTTGCATACCTTCATCTACACCGGCGTAGTCTCGATACTCCTGGTATGATTTAGCTTTTGGATCGGTGTCTTTTAAACTTTCGCCATTATAGACACGCATTTTTGAATAAATTGATGAGTTATCAGGGACTTTTAAGCGTGATAACACACTAAACTGCGCTAAGGTTTCTAACGTTCCAGGTGCACACGATGCTGCAGATAATTCGGAGTTGACTAACAACTTTTGATAGATTGCCATTTCTTCTGATACGCGCAAACAATAAGGCACTTTAACAATATAAACCCGGTCTAAAAAAGCTTCGTTGTTTTTGTTATTTCTAAATGTCGACCATTCAGACTCATTTGAGTGAGCCAAAATAATCCCATTGTAGGGCAGTGCAGATAAGCCCTCTGTACCATTGTAATTGCCTTCTTGAGTGGCGGTTAATAATGGGTGTAGCACTTTAATGGGCGCTTTAAACATTTCGACAAATTCCATCAAGCCTTGGTTGGCACGACACAGCGCACCTGAGTATGCATACGCATCGGCATCATCTTGTGAAAAATGCTCAAGTTGACGAATATCCACTTTACCGACAAGCGCAGAAATATCTTGATTGTTTTCATCGCCAGGCTCTGTTTTCGCAATACCAATTTGATCTAATACTGATGGATAGACTTTTACGACTCTAAATTTAGAAATGTCGCCGCCGTATTGATGTAGGCGTTTAACTGCCCAGGGAGACATGATGGTTTTAAGGTAGCGAATGGGAATATTGTATTCGCTCTGTAGCAGTGTACTGTCTTCTTCGGGATCAAATAAGCAAAAAGGGTGGTCGTTGACAGGGCTGCGCATACCATCTGCACTGAGAATATAAATCGGCACTTGTTGCATTAAGGCTTTTAATTTTTCAGCCAGTGATGATTTACCGCCACCGACAGGGCCAAGCAAATACAGGATCTGCTTTGATTCTTCTAAGCCTTGAGCTGAATGTTTTAAATAAGCCACGATTTGTTCGATAGCATCTTCCATGCCATAAAAATCTTTAAAAGCGGGATAGCTTGCAATTAAACGGTTAGAGAAAATTCGACTCAGGATGGGATTTTTGGCTGTGTCGACCATTTTTGCTTCACCAATGGCCATTAATAATCGTTCTGCAGCAGACACGTATGCACTTTTGTCTTGCTTACAAATATCAAGAAATTGCGCTAAGGTGTATTCCTCGTCGAGCTTTTTCTCATAACGTTGTTGATAATGCTCAAATATGCCCATGGTAACCCCCTCAAAACATACAGTTGTCTCACTTTTAAAAGCCAAAGTGATGGGAGAGGATCTAGGGGAATATGCTGCTAGATCTATCCAGCTACATTAGGCTTTACGACTAAAGTGTAGGACAGGGCAAACGACTTAGCTAAATTTTAGTTAAAATAAATTAAATAAAAACAATGACAAACAGTAGCATTTGCAATAGTTGCAAAAATAGAGCTGAGCATAAAGTATGAGCGTTAATGACATCCAGGCATAAAAAAGGAGCCATATAGGCTCCTTAAGTTTTACTGTTAATTAAGATTAAGCAGCAAAGTTCTTGTTAACAAATTCCCAGTTAACAAGTTGCCAGAAGTGAGCTAAATACTCTGGACGTGCGTTACGATAATCAACGTAGTAAGCATGTTCCCATACGTCTACAGTTAATAAAATAGTAACTGATTCATCTGTTAACGGTGTTGCAGCGTTGCTGGTGTTAACGATAGCTAAAGAACCGTCAGCTTTTTTCACTAACCAAGTCCAAGCGCTACCGAAGTTGTTTACTGCAGAATCTGTAAACTTAGCTTTGAATTCTTCAAAAGAACCGAAAGATGCATTGATAGCCGCTGCGATATCGCCAGTGGCTTCGCCGCCAGCGTTAGGCGCTAAACAGTTCCAGTAAAAAGTGTGGTTCCAAACTTGAGCTGCGTTGTTGAACATGCCACCTGTTGAAGTTTTAACAACTTCTTCTAGCGTCTTGCCAGCAAATTCAGTTCCTTCAACTAAACCATTCAGTTTTACCACGTAAGTGTTGTGGTGCTTACCGTAATGGAACTCGATAGTTTCTTGTGAAATGTGCGGTTCAAGTGCGTTCTTTGCATAAGGTAATGCTGGTAGTTCGAAAGCCATTAGTATCTCTCCATGGATTCAGGTTATCGTTTTTGTTTACCAATCAGGTAACATTGCTCTCTTGCTATTGTACTGATTATTTTTGTGATGTGAATCATTGTTTAGGGAATTATCGCGCTTGGGCTAATTGATTTGCTGGATTTTAGATTAACCTTACAAATCGTAGCATTTTGTTATTTGTCTAGGTGTCGTACAATAGCTATTATGTGTTCAGTCGTCGTACTTAGGAAATCAAATGGAAACTGTAGAAAAGATTAAACAGCAAATTAGCGAAAACCCAATTATTGTGTACATGAAAGGTTCGCCTAAATTACCAAGCTGTGGATTTTCATCTCAGGTTGCTCAGGTGATGATCAACTGTGGTGAACAATTTGCATTCGTAGACATTTTACAGCACCCAGATATCCGTGCTGAATTACCAAAATTTGCTAACTGGCCAACATTCCCACAATTATGGGTTGAAGGCGAGTTGATTGGTGGTTGTGACATCATCACCGAAATGTTCCAAAAAGGTGAGCTTCAGCCAATTATTAAAGCCACTGCTGATAAATTCCGTACAGAAGATGCAGCAGAGTAATCGTTAACCTTTAATGTGTTTAACGCAATAAAAAAAGCCCCAAAGCGAGAGCCATTGGGGCTTTTTATTATCTGTTATTTAACAATGTCAGTTATCAATCTTAATGTGTTTCATCTGTGTGAGGCTTTTTTACCGTCGGTAAAATTAAATTCATGACTATCGCCACAATACCGCAAAGGCTGATGCCTGTTAGGCTAAATGAGCCTATGCCAAAGGCCATGCCGCCAATACCAAATACCAGAGTCACCCCAACAATACTTAAATTGCGTGGTTCAGATAAATCGACCTGATGGCGTATCAAGGTATTTAAGCCAACCGCCGCAATAGAGCCAAACAATAAGCACATAATGCCGCCCATTACCGGCACCGGGATCGTTTGCATTAATGCCCCCAATTTACCAACAAAAGCAAGCGTAATCGCGGTGATAGCCGTCCATGTCATAATGCGTGGGTCAAAACTTTTGGTTAATGTGACTGCGCCAGTGACTTCACTGTATGTGGTGTTTGGTGGTCCACCTAACGCCGATGCTGCAATAGTCGCAATACCGTCACCCATTAATGTGCGGTGCAGGCCTGGCTTTTTAAGAAAATCTTTACCGGTCACATTTGAAATCGCTAAAATATCTCCAATGTGCTCAACTGCAGGTGCAATGGCTACCGGGATCATGAATAAAATAGCGTGCCAATTAAATTCTGGGGCAACAAAGTTGGGCATGGCTAACCATGCCGCTTGCGTTACCGGGGTAAAGTCAACGATGCCAAAGGCTAAACTGGCGCCGTAGCCAACTAAGATACCGGCAAGGATCGGCATTAATCGCACTAATCCTTTGGCGAATACAGCAACCAAAACCGTAGTCATTAATGCGGCAAGTGAAATAAATAACGCGGTGTTTTGTTCAATAATCACTATGCTGCCGTCGCCACTTTTACCCAGCGCCATATTGACTGCAACAGGGGCTAAGCCTAAGCCAATAATCATGATGACAGGGCCGACGACCACAGGCGGTAACAACCTATGAATAAAGCCGGTGCCGCGTAACTTAACCGATAAGCCCAGTAACATGTACACCACACCAGCCGCCATTAATCCACCCATAGTGGCCGGAATGCCCCAAGTTTGTACGCCATATAAAATCGGCGCAATAAAGGCAAAAGAAGAAGCAAGAAATATGGGGACTTGACGCTTAGTGACGAGTTGAAACAAAAGGGTACCGAAACCGGCAGTAAACAGGGCGACGCTAGTGTCTAGGCCAGTTAATAATGGCATAAGTACCAGTGCACCAAAGGCGACAAATAACATTTGTGCACCTTGAAGCGGGATTAACACGCGTTTCATATTTTTCTCCATCATTATCTAGAAGCTGGCTAGAAGCTGGCGTGTGATTAAACGGCGCGAATTGTCACATAAATGCCAGTGTTTTCATAACCTGTATTAGGCCTATGTGGCGATTATAGTTATTTGATATCGCTACAATACTTAGTCAAATTGACCTTAGTGCTACCTTGCCGTAAAAAGAGTTTTCGTTATCCATTTTTTATTATGATATAATTTTGCTACTTATATTTGCTGCGTTTATGTTATCAGATGCTGAAAAAACTAATTAATCTCATTGTGTTACCTTTAATTGCGTTAACCTCAATCGCGCTCGTGCAAGCTGCTGAAGTCAGTAAGCTTGAAGAGGCTGATATTGCGGTGAGTTCACGTGCAAACGATGTTAAAAATAATGCATTGAAAGAAGCGTTAGCGGCTGTGTTTTTAAAAAATTCTGGCAGCCCAAGTGTGGTATTAAACCCACTCATTAAAGCCCAGATAAATGAGCCTGAAGTCATTCTGACTCAGTACGGCTATTTCGAACAAAATGGCGAGCTGATGCTGAAAGCCAGTTTTGATCATCAAAGAGTGATTGCCAAGCTACGTCAGGCCGGTTTGCCTGTATGGGGAAGCCAGCGCCCATTAACACTTATGTGGTTAACGGTAGATGAAAACACTGAGCCCACTATTTTAGCTGATGCCTCTTTATCAGAACTTCGTGATGAGTTAACCCAAGCGTCTGCCAATAAAGGTATTCCGGTGATGTTACCGATTATGGATCTTGATGACGTGATGGGTGTTACCGTCAATGATGTGCGTGGCGGTTTTACGGATGTCGTATTTGTTGCCTCGGCACGTTACCAGTCAGATTACTTTGCGATTGCCAATATTGAAAACCAAGGCAGTCGAGTGATGTTTACGATCAATTTATTCAATAAAACCCGAACCGATGGGGTGTTACAACCTTTAGTGGCGCAGCAAGGCGAGGCGGCAGACAATCAACAAGCGGTAAAACGCATGATGGCTATTTTAGCTGATTACCACATTAGTCAGTATGCGATTGCATCAACAGGCAGTAATGCGGCCACAGAAGTGAGCTTTTCTGGCTTAAATAACATGACTCAGGTGGTCAATATTGAAGCCTATTTACGTCAGTTAAGCGCCATTAAATCAATAAGCTTACATTCGTTTAAAGGCAGCACGGCAACCTATAACGTTGAGTTATATAGTAGTGTCAATGATTTACAGCGTTTACTGGATATAGACAGTCGCCTGTCAAAGCTAGATACAATGGGCAGTGTGGAGTCATTTTACCAACAAAAAACTGAGGTTTCGCAACCCTCGTTAATGTATCAATGGCTCGGCCAATAAGTCGGCAAAGGTGGCGCTCTGTGATTATAGAGCGCTTACATGTATAATAACGTTTGTTCGTTTATGATTTCGAGACCTATCTGAGTGACACAAAACTCACCAAGACAATTATCTTTACCCGTTTACTTACCTGACGATGAAACCTTTCAAAGTTATTATCCTGCTTCGGGTAACGATGAGCTGATCCAAAAACTTCAAGCTAGTGCTGAAGGGTCACTTGCGTCTTCTTTATACATCTATGGTCCCGAAAAATCAGGTCGCACTCATTTAATGCATGCAGCTTGTGCCCATGCGAATGATTTAGAGCGACGTACGCTATATATTCCATTAGGGATCCACGCCAGTATTTCTCCAGCATTGTTTGAAGGGCTCGAATCATTAGAGCTGATTTGTATCGATGATGTTGAAGCCATTGCCGGACATCCTGTATGGGAAGAAGCCATTTTTCATCTGTATAATCGTATTGCAGAGCAGCAAGATTGTCGTTTGATTGTCAGCGGTAATGCATCGCCATCTGAGGTGGGATTCTCTTTGCCTGACCTCGTCTCGCGTATGCAATGGGGATTGATTTATCAGTTACAACCCATGGCTGATGATGAAAAGCTCGCCGCATTACAACGCCGCGCTGCAATGCGCGGTTTACAGTTATCTGATGAAGTAGGGCGTTTTTTGCTTACCCGTATGGCACGTGATTTACGTACCTTATTTGACGTGCTCGATAAGCTTGATAAAGCCTCGATGGTACATCAGCGTAAATTGACGATTCCGTTTATTAAAGAAATGCTTAGGTTATAGAGCTAGATTTTAATCACAGATAACGCGCGTAATGCACTTAAATGACAATAAAAAAACGCCAAATGAATTCATTTGGCGTTTTTGTTTATTTATATTCTACTGTTGTTCAGATTTTTTCTTTAATCCTAAGCCTAATTCGCGGCCGCGTTTGCGGGCATAGAAAGGAAAGGTAACCAATAAAATACAAATCAAGACAGATTCAATCAGTGCAAAGGCAAACGCGTCAGTGGTGATATACGCTAGGGTCAAACCATGTAGCAAATACACACATAAAATAAAACTCGCCCAGGCATAGGTGTATGGGTTGCCGGTAATAATGCCTTTTAGCGGAAAGAGTAATGGGACAATCCAAATTAAACTAAAACCAAGAGAATAGGTGCCATTTAAGCCTTGTTGAATAAACCAGCCGCTAAGCAGCAAAAGTAATGCAAGGTAACCAATACGGCTGAGTTGGAATAAGGTTTGTGTGGTCATTATTTTGCTCGTTACAGAATAGATAAAACAGTTTCAGGTGGTCGGCCAATCGCAGCCTGGTTATTAGCCAGCACAATTGGACGTTCAATTAATTTTGGCGTTGCAACCATTGCGCTGATAAGCTGTGCTTCGGTCAGTGCCGGGTCTGCTAAGTTTTGCGCTTTATATTCATCTTCTTTGGTGCGCATCATTTGGCGTGCTGTTAAACCTAAAAGGGTAAGTATATTACTGATTTCGGTCTCACTCGGAGGCTGCTTTAGGTACTCGACTACAGTAATATCAACACCTTGGGCTTCAAGTAACGCTAACGTCTCACGGCTTTTTGAGCAGCGAGGATTGTGTAAAATAGTCGTTTTAGTTTTTGTCATGTTTATTTTCCGTCATAAAAAATGGCAAACCTTCAGTTCGCCATTATTCTATCAAAAAAAGACCGCTAAAGTTACACCGTTATGGTTACTTAAACTGATCAAGTTCTCTATCGGCTTGTCTAAACTGGCGGATCCTGGCTTCAATTCGTGCAAGCTGCAAGGTTTGTCCTTCAGAATAACGATAGGCATAGTTTAATTGGTCGATTGCGCCTTGATAATTGGCGGTTAATGCCATAATTTCGGCATTGCTGTAATACTCTAAGGCTTTATTATCAAGCTTACGGTAAGCGTCAGCCATAATCTGGTAAGGCAACATATTTTGTTTGTCGAAAAAGATTAACTCTTCAAGCAGTGGAATAGCCTTTAGCGGTTGGTCTGCTTCAACGTAAATATTGGCAAGGTTGGTATTGACCACTTGCGATGTGGGTTTAATTTTACGCTGCGCTTCCAGTAATGCGATGGCAGCGGTGAAGTCTTTTTTCTGAGCGAGCAGATCTGTTTTTGTGTCTAGATAAAACAAATTGTTATTATCTTTTTTCAATAACGAATCGATGATGGCTTCTGCTTGAGCAAACTTTTCTAAACGGAATAAGGCTAATGCTTTACCGTATAGGGCTGCATCTTCAAATGTGTAGTTGTTTTTCTTTAATTGTTGTTCAAATAACGATAACGCGCCGTCGTCACTAAAGTTAGAAAATCGCACTTGAATACGGGCTTTGGCTAATTGGTAATTTAAACTGTCAGGCACAAAGCGCTTAGGGTATTGCGCGGCACGGTTACGCGCTTCAGTAATACGAGACTCTGGTAACGGGTGAGTGAGCAACATTTGTGGTGGCGTGGTTGAAAAGCGGTAACGTACGGCAAGTTGGCCAAAAAAAGTAGACGCGGCATTGGGGTCAAAGCCTGCATCAACCAATATTTGCATCCCAATTCGGTCTGCTTCTTTTTCATGAAGACGGGTATAGTTTATTTTCGATTGAGTGGCAAGGGCTTGGGTGGTTGCTAATGCGGCCATACCCGCTTGCGGGGCGGCAATCGTTAATAAAATCGCGCCTAACATGCCTGCAATCGTCGCCGTCGAGCTTTTTTGCTGTGCCTCGAGTGAACGGGCTAAATGGCGCTGGGTAACGTGGGTGATTTCGTGTGCGAGCACTGATGCTAATTCACTTTCGTTTTCAGCATTTAAAAACAAACCGGTGTGTACGCCAACGTGGCCACCAAAAAACGCAAAAGCGTTGATTTCATCATTACGCAGTAAGAAGAAGTAAAAAGGGGTTTTAACGCCTGTCGCATTGGCAACTAATTTATTCCCTAGTTCAGATAAATATTGTGTCAGTACCGGATCGGCCAGTACAGGTGCAGATGAGCGGATGACTCGCATGTATGCGTCACCGTACACGGTTTCTTTTTCTAAACTGAAGGTGTTAACAGCTGCAGTACCAAGATCGGGTAGATCATTATTGGCAAAGCTGTGGGCAATACTGCCAGCAAATACAATGCTAATGGCAGTGGCTGTTAATGCTTTTGAAAAGGTCGATAATGATAATTTACGCAAGCGAAACCTTTAATGCTAAATGAGTCGTAAGTTCTTGGCTTAACGCACAAGTTGGTTTTGCAACATTGCTTGTGGTTTGTTGTTCAAGCTAGGATAATAGCCCTAGAATGATTAAAGCAAGTTCATAATGATTTTTATTGATTTAACGCCGTATTCTTGTCCGTATCCTTTAGTTAAAGTGAAACTTTTACTCAAGCAAATACAAGTGGGTGAAACCTTACATGTTCTTCTATCTGACCACGGTTCACGTCGAGATGTTCCCTTGTTAATGAAAAAAATGGGTTTTGGTATTGAAATCGTTGCCGATGAGTTGCATTGTTTGTCCGTAATTATTACCAAAACAAATTAAATTAGTGTTTTTAATATAAAGGTTGTTCAATGCTGGCATTTTTAACAGAGTGGTACAAAACCCGTTTTAGCGATCCACAAGCCATTACCTTAATGTTTATTATTATTGGTATTGGTCTTGCGTTGTACTTTGGTGCCGGTTTACTTGCGCCTTTATTGGTTGCGTTGGTGTTAGCATTTTTACTTGAATGGCCTGTGGCGCAAATGTCGCGTTTAGGCATTAGTCGAACGGCGGCAGCCTCTATCGTGTTAGTGGTATTTTTAGGCTTAATGCTGATTTTAATGTTGGGATTAGCACCCAGTATTTGGCGTCAGGGTGTGTCATTGGTAACCGATTTACCGTCAATGATTGATAAAGGCATGCTAATCGTTAGAGAGTTTAGTGCTGATTATCCGCAATTTATCAGTGCTCCACAGATAGACTCGATGATGGAAGAGATTAATAAGATGCTTGATACTCAGCACTTGTTAGACTTAGGTAAGCAGTTGTTAGGTTATTCTGCGTCATTATTAGTGTTGATGGTATACGCGATTTTAGTGCCATTACTGGTGTTTTTCTTCTTAAAAGACAAAGACCAATTAATGAAGGGCAGTAAGCGTTTTTTTCCCACAAATCGTGATTTAGCACGCAATGTTTGGTTTGAAATGGACCAGCAAATTTTTAACTATATCCGCGGTAAAGTCATTGAAATTGTGATTGTTGGCGTTGCCAGCTATATCTTCTTTGCCATTATGGGGCTGCGCTACTCTGCATTGTTAGGTGTGCTTACCGGTTTATCGGTATTGATCCCATACGTTGGGGCGACCTTAGTGACGTTACCCATTGCACTAGTGGCTTTTTTCCAGTGGGGATTTAGCCCTGAGTTTGGTTACTTGATGCTTGGTTACGGTATTATTCAGGCATTAGACGGTAACGTATTAGTGCCGTTATTATTCTCTGATGCGGTTGATTTACACCCAGTGGTGATTATCGCTGCGGTACTCGTGTTTGGCGGGCTGTGGGGCGTATGGGGGGTTTTCTTTGCGATTCCATTGGCATCGTTAGTCAAAGCGGTGATTAATGCTTGGCCTAATGATGTCGCACCTAAAGAGTCCTTTGATTACGAATAATCGATAGGATTTCTGCTGAATATTGCGCTATGAGTTAATTTGCCGAGCATTGTTTGGGTTAGCTCCTAGCGTTTAGCTCCGAGCATTTAGACTTAAGATTTAGCGCTGAGCTCCTATGACTCAGAGCCTAATGACTCAGTTCCAATTGATTTAGCTCCTATGACTTAGCACCTAATGATTTAGCTCCTATGACTTAGCACCTAATGACTTAGTTCCTAATGATTTAGCAACTTTGACCTAGCTATTATGAACGAGCACTTAGTGCTTCAATATCAAGAGTACCGCAATAAAAAAACGCTAGCCACTGCGAAGAGGCTAGCGTTTTTTGTCTCTAATAAGCATTAGAACAGAGGCTCAAGATTAACCATTAGGCTTACTGTCATCATCTTTTGTGTCAGACGGTTTGTCTGTGTCAGCGTTATTCTGATCTGGTGTCGCCTTGTTATCTTTTGGATCACCAAATTGTGGCATTTTAAATTTTGCTGAATACTTTAAAACGGCAATATTACTGGCAATAACACCAAGCACTAAGATAATAATCAACCAGACTTCGTAGCCTTCTAAACTCATGGGTTACTCCTTGGTAATGGTGTGTATCGGTAACATTTAATTTGCCGCTAAAATGCGCTCACATTTTTCAATATCGTCCGGCACGTCAACTTCAGGAGCGTTGTATTCACTGATAACGACTTTAATTTTATGGCCATTTTCTAATGCGCGTAATTGTTCTAGTTTTTCAATGTCTTCTAGTCTGCCTACTGGCAACTTAGCAAATGCATTAATGAAACGTTTGGTATAAGCATAAACGCCAATGTGCTTATAAACAGGGTAGTCTTTAATGTCACGGCCAAAAGGAATGCGAGCTCGTGAAAAGTACAAGGCGTTATAGTCGTTATCAAACACCACTTTAACGTGCATTGGGTCGTCTAATTCTTTCTCTTCGGTAATTTGAAAGCCCAACGTGGCCATTTCAAACTCGCCAGGGTGTTGTTGAAATAAACTCACCATTTGCTCAATAGAGCTTGGGTCGATTAACGGTTGGTCACCTTGTAGGTTAATCACTAAATCATCGTCACCTAAGCCTAGGCGCTCAATGGCATCGTTAATGCGATCTGTACCTGATGCGGCATCAGGGTCGGTCATGACGGCCTTGCCACCAAAGCCTTCTACGGTGTTTTTAATTCTGTCGTCATCGGTGGCAACGTAAATATTGTCGATGCCTTTGGCCAGTGCAGCGCGCTCGTAAACTCGCTGGATCATAGGTTTACCCGCAATAAGAGCCAGTGGTTTACCCGGGAAACGGCTTGAGCCATATCGTGCTGGGATGATGAGAGTCACGTTCATTAAATTAGCCCTACTGTTGTAGAAAATACCTATTGAGGACTTAGACTTATCCTCAATAACAGAATATGTTGTGCGTTAACCGCACTGATTTGCAGTGCCCTGATTAATTGCGTTAGTTAAGCGCGTCGTAAGTACAGCACGTAGGTTAAGCAATATGAGTAAGCAATACCGTTAATTATATACAAGGTAATATTTTAATCTGCCTCTTTCTCTTAGCTGCAGTCAATTGCGCGTTTACATGCTTAAAAAACAGCCTTGGGGCAATAATAATACTTTGAATAATACTTTTAATAATAAATATCTTAACACTTTTTAAGGCATTATTTAGGAAAACGAAGGCCTGCAAATAACCGTCGAATATCTGACGGCCATGCAGGCCTTTTGTTGTCGCGATTTGAGTCACTGTTTTACGGAATATTACGACCATGAATGCGGTCAATTGTGACATCTAAGTCGGTTAATAAACCATTGTTAATACCGTAAATCCAGCCATGGACGGCCACATCTTGACCGCTAGCCCAGGCTTCTTGAACAATATTGGTTGATACAACATTAGACACTTGTTCCATTACGTTGAGTTCACACAAACGGTCAAAACGTTGTTGTTCAGTCATAGGTTCAAGATCGGCCTGATGAATACGATGAACGTCGCGCAAATGGCCTAGCCAATTATCGATTAAGCCTAATCGCTCGTTCCCCATTGCGGCGCGAACACCACCACAGCCATAGTGGCCAACAACCATAATATGCTTAACTTTGAGTACATCAACTGCATATTGCAGTACCGATAAACAATTTAAATCGGTATGAATGACCATGTTGGCGATATTACGGTGAACAAATACTTCGCCCGGGAGTAGGTCAATAATTTGGTTTGAAGGTACTCGGCTATCTGAGCAGCCAATCCACAAGTATTCAGGATTTTGTTGCTTAGCTAGCTGTTCAAAAAAAGTAGGATCTTCTTTGTTGATCCGCTCTGCCCAACGGCGATTATTATCAAATAATGGTTTAAGGAGTTTCATTGGTGCTCGGATTATTCAGTATTTTGTCTGTCAGGATTTACAGACAATATGTCATTAAGTTACGAGTATATCAGCAATGTTTGCGGATCTGGTCTATCCATTAAGTGGATTAATTAAAATTCACTTTATTCAAAAAATCAATAAGATGCTGATTAAATAAATCGGCTTTTTCAATATTCGCTAAATGCCCAGCCTGTTCGATATGCAGCAATTGGCTGCCATCAATACAGTCGTGCATTAAGTAGCTTTCTAATGCGGTACGAAGGTAGCCATTTAGTCCTACGGCAACGAGTGTCGGTAAGGTTAAAGCCTCAACCGACTCTAAAGTATCTCGTTTAAAAATCGCCATATTGGCAAATTTAAGCAACGGGGCAATTTGTTGTGCGTTAATGGCAATTAACTGTTGCTCAAATGCTTTGATGGCTTGGGCTAGGGCGATATTGTGTTGACTAATTTCATTAGCGTCTTTACTGAAAAACAATTCAGTTAAGCTTGCAGCTAGCGCTACAGGAACCGCTTGGGCATTGGCCACTTGTGCCATAAAGCCTTGATATTTTATGCAGTTTACTTGTGGCTCAAAGCCAACAAAACTGTTTAGCATCACTAATGCATGTACGCGTGCTGGCGCCAGTAATGCCATTTCTGTTGCAATGGCTCCGCCGCTGCCATGGCCAACCACTGCAACATTGTTAATTGCAAGAGCATCAAGTAACCGTAAAACGTGTTTGGCAACATCTTGTAAACTATCGCAGCCTACGGGCAACGTTTGGCTTTGGCCGTGACCCCAAAAATCAATCGCAATACATCGGTATTGTGTCGATAACGCATCAATTTGCGCTTGCCACATGTGGCTGTTGGCTAATAAACCGTGACAAAACACCACCACTGGGCCGTGGCCTTTATCAATATAATGCAGCGGGTGTTTGTCGATAATGATATTGGGTAACAAGGTTGGCATAACAGTTGGCTCATTTAATTAGGCGACACGCAGGCGTTAAGCCGGAGAGGGCGCGACATAAAATACATAGTGATTAACCAACTCGGTTAATCGTTCAATTAGCGGCGATTGTAATGATATTTCAGCATGAGACAACACCTTTGCCAGTTCATCTGCCCGAAACTGGCTGACGTAATCTTTAGCAATCGGAAAGTAACTTAAATGCCAGGGCTCAGGGCTTACGCCACTTTGTTGTGTTTGATAAGGAAAATAAAAACCATATTCAACCGCATGTTGTACAAGCCATTGGTGTAAAGCAAAACACGGGCCTGTTTCTTGGTATTCTGCGCTGACTAATTGCAGAGCGTGTTTACTGATCTGCTCAGCATCAAACACATCGACATCGGTGCCCCAATGATGCCTTGACGCGCCGGGTAGGGCAGACCAAATTAAAATAGTGTCGATAAGTTGTTGTTCAGACAAGGATGCATAATCAATAGGTTGCGATGCTTTATCGAGCAAAGGCCGTGTACCTGAGGCTTTAGCATTCCAAATATGCACTTGACGTTCAAAAGGTCGATAAGCCGAACACAATTGCAAATCTATGCCGCTTTTTTTTGCAGCGTTCTGCATTTTGCAAAACGCTGCAGCGGTATTTTTCTCAAGTAAATAATCCCCAACAGACACCATATGCTGGCCATCTAAGCCGTATAGCTTGAGTTGTTGTTGAGGAATATCGATGTTGAGCGACGGTGTTACTTGCACAATAATTTTTCCAAAATGCGCTCATAACAATTAGCTAATACTTCTAAATCAGACACTTTTACACACTCATTCACTTTATGAATAGTGGCATTAACCGGACCTAATTCAATCACTTGAGCCCCTGTTGGCGCAATAAAACGTCCATCTGAAGTGCCGCCAGTGGTTTGTGGATCGGTTTCATAACCAGTGACTTCACGAATGGCATCACGTGTGGCTTCAAGCAGTGGACCATCACCGGTTAAAAAGGGCAAGCCATTGAAGACCCAATCAATATCGTAATCTAGGCCGTGAGCATCAAGAATATTAACCACGCGCTTTATCAATTCATCAGCGGTAACTTCAGTTGAATAACGGAAGTTAAACATCACTTTAAGATCGCCTGGGATCACATTCGATGCGCCGGTGCCGCCATTAATATTGGCAATTTGAAAACTAGTCGGTGGGAAAAACTCATTGCCATTGTCCCAATGCATTTGCGCCAACTCAGTTAATGCTGGCGTGGCTTTGTGAATGGGGTTATCGGCAAGGTGAGGGTAAGCCACATGACCTTGAATACCATTGACAGTTAAATTACCGGTTAAACTCCCTCTGCGACCATTTTTGACGATATCACCGAGTTTATGGGTCGATGATGGTTCGCCCACAAGTGCCCAAGTGATCTTTTCGTTGCGAGCTTCCAGCGTATCAATAACGCGAGTGGTACCATTAATAAACGGGCCTTCTTCGTCACTGGTGATCAAATAGGTAATCGAACCATTATGATCGGGGTGCTTTGCGACAAAACGCTCGGTGGCCACAATCATGGCCGCTAAGGAGCCTTTCATGTCGGCAGCGCCACGCCCATGGATATAATCGTCAATAATGGTGGGTTCAAAAGGGGGGGTATGCCAACGGTTTAAGTCACCGGTTGGGACCACATCTGTGTGGCCCGCAAAGCAAAATACGGGATTACCTTTACCGCGTCTAGCCCACATATTGGTGGTGTCTTCAAAAACCATCGGTTCAATATCAAATCCAATGGCGGCTAGGCGTTTAGCCATTAATGTTTGACAACCTTCGTCGAGCGGGGTGACCGATGGACGAGAAATTAACTCTTTTGTTAATTCAACAACATCATTATTCATTATGCGAACCACGCTTGGTATTGCTCAGCTTTAAACCCAACCAGAATGTTTTCTTGATTGACCAGAACTGGACGTTTTATGAGAGTAGGGTGTTGCACCATAAGCGCGATGGCTTTGTCTTGGGTGATGTCTGTTTTTTCTGCATCGCTTAATCCACGAAAACTGGTACTGCGTTTATTGAATAATGTTTCCCAGCCGACAATATTGGCCCATTGACTCACGGTATCAGCTGTTAAACCATCATCACGAAAATCATGAAAGGTGTAATCAATCTTTTCTGCTTCCAACCATTTGCGTGCTTTACGCACTGTATCGCAATTTTTAATGCCGTATAAAGTCAAAGGTGGGCTCCCTTTTATCGGTTAAATTTTATGTGTCGAGTTTGCCGAATGAACCCTGTAATCCATAAGCAATACTTCAGCCCATAAGTGCACATGAGGCTTTTATGAAATAAGGCAATGACAACTAAGGTAATGACAACTGAGGTAATAACAACATTGTGGCATTGAGTTGCAGCTTGAACAAGGGTAATGCAGGCATTTGAATAGATTTCATAAAATGCAAGCTGAGGCTGCTTGCATCTTAGTCAATCTTGGTGGCAAAAAATGTAAAAGTGAGGATGAAATTTGATTACATTTGAACGGTAAAAATCACGTCTTTACCGGCAATAACACTGCCTTGGGCTTTGTCTAATTTGATCACATCTTCCATGTTTGCCAGTACCACAGGAGTGAGTAAACTTTCGACATTGTCGCGTAAAAAGGCTAAGTCAAATGACAGAATAGGTTGGCCCGCTTTAACCTGTTGGCCTTCTTCAGCTAAGCGTTTAAAGCCTTTGCCTCTTAGCTCAACTGTGCCAACACCAAAGTGGACAAATAGCTCGAGACCCTGAGGAGACTCAATACTAAAGGCGTGGTTGGTTTCAAATATTTTACCTATGGTGCCGTCAATGGGGGCAACAATAAATTCGCCTTTAGGATCGATGGCAATACCATCGCCAACGATTTTTTCAGCAAAAACGACATCTGGTACTCTTTCAATTGGCACAATCTCACCCGATACCGGAGCCAAAATAGCAATGCCGCCAGTTAATTGCGGTTGGCCTGAAATAAGTCGTCGAATACGGCTTAAAAATCCCATATGAAAAGCCCCTTTTATTAATATTTTTATATGTTTAATTGTAAACAGCTCTGGCAACTTTACCAGTTTTAATTGTAATTAATAGTGCTGATAGCCGCGCGGATATCATCTATACGCGTTAATGCCGATACCGTTTGTGCATGTTTAACAAAATCTTGATACCGGCCTTGTACTAGCACGGCTTTCACTTCGAGTAAGTTAGTCGGATTAATACTGATTTCATCTAAGCCTAGGCCGACCAATAACGGTAAGACTTGCGGATCGCTGCCAAGTTCACCACATAAAGAGACTTTAACCTTGGCGTGTTTACATAATTGAATCGTCATTGCAATTAACTGGATTACCGCCGGTGATAACGCAGGATACAGCTTGGCTAAATGCGGATTCGTCCGGTCTGCGGCTAGGGTGTATTGAGTTAAATCGTTGGTGCCAATACTAACGAAATCAAGCAAAGGTAACATACTGGGCAGGTTAAACACTGCAGCAGGTGTTTCAACCACAATCCCTAAGCTTAGCTCACCAAAGCCTTTTTCTTGTTCAATTAATTGTGATTTAGCTTGTTCAATTAATGCTAATGCGCACTCAAGTTCTTCAATTTGACTCACCATTGGGAACATTAATCTGATTTGACCATGATTGGCGGCGCGCAGAACGGCTTTAACTTGGGTAATAAAGGTGTTTGGGTGTGCCAGGCTATAACGGATCCCACGTATACCCAGTGCTGGGTTATCTTCTTGAGTTTGTTGTAAATAGGGGATCTCTTTATCGGCACCAATATCGAAAGTGCGAATAGACAAGACTTGTCCTTGCAAGCTGTGCAAGGCATCACAATACAGTTTGTACTGCTGTTGTTCATCCGGCAATGCTTTGGCGTTCATCAACAAAAACTCGGTTCGAAACAAACCAATACCTTGAGCACCTACATCAGTAACATGAGATATTTCACTTAAATTACCGACGTTTGCCAGCAAGGTAATTGCGTGACCATCAAGAGTGACGCTGGGTTTATCTTTATATGCTGTCAACGCTTGCCGACGTTGTTTTTCCTGTTGTTGTTTTTGCTGTAATTGCTCAAATTCTGCCTCGGTTGGCGCAATATGCAGCTCGCCAGACATACCATCTAATACCAGTTGTTCACCATCTTTAATTTTTACAGGACGTTGTGAAAACTGATAATTGAGCAGTGCTGGAATACCCGCAGCACGCGCTAAAATGGCAGTATGGCTGGTGAGCCCGCCTGTTTGTAACACGATGCCGGTAATGTGTTTCAGCGGTAAAATGGCAAATTCGGCAGGGGTTAAATCGTCGGCTAATAAAATAGTGTCTTCAGTGAGGGTTGATAAATCCCACTGTAAATGACCATGTATTGCGCTTGTTAATCGTTTGGCCAAGCACAAAATATCGTTACTGCGATTCGCAAGATATGGGTCATCTAACTCAGCTAATTCAGCGGCTTGCTGATTAAATACTCTATCAATCGCTACCGCCGCACACACTTTAAACTGCTTAATATGTTGCAGTAGTTCTTGCTGTAATTCTTCATCTTCGAGCAACATGATATCGGCATCAATCAGCTGAAAATTTTCACACTCTTGGCACAAATGACGTTGGCAATGTTGTAAATGGTGGATGAGCAGTTCAATGGCATGGGTTAATTGTTGCTGTTGTAGGCTTATTTGTTCTGCACTGAGCAGTTTAAAGTCTAATGGCGGCATGTGCGAGGTCATGGTTAATGCCTTACCAAATGCAATGCCCGCAGAAACCACAATTCCATTGAATGACATAAACAGTCCTTTAACTGAGGGTGATCAGCAAAGAGGCAACTTTATCGACTGCCGCTTGCGCTTGTTCTCCAGTGGCAAATACGGTAACAGACACGCCTTGGTATAGCCCTAATGTCTGTAATTTGAATAAACTTTTCGCACTGGCTTGTTTGCCATTGCATTCTACCATCACGTCGCATGCAAATGTTTTCGCTTCTTTAACTAACAAAGCCGCAGGGCGAGTGTGAATGCCATGAGGTGCGACAATCGTAACCGTTTTTTGATACATAGAGAAAATACTCATTAATGAATGACAACTAAATACTCATTTAACGCTATATTTCAGATGTTTATACTGTTACTACCGTGTTGGCACACCGTGTTAAACAAGGCTGAAATACCAAGGTATTCTATCTGAAGCGCTTAATATACCCTAAAGTGTGCAGGGCTAAAAGTGATGCCAAGCGCAAAGTCTGTCGCGGTGTGGTGTAGGAGATGAATCGTTATGCCAGTTAGGCAAATGGCTAGCATAACGATTTACAGGATTATATTTTAAATTGACCTAAAGTATGGCTCATGTCTTTGCTGACAGTTTGTAATGACTGCGCAGCGTGTGCATGGGTTTCATTGGCGCTCAGTGATAACTCCGTCAGTTCTGAAATGGTCGTGACATTACGGTTAATATCTTCAGTCACCAGCGCTTGTTCTTCCGTTGCACTGGCTAATTGCGCGGTCATATTACTGATATTGTCGATAAGCGCTAAAATCTCCACGATGGCGTCGCTAGATTGAATCGCTTTAGTTTGTAATTGCGATGACTGTTGTTGAGTATGGGTATTACTGTCAATAACCGATTGAATGCCGTTCTGAATTTGATTAATAATTTTATTGATTTCATTGGTTGATGATTGAGTGCGGTTGGCTAATGCGCGCACTTCATCGGCAACCACAGCGAACCCACGCCCATGTTCACCTGCTCGTGCGGCTTCAATTGCCGCATTAAGAGCTAATAGATTAGTTTGGTCGGCAATGCTGCCAATGACATCCAAGATACTGCCAATTTCTGCCGATGATTGGCTTAAACTTAAGGTGACTTTTTCAGACTGTTTTAACTCGCTCACTAAGCTGTCTGTGTGCTCAACTGTTTGGCGCATTAGCTGCTGATTTTGCAAAGCCTGGTGTTTAGCATTATTAGCGCCTTGTGCGGCATCTTGGGTATTACGGGCCATTTCTTGGCTAGTGGACAACATTTGATTAATGGCAGTGGCAACGCTTTGAGTTTCATTGTTTACTTGGTTTGCGCTTTGATTCGACTCGGTAACCGTATTGAGTAAATGAAGTGCCTCATCTTGTAAATTGACACCCAACGGCTGTAAATGGGCAACCATGTCGGCTATTTTGATCACAAATTGATTAAATTCATGGGCCATTTGGGCCACTTCATCATTGCCCTGTGTCGATAAGCGTTGGGTAAGATCGCCTTCGCCTTTAGCAATTTGCTCCATTGCGTGAATCGCCGTTTTTAAGGGTTGGGTAATCGAGTGATTCAATAATAAAAAGAAGGCAAAAATAGGCACCGAAATAATCATCATGATAATTAAATAATCAATAATAATGCCGGTCATGCTTTGGTTAACATCCTGTAAACTTGCACGAGTGATGAGTGTCCAATGATGGCTAGGGAAATAAGTTGCGGCTGTTAACACCGTTTGATCACTATTGCCTACGGTGTTAATGGTCAATTGTGTATGAGTGACGGCTTGCTTAGCATCGGTTAACAGTTGATTAAAAATACGACTATTGTCGCCGCTTGCTAACGCATTAACTGACTGACCCACATTAGTAGAGTTTGCACTGTCAATTAATACACGCTGTTGTTCATCAACGACCCATAAGCCTACATGATCAGTAAAGTGTATTTCACTAATAAGCGTTAATAATTCCGGGTCAGATAATGGCTGATGCTGTTGCATCGCCTCAAGGCTACTGTTAAGTAGAGACACTTGAGCAGTGACTTGCTGTTGCTTTTGTTCGACTAAATGATTGTATTGTTCTTTAACGGAAAAAGTGCCAAACACAACAGTACCAATCGCCGCGAGAATAAGCATAATGAAAAGTCGTTTCAAAATGGTTAAACGTCTTAATAATTCAATCATTTATAGTCCTAAAGTACATATCCATATAGAGTGTTCGAATTATAATAGTATTGTGAAAAAAATTAACGATTAATGTGTATTTTTGTGAACAAACAACGCTTATTTACAATTGTGAGGTATGAGTAAATAGCTTTTGAAAAGTACATGTATATCATGCGGTTAATCACATTTATGATATTTTTGATGATTAAACATGCTAATCAATTGTTTTAATTTTGATTTTTTTACGTTTTACCCGCAAGATTAGCCTAAATAACGAAAAGGTATCTAAGCCATGAATTCTTCTAACGCAGTTAACAACGACGACATTCTTTTAAAACTATGCCATTCAGTTTCTCATGTATTGTCGAGTGCTAGCGCAAGCCGAGTTAGCCATGCTGGCATGGTGCAAAGCATTTCTCGCACACGCTTAAAGCCAGATTTAGGCTGCTTTTCAATTTTTGATGGCGGGTTTTCCGGTCTTGTTGTTATCAATTTTTCAGCCGATGCCGCCATTGAGATATATCGTCGTTACATGATTAACATGGGCATGCCAGAGTCAGAATTGGCTTTTTCTCACACGTCAGATGATGTCAGTAATGTGATGGGCGAGCTGATGAACCAAATTTTGGGTGATTTTATTGGTAAAATCTCGAAAGAGTTACAAACCTCTATTACTCAAAGCCAGCCGAAAATGTTAACCATTAATAAAGAGTTAACCATATCGGTAGACACTAACCTTGATAATGCTGTGGCAAGGCGCGTGTCATTTAAAACTGAAAGTAATCATATTTTCTACCTTGAATTTGCCATGGATCAAACCGAGTTTATTCGTTCGGCCGATTTTGAAATGGACGAAGAGTTTGACCCAGATTCGCTAATCGAAGCACACCGTAAGACTATGTCTCCAGAACCTCGTCAATCTAAAGACGTGCTAAGCGATCCCAATGTAAAAGGGATAGTGGTTGACGATGCTGATGATTTACTCAGTGAGCTGGGTTTATAGTTAACTAAATGCAATAACAATAAAAAGGTGATGGATAACAATGACCTCAAAAGCGACCTCTATTGATATCGCATATAAGGCCGGCGTGTCGCAATCGACAGTGTCTAGAGCATTACGAAACAGCCCATTGGTGAATTTAGAAACTCGCCAACGTATTCAAGCCATTGCCAAAGAGCTTAATTATAAAGTCGATAAAAATGCCAGTAATTTGCGCACCCAAAACAGTCTGACATTAGCCTTGTTGATTTGTGAAGATCCCACAAACGACGACTCAATGATTAACCCGTTCTTTCTATCCATGCTTGGGTCTATTACGCGTGCAACAGCACGCCAAGGCTATGATTTATTAGTGTCGTTTCAACAATTGTCGACAGATTGGCACGCCGATTACGAAGACAGTAATAAAGCAGACGGCATTATTTTACTCGGCTATGGCGATTACATGGACTACGCCCATAAGCTGGATACCTTGATTGAAAAAAATACCCACTTTGTGATTTGGGGCGCCGAGCAGCACAATAAAGCCGTGTTATCGATTGGTTGCGACAATCATCAGGGAGGCGTTATAGCCACTGAACATTTATTAACTCTTGGTCACAGACATATTGCATTTTTAGGTGATGCCTCAGGGCACAGCCCAGAATTTCGTGATCGTTATTTAGGTCATGTTGATGCGTTAACTGCTGCGGGAATTAATGCCAATAAACAGTTATTACATCACGCGATTAATACCGAGGCTTCAGGGTATCAGGCTACTATTGCCTTGCTTGATAGTGGTGTTCAATTTGAAGCGATATTTACTGCCAGCGATCTCATTGCTATTGGTGCAATACGTGCGTTAAAAAAGCGCGGTGTGTTAGTGCCTGAGCAGGTTGCTGTAGTGGGGTATGACGATATTCCGGTTGCCAGTTTTGCCAATCCAGCATTAACCACAGTAAAACAAGATACTCAATTTGCGGGTGAGATTTTAGTTGAAAGTGTGTTGAAATTAATCCGTGGGGAAGAAGTCAGCCAGCGGTTAATTCAAACCAGCTTAGTGGTTCGCAGCTCATGCGGTGCTAACGTAGACGAATAAGCGAGCCGTCGTTAACGATTGATAACGGCTAAAAAACACAATAAATATATAGCATCACACCCACTCTTTTTATTGATAAAGGACACAAGCAATTATGGCAGGCGCCAGTTTATTAACCTTGTTAGATGATATCGCAACAATTCTTGACGACGTAGCGGCAATGAGTAAAGTTGCCGCACGCAAAACCGCAGGGGTACTTGGTGATGATTTAGCCTTAAACGCCCAGCAAGTGTCAGGTGTAGCCTCAGAACGTGAATTACCTGTGGTCTATGCGGTTGCCAAAGGCTCATTTCGTAATAAGTTAATCCTGGTGCCACTGGCGTTATTGATCAGCGCCTTTATTCCCTGGGCCATTACGCCGTTGTTGATGTTTGGTGGCTTATTTTTATGCTACGAAGGCTTTGAAAAAGTTTATCATTCGATGGTGCACAAAAAGGCTGCACCTGCTGACGATGAAACCATTGTTGCTAAAGGTAAAGCTGACATTGACGATTTAGCGGCATTTGAAAAAGACAAAATCAAAGGTGCCATTCGTACCGATTTTGTATTGTCAGCTGAAATTATTGCCATTAGCTTAGGTGTTGCCGCTCACATGGATTTAATGGGCCAATTTTTAACGTTATCGGTTATTGCTATTATCATGACGGTTGGCGTATATGGCCTAGTCGCTGGCATTGTCAAAATTGACGATTTAGGTTTATATCTTGCCAAACGTAAAGCCGAAGGCTTAGGACACAATATTGGCTTAATGCTGGTGTCTGCTGCGCCTTATTTAATGAAGGTACTCACTGTAGTTGGCACCATTGCCATGTTTATGGTGGGCGGTGGCATTTTAACGCACGGCATTCATGTGGTGTTTGAATGGATAGAGCATGCGGCAGTGGTTGTTGAGCAAATCAATGTTGTCGGTGGCTTTTTAGGGATGTTAACCCCAAGTCTACTCAATGCACTATTTGGTGTGGTTGCTGGCGGTTTAGCGGTATTATTGATGAATGGTGTGATGAAATTAATGCCATCAAAAGGTTAACGCTGTAGCGGTAAAGCGCTTCATTGGTAAACATTATTTAGTTTGATATGCACATTAAAGATGTAATTGAACGATGAAAAAAAAGAGCAGGGGCATTGACCCTGCTCTTTTTTGTTTTAACGATGCAGATAATTTAAGCGGTTAAATTGTCGTTATCTGTAAAGTTTGGCTCAGCTTTTGGATTTGGGCCGTATTCGTTGTCATCTTTACTGTTAAAGCACATGACGACAAGCAGAATTAATACACCTAGGAATGGGATAAATATCAACAGTAACCACCATCCTGAATGGTCTGTGTCATGTAAGCGGCGCACACTAACGGCAATACTTGGGATCATGATAGCGAGTGAGTATATTGAGCTTAATGCTCCAGCACCAAAAGCGTCATTGTACATACCCGTACCCATGTCTATCAGCGTCAGAACGATGCTGATCACGGCACTGATTAGTCCAAACATCCAATATTCTTTACGACGAGCGCGACCTTTAAAATCGAAATACTGTTTTAAAACCTTTAAATACCAATCCATTCGTTGTTCCTTAACGTTAACATTTCTTAATCTGATGTATTTGTAACAAGATAGTATTGAATTAACAAGGTTTTGTTTAAGTGAATGGCAAAAATAAAGCCACTGATATTCACAATGGCTTTATTTAATCGTTAATCACATCGGTGTTACTAAAAAAGGCTTATTTAGCCAGCTGCTGTTTCACCACAGGGTAAAAGTCCCATACTTGCTCATCGGTCATTGAACGCACCAATTTAACGTATTCTGCATGAGTCCATGCCAAAGGTGTTGCTGAGTTGGTACCATCACCCATTTTATAATCATAACGTGTGACATGACCAACACCGTCCCACGCTTGCTCTGGCAACATTAACCCTTCATTCGCAAAAGTCTCCATGCCCTGAACATAGGTGTTAATTAATGCTTTTTTGCGATCTGGGGTTAAATTACCTTCCGATCTGGCAAGTGCTAACTCGTAATGGCCGCGCTCGCCAGTAAAGAAGGGCCATACACGGCCGCGTTGATCTTCAGTATTGCCTTTTTCGGCATAGCTAAGGCCTGTAACAGTATCTTCACCGTAGCCGTCATTACCATAACGGCGATAACCCGGTACTTTACTGCCATCTTTCGCGGTAAACTCATACTTAACCCGTAAGTTATCTTCAAGCTGTTGATTATCAATAAGCATTACGCTGTTTTTAATGACAGGGTCTTGCCCATCAACTACACCATAACGTACCAGTTCTAAAAATCCGCCATCTAAAATAAGCCGTTGATCTAAGCCTGGCTTACCGTTGTTATCTAATAAGGTATCAGCGGTGTTTGGGTTGCCATTAGGACTAATGCGCACGTAATAAGGAGCCGTATTACCCTCGGTATTTGCCGCATCTGTGGTATTAAGCAAGCCGTTAGTGGTGACCATGGTTGTTTCAAGCTGGCGTTGCAGTTTAGTGGCAAGCTCACGGTATTCACTTGCTTGTGGATCATTGGCCAACTCAGCTAAATCACTTGCGGCCACTAACCCTGAAATGACGGCAGCGGTTGTCGAAGGCGAAAAGCCTGCCTGTTCTTCCCAACGTTCTTGTTGGGTGCTTGGCGGAGTAATTTCGGTGTCATTCCAATCGAGTTTTACCTTGCCACCGCTTACCAAAAAGTCAGCGGCAGGTTTTAGCATGTCTTTATACCAAGTGATTATTTCTGCATCATTTAATACGCCAGCTTGCCACAGTTTCCAACCGAGCATAATTGGCATTGCGGTTTGGTCTAACTGCACGCCAACCCATTCAATTTCGCCATCAACGTGGGTTTTCTGTAAAAACCAACCGGGTGTGCCGGCAAAGCCTGGGGTTTGCTGATTAACCTGAACTTTCTTTAAATACTCAAACGCCACTTTAGGTGTTTGAGTGTCGCCCATGGCCAAAAATGCCATGGCGCATTGGTAAAAGTCGCGTGGCCATACCGCTTTATAACCCGTGCTGCCTACTTTTGCAGATACTGTGTCGCCCCAAGGGTTTGATAAGGATGCGATTAGTGCTCCAGCGTGGGTTTTATCCTCTTGCGCTTTGAGCACGAGTGCACTGGCATACAGCAGTTTACCGTTATCTGTGGTGTTAGCGCTCATGTCGTTTAATGGTGCTAAAGAGCCAAGGTAGTCTTTCCAACCTATATGGCTGTCATCGCCTAAATAAGCCTGCTTAACGGCATCGTAACCGGCATCTAATGTGGCCTGTGCTGTGGCTAAGCTGCTGGTTTTGTCTTTACCAAAGCCGATGACAAGATTAAAGCGTAAACTGTCGTTTGCTTTAGTCAATGTTGGGTATTGCGCGGTAAGTGCAACGTTGCCCCCTTGATTATTATCGCTGGTGATTTGGTACAGAGAATCAAGTTTACCGTTGTCTTGTAAATCGATAATCCCGTCTGATGTGCCCACAAATCCTGCACTTGCGTGGACAAAATCAACATCGGTTTTAATGGCCATCACCGCTGAGTTTGCCTCATTGGTGTGCGCTACCAGCGCTTGGCCATCAACGAAGGCAATATCATTCGCACCGCTATTATCGATATGTGGGTTAACGTACAAGTGTGGGGTAATTCCGGCTTCAAAAGCGGTAAATGTCACGTTAATCATTAAGCTATTTCTATCTGGGTCGGTAAAAATATGCTTTTCGATTTGGTATTTGCCTTCCACGTCTTTATTAATAATCTTATACGCCAGCGACAATGGTCGGCCTTGTTCGTCGGTGTCGAGGTATTCAATGGTGCTAATGGTGTTGTCTTTTTCTGTATCAACAAAGCCATTACCGCTGATAATAAATTGCAGCTCTTTTAATTGTGCATTATGAATAAGGCCAAACATGGTTTCGGTGAGTATGCCCTGGGCAATCGAAAACCATACTTTACTGACAGGATTCGTGGCTTGGTCCTGATACTCGCCATTAATATAGGGCTCATATGATGTGCCGATACCGGTTTTACCAGAGAATGCCCACGTTGGCTCAATACCCGGTGCGCCCGGCGCGACAACACTGAAAGGTGCAGTTGTTGGTAACACTTCAACCTTTGTTGATGTGTCTGCGGGTGAGCAGCCTGTTAAAAACAGGCCTAGTAAGCTTGCCGTTATGGCACTCGAAATTGCACTACGATGTGAGTGTGGCTTTAACATAAACTTCCCCAAAAATGTTGTCTGTGACGATGACAGATCACTGTTATTGTTTTGTATTTAATAAATGATTAATTGATTTAGTTATCTTGTTTTACAAACAGTACGGCAATGCCCGACACCATCATAAATACGCCGCCCAATACCAGAGCGTAAATCGGCTGGCCGTCAAAAAAGACTTTTAACAACAAGCCTAAAATACTGGCCGCAAGTAGCTGAGGGATAACAATGAAAAAGTTAAAAATCCCTAAATACACCCCCATTTTTTTAGCGGGTAACGCTGACGACAACATGGCGTAGGGCACAGACAAAATAGAGGCCCAGGCAAAGCCAACACCAATCATGGGGATCCACAATTGATTCGGGTTTTCAATAAACATAAAGCTGATAAGTCCCAGTCCACCCAAAAACATATTGATGGTGTGGGTCAGTCTAATGCCGACAGCTTTGGCTAAAAAGGGAATAATGATGGCGGCAATTGCGGCAAAACCGTTGTATGAGGCGAATAACATTCCCACCCAATCAGCACCGTCGTTATACGCCTGGCTAAGCACGTCGCTGGTTGCGTAATGGTGTGAGGTCACGGCCGCGGTGGTGTAAATCCACATGGCAAAGAGGGCAAACCAGGCAAAAAACTGAACTACAGCTAATTGCTGCATGGCTTTTGGCATATGGAACAAATCATCGACCACATTAAACAACATGCCAAAGTTTTTGCGTTGCACGTTGGTGTTGTTTGCTTGAGTGAGTTTACGGGCACAAAACAGTTGCAGAGGCCCAAAAGCAAAAATACCAATACTGAGAATATAAAGCTGTTTATCAAGATCTTGAATGACAATGGCTGCGGTAAATATGGCGCCAATGAGCATCCAAATAATGCCACCGTTTTGATACTGTTTACTGGTGCGGCTGTTGGGATTTTCTGCTGTGTCAACATGGTTGGTATGTTGCTCAAACGAGGCTAACTCTTCAGGCGAATACTCTTTACTTGAAACAATGGTCCAACCCACCGCGACAAACAAAACCGCACCACCAAAATAGAATGAATAGCGCACTGAATCTGCAATTTCACCTGCTGCAGCGGTATTGGCTACGTCAAACACGTTGGTTAACATATATGGCATGGCAGAAGCGACAACAGCGCCAATGCCAATAAAGAAGCTTTGCATTGCGTACCCTTGGGTACGTTGATTTTTAGGTAAGTTGTCACCAACAAAGGCTCGAAATGGTTCCATAGCGATATTGATTGATGCGTCCATAATCCACAACATGCCCGCAGCAATCCACAGGGTAGGTGAGTGAGGCATAATAAACAGTGACAAAGTGGTTAACACCGCACCAATTAAAAAATAAGGACGACGACGGCCAAGGGCATTCCAGGTGTTATCACTCATGTAACCAATAATGGGCTGTACAATTAACCCAGTAAGTGGCGCGGCAATCCATAAAATAGGAATGTCGTCGATGGCAGCACCTAAGGTTTGAAAAATACGACTGACGTTGGCATTTTGTAGGGCAAAACCAAATTGAATCCCCAAAAAACCAAAGCACATATTAAAGATTTGCCAAAAGCTGAGCTGTGGCTGTTGAGTCACTTTATGATGATTTTCCGCAGACATGTTATATCCCTTTTTATCAGTCGCTATGCTGACTTTTTATTATTACTTTTAATGATGTTACGTGACTCTTAAGTTTGCCAGATACAAACTTGAGATAATGGTGTCATAAAAAATGGCGAATACGCATCTCCCTAAGACAAGTATTCGCCAAGACCTAAGCTCTATCGATGGCTTATTTTCCTAATAAACCATCAATAAAGGCAATTAAGGTGCTTTAAAGCTGGTGGCCTAAACAAGTGGCTTACCAGAAACGACCTAGCCCTTCTCATCCTGCAATCTGAGAACGAAATAGCAGGTTTTATAGTAGCCTTGAGCCTGTTGTGGGTTCAACGTGCTACATACGTATTCATGCCATTTGAGCAACCTAACACAAACACTTACGTAACATATTACAGTGCTTTAAAACGAATTGCGGTACCGCCACTTGACGCGAGTGACAGTGCAAGAGTGTCTTTGGCACTCACAATCTTGGTTTCAATGACGTAATCATACGGATTTGTTAGCCAATCAGCGTTATGACCATCACGGTATATTTGGGCTTCATAACGTTTACCAGCCGTTAAAAATTCGAGTTTAACCGTGAGTTTACGCGGGTTTTCGTCAGTCAATGCACCTAAATACCAATCTTCCGCGCCGCGTTGTTTTCGAGCAAACGCCACGTAATCACCAATGTCACCGGCAAGGGCAATACTCTCGCTCCAATCAGTTGGCACATCTTGAATAAATTGAAATGCATCAAGTCGTTGCACGTAGTTACGCGGTAAGTCTGCAGCCATTTGAATTGGGCTGTATAACACGACGTAAAGAGCTAACTGTTTTGTTAACGTGGTTTGTACGCGGTTTTCGGCATCTAAACCTTGTGGTGCTAAATTAAAGATACCAGGGGTGAAGTCCATCGGCCCAGCTAGCATACGAGTATAAGGTAGAATTGCCGTATGTTCTGGAGTATTCGGTGGGCTGCCCCATGCATTAAACTCTTGGCCTCTGGCACCTTCACGGGCAATCCAGTTAGGGTAAGTACGGCGCAAGCCTGTGTCTTTAATTGGCTCATGAGTATTAATGCTAATGCCGCGTTTTGCCGCTTCCGTGACGCTGTGCAAATACTCATTAACCATAAATTGACCGTCGTGCCATTCGTGTCTCACTATGCCGTTTTCGTCAATGCGCTTGATGTCGCCGCCGTCGGCCACATAACCGGTTTTAACTTGAGTGACACCATGTTTTTTGTATAAGTCATAGGCGTCGCTCATTTGATTGCGATAGTTGGTCACAGAGCCTGAGGTTTCATGATGGCCAATTAAACGAACGTTTTTACTTTTACCGTATTGGCTAATCGCATCAAGATCAAAGTCAGGGTAGGTTTTGGTAAAACTAAATACATCGCCATTATCAAACCAACTGCCATCCCAACCTTCATTCCAGCCTTCAACTAATACACCGTCAAAGCCATATTGCGCAGCAAAGTCCATGTAGCGTTTGGTTTCGCTGGTGGTGGCGCCGTGTTTAGGTCCGCTGCCCCAGGTGTTTTCGTTTAGGTGCATGCCCCACCAAATACCCACATATTTACCTGGTTGTACCCAGGACACATCACCCAGTTTGTTAGGCTCGTTGAGGTTTAAGATTAAGTCGGAATTGAGTAAACCAATAGCATTGTCAGCAATTTGAATGGTGCGCCACGGTGTGGTGAATCCTGGTTTAGTTTTCACCCGAATACCGTCTGACCATGGGGTTAAATCTGCGCGTAATGTGCCGTCACGGCCCTGATTTAATACCATGGCAGCATAATCGGTTAGGGCCGCTTCATGGATGCTCATGTGCACACCATCATTTGTCCTAAACGTCATAGGAGTATGGGCGCGGTCGATTTTATCCAGCGATGTGGTGCGGTATAAATACTCATAGCGGTTCCAGCCACGTCCGGGGATCCACCATGCTGTTGTGAGTTGTGGATTTGGGATAACAAACTCGGTGAGCTCGTCGGTAATATCCAGTTTGGGTGTGCTCGCTAGACCCGCTTGTTTTGGCACAAGATAACGAAAGCCAATGCCGTCGTTAAACGCTTTAAATTCAATATCAAAATCGAGTTTACCGTTAGACAAGGTAGCTTTGATACGATTGTAATGATCGCGCACATTATCACGCTCACCCCAGGGTTGCTGCCAGGTATGGTCAACACTGCTGCGGCTGACATTTTTAATGGTAAATTCACTACCAAACTCACCTAGTTGCTGAAATACCAGGCCAAGTTTACTCGGGTTAATGACGGTTTTACCGTTAAAGGCTATTTGATATTCTGGACGACCATTGTCGTCAGTTAAGCTGATATTGATGTGGGTGTCTGGCGAGGTTACATGCACGGTTTTAGCATTTACGATGCTAGAAAATGCTAAGCCAGATAGTGCTAAAGCGCAGGTTAGACTAATGATGGATTTATTAAATCGAGATTGAGTCTCAGCGCTACGAGACAAAGCTGCAGCCTGTGGGTATGAGGGCGTCATACGGTATCCTTGTTGTTTATTATTATATCTTTATCAACAAGTAATATATGACGCTTTTAGATTTTACCGCAAAGATCTGCATACGTATTCAGGATACCTACACAAAAAGTGTACGAATAAATTGCGTGTTTGTGTACAATAATTATTGATAATTTCTAACGAGTTTTTTTGAAAAAGCAGAATGCTAAGCACAAATTTTATTTGTTCTAACTTATTTTATGCTACAGAGGGCGATCAATATTGACGATTAAATTTAGTAAAATTATACCAGTAAAAATGCAGGGAAAATTAGACGCTAATTGAACATGCTGAAGTGATGATTTAGAGAGGAAATTTATTTTAGAAGCTGGTTAAAAAGTATAATCAGCTTCTATGTAACAACTAAAACCTTAGACTCTTAAAATTTATTTTTTAAGAGCTAATTTAAATTATAGTTCTTTTTCAACAACATGTTGAATATTAAATGCACGATCATCTACTTGATCTACATTCGTAATTGGAGAGTGATTTAATGTTAGTGTTCCACTTTTGAATTCAGCAAATTTATCGCTTCTGTGATTATCACTATAATTCTGAATAACTACTTTTTTTAACGATTCTTGTATTACTTCTCTTGCAAAATCTTCAGAACACATTTCTTTAAATGCTTTTGCAAGAGGTTGGAAGTAAACTTTTGGCCAGCACTCATCATATAAGTGACTGAAGCGTTCTACTTCTAAAGTAGACCAGTTGACTTCAATTTCAAACTTAAAGCCTGCATCTTTGAATATCTTGTCTTTCAAAGATTCTAAGCGATTATCTTGAAATTCTTTTGTCGCACGTCTTTCTGCTAAACCCATTTTAAATCTCCATGTTAATAGTAGGTTTTATTACGAAATTACAAAGTTTTTTCTAATTTGTTTTTTATTAAAGAGTTGTAGTCATTTGGAAGGCTTTTTGACAAACAATACTTTAATGTTATTCGGTTATTTGTTTTAGTCAAAGATAGAAAGTTATTATCAACATTAACAAATTCAATCGCATCAACTTTTGAGACTAAGTTTTTACCAAATTCGTCATAAGCTATCTCCATTAATGAATCAAAAGTGCTATCTATTAACGATAATACATTGTCTATCATAACACTGTCATACATTTCAATATTTGGAGGAATAAATTTAATTTTTACACCTAGATTTTTTTGAATGGCTTCTTCAATCATCTCTGATTTTTCATCTAATGAAATAGCTCGTTCTGATTTTGAATCAAAAGAATTGGTTTTTTTGCTATTAATTTCTAATAAATTCAATTTGGTTTTCGCATTTAATAAACCAATTGAAGCTATGTTTTCGATCTGAATGTATGTTATAACATCTTCTTTTGAATATAAAACTAAAACTCTATTATCTAAGTCTAAGTGAGTTAGAAATCCAATGTAACGGTGTCCAAATTTATCATTTAAAACGATTCTTGGCGGTTCTATATTCTCTTTTTGTTTTATTCTCTCTAAAATTTTTTCAAAAGAAGAGATGAATATTTCATATGAAGGTGGAAGCATAAATTCTCTTTTAATTTTTTATAGGGAATTAGATAACATTAAATTAAACCTTTGTCTTTACATACCATAAGACTAATTTTACCTAGTTGCTTGGATACGCTCATTGGCTTGCACATTAATTTTTGGATAGTCTCATCACGATGTAGATTATCTTCAAGAGACTTAAACATAAACTTATCACAAGATTTAGTTACTATATTAGAAGCAAAACTTTGGTAAACTTTGTCATTTTTTGATGCAGCTAAGCTAACTGCATTTTGTAACTTGTTATCAGAACAAATTTCATTTTGTTTGGTTTTTGCTGCCATTTCATAAAGTTGAATTAATTCTAAGGGTTCGCCAGCCATCTGATTTCTGTTATTTTCTACCAACCTCGCTGCCACTTTAGGACCATCATTGTTAAAGGCTAAAGAGTAACCTAGCATGGACATGCATTCATTATCAAAGCGAGTGTTACAGTTCGGATTAATGAACAATCCACTCTTAAATATATTACTCATAATTTTAGTATCTTTAAGTAAAAATGGATACCTAGATTTTATAACGGAACCCTGTTCAATATTACCGTAGAAATTGCCACTGATTATATTGCGTTCAATTAAATTAGCGAATGATTTTTTAGCTAATATGTTCCATTCTAGAGAACGTTTTGAAGGTGATATTTCAGGTAAAACATCAATAGCTTCCTGAAAACTTCCTTGTTCTACGAGTATCTGTATTTCTTGCTCATTCACAGTATCACTATAGCTGTGAGCATCGATAGATAAACTAAAGAAAAGCAATGTAGTTACTAAAAAAGTTTTCATTTTATTCCTTAAAAATGAAATAAGTTCATAACAGTCTAATATTTACCAAAGTGCTTTAAGTAGTTTTTCAAATTTTGAATCATAAGCTGAAGATGCATTTAGTTCCATTAAAAGCGTTTCGCCTTCATTTTCAAGTTTGAATGAAGCATCCCGTAATTCCTGATCTTTATGACCAGAGATGTTTATTTGCGATATCTTAGTAAGTTCACTTTTATACATTTCCGCGTATTCACCTTGAGAACATATTTCGGTAAGGTTCTCTACAAGTTTGACTATTAGTGCACCACTGAAGCGTACGATTTGTTCTTGTGATCGTCTCAGTTTTTTATAATCGTACGTGTCGTAATTTGTCCAATCAATATTGAATTTAACATCTTTATTGCCACATGTACTGACTAGTTTTACTTTTGCTTCTTGTATGCTCTCTTCTGCTTTTTTTATTTCTATTTTTGTTTTCATATCTGCTGCATTAGCTGTAAATGTGGAAAGCGTTAACAGCGAAATTGTTATGATATTTTTTTTGAACATTATATTTACCTTAATCAATAAATTATGTTGGAAGATTTAAGGGTAAAATGAAAATTTTTATTCATCCGCCTTGATGACACCTTAAATTACATGGTTGTTTTAATGTAAGATGTATCTCTTCCTTAAGAAGTTTCGGGTAATATACTGTGTGCTTAGCTCTGTTTCAAGAGTCTTTTATTATTTTCATAAAAACAATTTTTATTTAGTATTTCAGTAGTAGTTAATTGAGGTGTCTTGGGGTGTGCTCGTGTAATACTTTGTGGTGTTTATTTGAAATTAAAATTTAAATAATAAGTTATTATTTATGATGGGTTTATATCTTTATGACATTATATGTGATGTTAACTGTATTAAGGGAATGCTTTTTATTGTGAAAAATTGAATGTTAATAACTGTACTGGAAAAGCCAAACAGAACATTTTTAATTGAGAACTTTCAAACTCTACCTGTGACAGAACACCATTAGTCCAGGGTGAGGTCGTGAACGTTTTTTGAGCTGCTGATATTGACACACAATCGGTTTGACGCCTTGGCTTAGCTGTGATCTTATACTCTCTTTTGGGAGAGTAAATTATGTATCTTGAAGCCTTCACAACCTTTTTCAGCGAGCTTACCGACACGCGTTAATCGGCTAAAATCACTTATCCTCTCTAAGATATTTTATTTGTTACTCTCGGTGGTGTTATAGCTGGAGCCGAGGGCTGGAGCGAGATCCGTGATTACGCTGATGGTCATCTTGATTGGTTTCAATAGCATGGATATTTAAGTGATGGTGTCCCTGTCGATGACACGATCGCGAGGACCATCTTACGCATTGACCCAGAGCAATTTAGGCTGTGTTTCATAAAGTGGATGCAAGCCGTGCATGAAATAACGCAAGGTCAACTTATCGCGATAGACGGCAAGACATTGAGAGGCTCCTATCAACGCGGAAACCGACAATCAACAATTCATATGGTGAATGCGTTTGCATGTAAAAACAAAGTCGTTCTTGGGCAAGTCAAGACCTCTGAAAAGTCCAATGAAATCACTGCAATCCCAGAGCTAATAAAGCTTCTGGATATTGAAGGTGTTTTGGTTTCGATTGATGCCATGGGCTGCCAAGTTAACATTGCAGAGCATATTGTCGAGCAAGGAGGCGATTACTTATTTACGAATCTACGTAAAGCTGTAGAAACAGCATTTTCTGAGACACGTAAAGTCTCGCTAGGCGGCGTAAGCTTTGAGCAACAACATGGTCGTATCGAAGCGCGAATTTACCATGTCTTAAGTGCCAAACAGTTTAAAGAAGAATTCTCACAATGGCCTCAATTACAAACACTTGGCATGAGTATGAGCTTTCGTCAGCAAAAAGGAAAAGCGCCTGAGCTCATGTATCGTTACCATATCAGTTCCGCTGAACTGACAGAGTTGCAACTCGCTGAAGCGGTGCGTGCTCATTGGGCTGTAGAAAATAGCCTGCATTGGGTGTTAGATGTCAGTATGGCTGAAGATGCTTGCCAAATTTATCAAGACCATGTTGCTTTAAAATTGCGCTACGTTACGCCAAGGCGCATTGAATATACTTAGAAGCGAACCTTCAAAGGGAAGCATACCAGCTAAACAAAAACGAGCCTGGATGAAAACAGCATACTTAGAAGCGGTATTAAATGCTAGATTCAGTGATATGGCTAATTAATGAACACTCATGCGGTTGCCCTGCATTGATAGCGGTTACTGACCAATGGAGTTTTTTGAAAGAACCATGATGTACTCTTTGCATTTTCATAATATTTTCAACACCGATGAAGTAATCTAAGTTACGAGTACAAAATGTTTAATCGTTATCGAATAGTTGTTCGATACTTGAAAATTTACTTTCATTGGAAAGCTCGAAATAGTGCATGGCGAGTGCCAATTCTTTAGACATTAATAAAGCTCCCTATTGGGTATACTGCTATGAAGTAAACAAAACAATGGATATCAGGTTAAAATTATACGTTTATAAAAATAAGGATAAAATTACATCCATGATTATATTATGAGGTGTTCCAAAATATAAACGTTAACTATAGTTGTCATCCTTTGGCTATATCCATTAGCTGTAGGGGAAAATACCATAAAGTAAAATGCTGGTTCACGGCTCAAAGCATTGCCGTAAAGACAGTGTTATTTAGTATGAGCAAAGGAAACGTTGCGATCTTCTCAAGTTTTAAAGTTTGTATGGGAGAAGCGCCACAACGCTAGTGACGGTAGATCAAGGACTCACAAGGTAAATGGCCGCACGGCCATCATCATTACAATCTCATGTCTAATTCATTGTGGATCAACACCACACATTGCGATGCAAACAGCATTTTAGGGCCTAAGTTAATGTGTTGAGTACCAAGACGTTTAAGGCTGTTAAAACTCTTCTTAGGCATAGGGATATGGTCGGTTAGTAAAAAACATGGGTTTTGCGCAAACTCAACATCGCGAACCGGGGTACCTTTTTTCTCTAACATATAGAGCTGATAATCTTCGGCTAATTCTTGCACTAATTTTTCAAAGCTAACAGTGCGAACGGTGATGCCTGCTTCTACGTCACGTAACTGTTCTTTATCCATACCTTTGGATACCGTTAATGCCTTGGCTATTTTATTGGTGAGGTTTTGCTCATGAAAGCCACCAATATGACCTAACTCACTTGAACGAAAGCATATTGTGCGTGAAAAATCGGTCGTGCTTTCTAACACTAAATACACCACGACATCATCACGATGTGATTGAGCAACGAAGATGGTATTCATTAAGGTGTGGGCTAAAATTTCGGTATGAGCTGATTGGCCAATGCCCGCCAAAAACTGCTGGCTATCAACTGGAGCCGCTCTGGCTCGAACTACAAAAGCGCGCATCATAAATCCTATTGGAAATTAAATTAAGCTAACATCGATTCTCTTCTCCGCTAATCAGTGAGTCACAGTTAAATCTGTATCCCCCAATCCATTAACGACAAAGTATATTAGTCATTATCACAGTTTTAATGCCTACTGTAATGCGATTAATCTCAGTAACTAACATTATAAATCTCAATCACGTTTAAACAGCATTTTACGCCATGGGTGACGGTGAGTTTATATGCATATTGCGCTATTGAAGCGTCTTGAGTTTGGCGTTGATGACCTGTAGCCAGTTCGATGGTAGCTATCGCATTTTATCAATTTGAGCCCCAGTGAAAGAAAATTATAGGCTCACGTTGTTCATTATTTATGTTAAATGGCCAATCACTTTGCTGAACATGTGTGCGAGATCAGGGTTTGCCTGCCAAGAATAAGATATAAAGTATAAAAATTTTACATCTTAACTGGAGATACAATGTCAGATTCAATCCACGGCCATCAAGTGATGCAAATGATGTTAAACCACGGTTCTGCGTTAACGAAGCAAGAGCTTAAAATGATGATGGAAACTACGTTTGGCGCAGAGACTCGCTATCATACTTGCTCTGCTGAAGAAATGGACGCTGAGATGCTGATTACATTTTTAGAAGGCAAAGGTAAGTTTATTCCGAGTAATGGCGGCATTACCACCGCAGCCGATAAAATCTGTAATCACTAAACTCTCTAAGGTCACTAAACTATTTCAGGTCAATAAAGTAGCAATATATGGCTTAGCACTAGTTGGTTCTAGATAAGCCTAATATTACCTAATCTAACGTAAGATCCCCCTTCAATGTGAATCACTTACTTTTTAGTGATGATTTCTGGCTCGGATAAATAGATTTTACCAATTAACCCACAGCTTCCCGTTAAACCTTTGAAGTTCAATATGTGACCGACATCAAATTTTAACAATAAGAAGGCTCGTATTGTGTAGGTAACGGTGTAGGTGTGGTTATACAAGCAAATATAGATTTTCTAATATTACGCAAATCATCGCGGTTAAATAACATACTTACGTCGCACTGCTCTGCAGTGCTAAAGCCAATCCTGCTGATTTAACTATTCATGCCATTGGCTGTTTCTAAGACTAAGGCCAACTTTATGAACACATTATTTACGTCCTCAAAGTTAAACATTGCCACAAGCAGCCTTGACTGGGTTATGAGCCAAACCATAAGGCATTCATTAAATCTGCAAGATGCAGTAGCTCTTGATGAATTACAGCCACTTATTGTGCCAGACAAGCCGATTGAAACGCTGTATATCCACATTCCTTTTTGTCATACCTTGTGCCGTTATTGCTCATTTCATAAAATTAAATTTAATGAGCCTGTCGCGCGCGAATACTTTACGGCGCTGAGACAAGAAATTCGCCAAGTTATAGCCCAGGGCTTTCGTTTTAATCGGGTGTATATTGGCGGCGGCACGACCACTATTTTAGAAGATGAGTTGATTAAAACGATAGAGTTGATTAAGTCATTAACCTCAGTACGTGAAGTCACGTGTGAAAGTGACCCTATTTATTTTAAAGACGGTAATCCGCATTTGCTTAACGGTTTGGTTGACCGAATGTCGATTGGAATACAAAGCTTTGACGATAATATTTTAAAAGCGGTTGGTCGCTTTGAAAAATTTGGCAGCGGTCTACAACAGGCTGAGTATGTTAGTCGCGCTATCGAGATTATCCCTACGGTAAATGTAGATATGATGTATGGCTTTTCCATGCAAACACCTCAGACGGTGGCGAATGACTTGGCCCAAACCATTCGTTTACGTCCAGATCAAATTACCACCTATCCGTTAACCATTGGCTTAGGTAAAAATCGCAAAAAAGCCGGTTGCCTTGCTGGCGAACCTAACGCGCTATGGCCACAGTTTTTAGCGGTAAAACAAGCATTAGCAGAACACTATATTATGGAGTTTCCGTGGACCTTTAGCCGTAACTTCGGTCAGCCAGTTGAACATAAATATGTATTAGATGGTGAAGACTGCTTCGGTGTCGGTTCTGGCGCATTTGGTCGTTTTGGCGAGCAGTTTAGAATTTCCAGTTTTGATATTCCAAATTATATTCACCTTATCAAAGCAGGAAAAAGTGGCACTTGTTATACCAAGCCATTAAAAACCAAGGCACTTTCACAGCATTATTTAATGATGATGATGGGTCTTGGCTTGCTGAACAATCAACAATGTAAAGCCTATACCGGCAAGTCTTTGTGGCACGCATTCCCGTTAGAAATGAGTTTTTTAATTTCAGCAGGGGCGCTGACTAAACAAGGTGATAATTACATTACCACCGTTGAAGGCCAGTTTATTGCGCTTAAAATGTTTTCAGGCTTTTTATCTGGAATGGATTTTCTTCGCGAGCAGGCCCGTGAATTACCCTTAAGCGCAATTGAAACACTGGCAAGTATTTAACCTCTGATCGGATTAATTAACGGCTATCAACCAGCCCTTTGTCTTACAGCAGCGTTGCATTGATTTGCATTGATTTGCATTAGGCTAGCGATTGACGCAGTTAGTAATAAAAGACTGCGTCTTGCTAGCAAACCAATGGGGAAGTCTGATATCAACAGGCCCTAACGTCTTGTCAGTATCATTTTACGTCTTATTGATAACGTCAAGAATTACAGATTGTAAAGGGGCTAGTTCAATATCAACACTGGCACTGCCATCTTGATGCCAAATGAGTTGCTGATTGAGTGGGGTGTTTTTTAATAAATCGGTCAGTTGTTTATTACCGTTAATATGCCACATTTGCATGAGTGTATTTGGTAGCTGAAGGATAAATTGCTTGCTCTGGCTTTGGCTGAAATTACTGACGATGATTAATTGCTGAACATCGTTAAAGCGGCTGAAAGCAAATACGCTGTCATCATAGCCTTTAAGCTTATTTTGGCGTTGGATGCTGTCTAATTCTCTATACTCACCGCTTAGCGCAGTAGCGGTATGGCTTAAGTTTATTAGCGTTTGATAATAGGTGCGCAATGCCTTTTCATCAGGTGTTGACTGTCCACCATCAAACTTGCCGTTATTCATCCAGCGCTGGTGTGCAGGCACGCCAACATAATCAAAAATACTGGTGCGAGTCGGTTGTCCAAAGCCTGCATTTTCAGCGCCTTGCTCGCCGACATCCTGGCCAAAATACAGCAAGGTGGGTGAGCGGCTTAATGTGGTCGACACCACCATTGCTGGCAGAGCATTAAATGCATTACCGGCAAAATCGGCGGTGTTAATACGTTGCTCGTCGTGGTTTTCTAAAAAGTGCAGCATATGTTGTTCAATGTCGCTCACTTTTGCTTGCACTGTGGCGATAACCGCTGTGCTGGCTTTACCTTGAATAATGGCTTTTAAGCTGTCGTATAAATCCACTTTGTCGTACAGGTAATCCATTTTACCTAAATGAATATAATCACGATATAAATCAGGGTTATATACCTCAGCCAGAATAAAGGCATTGGGGTTTGTGTGTTTAATGTGGCTGTTGAGATAGCTCCAAAATTCAACCGGTACCATTTCGGCCATGTCGTATCGAAATCCATCCACTCCTTTGGCTAACCAGTATTGGGCAATGTGTTCAAACTTACGCCATGAATCTGGAATGTCATCTGTGGCCTGTGCTTGCCAAAAAACCAAATGCTCCGCGGCCGTTTTGCTTGCATAGTCAGCGGGCAGTGCAGGGAAGTCTTGGCTGCCATCGGGCTTAATACCATAATTTATTTTAACGGTTTCATACCAGTCGTTGGCGTCAGGTTTGGCTAAACGTGAGCCATTACCGGTCCATTTAGCTGGAGATTCAGTAAACTTACCGTCGCTCAGAGGATGAGTTTCGCCGCCTAATGGGGCGTAGCCAGTGGGAGCATCGGGTACGGCAAAGTCTTCACCGATCACATAATAAAAGTTGTTATGTTTGCTATAAACCTGTGAGGTATCGTCATTGGCACCAAAGTCTGGCTCACCTTTTGGGGCTGAAAGAGAGTGATAGTTACGGGCAATATGATTGGGCACTATGTCGATAATCACTTGCATGCCATTATCGTGAGTGCGCTCGATTAAGGCTTCAAATTCTGCCAGGCGATTGGCTGGATTGGTCGCTAAATCTGGGTTGACGTTGTAATAATCTTTTACCGCATAAGGTGAGCCTGCACGGCCTTTAACGACATCGGGGTCGTCATTGCTGATCCCAACACTGGTGTAATCGTTAATGACCGCATGATGAGGCACACCGGTATACCACACGTGAGTGGTGCCTAGGGATTTGATGTCTTGTAAAGCGGTATCGGTAAAGTCGCTAAATTTGCCGACGCCGTTGTCGGCAATGGTGCCCCAAGGTTTATTGGTGGTATTAGTGTTGCCATATAAGCGAGTGAAAACCTGGTATACCACGGGTTTACCGGTTGTTGGCGATGACTTAACTTGTGTCATTGATAATGCCGATTGTCTCACATTTTCAGTCTGTTGAATGTCGGTATTGTTGGGCTTACAGCCGCTGATGCTTAAACTTAACCCTATCACGGCTATGTAGGCGAGGGGACGCATGTTAACGTTAATTGATACAGAAGGTAATAACATAGGGACTCTTTTATCTTGGTATCCACTTGGTGTGGTGCATAAGCGTGTGTGTTTATCACGGCTAGGCTAATCCACAGTGGTTCAGCCTAGCCATAGCAATGTGTAATACCATTCCGCATTAATAAGTGACCACTCAGAATGCATCCAGCGGTTTTTGATTAAGGCGTCGCTGTGTAGTAATGGTTATTCCCTTTCAAATAGCGAGAACGCAAAGCAAAAGCCGCTGGGGCATTCCTTTCTGGCGAGTTTTAAAAGGGCTTACACTGCGTTGCATGACTTCGAAAGAGAACAACTATTCATTCAGTCATACGCCTTGTTTAAGCCCTTTTAAATTCTAGCTGAGAGATCATTTACTAACGCGGAATGGTATAAGCTTATCGTTTGAGCGACAAAATCGTCACGCCTTTTTGCTCAAGCTTAAGCGGAACATCTAATCGATAAGATTTCTGATTGATAATATCAACGCCTTGAGTATTGCCATTAAATACGCTGCTAAAGCGTGATAAGTCGAGCGCTACACTTTGCTCATTTTTATTGTAGATAATCAATAAGGTTTCATTATCCGCATGGCGGCTTTGCACGTAAACGCCATCCTTAGGCACAAAATGGCGCAAATTGCCGTGTTGTATTGCTGCAGAATTTTTACGGTAATTAAGCAAGCTGCGCATAAATGACAATGTGGCTTGTTGCTGGTTATCTAAGCCTTCACCGGTAAAGGCGTTGACCTTATCTTGCGGCCAACCACCCGGGAAATCACCGCGCACCGCGCCATCGTTTCTGCCTTCACTTGGGCTTTGCATTAGCACTTCTGTGCCGTAAAAAATCTGTGGAATGCGGTTGCTGGTGAGTACGTAGGCCATCGCAATATTAAACAAGCCTAAATCGTTTTTCATTAAGCTGTATAAACGGTTGGTGTCGTGATTGCCCTCAAATAAGACTAAGTCTGTCGGCTTGGCATACACCACATCGTCGGCTAAGCGTTGGTACAAATTAATTAAGCCTGTGTCCCAGCCTTCTGGCTCGGTTAAACTGGCAATCAAAGTGTCGTACAGCGGAAAGTCCATCATACTTGGGGTGTATGAGGTGTAACCATCGTTATTTTGTTTACCTGACTGCCAGTAACTCACGGTAATCGGGTTGCTTGTCCACTCTTCGCCAACAATATTAAAGTTTGGGTATTCGTCCATAATGGCTTTAGACCAATGGGTTAAAAATGCTTTGTCTGCATAAGAGTAGGTGTCTTCGCGTATACCACTCAAGCCTGCATATTCAACCCACCAAATGCTGTTTTGAATTAAGTAAGTTGCCATGTGTGGATCGGTTTGATTCATGTCGGGCATCGCGTCGGTAAACCAGCCTTGGTCAAAGTCGGCGGTGTCACTGGCCACAGCGTATGGGTCTTGTACTGTGGTGCGACGGTGGCTGGTGTACAAAATATCTTGCGGATTTTGCTGCCAGGCTTGTTGGCCGTTAACCCAGGTTTCGCTCGGAAAATCGGCCATCCATTGATGACCTGAGCCCATGTGATTCACAATGACATCTTTAATGACCCCAATGCCAAAACTACGCGCCTCTTGCACCAGTGCCTGGTACTCTTCGTTGGTACCAAAACGTGGGTCTATTTGATAAAAGTGGGTGGTTGAATAACCGTGATAAGAATACTTATCTTGGTTGTTTTCAAGCAGTGGGTTAATCCATAACTGAGTCACACCTAGCTCGTGCAGGTAGGGCAGCGCTTTACGGATCCCAAAAATGTCGCCACCGTGGCGACCACCATCAACACTACGGTCGCTCTTTTCGAGCATGCTTGGGTGATTATCGTTATCTGGATTGCCGTTAACAAAGCGGTCTGGGGTGATTAAGTAAATCACATCTTTATTACTAAACCCCTGGCGTTCGCGCGCGCCAGGCTCACGTGCTTGAATAGCATAATCAAATTGTTCGACTAGCTGATCATTATCATAAAGACCAATTTTTAGTTGTTGTGCTTTGGCATCTTGTAAATCTAAATTGATGAACAAATGATTGGGGCTTGCGGTTTGCTCAACGTTGACCAGCTTTACGCCCTGTGCGTTGAGCAGTTTAACCTGGTGGCCACGAATATTATCGCCAGCAACCAATAATTGCAGTTGTGGATTGTGCATGCCTGCCCACCACGAAAGGGGTTCAACGTTAACCGCCGCATTCACAGATAATGCACTGCAACTGATTGCTAAACCGAATAAAATTGAACCTGCAAGCAAACACTTTTTTGCAGGCGTTAATGAGTTTGGTTTTGCGTGAGTCTTTGAGCGTGACTTTGAGTGTAACTTTGAGTTCGACAAGGTCATGTGGTGTCCTTTTTAGTTCTTTTTTTATGGTATTGATCTTCTTATCTTCAACAGATGCCATGCACTAAATCCACTAAATCCACTAAATCCACCAAATCCACTAAAGCGCGCGAATAAACGCGCTATGTTCAGGCATGTTGGCAACGGTGGTGTTAATCACTTTACTGATGTTGCCTAGGTAGTCTTGTAATGCAGCGGGCTCAACCGCTGCCGCGAGCGGATGAAAGTCTGCCGGTGTAATGCCCTGGCCGAGCATCACCTGGATCCAGGCGGCTTCGGTGAAGAGTTCGTCTTGGTGCCTAAATACACAGGCTGTTTGGCTAAATAAATCGATTTTTTGCTGCAAGCTCTCAGGAATATTCATGTCGCGGCAATGCTGCCATAACCCAGTATTATCGGGTTCTGTTTGTTTGGCGTTGAGGTGGTAGTGCAAAATAATAAAGTCGCGAATTTGTTCAAACTCAGTTTGTGATTGGCGATTAAACTCATCGACTTGCTGAGATTGAATGCCGTGATGCGGGAACAATTTAGTTAGACGAATAATCGCCGATTGCACTAAATGTAAGCTGGTGGATTCTAGCGGCTCTAAAAAACCGCTCGATAAACCAATCGCGACACAGTTTTTATGCCACTGTTTTACCCGTCTGCCCGTGGTGAATTTGATTTTACGGGGCTCAGCTAATGGTGTGCCATCAAGGTTATTGAGTAACAGCTGTTTTGCTTGCGCATCACTCATGTATTGGCTGCTATAAACAATGCCATTGCCGGTGCGATGTTGCAGCGGAATACGCCATTGCCAACCTGCATCATGTGCGGTGGCTTTAGTATATGGCAGCAGTGGATGAGTACTTTCACACGGCACGGCGTAGGCACTGTCACAAGGTAACCAATGTTGCCAGTTTTCATAATCGACACCGAGCGCTTGCTCAATTAATAGGGCAGAAAAGCCCGAGCAGTCGATAAATAAATCACCGGCGATGGTTTGGCCGTTTTGCAAGTTAACACTGGCAATATTGCCGTGGTTATCAAGTGTTGTGTTATCTATTTTGCCTTCAATACGGTTAACACCTCGTTGCAAGCAATATTGTTGCAGCATGTTGGCGTATAGGCTGGCATCAAAATGGTAGGCATGAGTAATGCCCGACATTTGTGCATTGGGAATATTGGCAATAGGCTGAAATTTATTGTGTTTAGCGGCCTGGTAATTAATGGAGTATCGCCAAAAGTCTGCTGAATTATATTGCGAGTTTGAGTCAGTCTTTTGAGTGGCCTGGGCACAAAGCCAGTAATGATGGAATGAAGTAAAACCTAGGTCGCGGCCAACATTACCAAAGGCATGCATGTAAGCATCACCTTGTTGATACCAGTTTTCAAATTCGATGCCCAATTTATAAGTGGCTTGGGTCGCGTTAATAAAGTCGCTTTCTTTAATGCCCAGAACGCTATTAAAAATTTGTAGCGGGGGGATTGTCGCTTCGCCCACACCAATAGTGCCAATGGCGTCAGACTCGATGAGAGTAATATGGAGTTGGGTGTTAAACAGCCTCGCTAGCATGGCCGCTGTCATCCACCCTGAGGTGCCGCCGCCCACAATGACAATGTTTTTTATTGTTGTTTGTTTCATTGTTATCGCCTTTGTTTATTGTGTGATGAGTGCAATAAAGTAAAAAAGCCCCTGTAAAAGGTACAGAGGCTTTTGAGGGAGGTTTTATATTACAAGCCGTTTAAAACTTGTAGTTGGCACCTAACATAAAGTTACGACCATAGTTTTGATAATCACGTACGTGACGTGCATCTTCACCTGTATATGAGGTAAATGGCTCGTTGGTTAGGTTGTTGACCTGGAACTGAACCGATAAACCGTATAGGGCATCGATTCCGCTTTCAGTAAAGTCATAACCAATTTGCGCATCAACGACGGTTTCAGCTTTCACGTTAACGTTGACACGCGTTAAGCTGATTGCGGTCACTTCACCTAGGAAGTCGCTGCGGTAGCGTGAGCTAATACGCGCTTCAAAGCCGGCGTTTTCATAGTAAACCGTTGCGTTAAAGGTTTTTTCAGATAGGCCTGGCAATGTTGTCGCTGCGCTATCTGAGGTTTCTTTCACTTCACTGTCGTTATACGAACCACTTAAGATGGTACCAAAACCCTCAAGTTGATCTGCAAATAAGCCGAAATCTAGTGATAAAGAGGCTTCAATACCTTGTACATAACCGCCTTGACCATTTTGTGGTTGAGACACAAGCCCGATTGGGTTGTCGTCAGCGCCTTGAGGTAAAATAGTGCTAAAATCAAAGGCTGATTGTTGGTCATAGACGTAGTTTTCTAGGTCTTTGTAGAAAACAGCTAACGAGAAGTAGCCTTGATCGCTAAAGTAGTTTTCGTAGCTAATGTCATATTGACGCGCTAACCAAGGGCGTAATTCAGGATTACCCGCACCACCAGACCAGTTAACACCGTCGTTTGGATTTTCATTGTAGCTAAAGTTAACGTTAGCATTCATTTTGTCCATACGCGCACGGGTTAACGTACGTGCTGCCGCAAAGCGAACCATTTGACCGTCGGCCACTTCAAAGCCTAAATTCATGCTTGGTAACCATTCAACGTAAGAGTCACCTGCGGTGCGAGGTGTTAAGCTAACCACTCCGCTTTCAACGGTTGCGACTGTTCCGTCAGAGCTTTGGTCAGTATGTACGGCTTGTAAACCGACGTTACCCGTTAATGGGAAACCCATTAATTCAGATTCCAGGTTTGCTTTAACAAATACGGTAGACACTTCTTCTGAAACAGACCAAGAGTTAGTTGCGCGAGATAAATCTACATCTGCTACGTCTGTTTCGGTGTAACCACCGGCATTATAAAATGCTAATGAGTCGTAGCTAAGTACATCACCCATACCGAAAAAGTCGAGTGAAGTCGGCGATAACAAGAATTGATCTGGCACGGTTTCTAGGTAGTTATCTGACCCATCGTAGCCGGCAAGTGTTAAGTAATAACCTTTATCAAGCTTACTCTTGTCACGATTTGTGCGATTAACACCAAATTCAACGCTACGAACAGCGCCTTCATCAAAGATGTACTCAGCACTTAAACGGAACGAGTTTAGCTCATCTTCAATTTCTGGTTTATTAATAAAACCGTCTTGGGTGTTAGGCCCTAATGGACTGCCCCAGCCGAGTGGGTCGCCTAATTTAATCACATTTGGATCGGCGTAATCTAAGTTGTGAGTAAAGTCATAACCGCCATCGCCATTATAGGCAAAACCTAAGTCATCAACCGCGCCAACGCCGGTACCACGACCTGTGCCGCTGTAACTTTCCATACCAATGTCGGTACGATCGGCTTTTGACATTGCAATGTCAGCTTCAACGCGCCAATTATCATTGATGGTGTATTTGTTGTTCCAGCCAATCGATAACGAGTCAGCATCACGTTTGTTGACATCGTTACGCACAACGACTTCAGCGCCACTTATCGAGCCCGACACCATCAAACCATCTTCACTTGTAGGTGAAACTAAACCACCGTTAGATCCCCAAGCACCAGGAATTTCTATACCACGTAAACGCTGATCATCAGTAAATTTAGTGTAATAAATATCAACAACTGAAGTGAATTGGTTATTAGGTGCGTATTCAAATACAGCTAATACACCATCGCGCTCTAATTCGCTTGAGCGTACAAACGGTTTTGCTCCACCTAAACCGGTAAAGCCAGCAGCTTCGCCATCGACATCGTTATATGACCCGTCTGCATTGTAAAACTCTCGCCCATTATCAACATGCTTGTATAAATCTGGGTAACCCCATGCCTGCCAGCGCTCTTCTTGGTTAGGCGACTTCATACGGGCATAACCCAATGCAATACCAATAGTGTCGTCGGCAAACTGGTCGATATATGAAATGCTGCCACGATAACCAGTGTCGCTTGAACCACTGTTAAGTGAACCCAAATCGTTCATTTCGCCACGTAATGACACCGCAATGGCTTGCTCGCCATGAGTCAGTGGGCTAATGGTTTGCATGTCTACCGTGCCGCCAATGGCTTGCGCCATAACCGATGCATCAGGGGTTTTGTACACCACAACACGGTTAAGTAATTCAGAAGGGTATTGGTCAAATTCAACGCCACGGTTGTCATTGACAGACGCTTGTTCGCGACCGTTTAAGGTGGCAGTGGTAAAATCTGGGCCTAGGCCACGAATAGAAATAACGTTTGCACGGCCATCAAGTCGCTGTGCGGTAATACCGGGTAGGCGAGCGAGTGACTCTGCGATACTGACATCAGGTAATTTACCAATGTCTTCTGCAGAAATGGCTTCAACGATTGAAGATGAAGACATTTTTAATGATTGTGATTCTTGTAAACTGCGACGAATACCAGTGACCTGGATCACTTCGATATTTTCTTCAGCGGTTTCTGTTGTTTGTACATCATCTGCAGCGTAAGCGCTGATACTCGCACCCGCGGCGGCTAATGCTAACGTAAGTAGGCTCGGTTTAAATAGCAACATTCATCTTTCCCCTTTAGTGAACACTTAACCGCTTGATTTAGGTCGAGTGTTAGTGTCCTTTTGAATTATGGTTACAGTCTTTATTGTGTTTATGCCCCAGCATGCTCAATGACTATGATAAATAACTATGTTAAATAACCATTATAAGTGACTGCATAAGTGCTGGAGTTATGACCAAATTGTTGCACAACAGTGACGATACTACTCCCAGTACACTTTTGCCGACAATATTATGCATACGTATTCAAAGCTTGTTGCAGGGATATAGAGGGGTAATTGTATATTTGAAAGCCATTGCGGTTGATATCAAAATCAAAGATAAGGTTCTGTTTTTATTGCTTATTTGTTGCTACTGGTAAAGTGGTAATGCTATTTGTTTCTTTGCATACGTATGCAGGTGTATTGAACCTGATTTCCTTATTCACGTATCCTCAGGGATATCAATAAAACAACAGCGGGCTGTTACTCGTTCGCAACATAAAGTTAACTTGCGGGTCTTGAGACGGGTTAGCTTATTTTAAGGGGAAACAATGGGTCAGGTAACCTGGTGGCGTGGTGGGGTGATTTATCAAGTCTATCCTCGCAGTTTGATGGATTCGAATGGCGATGGTGTGGGTGACTTGCAGGGGATCATAGCCAAGCTTGATTATATTGCGAGCCTCAATGTTGACGCGATATGGATTTCTCCTTTCTTTAAGTCGCCAATGAAAGATTTTGGTTACGACATCAGTGACTACCTTGAAATTGACCCATTATTTGGCACCATGGCTGATTTTGATCAACTTATTGAACAGGCTCATCTACGCAATATTAAAGTGGTGATTGACCAGGTATTAAGTCATACCTCTGATCAACATGCGTGGTTTGAGCAAAGTCGCCAGAGTCGTGACAACGATAAAGCCGACTGGTACGTGTGGGCGGATCCTAAAGATGATGGTAGCGCGCCAAATAACTGGTTAGCTATTTTTGGTGGTTGCGCATGGGAATGGGAGCCTCGTCGTCAGCAGTATTACTTACATAACTTCCTTAAAAGCCAACCAGATTTAAACTTCCATTGCCCACAAGTCCGTCAGGCGGTGTTAAACAACGTGGAGTTCTGGCTTAAAAAGGGTGTCGATGGTTTCCGTCTTGATGCGATCACGTTTTGTTATCATGACGAGCAATTACGCGACAACCCTGCTAAACCGAAAGACCAACGCCAAGGCCGTGGGTTCAGCGAAGACAATCCTTACGCTTATCAATACCACTATTACAATAATACCCGGCCGCAAACGGTGGGCTTTATTGAAGCGTTGCGTGCATTGATTAACCGTTATCCCGGTGCCGTGACATTAGGTGAGGTTTCCTCAGAAGATTCACTCGCGACCATGGCTCAATACACTCAGGGCGATGACCGCCTACATATGGCCTACAGTTTTGAGCTATTAACCGATGATTTTAGCGCAGCCTATATTCGCCAAACCGTAGAAGCATTAGAGGCTAGTATTGGTGACGGTTGGCCATGTTGGGCAATAGGCAACCATGACGTTCAACGTGTTGCCACGCGTTGGGGCAAGGAACAGGTTAACCCGACCATGGTCAAAATGCTCAATGCGATGTTGTTTTCGTTACGCGGTAGTGTCTGCAGCTATCAAGGTGAAGAGTTAGGGTTAACCGAAGCGCCAATCGAATTTAACCAGTTACAAGACCCGTTTGGTCTTGCCTTTTGGCCAATGTTTAAAGGTCGTGATGGTTGTCGTACGCCAATGCCCTGGGTTAAGTCTGCAGATAATGCCGGTTTTAGCCATACACAACCCTGGTTACCCATCTCAGCAGAGCACATCAATAGTGCAGTGGATGTACAAGAAGCCGATAGCGACTCTATTTTAAACAGTTATCGTCACTTTTTAGCATGGCGTAAACAACAAAATATACTCATCGACGGTGATATCCAATTTGTCGATGCACATCCTAATGTGTTGGCTTTTGTCAGAACACTCGGCTCGCAGCGGATGTTGGTATTATTTAACTTATCGACACAACCATCACAGTTTGAGTTAGCTGACATTAAGGTCAATACCGTGCTGAACGACCATGGACTAGCAACAGGGCATCAAGATAAACAGCAAGCAAACACTATTGTGTTACCAGGGTTTAGTAGCTTTTATGCCTATATCGACTAACTTAATTAAAGCCGAAGTACGCTGAGTATTTCGGCTTTTTTGATCAAAAGGCCCTATATCGAGCTGTATAGGCCTTATTGTGCCATCTCACAGACATCACAGCAGATGTCCTAAACAGCTATATCAAAATCGAAATCACTAAATCTATATAACTAAATCAATATAACTAACAAGAAGAGACCAATTATGGCTTCAACAATGCAAAGTTCACAACACACAACAACAGACGGTGCTAGCGGTAATTATCGCTTTGCTCTGGTGTCATTAACATCGCTGTTTTTTATGTGGGGGTTTATTACCTGCCTAAACGACATTTTAATTCCGCATTTAAAAGCGGTGTTCTCACTTAACTATACCGAAGCCATGTTGATTCAATTTTGCTTTTTTGGTGCTTACTTTTTGGTGTCATTGCCAGCCGGTAAGTTAGTGAAAAAGATGGGATATCAAAAAGGCATCGTGTGCGGGTTATTGATTGCCTGTGTAGGGTGTTTATTGTTTTACCCAGCCGCTGCGTTTGCCACTTACGGTTTATTCTTAGGCGCGCTGTTTGTGTTGGCGTCAGGCATTACTATTTTACAAGTGGCCGCTAATCCTTATGTTAATGCCTTAGGTAGCGTTGAAACTGCATCGAGTCGATTAAACCTAACCCAGGCGTTTAATGCGCTGGGTACAACGGTTGCCCCTTATTTTGGCGCGGTATTGATTTTGTCTGTGGCTACGGGCGCAGTAGCAGGCTTAAGCCATGCTCAAGCAGAAGCTGAAGTCGTTAAACTGCCATATCTTATTTTGGCAGGTATGTTGGGTTTGCTGGCCTTAATTTTCTCTAAACTAAACTTACCGACCATTGCTGAACACAATGAAGTGTCAGACAACAATGGCATTGTTACGCATAACGGGAAAACCAGTGCATGGCAGAGTATGCACTTAGTATTAGGTGCAGTGGGGATTTTTGTTTACGTGGGCGCAGAAGTCTCAATTGGCAGCTTTTTAGTTAACTTTTTAGGCGAAGAACATATCGCCGGATTGCAAGAAGCCGATGCGGCTAAGTACATTACCTATTATTGGGGCGGGGCGATGGTCGGTCGCTTTATTGGTTCTGCTGTAATGCAAAAAATTCCAGCTGGCACCCTTTTAGCCTTTAATTCGTTAATGGCGGCGGCGTTGGTCTTAGTGGCGATGAACAGCAGCGGCGCGGTGGCGATGTGGTCTATTTTAGCGGTGGGTTTATTTAACTCAATTATGTTCCCGACCATTTTCAGCTTAGCGTTGCGTGATTTAGGCCCTCACACCTCACAAGGCAGCGGCATTTTATGTTTAGCCATTGTCGGCGGCGCCATTGTGCCGTTACTGCAAGGCGTAATGGCAGATAACATGGGCTTGCAATTAGCCTTTATTTTACCGGTTGTGTGTTATGGCTTTATTTTGTTCTATGGTGCTAAAGGCTCAAAAATGTAATCGCATCTTATGCGTTAACGGCTGATAAACTAAGCGACCTTCGGGTCGCTTTTTCTTGCTATCAGTGGTCTAAATCCCTATGATCGGCACGTTTTTACACTATTGTTATTTTATGAGAGAGCCCATGTTAACTTACCCGCTGTCTGGCAGTTCATCTGAATTAGTATTAAACGTACTGACCATGGTGTTAACCCGAGGAAAACCACTAGATAGAGCTTACTCTGAGCACTTTTCAGGTTTATCGCTTAATCCATCAGAACAAGCGCGGATCACCCAAGTTACTGGCGATATCTTACGTCGGCTGAATTTATATTGTTTTTTAGTCGATATCACACCTGATGAATTTGAGCGTCTAGGTTCAAAACTGCTTAATGGCTGGCATGTGTTTCATGGTCTTGATTTGCCAAAAATGCAGTATTCATTGCAAATCGAACAAGCATCATTTGATGCCAATCTTGAAAAAGCCAAAGCCGATCCTGTGTTATGGGACGGTTGTCCAGAATGGCTAAACGAGCTAGGGCAAACTCAATTAGGCGACAAGTGGCCAGCAGAGCGCGCCGCATTAGCCGAGCAACCTAAGCGGTATTTACGTGTTAATGAGCTTAAATGCGACCGTGAAAAACTAATTGCTCGCTTACAAAAAGAGGGCGTAACAGCAATTGCATTACCCGATGTTGCCTCTGCTGTTGAAGTGACCTCCGATTCTGCACTGTTTCGCACCGATGCCTTTAAAGATGGCTGGTTTGAGCAACAAGATGCCGGTTCGCAATTAGTGGCCGATGCTGTAGGCGCCAAACCGGGTATGCGTGTGGTTGATGCGTGTGCAGGTGCAGGCGGTAAAACATTACATATAGCAGCCCAAATGCAAGGCAAGGGGCGTTTACTGGCCATGGATGTTGAGCAATGGAAACTCGATAACCTTAAAACCCGTGCCAAACGTGCCGGCGCGCATAATGTTGAAACACGCATTATTGCCAGCTCTAAAACCATCAAACGTTTAAAGCTTACAGCCGATCGCGTTTTGCTTGATGTGCCATGTTCAGGTTTAGGTGTATTAAAACGCAACCCAGATTCAAAATGGCGTGATACTCCAGAGCGTTTGCCTGTACTTATTGAACTGCAAAAGCATATTTTGCAAAGCTACAGTCGTATGGTCAAAGTGGGCGGAATGCTCATTTACGCAACGTGTTCAATTATGCCAGAAGAAAACCGTCAACAAGTGGATGCCTTCTTAGCTGAAAACCCGCAGTTTACTCTATTAGAAGATGAAAACATTTTAGTGTCGGAGCGCGGCTTTGACGGCTTCTACCTTGCTAAGATGGAACGCATTGCCGAATAATATTTGCCCAAGGTGTTATCAACGTTATTGGATTGTGTTTTCTGTAACTGATAATTAACAATTACTTAACGGTGCTTTTTAAGCACCGTTTTTTTATTTGTACAATAAAGCATAGATTTTATAGTGTTTTATATAATTAAATCTTAATTTAACGTTGATAAACTTTCTATAAATGCATAATCTTATTAACATATTATTCAGTTGTAATATGAGTTTACTCATACCATTGTGGAGCCATATGGATATAGGACCGAATATCGACAATTCTTCGCAGCAACCTCTTGAAGAGGGTTACCATGAGTCAAGATTAGAGCGTTACAGCACTATCTTGAATATGGTGTTGCAAGGCCTGCCACTTGGCGAAATGCTGAACGCATTAGTGCTGCTTATCGAAGCGCAAAAAATTGGCACTCGCGCGTCAGTATTATTAATCAGCGAAGACGGGAAACGATTAATATCGGGTGCAGCACCTAACTTACCCGATGCGTATAACCAGGCCATTAACGGAGTTGAAATAGGTCCTCAAGTCGGCTCATGTGGTGCGGCTGCCTTTTTAGCTGAGCGGGTTATTGTTGAAGATATTGATGGCCATCCTAATTGGCAGCAATATAAAGAAATTCCAATTAACTGTGGGTTAAAAGCCTGTTGGTCAGAACCGATTAAAGACAGTGATGGTAAAGTGCTTGGCACATTTGCCATGTATTACGACACCATAAAATCGCCTACAGATCAGGATTTAATTTTAATTCAAGAAGCGGCTCGTTTAGCCAGTTTGGCCATTGAACGCAGTCGCGGTATGCATGTTCAGCGCTTGAGCAGTAAAATCTTTAACAGCTTACCTATTGCCCTGGTGATCACCAGCGAAGACAATTCCGTATTGTCAGCTAACCCGATTTTTAAATCGTTAACTTCAACTTATTACGCCAATCTCAAATTATTTGATGTGCAGCGATTTTTAAGCCATTCACCCGCCGAGCAAATTGCCGATTTATTTGATCATTTATCGCGAGGCCATGCCTGGCAGGGTGAGTTAAAAGGCTTAAGAACTGATAACGATATTATCGATATATCGTTAACCGTAGCGGTGATCCGTGACTCGTTTACCCAGCAAAATTGTTTTGCCTGGTTGATTAATGATATTTCAGCCCGAAAAAATGCTGAGCAAACCATTCATTTCCAAACAAATTATGACCAACTAACCGGTTTGGCAAATCGTAAATATTTGTTCGACAGTTTACAAAGCATCATTGAACCTGATGATTTACATAAAAAAAATGAAAAACAGTTTAGTTTGATGTTGATAGACATCGATCATTTTAAACAAATTAACGATACATTAGGCCATGACAAAGGTGACGTAATCCTCACCTTGATGGCTAAACGTTTGTCGAGTGTCATCCCTGAAAATGTGCTGTTGTCTCGGATTGCCGCCGATGAGTTTGCCTTAGTGTTTCCGGGCGAAAGGTCGACAGAAACACTCATCAGTATGGTTCACGATGTCTCTGCGGTATTAGATAATCCCTTTTCAGTAGGTGGACAACATCTTAAACTGACTGTTAGCATTGGCTTAGCGCGATACCCAGACGATGCTGACAAAGTCGAGCAAATATTAAATTGTGCCACTCAAGCGATGTATAATGCTAAGTCACATGGACGTAACGGTTTTAAATTTTTTAATCAACAAATTCAGAAAGATGCAGAACGCAATGCCGAGCTTCATCTGCGTTTAAAATCGGCCATTAATGAACAGCAGTTTGAACTTTATTATCAACCGATAGTGAACCCAAATACCGGCTTAATTATTAAAGCGGAAGTATTATTACGCTGGCAATACGATGGCCGATTTATCTCGCCTGATGAGTTTATTCCTATTGCTGAAGAGTCTGGTTTTATCGTGCAAATTGGCGAATGGGTAAGAAACCAGGCTATTGATACTATTACTACCTTACAAAAACGCGGTTTAGCGATCCCATTATCGATTAATGTGTCGACCATTGAGTTTTGGACCACCGAATTACAGCAACGATTTTTAGCGTATTTTGATGCCAAAGAAGCCGAGTTCGGTGATCAGGGATTTCCCTACTCATTGATTACCTTAGAAATCACCGAGTCGCTGATGATGAAGCAGCTTGACACCATTAACCAACTTCTTATCGAATTAAGGCATCGTGGTATGCAAATATCGGTTGATGATTTTGGTACCGGCTATTCATCATTATCATACCTGGCGAATTTCCCCGTAGATCAGGTGAAAATTGATAAGTCATTCATCCAAAAAATATCAATGGGTACTCGCCATGAAGCACTCATTGAAGCGATTGTCAGTATGAGTCGTGCTTTAGATTTATCGATTGTCGCCGAAGGCGTTGAAACTCAAACAGAACTGGATTTTATGAAACTGCAAAATATTGAGGCTGTGCAAGGGTACTTTTTCTACAAACCGATGCCAGAACACGCATTCTTTGAGTTATTAGCCAAACAGGCCCAACTCAGTTAACCGCTATTAGTTTAGGACCTGATGATCTTTCAAGGTTATTTTTTGCGATGAATCCCAATGTCAGTGTGTGTTTGACAGTGTTAAATAAAAAATGCCGCATAATACTATGCGGCATTTTTATTGAACCAGCTTAAGCTAAATCGAGTTAACCCTAACTGAGTTAACTCAAAAAAGGCGATTAGTTAAGCATGCTCTTTGGTTCAGTAAACTCAAGGTTTAATGCTTCAGCGACTTCTTTACACACGACTTTACCGTGGATAACGTTCAAGCCATTTAATAAATGTTTGTCATTTAATAAAGCTTGTTTGTAACCTTGGTTAGCTAACTTAATGATATAAGGAAGCGTGGCATTGTTTAATGCGAAAGTAGAGGTACGTGCAACAGCACCAGGCATGTTAGCAACACAATAGTGTACTACGTCATCAACAATATACGTTGGGTCTTGGTGAGTAGTAGCGTGTGAAGTTTCAACACAACCACCCTGATCGATTGCCACATCAACAATCGCACTGCCAGGCTTCATACGCTTAACCATGTCTTTAGTGATAAGCTTTGGTGCTGCTGCACCTGGTACTAATACACCACCAATCACTAAGTCAGCTTCAAGCACATGACGCTCAATGGCATCTGCAGTTGAGTAAATGGCTTTCACAGCAGAACCAAATTGCACGTTTAGACGACGTAATGCATCAATGCTACGGTCAAGTACAACCACATCGGCACCCATGCCAACAGCCATTTGCGCTGCGTTAGTACCTACCATGCCGCCACCGATGATCACAACTTTAGCCGGTTCAACACCAGGTACGCCACCTAATAGCATGCCGCGGCCACCTAATGATTTTTCAAGTGCACGCGCACCCGCTTGAATCGACATACGGCCAGCCACTTCTGACATAGGGGCAAGTAGCGGTAAACCACCACGGTCGTCAGTCACTGTTTCGTAAGCGATACACACTGCACCGCTCGCAACTAAATCATTAGTTTGAGCCAAATCTGGCGCAAGGTGTAAATAAGTAAATAAAATTTGATCGTTGCGTAACATCGCTCGTTCAACAGCTAACGGCTCTTTCACTTTTACAATCATTTCAGCTTTAGCAAAGACTTCTGCAGCAGTTGCTAAAATTGAAGCACCAGCATCAATATAATCTTGATCGGTAAAACCGATACCCACACCCGCATCAGATTGAACAAATACGTCATGACCTTTAATGGTCAATTCGCGCACGCTTGAAGGAACCATGCCAACACGGTATTCGTGGTTTTTGATTTCTGTTGGTACACCAATAATCATTTTTGAGCCTCAATTTGCATAAAACCCACTTGTAAGTGGGTATAATTGTTATTAATTGTGACCTGAACGTGCTTATTTCAGGGAACTCTAGTATAGTTCCGGTTAAGCAGATTATGCTGCTGAAGATTCCCCTTAAAAAGGTTTAAATATTGTTTTAGGGACAAAACAAGGTTAAATGTATGGCAACTAATAAAAACTATTCAATTAAAGATTTAGACCGTATCGATCGAAACATACTCAATGAACTTCAAATTGACGGACGCATCTCTAATGTAGAGTTATCTAAAAGAGTGGGTTTAAGTCCAACGCCCTGTCTTGAAAGAGTTAAACGACTTGAAAAACAAGGGTTTATTAACGGGTACACAGCACTCGTTAATCCACATTATTTAGGTGCATCACTGTTAGTCTTTGTTGAAATAACTTTAAACAGAGACACGCCAGACATTTTCGACCGCTTTAATCGTGCAGTTCAATTACTTGATGACATTCAAGAATGCCATTTAGTTTCTGGTGATTTCGACTACTTATTGAAGACTCGAGTATCAGATATGTCTGCATATCGACGATTATTAGGTGAAACCTTGCTGAAATTACCGTCTATATCAGATACTCGTACTTATGTGGTGATGGAAGAGGTAAAGCAAACCAATAAAGTTGCTTTATACAACCTAGGATAACCTTATCTTAATCACTAAGTGGTTTTACCTGTTAGGTAGCATGAAGTGCTAGCTGCAATGCCTTATATTCAATCGTGATGGACAATAGCGCTGCAACTTATCAGTTCACCATTGATTGTTTTTGTCGATAAATCACTCAGTTTTATGCATCTCAATCGCAGTTTTGATTTGTTGGATTAATTCCCTATAACAATCCATTGAGCTTGATGAAATCAAGGTGCATAATCACTGCAAATACAGTGATATTCTGTTATCTTAACCCTTATTTTTCACTCTTTTATGGATGTTTTCGTTTGACTCAGGAAAATAGTCTAAAAACACTCAGCGGCTTACAACGCTTGCTTGAAGGTGGTTTAATTCTTTGTTGCATGGTTGCAACCTACATTCTATTGGCGCTATCCAGTTTTAACCCGAATGATCCGGGCTGGAGTCAGTCGCATTTTCAAGGTGAAATTCATAACTGGACTGGCGCTGTAGGTGCTTGGACAGCCGATGTGCTGTTTTACTTTTTTGGCTTTATTGCCTTTTTAATCCCGGTGATTATCGCCACCACAGGGTGGTTTATTTTTAACCGTGCTCATCGGGTATTTGAGATTGATTATTTTTCCGTCGGATTACGCATCATAGGCTTTATGCTCATGCTGTTGGCGTTAGCCGCACTAGTCAGCATGAACGCCGACAACATGTTTGTGTTTTCAGCCGGTGGCGTAGCCGGTGATGTGATAGGGCAGGCGATGCTGCCGTATTTTAGTACGTTAGGTACCACACTGTTATTAATGTGCTTTATTTGTGCCGGTTTTACCTTAGCTACTGGGGTAAGTTGGCTCACTATTATTGAGTTAATTGGTTTTGGTGCCATTTGGTGTGCCAAAAAAGTATGGACGTTACCAAGCCTGTTTAAGCGTGAGCGTGAAACCGAAGACACCAAAGGCTTTATGTCATTGGTTGATAAGTTCAAACAACGCCGAGATGAATTAGACGATCAAGACGCTTCAGATATACCCGTTACATCAAAAGAGGCTAAAAAAGCCAAAGAGATATTTGCAACCAAGGCTGCAGTCGAAGACGACATAGCCGTTGCGCCGGAGGAGAAAAAACGCAGCTTCTTTAGCCGTAAACCTAAAGTGGTTGACGTATTTGAACCCCGCGATATTGATGATGACGAATTAGACACCGATGACCGCCAAGAGCCGTCGATTAAACTGCAAGATGACGAGCCAACATTTGCACCATGGGTTGCCAGTAAAGACGATGTAGATGACGTCAGCTTTAGTGTGAACAATGATATCGACGATACCGACACTGAGAATGATATCGATATCACGCCCGATCCATTTGCAGGAGCGTTTGAGAAACCGCATTCTGTAGGTGCGTTAGTAGCTCAAAAACAACCGAAAAAAGAAGCCAAAATTGTCGATGGTTTAGTGGTTATTGATGGCCAGGCGCCACAAGAAAAACGCAAAATGGATCCGCTACCCAGCATTACTTTACTTGATGTGCCCGATCGTAAGAAAAACCCGATTAGCGAAGAAGAGCTCAACCAGGTTGCGAGACTTGTTGAAACCAAACTGGCTGATTTTAATATTATTGCCAATGTGGTTGGAGTCTATCCAGGCCCTGTGATTACTCGTTTTGAGCTTGAATTGGCTCCAGGGGTAAAAGCATCAAAAATCTCTAACCTTGCTAAAGATTTAGCGCGTTCTTTGTTAGCTGAAAACGTGCGAGTTGTAGAGGTTATTCCGGGTAAAGCGTATGTCGGTATTGAGATACCAAACAAGTTCCGTGAAACCGTATTTATGCGCGATGTGCTAGACAGCGAAGCGTTCAACGACAGTAAATCAACGTTATCGATGGTGCTTGGCCAAGACATCGCCGGTGAGCCCGTTGTCGTCGATTTAGGTAAAATGCCGCATTTATTGGTGGCAGGTACGACAGGCTCTGGTAAGTCTGTCGGGGTTAACGCGATGATCACCAGCTTGTTATATAAATCTGGCCCTGATGATGTTCGCTTTATCATGATTGACCCTAAAATGCTTGAGCTGTCGGTATATGAAGGCATCCCACATTTATTATGTGAAGTGGTCACCGACATGAAAGAAGCGGCCAATGCTCTGCGTTGGTGTGTAGGTGAAATGGAACGTCGTTACAAATTAATGTCGGCTTTAGGTGTACGTAACTTAAAAGGTTACAACTACAAAATTAAAGAAGCTGCTGCCAAAGGTGAATACATTCCAGACCCATTATGGAAATCATCTGAGAGCATGCTAGATGAAGCGCCGCCATTAGAAAAGTTGCCATCAATTGTGGTGATTGTCGATGAGTTTGCCGACATGATTATGATTGTGGGTAAAAAAGTTGAAGAGCTCATTGCTCGTATTGCGCAAAAAGCACGTGCGGCAGGGATCCACTTAATATTAGCGACACAGCGTCCGTCGGTTGATGTTATCACCGGTTTGATTAAAGCCAACATCCCAACCCGTATAGCGTTCCAGGTGTCGTCACGTATCGACTCGCGCACCATTTTAGATCAGCAAGGTGCAGAAACCTTGTTAGGCATGGGCGACATGTTGTATTTACCACCCGGTACCAGTGTACCTAACCGTGTCCATGGTGCATTTATTGACGACCATGAAGTGCACAAAGTGGTAGCCGATTGGTGCGAACGTGGTAAGCCACAGTATATTGATGAGATTTTAAATGGGGTGTCAGAAGGTGAGCAAGTGCTGCTGCCGGGTGAAACCTCAGATACTGAAGAAGAATATGATGCGCTTTATGATGATGCCGTGGCGTTTGTAACCGAAACCCGCCGAGGCTCTATTTCAAGCGTACAACGTAAGTTTAAGATTGGTTACAACCGCGCCGCTCGCATCATTGAAATGATGGAAGGCCAAGGTATTGTGAGCTCGCAAGGCCACAACGGTAACCGCGAGGTGTTGGCACCGCCACCACCAAGAAGCCAATAGGAATAATGATGAACAAACGCATTACAGTTTTAAGTACAGTATTAAGCCTATTTTTAACGACGAGCATGTTGTCTGCCGCCGTGCAGGCCGATGACGCCACCGAATTACGCACCAAACTAGCTAAAATAGATAACTTGCATGCCACGTTTTCTCAGCAAGTGACCGACATTAACAATAAGCCTATTCAAAGTGGTAACGGCGTTTTTGCACTGGCTTATCCTAATCAATTTTACTGGCACTTAACCGAGCCAGACGAATCATTAATTGTGGCCGATGGCACCAACTTATGGGTGTTTAACCCCTTTGCTGAAGAAGTGACTGTAATGGATGTTTCACAAGCCGTTGATGCCTCACCAATGGCGTTATTAGTGCATCGTGATGATGAAACATGGAACAAATACACAGTAATAAAGCGTAAAAACAAAGCTAAATCGAACTGTTTTGATATTCAACCTAAAAAACTAAATAGCAGCGTTGTTGCGGTTAGTGTCTGTTTTAATGCAGATCAATTAACTCAATTTAACTTAACTGACGAGCAAGGTAATTTAAGCCAATTCCAATTGTCTGCGCAGCGTGCTGTGCTGCCTGCTGAAAAAAACTTGTTTAAGTTTGCCATTCCAGACAACGTTGATATTGATGATCAGCGTTTAAAGCAAGGTAACTAAGTCGTTTCATGGCTAATCTAGGTTTCGATTTTGCACCCGACTTTCGTCCTTTGGCTGCACGTATGCGGCCAAGGGAAATCAGTGAGTATATTGGCCAGGCTCACTTGCTTGGCGAAGGCCAGCCGCTACGTAAAGCGCTAGAGGCAAACCGAGCCCATTCAATGCTATTGTGGGGGCCTCCTGGAACAGGTAAAACCACCTTAGCAGAACTCATTGCCCATTATGCTAATGCCCATGTCGAGCGAATTTCAGCGGTAACCTCGGGTGTAAAAGATATTCGAGCGGCCATTGAGCAAGCCAAAGCCATTGCGCAAAGTCGTGGCCAGCGCACCTTATTATTTGTCGACGAAGTTCATCGTTTCAACAAAAGCCAACAAGATGCCTTTTTACCGTTTATTGAAGACGGTACGGTTATTTTTATTGGCGCGACAACCGAAAACCCCTCGTTTGAAATCAATAACGCCTTATTGTCACGTGCGCGTGTGTATTTAATCAATCGGTTAACGCCCGATGAAATAGCCTTAATTGTTAATCAAGCCTTAGCGGATGTTGAGCGTGGTTATGGCAAACGCCAATTAATACTACCGACAGACGTTACTAAACAACTTGCCGACATCAGTGAAGGTGATGCCCGTAAAGCACTCAACTTGCTTGAGCTCATGAGTGATTTAGTCAGCGACGGCGGTGAGTTTACAACAGAGATGCTCACTCAAGTAGCAGGCCATCAAGCGGCAGGTTACGACAAAAATGGCGATCAGTTTTACGACTTAATCTCTGCAGTACACAAATCAGTTCGAGGCTCAGCGCCTGATGCTGCACTTTACTGGTTTTGCCGGATTTTAGAAGGCGGCGGCGATGCACTCTATGTTGCCAGGCGTTTATTAGCCATTGCCTCTGAAGACATCGGTAATGCCGACCCTGTCGCCATGACTGTTGCGCTTAATGCCTGGGATTGTTATCACCGTATCGGCCCCGCAGAAGGTGAGCGCGCTATCGCACAAGCGGTGCTTTATTTAGCCAGTGCGCCTAAAAGTAATGCCGTTTACAGTGCCTTTGGCGCCGCACGAGAGTTAGCTAAACAAACCGGCCATGAGCCTGTGCCCAATCATTTGCGTAATGCGCCGACCAAACTGATGAAAGAAATCGGCTTTGGTAAAGAATACCGCTATGCCCATAACGAACCGGGCGCGTTTGCACCTGGTGAGAATTACTTTCCTGAATCACTCAAACACAGCCAGTTTTACCAGCCAACGAATCGTGGTTTTGAGAAACGCATTCAAGAAAAATTGGCACAACTCAACGAGCTTGACAGGCAAAGTGAGGTCAAACGCTATGACTAATGTATTACTTGTGGCGCTGGGTGGCTCAATTGGTGCTGTTTTACGCTATCTTTTGTCAATATTTATGATCCAGCTATTTGGAAGCAGTTTTCCTTTTGGTACACTGATGGTCAATATATTGGGATCGTTTTTAATGGGCGTTGTTTATGCACTCGGTCAACTGAGTCACGTGAGTCCAGAATTAAAAGCCTTGGTTGGTGTGGGTTTATTAGGCGCACTCACCACGTTTTCAACTTTCTCGAATGAAACCTTATTGCTGATCCAGGACGGCCTTTGGCATAAGGCTGTTTTAAATGTGTTGTTGAATGTCACCTTGTGTCTTTTTATGGTGTACATCGGTCAACAACTTGTATTTTCTCGCGTTTAACTAAAAAGAACTGACAACATGCTAGATCCAAAATTTTTGCGTAACGAACTCGAAGTCACTGCCGAGCGTTTAGCCTCTCGTGGTTTTACTCTTGATGTCGATAATTTGACCAAGCTTGAAGAAAAGCGTAAATCGCTTCAAGTAGAAACTGAAGACTTACAAGCATCGCGTAACGCGATTTCTAAGTCGATTGGCCAAGCTAAAGCTCGCGGCGAAGACACGAGTTCCATTATGGCGCAAGTGGGTGATTTAGGATCGCAGTTAGATGCGAAAAAGGCTGAGCTTGCTGAGCTATTACAACAAATTAACGTTATTGCCATGAGCGTACCGAACTTGCCAGACGAGTCAGTGCCAGTAGGTAAAGACGAAAGCGAAAACGTTGAAGTGCGTCAGTGGGGCACCCCAAAAGTATTCGACTTTGAAGTCAAAGATCATTTAGATTTAGGCGAAGCACTTGGCGGATTAGACTTTAAAAGCGCCGTTAAAATCACCGGTTCGCGCTTTATTATTATGCGTGGCCAAATAGCCCGTTTAAACCGTGCATTAGGTCAGTTTATGCTAGACCTACACACCACAGAACACGGCTACACTGAAGCATACGTGCCGTTACTCGTTAACGAAGACAGCTTAATGGGTACAGGCCAATTACCTAAATTTGGTGAAGACTTATTCCACACTAAGCCTGCTACAGAAGAAGGCCAGGGTTTATCGCTTATTCCTACCGCTGAAGTGCCATTAACCAACTATGTGCGCGATATGATTGTTGAAGAAAGCGAACTGCCAATGAAGATGACCGCATTAACGTCATGTTTCAGAAGCGAAGCGGGTTCATACGGCCGTGATACTCGCGGGTTAATTCGCCAGCACCAATTTGATAAAGTTGAGCTAGTACAAATTGCTCATCCAGATAACTCTATGGCAGCATTAGACGAAATTACTGCTAATGCTGAAAGAGTATTACAACTATTAAACCTGCCTCACCGCACTATGGTGTTGTGTACCGGTGACATGGGCTTTGGCTCAAGCAAAACCTTCGACATTGAAGTATGGTTACCCGCGCAAAATACTTACCGTGAAATTTCATCTTGTTCAAATATGAAAGATTTCCAGGCGCGTAGAATGCAAGCTCGATACCGTAGTAAAGTCGACAATAAGCCTGCATTATTACACACACTCAATGGATCTGGTTTGGCTGTCGGTCGTACGTTAGTAGCTGTTCTTGAAAACTATCAAAACCAAGACGGCACCATTACGGTACCTGATGTATTACGTCCATACATGGGCGGCTTAAGCGTCATTGGTTAATGGTGTAATGTATTTGTCGTGCTCCTCGAGTGCGACAAACATTTTTGATACTTTTTAAAGGATAATAAGCGGTGGCTACTGGTCAGCGTAATAACAGTAAATTTGTGTCTTCTTCGATTGGGATGTTTTTTGTATTATTGGTATTCGTGTTGCTTGGTCAAGTCGCCTTTATCTTATTAGATAATGTCGTACCTCAGTAAAGCCTCTGAATATAAAGCCCTGAATGTAAAGCCCTAAATTTAAAGCCAAAATCTAAGCGTCGAAGTAAAAGTACCGAAAAATAGTGAACAGTAAAAAGCCCAGTCAAGCATGCTTAACTGGGCTTTTTGTTTGGTATTTCAATAATCTACAAGCATTTAGCCGGTTTTGGTAATCCGGCAATTTTAGTGGCTTGCTTGGCAGGGCCAATTGGGAATAGGGTATACAGGTATTTAGAGTTACCTTTATCTGCACCTAAGCTTTGGCCAATAGCTTTAACTAACACTCTGATCGCTGGGCTGGTTTTGTATTCTAGGTAAAAATTGCGTACAAACCGAATCACTTCCCAGTGTTGCTCTGTCAGTTCAATCTTTTCAGTCGCTGCAATAACTGGCGCCATCGACTCTTGCCAATCTGCAACATTTTTTAAATAGCCTTGATGATCAATTTCAATCTGTTGACCATTAAATTCAAAAGAGTTTACCAAGTGATGACCTTGTTATGCTTAAGTGATTGCTCAACAAAATCTGAGTAATCAATAATATGAAAAAGTTCGGCTGACATATGTTCTGCAATCATATCAATCCGCTGCTGTAATCCCCGCGCTTGAATATCATCTTGCAACACAAATAGGTTAACCGAGGTTAAACGCTGTTGCCACTGGGCTTGTAATAAGCAGTTAACGGCATCGCCAGCTAATAATATACTGTCGTTAGGGTGAATGTACCGTAAGCAGGTGTTGAGTGCATTGTCGGTTAATGCTGATGTTTGAATATGATGTAAAATCAAAATACTAATACCTCATCAACCGCTTGTAATGTTTGGGTTATCATATAGGCACTAGCAACCTCGGCATCAATACTTAATTCGCTGGCATTCATCCCCAAGCGTTGCATCGATTCACTGCATACTAATACCGTTTCAATATCGTATAACGGCAGTGCTTTAAGGGCCGCTAAGTAATCTTTTGCGCCTGCTTGCTCTGGGGTTTGCCCACCCAGAAGATGTAATACCGCTTCGTCAGTAAAAATAAGACTCACTTGCTGCTCAAAGCTGGCGCTGAGCATCGCAACATCGAGACCTTCACGGCCACTGGTGGACCCAAATGGTGCATGGCGAAATACAATGGCCACAGATTTCATTATTAATCCTATCGATTTTAAAAGCTGATTAAACGATCGGCTTTTTCTATGCCAACCACTAATTCGCCTAAGCCGCCCATGGAAAAATGCTCACTACTATTCCAATGGCTTTTGCCGTTTTCAACAGCTTCTTGCTGTGATAACACCCCACGGCGAAGTGCAGCAGACACGCAATTAGTGAGCGGTATTTGATGTTGCTGTGCAAAGGCTTGCCACTGAGCATGCATGTCTATTTCGTCAGAGGCTGGGCAGGTAAGGGCGTTACTGTTTGTCACGCCATTTTGGTAGAAAAAGACCGTGATAATGTCATGACCATTGGCCAACACACTTTGACAAAAGGTCAATGCACGAAAACTGGCGCTAGAGCCATAAACACTGCCGTTTACTTGAATAATGAATTTGCTCATGATAAAAAAAATGACCCTAAAGTAGGGTCATTTTATCGTAATTTAACGCTGAACTCTATCGGCGATTAATCGTCGTTGCCCATACCCATTAAATGCAGAAGACTCATAAATAAGTTTAAGAAATCTAAAAATAACGAAACGGTTGCACGGATGTAGTTGGTTTCGCCGCCGTTCACGATACGGCTAGTGTCATATAAAATAAAACCGGTCATCAGTAATGCAATACCCGCGTTCATTGCCATAAACATAATCGAGCTTTGCACAAATAAGTTAATCACTAGTGCACCAATCATGACTAACATGCCAGCAAACAAGAACCCGCCCATAAACGAGAAATCTTTTTTAGTGGTCAGTGCATAAGCTGATAAGGCTACAAAGATAACGGAAGTTAAACCAAGTGCTTGCATAATTAAGCCAGGGCCATTGGCCATACCAGCATAATGGTTAAGAATGTAGCCTAATGAAGCACCTTCCATACCGGTAAAGGCAAATACCCAAAAGATACCCGCAGCAGTGTCAGCTTTTTTCAATGTGACAAATAATAATACTAAGCCACCTAATGCTAAGCCCAGTGATGGCCAGCGACCAATTTCAAATAACATGCTTAAACCTGCGCTAGCCGCAGCAAAAGCCAATGTCATTGATAACAGCATATAGGTGTTTTTTAACAGTTTATTGACTTCAGTAGTCGATAGACTAGGGGATATAACTGATTGTTGACTCATTATCGTCTCCAGAGATTAACTCAATGATTTGTTCAACGCGAAAACCTATCGTTTTCACTCTGACAGTAAATCTTTGTTATTAGCGTAAGCAATGTACATTAAATATAAATTAATTTATGACATCGATTCATGTCGCTACGTTACCATAAAGCTAAGAGTAATATAACCTTATAATCTTCAATAGCTTCCGTTTAGCTTAGCCATTCTTTTTTAAGCTTAGGTGTCTCGCCTAAATAATCCAGAACCCACTGCATTGCAGGGGTCATATTGGCATTGTTCCAGGCCAAACAGCAGGCGGTATCTTGTTTAGGTTTGTCTAATTGCTTTTCTATTAATGCACCGGCTTTAATGAATATATCCGCCAAATGGTTAGGCATATAACCTACACCTAAGCCTTCACGAAAACAGTTTAATGCGCGGATCCAGTCTGGCACCACAATACGGCGCTGGTTGTTTAATAACCAATTAGGTCTGTGTGCGATATTATGCGCGGTATCTTGTAAACAAATGGACGGATATTGTAATAACTCCTCGTCAGTTAATGCATGTTCAGCTTTAGCCAATGGATGGTTTTTACCGACCAAAAACGACCACTGAATCATTCCCATATCGCGAGACTTAAATACCCCACCAACAGGAATACTCGAGGTTGCGCCAATGGCAACATCACTCTTACCTGTCGATAACGCTTCCCATACGCCGTTATACACTTCAAGGCGGATGATTAATTCAATGTCGGTAAAGTGGCGATAAAAATCGGCAATCAACCCGCTTATCTTGTCGGCGCGCACCATATTATCAATCGCGATAGACAAAGAAGGCCGCCAACCATTGGCGACTTTTTGAGTATCACGCTTAATGTTATTCAATTTAGTCATGATCTCACGCGACTGAGCGACAAAATGCTCACCCGCAGGCGTCAAACTCACACTACGATGATGACGTTCAAATAATATGACCCCTAGGTCATCTTCAATTTGTTTAATTGCATAACTCACCGCCGAGGGGACTTTATTTAATTTATTGGCGGCGGCAGTAAAACTACCCACTCGGGCAACTATATCTATCATTTCGAATGCTTGTTCTGAAAGCATCTCGCTATCCTTGGCATTGGCAACATTACTTGCAGTAAAGGTAAACATTAACCCCAATCAAATCAAGCAAAGTCGCGGTGATAAGCTGTTTAATCACATATTTGGCTTAGCAAAAGACCAGATAACCAGTTTAAAGAATGCAGACCATTCTCAATACCTTATAAATGACAGTCTTGTGGGTGACTATATCGACCTTACAGTGCCGATAAATCAGCATCCACACACTATCTATTCATCTTCTGAGTGTTTTATCGCCACTTAACTGATTATTTTCAATTTCCCCTTTACACCAAACAGCCATTGTCATATTATTCGGCCGCTCGGAGGGATGGCAGAGTGGTCGAATGCACCGGTCTTGAAAACCGGCAACGGTTTATCCCGTTCTAGGGTTCAAATCCCTATCCCTCCGCCACATTAAAATAAAAAGGCCCGCTATTTATAGCGGGCCTTTTTATTGGGCGAAAGATAGGACTTTGAACCCTGGGTTCCTCTTTATTACAAGCAAGCTATCCCTCCTCAAGATTCAACATCAAATACCACATCAATAAAGATTAGGCATTTTTATTGGGCGAAAGATAGTACTTTGAACCCTGGGTTCCTCTTTATTACGAGCAAGCTATCCCTCCTCAAGATCCAAGACCAAATGCCACATCAATAAAGATTAGGCATTTTTATTGGGCGAAAGATAGGGCTTTGACCCCGGGCCCTCTGTATTACAAGCAAGCTATCCCACAGCAAGATTTAAGACTAAATGCCAAATCGACAAACCTAAGGCCTTTTTATTTGGGCGAAAGATAGAGATTTAAACCCTGGGTTCCTCTTTATTACAAGCAAGCTATCCCTCTTCAAGATTCAAGACTAATACCCAAAAAGTATCATTAGGCAGTGCTGATTAATTATGGGTGTCTTGATTAATCAAAAACGATTTAAAATCGTTCTTTAGTTGTATCGTATTTAAAATAGAAAAATCGTAATCATTTGATATTAATGCTTTTATTTTTTCTGGCGGTGACCACAAACTCTACTTTACGCGCAAGCTCGGTTTGTTTTTGCCTGTTAGGCACAATTAATTGCTTTACTTCAATAAGATAGCAAATGTAGGATGATATTAATCAATAACTTAAACGGTCGACTTTATCGGTCGAGCCGTTCAATAAAACGTTATGCCGCTGTTCAATCACAATTAGAGTTCACTAAATGATTCCACCTAGAGTATTTATTTCATATTCTCATGATTCTGCCGAACACAAAGGTTGGGTTCTGAATTTAGCTACTACGCTGAGACATAGAGGTGTAGATGTTGTGCTTGATCAATGGGATTTAAAACCTGGAGATGATTTGCCTCACTTCATGGAAACAGAACTCGCAAAATGTGATTATTCTGTAATAGTTTGTTCTGAAACTTATGTTTCAAAAGCAAATGCGGGAGAAGGTGGAGTTGGCTACGAAAAAATGATAGCAACATCATCGTTATTATCAACAATTGATAATAATAAAATTATTCCAATTGTAAGGCAGGCAGCTAAACCTATTTTACCTACGTTTCTACAATCAAAGATTTATATCAATTTTTCTAATGATTCTGATGTCGAATATTCTCTTGATGAACTATTGAGGGCCATCCTTAATGCTCCATTATACGAAAAGCCAGAAATTGGCAGTAACCCCTTTCAATCTTTGGTTAATGCAAAGCCAGATAGAACCGCTGATGGCCTCAAATCAGCCATGTCATGTATTGCAGCAGCATTCGAAAAATGCACAACAGATGACTTATCTATTGGACAAATTTTAGGTTATACAGATATACATCGATTAAAATTAGAGCGTTACTTGGCGCAGGCTATAGCCGAAAATTTAGTATATAAAAATGGCGCTGTTGTAGGTAAATGTTGTCTATACTTAATGGGTGAAGCTAACTGATTGAGGGTAAAGGAAATGAAAGCAAAATTATTTGTAAGTAAACTTAACCAGATAACAAAAGCACTTATCTCAATGACTCCAGCTCAGAGAGAGATTGTTCACCAGTCAATTCAAGCATTAGATACCGAAATCCCTATAGATGAGCTGATCCAACCACTTTTTGATGCAAAATCGCAGTGTCCACATTGCTATTCAAGTCAGTTCAAAAAGTGGGGGAAAGCAGGTGGAGTACAAAGATATCGCTGCAATAGCTGCAGTAAAACGTTTAATAACAAGACTAATACCCCGCTAGCTCGGCTGCATAAGAGCTACATTTGGGCTGAGTATGCTCACTGTATGGCGTTGCGGTTAACGCTGAGGCAGGCTGCTAGAGTATGTGGTATTAATCTTAAAACTGCCTTTTTATGGCGACATCGTTTTCTTCAGGCTCAGGCAGGGAAAAATGATGACAAACTATCGGGCATTATCGAGGTTGATGAATTCTTTCTTGCCTACTCAGAAAAAGGTAATAAAACACTCAGTTCACCGCAAAAAGCCAGGAAGCGCGGTGGTGATATTGATAAACGAACTAAAGAAGGCCAAGTTGCGGTACTTCTTTGCATTGACCGCAGTAAACACATGATAGCGCCAATTTTATCTGCTGATACGTCTTCAGCAATATCAATTAATCTTACTGAAAACATTGAAGAAAATTCAGTGCTTTGCAGCGATGGCGCATGGGCATATGTGAAGATAGCCAAACAAAAGCGATGTGATCATAAGCGATTGATAAATAGCATAATCAGGGTCATGGATAATATTTACCACATTCAGACTGTCAATGGTGCAATAGCGAATTTTAAGGCTTGGGTAAACGGAAGCATGAAGGGAGTGGCAACAAAATATTTATCGAATTATCTAGCTTGGTTTAAGGAAAGCAGCGCAAAGCTAGATAAACGGCAAATACTGTTATCCGCTTATGGTAGACAACAGTATTATGGAACATAGCCATAAAAATATAGTAAATCGCTATAAAGTAACCACTGATGGTTATGAATACCTAGTGAATCATGGAATTGTAGAGGCATAACAAGCGCGTGTAATCTGACATCCAGCCACTGTCACCTTTTGTGCAAAGAACCGCACAAAAAGCTCCATTAGCCTCCGACAGTTGACACGGGCGTTGAGGCGGTAGATTTACTCTTTGTTAAGAAAATACAGCCTATTGTATTGGTTCCAAATGCATTACCTAGTGCCTTAATAGCGATTACGATTGGTTTCAGGAGCTCGTTTTTTAATTGAATTTGGCTGTTAGAGTTATTCTACATTCTCGTTATTTGTTTTATCTGAGTTTGGTGCAGCTTTTATCATCTATGTTAGGAGAAATATGGTGTCGAGTGTGAAAGAAACCCTCGGGAGGTTATATTTGTGGCAAGTGGCACTTAACAGAATTAATGACCTTTTGGAACTGAGAATTCGAGTTGACCGTTTCTGTGATTCTGGAAGACCAAAGAATATCACTGAACTATATGACGAAGAGCGTGCAAGGTTAAAAATTGGCGTACGACTTGAAGGAGAGGCGTTAGATAATTTTGAAGTTAAGCATGGCTCTGTATTCCCCGATATCCATGATGTTCACCTAATTGATGAATTAATAACCGAAGAAATCATAATCAAATTTTGTACTATTTTTAACGATGGTTATGGGAAGGCTGATGTTATTTCTGGTAATAAAAAAACATTCTGGAAACCCATTCTTGATGATGTGATTTCGGAGGCATTTCCAGCAGATGCTCGAGCAAATTTCGACCAGTTTATCGAGCAGGCTAGAGCATATCGTGACCAGCAGGGAGCACACTTTGACCAAAAAAGTTTTCACGTAAAACATGGTGATAAACAACCTCATGAAGACGGGCTTATATCTCAAGTGGGCTGGACAAGTGCTTTGTTTAGCTTTAACTGGGATTTTGTAGCTGAAACCATTCCTAAGTTTAATAAATCTTTAAATGGTTATATTAGAAAACTACAGCAACAAGCTAATCTCCTTGTATAAGAAGAAAAATCAAACTCAGGAGATTCATTTATAAATGAAACAATAGACCAAATGCCAAATCGACAAACCTAAGGCCTTTTTATTTGGGGCGAAAGATAGGACTTTGAACTCTGGGTTCCTCTTTATTACAAGCAAGCTATCTCTCTTCAAGATTCAAGACTAATACCCAAAAAGTATCATTAGGCAGTGCTGAATAATTATGAGTGTCTTGATTAATCCCCCTGTATCTATATTACTACTCATAATTTTTCATAGTGGCAAAGACGTTATTAACTACCTTTCTGTGTTGCAATCAAAAAAACTTAATTGCCAGCTTCGTGATCCACTTAAATAATTTATCACATCATTTCCACAGCTTTTGTGTTTAAATATTATAGTTGACACTGTCAACCACTTGAGTCATAGTTGATTTTATCAACTATGTTGTTAAAGGGTAACTTCATGAATAGTAAAGCTTCTAAAGACAATCAATATCGAGTCACTATTGAAGAAATAAATACTGAAGAGCCAAGAAAATATAGTCTTTGATTATCAATACCGTGAAGAGCTATTCAATACTATCAAAAACTTAAAACAAGGTAGTGGTTTAGATCCTGATACTGTAACCAAAGTTAGTGTTGCATTACGCATACTTGGGTCACTGATGATACAAAACCATAAGCACGAACTCTTTGTTGATTTCATGCAAAAGCTAAAAAAAAACAGTAAAAGAATCCGTTAACGCTAAGTAAAGCCAAGAGCAAAGATTAAAGAACAAACCAATAAAATAGAGGCAGAAAATTATGGCTATCATCAAACCAACGAATAAATCAGTAGAAAGTTTTAAAGGCCTACATCTTTATCACGCAGATATGTCTAACTGCGCAATGCGAGTGAGATTGGCACTGGAAGAAAAAGGCTTAGAATGGACGAGCCATTTACTTAACCTAATGAAAGGTGAAAATCTAACAAAAGAGTACTTTGGTATTAATCCAAATGGCGTTGTTCCAACCTTGATTGATAACGGTACTGTTATTATCGATTCCGCTGATATTATTGATTATTTAGATAAAAATTTTTCTCCTGGTTCATTACGCCCTTCGTCAGCAAAAGATGAAAAGTCGATGTATAAGTGGATGGCAATGGCAACAGACAACCATTTGTCGATCAAAACCTACATGTATGCAAACTTGGGAAAAATAAGTGGCGGCATGAAGAGAACCGAAGAAGAAATGGTTGAATATAGAAAAAATCAAACCTTTGATAAAGCATTGCTAGCGTTCCATGAGCGCTATAATTCTAGTGAGGGCCTATCTGAGGAAGATATAAATAAAGCGACTGCTGTTGTAGATGCCTGCTTTGAAAAGTTAGATGCTCATCTTAGCAATCATGACTGGTTAGCAGGTGAAGATTTCTCATTGGCCGACATTGCTTGGATCCCACAATTAGTTGTTCTTAAAGCGGCAAACTACCCATTTGAAAATTACCCTAATCTAGAAAAATGGAAAAACGCTATCGTCCAGCGCCCAAGCTTCAAAAAAGCGGTGCTTGATTGGTTGCCTCAGAAAATGAGCTAAATTAAGACACAAAAAGAGCGACACTGATGTCGCTCTTTGTTAAGGGGGTTAAGATGTTGAGAAGGTGTAAATAACTTAGCAAGTCACCTATTAACTTATCAAATTGAAAAACACTGATAAATAACTCCAGTATGGGAGGGTGTAACAGATTCTGTGTAACTGCAATTTAGTTAATATGCTTCAACAATGCCTACAGTATCCAAGATTACTTAATGAAATTGGTTATTAATCTTTAGCAAAATTAGCTGCAACCGCACCCATTACGGCATCTTCGCTTGCACGTAAACGATAATCCTCTGATTGGTCAATCCATACAATTTTGCCGTTCTCATCGATTAATATCGACGTTGGAATAGACATCGGTTTATATTTCATTTTCCAAGGCAGCGGCATAGACATACCAAAAATACTAATCAGCTCATCCGAGGTTGCGCCTAACGCTTTATGATGCTCAACGCCGTATTGTCGGATGATATTTAGTTCAGGATCTGACACCAACATGTGGCTAATATTATCGCGTATTTTGTGGGTTTGTTGTTGTTCAGCGGTATCGTTAGAAATACCGACTATTTGAATATTATATTGATCTAATTGAGGCTTAAGCGCTTCAAACATAACCAGTTCTGCCGAACAATAAGGGCACCATGAGCCTCGATAAAACTTCAATAATGTACGCTTACCTGCCAGTGAGCTAGAGTCAAAGCTTTCAGTGTTAAAGGCCAAAAGATCATCGCCTACCGCGATTTTAATATCACCAATAGGTGTTTCTGCTGTAGAAAGAAGAAAAGTAAATATCGCGCTGGTTAATAATACATAAAGCGCTATGACGATGATAAAAACCGTTGAAGTCACCGGTGTAGGCGTTGTAAAAAGTGTACTTATTGCCCACACCGACGATAAAGAGCTAATGGCCATTGCACTCTTAAGAAACACAGGATTCTTTGCTGCTTTGTTCTGCTTTAATTTAGAAAAGTAATGTACCAATGCAGTATTGAGTAAAACAAAACTGACGATAGAAAGTAGCATATTTTTATGGTCCTAATATTATAAATAATGGGGAGTGATTCTTCATCTCCCACATAAAATCATTCAAGTTATCGTCCAGTTAAACGCTAACAAAGTGGTTTTTATAACGTCCTAGCCAAGTAGTAGCTTTAAGTACTCTTTCTCGGCATCAATTTGCAGGAAGTGACCCGCCTGTTCAATTTTATTGACCGTCACGTTTTTAAATGTATTTAGCAGGATTGAACCAGGACCTTCCCACGGTTGATTTGGATCTTGCATCGCCCAGATCAGGTTGACAGGAAGGTTTACTTTTTTCAATGCTTCCATGTTCGCTAGCGTATCTTCATTAGTTAAACTACGAAGCAGGTCTGCAAATTTAGCTCTACCCGTTTCAGTATTTAGTTTTGAGTCAAGAAATACCGTTTCCAGGACTTCATCAGTTATCTGTTGTTGATTGACAAACGTTGCACGAACCAAAGGGGTAAGTTGTTCTGCAAGCATTCCGGATTTTGCCGCTATTTCATACTGCTGTGCGTTTGCTGCATCAATCAGACCTTGCATTGCCGGTACAGGCCACGTATCTGCTGTTATCGCGTTGGATATGGTTGCTTTTTGAAAGACTGTTTCATTTGCTACCATCAAACCTTGAGCGACACCGCCACCAATATCATGAGCGACAAGCCAGATATTCTTCCAACCTTGCGCGATAATCCAGTCATTCAGTAAATCTGCACTTGCTTGAATACCATACTGGCTTTTATCAGACACTTTTGTTTCACCAAAACCAGGTAAGTCAGGCGCAACAACAAAGTAACCTCGAGCAGATAGCGCTTCAATGACTTTAGTCCAAAGTAATGCATTAGCCGGAATACCATGAATTAATAACGCGACTGGGTTTCCTACCTTGCCTGCTTGAAGTACAGAAATGTCGGCACCATTGACTCGGTATGATTCACGGCTGATTACGTCTGATTTAAATGCTGTCATGTCTTAATCCAATTAGTTATTTAAAATGTTGAAACTCGTAACAAGAAAACAAATTGATTGATTGTCTCTTCGTTGATGGGATGAACTATAAAGCAATATGAACAGTCGTTCAAGTTTATTTTGATCGATCGCTCAATTTGCGATAAAGCAGCATAAGGAACAGTATTATCACCCAACCAGATGGGTTTAATCGCAAGCACCCAACTAGGCTTTCGTTATTATTAACTCAGACAGGTAATCTAAGTTGGCCAGACCTAGACAGTCTATGGTTAGCCTAGAAAATACGCCTTCTCCTGCAAATAAGAAGTGATCACTGTTGTTCACGGGGGGATAAGGCATTTCTGTGCGGAGTTGATCACTCAACCGGTGAGCGTTTTGAGCGTAGGTGTGAGTAGGTCGATTCACGCATTCTTGAATTGGCGACCATTTTTGCTATCGATATCTGTGCTTATGCACTCTTTTTATCAGGGCTGGGAGTCATCATTTGCATGTGGTGTTAAAAATAGATGCTGACAAAGCAAAAAAGTGGTCAGACAAAGAGATACTGATTCAATGGAACAAAGGCTTTAAGGGCTCGTTACTCACACAAAAATACCTATAAGAGGAAGACCTTAACTCATTTGAACTTCAAACGGTTAATGAATGCATTACCGAATACCGTAAACGTTTAATTGATATCAGTTGGTTTATGCGTTCACTCAGTGAGCCCATCGCTAGAATGGCCAATAAAGAAGATAAGTGCACAGGTCGCTGCTGGGAAGGGCGCTTTAAGTCTCAAGCACTACTTGATGAAGCCGCAGTTTTAGCCTGTATGGCTTATATCGATTTAAACCCAGTCAGAGCCAAGATGGCTGCAAATCCTGAAACTTCAGATTACACCAGTATTCAGCGCCGTATCAATTCAGCAATGAAAGGTGAGCAACCATCTGAGCTATTACCGTTTGTGGGTAATGAGCGACTTAATATGCCTAACGGGCTCATGTTCAGCGTGAAAGACTATATTGTACTGGTTGAAGATACTGGTCGGATTATTCGAGAAGATAAGCGTGGTGCCATTAGCTCAAGCAGCCAGGATATACTGAATAGACTCAACATCCCCGCAGAAAATTGGCTTAAAATCACCACAGAGTTCGGCGCATTATTTAAAGATGCTGTCGGTGCCTTACCTGCCTTAACCGAATATTGTGAGTATTTAGACCGAAAACGACGACAAGGCGCGACAAATTGTCAGCGCTGGCTGTGCGCTTAAGTCATCATCCCCAATCAAATTTCAATTCTTCTTATACTTGATTGATATCAAGATTTTCTGCTGCTCCTAACTTCGAAAATAGTTAGTAAACTACTAATTTAAATCTAATGTTTTAGTCATATTGATAGAAAAAGGTGAGTTGAGTATATCGACTATACCTCTCGCCAAGGCCATTGAAACGAGTTATGTTATTTGTTAAAAAATGGCTCCGTTTTTGTTTTATATCGCCCCAACTAATAGTGATTTGAGGATAATTGGATGTTAAGGATTTTGATGCTTTCAACTATCTTAATGGCATTAAGTGGATGTTTGCCAACGACCGATGTTGAAATTAGCTTCAATACTGACAAGTTAAATATTGAACAACAATATATGGCCCTATGCGCTAATCTTAAAGCATTGGGCTTTGTTAGTGATAATTATGAACAAGAAGACGAAAGTGCTAATAAATGTTGGATGGTGGGCAGTTATTACATTGATATGAAGCGTGTTAGTAATGGATTGATAGGGCAATATGTTGAAGTTATGTTCAGGGAAGATGAACAGCAATCAAAGTTAACTTATTCTGAGGTAGGAGATTTTAAAATGACTGACATGGGAGTTGCCCAATTTGAAAAACTGAAGGTCATATTAACCGAGGTTGTAGGAAAGTATCGCATTAAATAAAGTACTTTAACATGGCCGTTGTACCCCTCCGGTGAGTCAAGATATTTCTCTGCGCACCTAATGAAATCAGTTCATAATAATTGATTTTTTTTAACTTCAGGAATAAGGTTAATCTCAGTTAGCAATTGTAGTCTTAGAATACGAAAGCATCTGCAAGCGATTAAATTAAAAGATTATTTTAACTTTTCAATCGAGATTCTGAGTTACTTTTTTTTGGCGAAAGATTGAGGTTTTAACCCTGGGTTCCTCTTTATTACAAGCAAGCTATCCTTCTTCAAGATTCAAGACTAATACCTAAAAAGTATCATTAGGCAGTGCTGATTAATTATGGGTGCCTTGATTAATGCCCACTCATAATCCTCAATCAAATTACAATTCTCCTTATGTTTGATTGATATCAAGGTGTTCTGCTGAATTCTGCAAATGATGAGTAAACCACTAATTTAACGATAATATTTTAGTTGTATCGATAGAAATTAATGAGTTGAGCACGTCTATCGTAACCCTCGTCAAAGTCATGAAACGAGTAATGTTATTCGTTCAAAAATGGGAGACTTCGTTTTTAGTTGTTTGATTTAGAGTTTTGCTTTAAGTAGTTGTTTTTGTTGTGCATTTATTTAAAAAGCTTTCAAAATTGATTGAGCCATTCGTCACTATTGGGTCCAATCACACATTGATTATTAATTCTCATTGCTAAACGTTTCATACAACGAGATGACACATCCGAGAACCCCGTTGCAGGAAGAGTTCGTACTGATTCAACAATGGAACACCAATGAGGCAGTTTTTGTTCCGCAAGGGTGTAATAAACCCACTTACCCGATTTTTCTTGAGTGAGTAGTTTTGCTTTATACAGTATCTTTAAATTCCGCGATACATTGTATTGCGTCTCTTTCGTGACATCCATGGCTTCAGCAAGCGTAATCCGTTGGTCCACATGTATTAGTAACCAAAATAGGCGCAGCCTATTGGGTTCGGCTAGAGCTTTTAAAGCATCTATATATTGTTCATTATCCATCAGTTTTGCTTTTTGTTTGTGAGACTGACAATCATTATAACGACTCCAATTAAGAAAACGATACTTGAATGGCAAGCATGAAAAGTAAGTACCGATGGATCGGCATCAGAAAACAAAGCAAACCAGAAAAAAGGGCAGAAAATTCCGAGTAATGCAATATTTCGACCTACCTTTGTTTGTTCGGACCATTCAGCACCGTTGCAAAGCGCTAACAGTAATCGATACATTTGACTATAAGCGCACCATTTACTGATATTAAACAGTATTTTTTTTATCGTTTTGATGAATGAAATTTGTTGCATTAGAGATATCTCTTATCGTTCAAGGATAAAATTACTGACGCACTGGTTAAAATAAAGTCTATCTTTTTCGCTCGTTCGTTCTGTTAAAGCACGCTCAAATACTGTGGGTGAAAAACGGTTTTCACTAGCATTGATTAATGCTAAAAAAAATGAGAAATTAAATTCAGGATGACCTTGAATCGTTAATACCTGTTTCTTATATCGAGTAAGATAATTGGGGCAAAAATCATTTCCGGCGATAATATCAAAATACTCGGCAGGCTTAATAACTTGATCTTGGTGGATGGCGAGTATTGATATTTTTTCTCCTGTTTTTAGTTGTTCAAAGTCTTTGAATAATGTCACTTCATAAGCACCTAATCCCCAGCCTGCAGGTGTCCGCATGACAATACCACCTAATGCGTGATGGATCATTTGATGTCCAAAACAAATGCCAAAAAGTTTTTTGCCGCGATAGAAAGCGTTATGGAGAAATTTAGCTAGAGGTTTTATCCAATCAACGTCATCATTTACTCCAGTCTGACTTCCACCTATGATAAACCCGTCAAAAGAGTCAGCATTATCTGGCAATTCATTTTTTTGATAGATGTTGAAAACGGTTAAAATTACATCGCCTTTTAAATTCAATTGATTCTGAAGGCAACTTGAATAGCTTCCAAACTCTTCTGTTAAGGGCTCGGGAACATCGCCACATAACAATATTCCAATTTTCATAATCAACTCTGTAAATATTACATGATCAAAGACTCATTGATTTAATGTGTAATAATTAATACTTACATGTAAAAAAGTGAGTCTATTAGGAATAACCAATAATTATTTAGTTAGATGTTAAATAACATATTGAAATAATAAGCCACCGATAATGGCTGTGGTGAGTATAATTGAGACAAAGGCAACAACGGCTTTTGGCTTCAGCACAGCAGAAACAAGTGCAATTTCAGGAAGACTCGCACCAGTCCCCCCGATAATAAGCGCCATAGCTGGACCCATTCCCATACCTTTCACAATCAATACCTTAAGAAGTGGAATAGCCATTTCTATACGTAAATATACAGGGACTCCAATGACGGCGGCAATTAAGACCGAAAACACATTGTCCCCACCAACATACTTTTCAACGAGATCTGCAGATAAATATGCTGCAGATACGCCACTGATCAGAGCGCCAAGCAATACATAAGGGATGATTTTTTTGAATAAAGCCCACGCAAAACGCAGTGCATTAGTCGATTTTGAGGGGATTACTTCAGTCACAGTGAGTGTAGCTGAAGAGTCGCAACCACTATTTATGTTGCCGCATGACGGTAGCGGCTGTGAGGTAGAACAGCTTTGTGTTTTAGCTATTGATGCTGAACAACTTGGAGGGGCGGTTTGGGTTTCTAACTCTCCCCCGCATTTAATTTCATTACGCCAAGGTGTTTTGGTGATAAACCACCCGCCAAAGATTGCAGCCAATAAAGTAATCGCCAAGTAACTTACTGTCACTTTCAATCCGAAGGTGGCGAAAATCATCGCTAATACAATAAAATTACAAAGCGGTGCAGAAATCAAAAAACTCAAAAGAGTACCTAATGACACCCCCATTGTTGCAATTCCCATAGTAACAGGCACAACTGAAGCGCTACAAAAAGGTGTCAACATTCCAAACAGAGCACCTAGTATAGGCCCCCATTTTTCATGTTTAACAAGTTTTTTTTGTAACTTCTCTTGTGGAATGTATTCACGCATAAAGCCTGTTAAAACAGAGACTACTGCTATGACAATAATTAGTGCCCCCCCCAACATGAATGAATTCATTCAATGCAATTGTAATTTTATTTATATCCACGCAGTTGCCTCTTAAAAGTAGAATGAAGTAAAAACGCAATATACGATCACTTGCGCAAGCGTGCAAGTATTGTTTTTATGTATTAATTAACTTCAGCGCTTTTTCGAGAGGGAGTTAATGATTATTGGTGAGGTTGATAAATTTGGAGGTGACGATCAACATTCATTTTTATGTGAACATTGATTATATATTTTTGCTCTAAACTAGTTGGTATCAGCTTAAGTTTTCGTTATGCACATTTGCCAAACAGAAATTTGTTAGCTTATCGAATGCCTGCAAGCGCTATCCCAGAGTGGATTTCGTTATGACAGGCGTCTCCCCCCCTTGGATTTGTAAATAGGGTTGTGAGTTAATCTTTAGTCTGTGTTGGTGTTTGTGTGAAAATCTCATGGCGGCGGATTTTCAACAACTGTAACGCCTGCAGCGCTGGTAACGTTGTAAGTTATCTAGGTAATAGAGGATGTCGAATCGATGGTTTTCTGTGTGACCAGTAAGCTTTCGATTCGCTACGTTGCAGGTTTTTTCATTTTGTTCCTTATACCGACTTTGTCATTTAGACGAAGATATGCCCACCAATAATGCTCTTTTATCGCCTCCCTCAGACAAACAAAGCCGGTAATATTCCAGACAAGTTCTTGGGTTATGCTGACTTGTGTTTTAATCTAAAGTTGTCAGTAACAAACTACATTGGCTGTTTTATGCAAACGGTTACATTAACAATCGAAGGACCCGCAATGAATTTCAGTGATAAACCCGATCGCACATCGTCCAAAGCCCATAAATGGGAAAAATACAAAGGCACAGATATATTGCCTATGTGGATTGCGGATACTGAGTTTCGCTGTGCAGAGCCTATTTTATCTGCTTTACATCAACGCATTGATGACGGCCTCTTTGGTTATACGTTACCGGCACACGATACCGATGCCAGTGAGGCCGTAGTGGCGTGGTGTCAACGTCGGTATAACTGGAAGATTGAGCCTAGTTGGCTAGTTTGGACTCCAGGCGTGGTGCCCGCATTCAATGTGGCTATTGCAGCATATTGCCAAGCAGGTGATACGATTATTGTGCAAACACCCAATTATCCTCCGATATTGGCGGCACCGGCAATCAATAATCTTAATCGAACGTGCATCGGCTCAATAGAAGTAGAAGGGCGCTGGACACTTGATTTTAATGCCTTGGAAGCGGCGGCCGCAGATCCCAAAGCCAGCTTATTTATTATGTGTAATCCAATGAATCCGCTTGGCTCAGTTTTAAACCAGGACGAATTAGATACTATTGCAGCAATATGCAGAAAATATGGCGTCATGGTGTGTTCGGATGAAATACATTGCGATCTCATTTTAGATGACGTGCCGCATTTACCCGCCAGTGCTCACCCAGAGTTGGCTGAGCATTCAGTCACATTAATGGCTGCGAGTAAAACCTTTAATATTGCTGGATTAGGTACCTCTTTCGCGATTATTCCAAACGAACAATTAAGAGACGATTTTAACCATGCAGCCCGTGGTAGATTGCCCTCGGTAACTGTTACTGGTCTTACCGCTACAAATGCAGCCTTTAGACATTGCGATGACTGGCATCAGCAACAAGTGGCGTATTTAATCGAAAACCGCGATTATTTAGTGACTGAAATTAACAAAATTGAAGGGTTAACCGCTATTTCACCCGCAGCGACCTTTTTACTGTGGGTTAATGCCAGCGGTTTGCAAGTCGCCGATACGCAAGCCTGGTGCGAGGCCAAAGGTGTTGGCCCATCAGCGGGCAGAGATTTTGGTGATAAAGACTGCTTTCGCTTAAATTTTGGTTGCTCACGAGATTATTTAGTCGAAGCGATTGAAAAACTCCGAGGTTGAGCCGTTTAACCACCAACTAAATCTGAGTTTCTGGGCAAAAAATTCAATATAAAGTAAAAAGTTGAGGCTTTATCCAGTATTCAATCGTATGACTATAGAATAAGCATTAAAGGAACGTGTTTCACGATGACAATACCAATACAAAACGCTCAAGAAATAGCTAAACGCTCTGCAACATTTGTTGATTCTGTAGCATTACGCCGAACTCCTTCACTTATTAGTGGCACCGTGGAGGATAAGCGCCAGGAAATCGCGCTTTACTTTACCAACACTTTTGATACCTATTCGCAACTGTTTGATTGTTTGCGCGACGATAGCGGCTTTTATCAAAAACCTATCCCTTTGCGCCACCCGCTTATTTTCTATCTTGGGCATACGGCAACGTTTTTCATCAATAAACTAATATTGGCAAAACTGATACCAGAACGGATTAATCCTTACATGGAATCAATTTTTGCGGTGGGTGTTGATGAAATGAGTTGGGATGATTTGTCGGAAGACAGTTATGACTGGCCCAGTGTTGCTGCCGTAAAACAATACCGCGCCAAAGTGCGCACCACAGTATTAAGATTAATTGATAGCTTAGACCTAGTGCTACCCATTGATTGGGAAAATACCTGGTGGCCTATCGTGATGGGAATTGAGCACGAGCGTATTCATCTTGAAACGTCCACGGTACTCATTCGCCAACATGAACTGGCTAAAGTGCAGTCATTGCCCCAATGGCCGGCTTGCAAAGAGACTGGCCAGGCACCCAAAAACACACTGATAAGCGTGGCTGCTGGCTCCGTTAATCTCGGCAAATCCTTTGACAGTGACGTTTATGGCTGGGACAACGAATATGGCCAACATCAGGCTGAGGTAGCCGAATTTAAAGCCAGCCAATATTTAGTCAGTAACCAAGAGTTCCTCGAGTTTGTTGAGGCGGGGGGTTATGAGCAAAATAGTTTTTGGAGTGATGAAGGCCTTGCTTGGCGGCAGTTTACTGAGGCGAAACACCCGACTTTTTGGCGTTGGCACAATGGCTGGCGTTTACGCCTGATGACCGAAGAAATTGATATGGCTTGGGATTGGCCTGCTGAAGTTAACTATCATGAAGCAAAAGCGTTTTGTGAATGGAAAACAGTAGCGACAGGGCAACAGATCCGCATGCCAACTGAAGATGAATGGCATCGTCTGTGTTCACAAGCCGGCGTTGAAGAATTAGGTGATAGCAAGGCCGATGCTAACTTGCATCTTGACCATTTTGCATCATGTTGCCCAGTTACGCGCCATCAACACGGCGATTGGTTTGATGTGGTTGGTAACGTGTGGCAATGGACCGAAACGCCGATATATCCTTTTGATGATTTTAAAGTACACCCACTTTATGATGATTTCACCACGCCGACGTTTGATGGTAAACACAATTTGATCAAAGGCGGGTCATGGATTTCAAGTGGTAACGAAACACGCCTTAGTGCACGTTATGCGTTTAGGCGTCACTTCTTTCAGCATGCCGGGTTTCGCTATATTGCCTCGAGTGTTGAGGCTAAGTCGCCTAAGGCTTACTACGAAAGTGATCAGTTGTTGTCAGAATATGCAGAGTTTCACTTTGGTGACACCTGGTATGGCGTAGAGAACTTTCCTAAAGCTTTAGCCGATATTGCTCTTGAAGCTATGAAGGGTAAACCTACCGCTAAAGCGCTCGATTTAGGCTGCGCGTGTGGCAGAGCCAGTTTTGAATTAGCGCGTCAGTTTGATGACGTAGACGGTGTTGATTTTTCAGCAAACTTTACTAATCTGGCGGCTAAAATGGCGCAACAAGGCGCAGTGCGTTACGCCCGGGCTGAAGAAGGCGAGTTGGTGAGTTATCATACTCGTACCCTGCAAGAACTTGGGTTGGACGCATATGCAAACCGTGTTGCATTTCATCAAGGTGATGCCTGTAACCTTAAACCTCAATTTACGGCTTATGATTTAGTTCTCGCCGCTAATTTGATTGATAGGCTTTACCAGCCGAGCCGTTTTTTAGCGGATATTGCGCAGCGTATCAATGATGGCGGCTTGCTTATTATTGCATCGCCTTATACGTGGTTAGAAGAGCATACACCCAAGGAAGAGTGGATAGGGGGTTTCAAAAAAGATGGCGAAAACTACAGCACATTAGATGGCTTGAAAGATCAACTATCAAGCCACTTTACGTTAGTGGGTGAACCGCAAAAAGTCCCGTTTGTGATCCGTGAAACTCAGCATAAGTTTCAGCATACCTTGTCAGAACTTACGATTTGGCAGCGTTTGCCACGCTGATAAGCGCCTCAATTTCTACAGCTATCTCTTTGTGGTCTACCAGTTGTTCAAACCAACTGGCGGCCACAGTATCGCTTTGCAGTCCAATCAAGGTTCCCAGTACGATGCCGCGATGTACATTGTCACCGCCTAAATTGGTATTTACTCGCAGTGCTTGCCAAGGATCATCTTGGTATTTATAAGCCAGATACAAGACGATAGGCCAGGAATCTGAAATATAACACGCCCTTGAAAACACCAGGCCGATAACCTGACTGTCGGGCAGATTACGTTTTAACAGACCGGCTAAATGGGTACTCGTTAAGCCTATACTGGCTTCAAGTAAAAGTGCTTTAATGCTGACTTCATCAGGTCCTTCCATCAGAGCACACAACAGTTGCACATAGCTATCACACACCCGCATTAAGGATTCATCGGGATGGGTTAAGGCCAAATTTGCTCGGCAGGCAATCTTTATATCAGTTTCGTTTATGCCCTTAAGCCGTTCTGAAAAAACCAAAGGCGCTATGGTTACTAATGCACCAATGGATGCGGTGTCGTGCGTTATCATGGCACAATTTTCAGGCTCGCGACCTTGCGCCAAATTAGCAAAAAATCCTCGATGGTAAGATTCTGCATAAGTATCAGGATGAGCGGCGGGGGACTTCGTCATAAAGTCAATGTAGGCATTAACAAATTCATGTCGGTCATCGGGTTGTGACGAGCTCGCGAGGGTGCGCATTAAGACTCGAGCGCAATGGGCATTGAGAGTGTTTTCACCTGCCTGCATGCCTTGATGATAATGCACATTCGGTGTGTCCCAAAACTGCGCTTTATCTTTTAAAATAATATCACCGACTACTTGTGGCGGCTGATCTTTAACTGCATGTCCCTTAGACGCATGCCCTTTAGACAAACCATTAGTCGATTGTCGCCCTCCTTTGTGTTTGGAGTGCAACGACATAATCGATGAAGGATGAAATTCTGGTGCAGCTTCAAAGCGTTGAATACCACCAGTAAAAGCACGCTCTATTTCCATTGGTTGATAATACCAATGTACTGGCATGGCTAAAGCGTCAGCAATAAAACTTGTTTTTAGTGCCCAGGTTACGCGAAGTTTCTGAGAAGGGGGGGTTATTCATAGTAATGCCTCAATCACATGGTAAAAATAATTTGTATCTGCATTTGACTCTATAACATCAGATTCTCAAGCATTCGATTTACAGCAATAGATTCAGTAACAATCGACTCAACAACCATCGACTCAACAACCATCGACACCTAACATTAGTCTGCGAAGCATAGATTGTGAATCGATAACAAATCGATAGTTTTGACGATGTGAATATTGATTAAAAACGTATGTGGATACACTGAATACGTAATTGATACTAATCTAGATGTTTTTTATGGCCATACCTCGGAAATTATTTACAGGCTTTTATTTATGGGGGCTTATTTACAGCGGCTTACAGGTCGCTAAACCATCGCTTATTAAAGATGAACTGTATAAATTTTGATAACTTGTTGGTTTATAGTTTACCCAATTACTCGTACTGATATACTCAGCTTTATCCCAATTGTTATCATAATGTGTGCCAATGCCAGTTATCACTCCTAACTTACCCCGTAGCCCTAGTTTTTTGCAGTCTCTTATCTGTTTTAGCGTGATTATCATCACCATTGCAGGAGGGCTTTTTGGTCTAGGGATCAGCCTGCATATACTGATGTTTTTGTGTCTTTTATGGGTAGGACTTAACGCTTTTAGTCTTGGCTATGGCTATATACACATACGTGAGTTAATGACAAATGCGTTGAGCAAAGCGATGCCTGCCATCTATATCTTTATATTGATCGGCATGGTGATAGCCAGTTTTATGCACAGTGGCACCATCGCGACGCTGATTTATTATGGCCTTAGCTGGTTGAGTCCAAGTGTGTTTTTGGCTGTTGGTTTATTATTGTGCGCCTTGATGTCGGTCGCAACCGGAACCTCTTGGGGTACCGTTGGCACGTTAGGCGTGGTTTTTATTGGCATCGGCTCTGCGATGAATATCCCGCTGCCGTTAGTTGCCGGTATGATTGTTTGCGGTGCAACGTTCGGTGATAAAATGTCACCGATTTCAGATACCACAAACCTCGCCGCAATGAGTGCTGGCACTGATATTTATCGACATATTTATTCTATGCTGTTCACCACTACGCCTACTTTTATCCTTACATTCATCATATTTTTAGTGATCGGATTTAACTATGGTGAGCAAAATCTTGATTTAACAGAAGTCACTTCAATTCAAACGGCACTTGCCAACACTTACAGCCTCACGCCACTGATTACCTTATTACCCCTAATTTTACTTGCAGTATTGAGCATTAGAAAAGTGCCTGCAGAAGTGACGATGTCATGCAGCATTATACTTGCCGTGCTCATCGCCATTTTTTATCAAGGAGAGAGTGCTATCTCCGTGCTTAATGCGCTGTGGGAAAATACGCCCGAATCAACGGGTATCGCCAATGTAGATGCTTTACTTGGTCGCGGTGGCATTAGCAGCATGAGCTGGACCTTATTGCTGGCGTTAATGGCTATCGCGCTAGGCGGTATTTTGCACGGGGCGGGATTTCTCAACGCACTATTAGCGGGCATCATAAAAAGAGTGCAACGCACCGCTACCCTTATTGCAACGACGATTATGTCGGGTTTTTTAGGTAACATTGCCATGGGTGAAGCCTATATTTCGATTATTCTAAGTTGCCAACTGTTTAAGCCTAAATATGAACAACAAAATTTAGAGCCCGCCATTCTTTCGCGCTCAGTGGAAGAAGGGACCACGATGACCACAGCCCTTATTCCGTGGACTACGGCCGGTGCCTTTTATACCGCGACGCTAGGGGTGGACGTGCTTGATTACGCGCCTTATGCATTTTTCAACTACCTCAATGCCATTATTGCAGTGGCAATGGCTTCTGTCGGCATTGGTTTACTCAAACCTAAAACCGAACCCGCTTAGGCTGTGTTTACTTCAAGGGAGTGATAGTCACATCGCTGACGATGGTCATTATTTTTCTGAATGACTCACCGGTTTTTGCGCTTGACCATTCAGTCCTGCGCCTTGTTTAAGCCCTTTTAAACTCTAGCAGAGTCATCACTTATTAACGCGGAGTGGTATAGCCTAAAACCTAATATCAATTGTTGTAGCAGAATTAGGTAGACACGTTAATCAAGATTGACTCAGGAACTGTTACAGGGGCAATGCCCCTATTTTTATATAAGTTGGGCTGTTAATAACGTATACTTTACCCATATTTTGTCAGCTAAATATTTACACAGTAAGAACGTCTTCTTTAATGTAAATCAAACCGCTGCACAAATGATGAAGTTCAAATCCCCTTGTATTTTATTACAGTTTAATTAGTACCACTCAAAAATGGAGTTGGTCTTCATATTCGTGATTACGAATAGGTAAACCTTTTAATTATGAAATTTAAATCAAAAAAATACAGTATCGACTCAACTGATTATCAAGTTGGTCAAGATAATATTTTAAAGTGGGGCATGGATGTCCACAACACCGTGTTCACCGTTTCTGTCGGTTTATCCATTTTATTTATTGTGGCCCTGCTGGTTTTCCCTCCCGCAGATGCCAAAGCTGCCATTGATTCAGTCAAGGCAGCCGCGCTATCTCACTTTGACTTCGTGTTCATGTGGACTGCGAACATAATGCTCATTTTTGCACTTGTGATAGCCTTTTCCCCATTAGGCAAAATTCGCTTGGGCGGTGATAGCGCCACCACTGATTACTCGACAGTATCTTGGATATCCATGCTATTTGCCGCAGGTATGGGTATTGGCCTTATTTTCTGGGGCGTAGCAGAGCCTACTGCGTTTTACACCGATTGGTTTGGCACCCCGCTCGGCGTGGCACCTTTTACACCTGAAGGTCGCGAATTAGCGCTCGGCGCCTCGTTATTCCACTGGGGTTTTCATGCTTGGGCTATTTACGGCATGACTGCGCTCTCATTGGCGTATTTTGTATATAACAAGGGCTTACCTCTGTCTATGCGCTCGGTTTTCTATCCTATACTCGGTGATAGAGTCTGGGGGAAAACTGGTGATGTCATCGACATTATGGCGGTACTGGTTATATTGTTTGGTCTTGCAACGTCACTGGGTTTAGGTGGTTCTCAAGCGGCCAGCGGTATAAGCCATGTGTTTGGTTTTGAAAATAGTATTTTTCTGCAACTGACGATTATTCTGCTCATTATGGGGCTGGCTATTCTCTCTGTGGTGCGTGGCATGGATGGCGGGGTTAAACTGTTGAGTAACATCAACATGATTATTGCCTTTATATTCCTTGGCTTTATCAGCATTCTTAATTTCACGACTGTGCTTGATTCATTGGTAACAGGCGTTGTCGGTTACGTCAAAAACATCATACCACTGAGCCAGAATTCTGGCCGTGAAGACACCACCTGGTTACACGGTTGGACAGTATTCTACTGGGCCTGGTGGATAGCGTATGCACCTTTCTTTGGTATGTTTGTCGCGCGAATTTCACGTGGCCGCACCGTACGTGAGTTTCTGGCATGTGTGTTGATTATCCCTACTTTAGTGACGACTGCTTGGATGTCTTTTTTTGGTGGCATCGCGATTCAACAAATCATTGATAAGGTTGGCCAGCTAGGGACCGAGCAAGGTATTACCGACGTTTCATTGAGTTTGTTCTACATGCTTGATGCTTATCCAATGGGTGATATTTTGTCCATTATTGCGGTTATACTGATTATTGTGTTCTTTGTGACGACCTTAGATTCAGGCTCCATTGTGGTTGATAGTATGACTGCAGGTGGTAAGTTAGAATTACCGATGAAGCAAAAGATAGTGTGGGCGGTTATCTCTGCGGTAATCGCTATGGTGATGTTGTGGATTGGCGGTACTGACTCTATTCAAGCACTTCAGTCGGTGACTATTATCGCAGCACTTCCGTTTGCTATTATTTTAATACTCGCTTGTATTAGCTTAGTGCTCGGTATGTTTACTGAGGTAAAACGCCGCAGTTAAGTCGTAATCAATCCACTTAACGACTCTACTGTGAAGGGGGGCTTATCAAGATACATTATTGATAAGCCCTTTTTTTAGTCTTGAATGTAGGCCACTATTTAAATAATGTGGCAGTGGCAGTGAGAGTGATATTAAGATTCACCATACAAAACTAGGTTGTCTATGTTTACGATACTGACATTTTTTACTGTGTTAATGTTACTGGCGACTTTACTGCCTCTTTCACGGCATCCGCATTGGATTGTCAGGAGTATGGATTTTCCCCGATTCCAATTGTCTATATTCGCCACAATACTATTAATCGCTAATATTGCTTTTCTCGACATTCACCTGCTAAGTACGCAGATATTGGTTGTGGCCACCACGTTATGCTTAATGTGGCAGCTCAGCTGGATATTCCCTTATACCTTTTTATTTCCCAAAGAGGTTAAAACGTCCACTGAATTTGGTGTTGATAAGCAACTTAGTATTATCACTGCTAATGTACTCACGCCCAATCGTAATGCCGACGCATTGATCCAATTAGTCAACGAGCATAAGCCCGATGTACTGGTCACACTTGAATCAGACCAATGGTGGCAAGACAAGCTCAAGGTATTAGAAACAGACATGCCTTACAGCATTAAATGTCCGCTTGATAACCTTTATGGCATGCACGTTTATTCACGATTGCCTTTAGGCGATCAACAAATATGTTATTTGGTTGAGAAGGATGTGCCATCAATACATGCCACATTAACCTTACGCACCACAGACCATATTCGGATGCACTTTCTCCACCCCGCACCGCCAAGCCCAACCGAAAATATTGAATCGGCAGAGCGAGATGCTGAATTAGTCATCGTAGCGAGAAGTGTCGCAGACAGCGATCTGCCCGTGATTGTCACCGGCGATCTTAATGATGTCGCTTGGTCTGCCACCACTCGACTTTTTCGTAAAATGAGTGGGTTGCTTGATCCGCGTGTTGGCCGTGGAGCATTTAACACTTTTCATGCCGATTACTTCTTTATGCGCTGGCCATTAGATCATTTATTTCACAGCCAACATTTTACCTTGCAGCACATTCAACGTTTACCTTCGATTGGTTCGGATCATTTTCCTTTATTGACTAGGTTGTCTTTTACTCCGTCGCAAAGTAACCAACAACAAGGTATTGACGCGGGAGTGTCTGAGCATGAGTGGGCCAAAGATATTACCGCAGAGCAAAAAGTGAACAAACATGATGTACCAAAGCCTGGTGAGGCACCATAAGCATCGATAGCGACAATGGTTACCTATATTCAAGATATTATCTCAGTAAGCGATTATGCCTGATTGATTCATAGTAATTCTTAATGAGTGATGGTGATTAATTATTGGTGATTAATTAAACGAGGCGTACAGTAATAGAGTTGATCAAGATCAAGCGTATTGTTTCTCTGTGGGCCTAAACTCATTAGTATTAAGCTGTCTGACGTTCCGTTGCAAACGTGTTTTTGTTAGGGGATAACATGAATTTTAAAGACTATTACACGGTATTGGGCATCGATCCGCAAGCGGATATTAAAGCGGTAAAAGCCGCATATAAAAAGCTGGCGGTAAAATATCATCCCGATGTCAGTAAACATGCTGATGCAGAAGCGAAATTTAAAGAAATTGGTGAAGCTTATGCGGTATTAAATAATACTAAAAAGCGTGCTGAATATGATGAAGTACGTCATCATCATCTCAATAGGCCACACAACAACGATGCCGATCAAGCTGGTGGGCAAAATTGGGGACAACAGCAAAGTGATCCTCAAAACGATCAAGAGTTTGCTGATTTCTTTAATTCAATTTTTGGGGCTCGCCATTCAGGTTTTGACTCTCGTCATTCAGGCTTTGACCCTAACCAACAACATCATGGTCGTCAATCTCAACACGCTAAAGGCCAGGATATCGAAATGGAGTTTCCGATGTTTCTTGAAGAAACATTGACCGATTCCCTTAAGCCTGTCTCGTTTACCCTACAACAACGCGATGCTCATGGTCAGGTTGTTGAACATCCTAAATCCTTAAAAGTGAACATTCCAGCCGGTGTGAGTAATGGCGAGCGCATTCGCCTAAAAGGCCAAGGCGGACCTGGGCAAACCAAAGCCGATAATGGCGATTTGTATTTAAAAATTCGTTATGCGCCTCATCCTTTATTCGACGTTGATGGTCGAAATTTGACTATAGTCGTGCCACTGGCACCTTGGGAAGCCGTGTTAGGTACCAAGGTTAAACTGCCGACCTTAACCGGGCATATTCAATTGAGTATTCCAGCCAATAGTCAATCTGGGCAGCGGTTGCGTATAAAAGGTAAAGGGTTGTTGAGTAAAAAAGAGCAGGGTGATTTATTTGCGGTGCTTAAAATCGTGGTGCCGACGGTATCAGACGATACAAGCAAACCTTTGTGGACTGAATTAGCTGAAAAAAATACATTCGACCCTCGTGCCAGTTGGAGTAAATAACGATGCTGCAGATTAATATAAGCGAACAAGATTGTTGGTTGAGTAGTGATGAACTGTGTGAATGCAGCGACATTAGCTCAGCGTTATTACTTGAGCTTGTAGAGCACAGTATTGCGATTCCGCTGCAGGGCGAGGTAATAGAGCAATGGCAATTTAGTGTTGAAAATTTACATCAAGTTAAAAAAGCCACGCGCATTCAACGTGATTTGGCGCTCGACTGGAGTGGAATTGGTTTAATTTTGCAATTACTCGATGAAAGAGATCAACTAGAGCATGAAGTGCATAGGCTTAAACAGCAGTTAAGTCGCTTTAAAATATAGTTAACCAGCATGGCTACAGCTGGGTATTGCAACCGATGCCGATGATTCATTCATCGGCTTTTTTATTCATATAGCGGTTCAGTTATACCCATAAATTTTTAATCGCTGTATCGGGGCTAAAATGATATTTAATTTGAGCCTGCAATAATTCAGCAGTGGCTATCGCATCAGTTAATGCATCATGAGGAGCATAAGCCGGCAAGTGATAACGTTCACGACTATTAGCAAGCCGAATGGAATGTGGACGCTTTCGCTTAAAGAAATTAAATAACCCCTGAGATTTCGCCCGATGCAAATTGGCTTCAATTTGCATCGTATCGATTACCGGAAAAACTATGCCTTCGTTAATCAACATGCGTAATGTGTGATCGAGAAAATCGCGTTCAATATGTCGATAATGTACCACGACGACTTTTCCGGCTAATTCATTTAAAAGCTGCTCTAAAATCAACAAAAGATCGGGTGCACCTTGTAAGTCTGAATGGGTGATACCGTGAATAATAATAGAGTTTTCTTGGAGTTTATCTTTTGGGTTGAGATACCATTGTTTTGCTTTATTGCAGAATATACGTTGCAAATTAAATGGCACTAAACCAATGCTAATGATGCTATTTTTCTCTGAGTCTAAGCCTGTTGTTTCAAAATCAAGCGCAACAAACTCAATATCACTTAATGGTGTTTCATTTTGATACGTTCCAGCGTGGTAAAAATCAAACAAGCGTCTATCTTTACTTTTTTGCATTTTTAATTCGAGAAAGGCTTGCCAGTTTACAATCTCCTGTTTACTGAAATTTGTCATGAGTTAGCCTTTAAAGTTTGTTGGAACTGTAGCGAAATTTTAAAAAGTTCTGCGCATTGCTTAACACTAAAAAAGCATCTTTAAGATTACGACGTTCAAAATCAGACATACTTTCTGGTTCAATATTATTATCAGGTTCTATCCCAGATTCAATATCGGATGATTGGTGGCGCAGGCGCACCAAAGAGATAAGTTCCATCGCATGCTGTAAGTCTTCACCCTTTGAGTTGGGTAGAATACCCGCGTCGATAATATCTTCTAAGCGTTCAAATGAATTTTGTGCTTGTGAGCCAATGGCTAGCGCATGTACTCGGATTAAGTCTGCCAATGGCGCAGTACCACGACGTTTTAAATTAATGGCGTTATTATGACGACCATCTTTTTCCATCACAAAGTCTTTAAAAAAACCCAGCGGAGGTTTACGGTTAAGGGCGTTGTGCGCCAGACAAGCTAAAAAACGGTTGTTTTTCTTGGCTTTACTCAAGATAAATGTATTTAATTGTTCTGCCCATTTAACCTGACCATAAACCCCGGTAAGATCGAAGAATATAGAGCTGTTTAATAAAGCTTTTGGGTTTGGATTTTCTATCCAGTCAGCAAAACATGCTTCCCACTCTGAGCGAGTTTTACGATGCTCAGGATTACTGGCCATAATATCGCCAGTACAATAACTGTAACCACAAGCCGCTAAACCATCACACACAAAATCTGCTAACTTTGCAAAATATTCACCATGCACCGTGACGTTATAACTATTATCTAAAATAATGGCATTGTCTTGATCGGTTACCATCAGTTGCTCATCACGAGCCATTGAACCCAGCGCTAAAAAGCAGTAAGGAACCGGTGGTGTGCCGAACTTTTCTTCAGCAAGTTCTAATAAACGTTGTTTAAAGTTACGGCCGATTTCAGACATAGCCCGTCCGACCATATGCGAGTTAGCATCTTCATTAACCATGCGTACAAAACAACTTTTTAACTGCGAAGATAACGATACTAAATCTTCGCAACTATTCTGTTGAAAGATACTACTGACAAATAACAAACTATTTTGCGACTCGTACCGAATAATATCGGCAACTTCAATTAAGCCAATGGGGATTTTATTTTTAAGAATGGGCAGATGGTCAATATTATTACGAAGCATCAGTAGCATCGCTTCAAATATATATGCGTTATGATCCAGTGAAATTAAATCGGTCGACATGACTTGTGAAATAGGGCTATCAACATTAACACCCACGGCAATCACCTTAGCGCAAAGATCATGTTCAGTAATAATGCCGACAAAACTGCTATCTTGTTGATCATCTATATTGGGGTCATTAATTAATACCGCAGAAATATTTTGTTCAGCCATAATTTGGGCTACGGTTTGTATTGTGCTGTTACAAGGGAGAATAACCGGTTCTCTCGTCAGTAAGGTTTTCACTTTAGAGGTGGTAAGCGCATTAGCCTCAACGGTTTTACCCTTTACGGCTTGTTTTAACCGAGTGGTATCCTCAGCCTCAACAAAATCTGCAAAATCATCATAATTTTCGCATAAATCATTGAACACTGATTCTGGAATACAGTATACGAGGGTATCTTTTACCGCTTTGGCTGGGAAACGCACTTTATTATTGGTCAGTAATCCCATTTGGCCAAATAATTGCCCTTGATCAAGACGATTATAAAGCTCACCTTTACGGCGATATAACTCTACGACGCCACTGCGGATCATATAAAGTTCGGTAATCCTGTCATTGAAGTTAACAATCATACTGTCGGTACGGTAATAAGAAATCTCAACACTTTTGGCAACGTCAATCAAAACGTGTTCTGGAAGCTGATCAAAGGGAGCGTGCTGAGCAATAAAGCTCTGGATTTCGAGTACTTCGGCTGACATAAATAGACCTGTTAATATGTGATGACTAGCGCTTTATCGTTATGTCGATATTATACGAGCAAAAGACACAACATGGGGATATATCGTTGCTATTGAATATATATAGCTAGTCGAATGAAGCTCAGTGCGTCACTACACTATTTAAATACAAGTATGTTTACTATTCTTTGGTTTGATGGGTATTTTCTAATTGGCTCAAATGTTGTTTAACGAGCTGTAGCATGGCTTTTGCAGCAAATGATAAGTGTTTTTGTTTACGCCAAAATAATGATAACTCCCAGCGTAAGTCGGCACTGGCTAATGGAATATTAACCACCTCATTAACCCGATAACGCTCTGCAATAATTTTAGGCAGTATCATTACGCCAGTGCCAGCCGCAACGAGGGCAATACCAAAGTCAGCATGGCTGACTCGGGTGATATTTTTTGGCGTAAAACCGGCTTTGGCACAAGCGCCTAATACTAATTCATATAATGCATATTCTGGTTCAAACATGACTTGAGCTAATGTATTGAGATCACTTAGTTGTAGTGTTTGTTTACTTGCTAATGCATGGGCCTCGGGAAGCACAACAACCATTGACTCATCGCGCACTCGAATGCCATCAAATTCATCATCAAAATCAATAATACCTGTCGCTAATTCAATTTCGTCTTTATGTAGTGCAACTGTTTGTTCTACACCACCACGTACCAAAAGTTGTAATTCAATATGAGGGTGTAACTGCCTAAACTTTGCAATGACAGGGGCAAATAGCTCAGCGCTCCCTAGCGGCGCTAAGCCTAATTTAAGTACGCCGCCATTCAAGTTACGTAAACTGCCTAACTCATTTAACATGAGTTGGCGTCCTTCTATTAGCCTTGATGCATGGCGATAAACGACGTGACCGGCTTCTGTTAACCTGATTTGCGTTCCGCGTTTTCCTCGCTCTAACAACATCATGTCAAGCTCTTCCTCTAGCAAACGAATGGCTTTAGAAAGCGCAGGTTGGGTGACAAATGCACGGTTACACGCTTTAGCAAAACCGCCAGCGTTGACCACTTCAGTGAAATAATGCAGTGCTTTAAGATCCATTTGTATAACCAAAGGTGATGCATTTGATTATTAATATTCATTTTTTTTATAAATTAAGCAAGAGTAAACTTCAGTTATTAATTAAAACCACAGTGTAATTCAACATGACATTTTCATTAAACGCCCATCTATGCTTGTTAAAGTGCAAAACGACCTTATTTTTTCAAATTGTCGGCTTGTGTTTATTTGCATGGATATGCCAATGGTTTGCGCAATCTGTGCACTCGATTATTCCTGGCAGTGTGATTGGTTTGGGCTTGTTATTATTACTGTTGTCCTGTCGTTGGGTGCCTGAAAAAGCAGTGAATAAAGGCTCAGCATGGTTAATCGGCGATTTACTATTATTTTTTATTCCTCCCGTAGTTGCGATGACTAAATATCAATTAATACTCGAAAGCTACGGTGTTGAGCTCATTGTGTGCATGTTACTTGCTAGCACCAGCGTGTTATTGGGTACCGCATTTGTCGTCGACAAGTTATTTAAATTTGAACGTCAACAACGTTTAAACCACATCACATCACTGCGTTTTCAGCTTAGATAGTCGGTGAGTTAATGCAATGGAGATAGGGGGTGTTATGAGTGGTTCATCGTTAGGTATATTGTGTTTATTACTCACCTTGGCTGGCTATTACATCAGTAAGCAGCTTTATTTACGTCAACAACGGATATGGTTTGCGCCCATTATCATGGCACCTACATTAATATTACTCACAGTTGTGATTTTTAAGATCCCACTCGAAGATTATTTTCAGTTTACCCATTGGTTGCCAGCATTATTAGCGCCAGCAACTATTGCATTTGCAGTGCCGATTTATCGAGAAAGGGCGTTGATTAAACGTTATCCGCTCACCATCAGTGTGGGTGTAATCGTTGGTTTATGTTTAGGTGTTGGCTCTTCATGGATGATTGTCCACTTTACTCATATGCCATCGGAGTTATCTAAAAGCTTAATTGTGCGTTCTGTTTCAACGCCATTTGCTATTGAAGCCACGAGTGCTTTTGGTGGTATACCTGAGCTCACCGCGATGTTGGTGTTAGTGACCGGAATTATGGGCATGCTAATTTGTGAACCGTTATTTAAAGCTGCCCGAATACAAAGTAGCTTGGCAAGAGGGATTTCTTTAGGCGTATCAGCCCATGGCGCAGGTGCGGCTAAAGCGAATCAAATTGGCCGAGAAGAGGGGGTTATTGCCAGTTTAACCATGATTTTTACCGGCATTGCGATGGTCATTACTGCACCTGTATTTGCATTGCTATTTTAATATAGCCGGTATTATGCACAGGCAAATATTTGGCATTTTACTTATCAGTTCTAACCGTTTTCTTTTGTGCATAAACCATGGCTCATTCTGTACAGAGAAATGATATCAATAGGAGAGTTGTATCGGCTAGATGGTGTAGAATAGGACATCAGCATTAGCCGCAGGTGATGCACTTAGATGAAATGCACTTAGATGAAATGCACTTAGGTGAGAGACACTAAGATGAAATGCACTAAGATTAGATGCACTTAGATTAGATGCGCTAGGATCATTTGTGCTATACGGCTTTAATTTTTTAATGTAAACGAGATTTTAATGTCAAACGTAACCCCCCTCGAACTGAATGGCTTTGTACAAGAATGTGTTAACGCGTTAACTGACAACACGTTACAACGCTTAGTATTTTCAAAATACCGTGGCGACGATAAAGAGCTGACTCGCATTGCTGTGCGCAGTGTTGAACTTAAAGGTCAGCGGCTTGCATCTTGTTTATATGAATACCGTACCAATCATATTACCAAAAATGTTGAACTTGCCGATGTCGGCAACCTTTGCCAGCAATGGTTAGAGAGTGATTTTCAAAGCGCTCATTTAATGACTAATGAGTGGGAAGTGCAGTTGAGCATCAGTAAAAAGGGTAAAGTGCTTATCAATAAATATCGCAATAAAAATGCCCCTAAAGCCAGCGAAAAAGAGATTAGCGTCGATGGTGATGCAATGTCACACAACAGAGCTAAAAAGCGTTTTGTAGAACAACATCGTCCGTATTTACGTGAACTTGGTATTACCGATGCTAAGGGCGAGATTATTCCGTCGATGTCACGAAAGTGGAAGCAAATCAATAAGTTTATTGAAGTGTTATCACGTGCCATTGATAACACCGGCTTAGCCGATAAAAATGAAGTGCATATTGCCGACTTTGGCTCAGGCAAGGCCTATTTAACCTTTGCGGTACATGACTATTTTATCGATAAGTTGCAGGTGAAAACCCAGGTAACTGGAGTAGAGTTACGCCAAGGGTTAGTTGATTTGTGTAATCAAACGGCTGCGAAGCTAGCATTAACTGGGATTAAGTTTGAACAAGGCGATGTGCAACACTTTAAAGCGCAGGGCATTAATATCATGATTGCCTTACATGCTTGTGACATCGCTACTGATTATGCGCTGCATATGGGTATCCGCACCGGGGCTGAAATTATTATGTGTTCGCCATGTTGTCACAAACAAATTCGCCCGCAAATGCAAAGCCCACAGCTGCTTGCACCATTATTACAACATGGGATCCATTTAGGCCAAGAAGCTGAAATGATCACCGACGGCCTACGCGCATTATTGTTAGAAGCTCACGGTTACGACACGCAAGTGTTTGAGTTTATTTCCCTTGAGCACACCAGCAAAAACAAAATGATCTTGGCGCAAAAACGTAAGCAACCCCGTGACAACAGTGCAATTTTACAGCAAATTGCCGATATTAAAGCGTTTTACGGCATCAAAGAGCAATGCTTAGAAACGTTACTAGGCTAGATAAACGCGACTCTATTTTATTCCAAAAGTGACAATAACGTCACCTATAGTCAGTGGGTGACGTGTTATGTTTTACTCTTTTCGTTTGTTTCTCATACAAGCATTGAACTCACTCACGTCACTTAAGTACTTGATACAAAATTTGAAATGAAGCAGATCATTAGAGGGGAGTGTGAATTATGCTCATTAGATGATGTGATGAAAGCCACAATTCACTATTTGTCGAGCTAAGAATATGCCATTATCAGCTATGATAATAAAGCCATTTGATGATAGGGAATTTCAGATAAGTAATGACAATTATATTCACCAATATCGAATTTTTAGATGAGGCAACAGAGGATGATGTTGTTTCATTAATTGCTCATACCGTTAGTCAAAAAGCACAATATATTTTAGTGTTAATGGGTTCTCAGTCCACACTGCATATTGAATCGATTCCTGCTATTGCTGCTGCCACACCTGTGCCACTCAATGCTTGTATTATTCCTGGCGTGATATTTGAAGATCATTACAGCTTTAAAGGCGCATTGGTACTTGGCTTTAAAGATAAAATATGCAGTTTATTAATCCCAGATATTGCCGCAAGTCACGATGTTTTATGCCAACAACTTCAACAGTTTGTTGCCTCCAATGGTACCTTGGGTTCTGCGGGTATTTTTGTTGATGGATTAAGCCCTGCAGTAGAGCCCTTTATTGCAACAGTTTATGAAAACCTTGGCAGTGACAGGATATTGATTGGCGCAGGTGTTGGAGATCTTAATAATCGCTTCAATATGTGTGTGGCTAATGAACAGGGCTGCTTTAGCAATGCCGCAATTATCTTTTGTTTGTCGAATACCGTTAAATTGCAAGTAGAAGGTAAGCATGACTTGCCTCAAGTTGCAGGTCCTTATTTAGTCACCGAAGCCAAAGACAACATAATCTATAGTCTAAATTACCAACCTGCCGCAGATATTTATAGTGATGCAATATCCAAAGTGAGTGGTATGGAAATCACACAAGATGAAATTGCCCAATACATACACAGTTATCCTTTTGGTTTAAAACAATTAAATGAAGAGTATTTAGTTAGAGATATTATTGCAGTTAACGGTAATAGTCTTGTGTGTGTGGGGAATGTTGCTGAAAACAGTTTGGTGTATATTCTTAATGCCACTAAAGATATTTTAATTACGGCAGCCAGCGATGCAGGTAAACAATTTGCGCAAAAACTACAGCCAAACACGGCTGAGCAAATGCATTATGTGGTGCTGATTGATTGTATTTCACGAGCATTATTTTTAAATGATGAATATCAGTTAGAACTCAATGCCATTAATGCACAGATGCCAGTGGGGAAAAAATTGGCTGGAGTATTATCTATTGGTGAGATAAAAAATACTGACCAAGGTGCCATTCAATTTCTAAATAAAACCATCGTGCTAGGGGGGCTTTAGTGTGATTAATTCTACCGCCAACTTAGCCACATTAGAACTTGTGTCGATACAGTATGAAATCACTCGCAGCTTAAATGCGAATACTGATATAAGGTCATTGTGCCGGCGCTACATGGAAACGTGTATTCGTCGTTTATCCGTTAGAGCGGCTTATTTGTATATGCCGACTAAAATGACAGGTGACTTGTTTACTCCCAATGAGATGACGTGCAATCATTTAGGGCGGATTTGTATGCCAAATGTTACGGCGTGTTATCCTGAGCAAGTTCCTGAAATTAAAGATTTTTTTACCAAGTTATTGAACGAGCCAAGCATTGATAATGTGATCACTAAACACGTCGTCCATCAAGGGACTTATTATCATCTGTTCGCGTTCATCGATCACACGTTCTTTGTACTTGAACGCTGTGACATTCCCTTACCGCCGCAAGTGATTAATGCTATTACACCAGCAGTAAAAGATTTGTTCTATGTTTGCCGTGCTTCTTTACAGCATTCACGAGTGGTGAGTGAAGTAGAGCGCCGAAAACTAGCCGAGCAGCAACTGACTTTTATTGCATTCCATGACGAACTAACGGGTTTACCTAACCGCACTCAAGTTATTAATGTACTTAACCAACAAATTGAGTTATGCGTTCAACACGATCGCCATGGTGCGTTAATTTATATTGATTTAGACCATTTCAGAGACATTAATGATTCTCTAGGACATATCGTTGGTGATGAACTGCTTTGCCAGGTCGCACAACGATTACAACAAATATGCCTTAAGCAGGAAATGGTAGGGCGTTTTTCGGGTAATGCATTTGTTATTTTATGCCCAAACCAATTGAACTTACAAAAAGATCTTGATCTGTTGTTGCTAAAAGTACATCAATGCTTTGAATTAGATTATCAAATTGATGGTCGACGTATTGACGTGAATGCCAGCATAGGGATTACTTATTTTTCGTCTACTAGTTGCGATGCTTATACGGTGTATCTGCAAGCCGATTTGGCCATGTCGAAGGCTAAAATCTCTACCGGGACTAGCTCGGTGTTCTACCAGCAAGATATGGAAAAGCAAACTCGACGTCGTTATTTACTCGACACCGAAATGCGACAAGCGCTAATTCAAAATGATTTTTTTATGGTGGCACAACCCCAAGTTAATCAATATGGTGAGATTATAGGTGCAGAGCTATTGATCCGTTGGCAACATGCAGAGCTCGGTTTTATCCCTCCAGATGAGTTTATAACAATTGCAGAAAAAACTGGGTTTATTATTCCGCTGGGCGAGTGGATATTTGAACAAGCGTGTTTATGCATTAAAACATTGCAAACACTGCCATTAAAAATGCCTATCAAATTAGCCATCAATGTCAGCGCAAAACAGTTTTACCAAGCAGAGTTTATTGACCGCATCAGCACACTGATTAGTCAACATCACATAAAAGTGAGTGATATCGAACTTGAATTGACTGAAAGCGCCATGCTCGAAGATATTGATTTGGCGGTATCTAAAATTACAGCGTTAAAACAAATCGGTTTTGAATTGTCTATTGATGATTTTGGGACCGGGTATTCCTCACTAAGTTATCTTAAGCATTTACCCGTCGATAAAATTAAAATTGATAGGAGCTTTGTATCGCTTATCGATAAACGTGATGATAGCCGAGCCATCGTTGAAGCGACGATGCTAATTGCCAGAACCTTTAAGTTAGAGTTAATTGCAGAAGGCGTAGAGACAGAAGCTGAAGTGGACACGTTAACAGCAATGGGGTGTTGTGCATTTCAAGGGTATTTTTTCCATAAACCTATGGCGATTAAAGACTTTTTCAGCTTGCTTTGTGAGTAATACCAATCCGCATTAATCAGTGGACATTACAGGGATAGGAAATCAAACGGGGTGGCTGAAACAATAACGTTAAAGCGAGTATCTGGTGGAATAGGTGGCTGATTTTATAATATAACGTTATCAATTGGTGCTCCTCTTTCACGCTTAACCGCCGCGGCAGTTACTCTGCGATCTCGCTGTTTGAAAGGGAATAACTATTACCTCATAACGACGCCTTAATCAAAAACTGCTGGATGCATTCTGAGTGGTCACTTTTTCATGCGGATTGGTTTTACTAACGTATCGACTGCGTGTTGAATGTTGGCAGCGATATCTGCGGGTACCCAGTTAACCCAAATGTCTTTATGGTTAATGAAAAATGCTTCAGCTGCCGCCTGACTATCAGCTTGATTTTCTTCCATCCAGGCTAACAACTGATTCATTTGAGCATTAGTAAAAGCACGTTTACCAAGATAGCTGAATGCGAGGGGCGATTGCTGCGCAAATTTAGCCGTAGTCACTGTTTGTACTATTGCCGCTGGATACATTGTTGCTTTAGGCTCTGCACAATCTTCTTTTGAAATACAGTCGCGAAAATGTGCGATATCGCTTTCGTTCGCAAACTCAACTTTGACCATGTCATATTTTCCCAATATGGCCGTTGGTGCCCAATAATATCCAAACCAAGGTTGTTTACGTTGATAAGCGTGCGCGATAGAGCCTGACAATCCCGCACCAAAGCCTGGGGTGATTAAATCAAAGCCCGCAGTATTGAGTTTTAACGCGCGATATTGATTGGTTGCGGTAATTTGGCAACCCCAACCGACAGGACAACCGTAAAAAGCGCTGCGCTCTGGGTTATCCGGATTGGTAAACAGCGCTGCGTTGGCAATAATACCTTCAATGGTTTGCAGACTCGGAACTTTATCAACCATGTACTTAGGTACCCAAAACCCTTCTTCGCCACCGTTGGTGAGTGAATGACCCGCAACAGCAAGGCGATTTTCACTGATCCCTCGATCCATTAGGTCTTTGACGTTGTTCCACCAAATTTCTGGGGCAATATCGGGTTGACCTTTTTCAACCATAGAGGTGCTCGTTGGTATGGTATCTCCTGGTGTTAGCGTGGCGTCGCAGCCGTAGCCATGCTCTAAAATAAACCGATCGACATTGGCAATTAACGACGCGGAGCTCCAATTCATGTCGGCGATAGTCACTGTGCCGCAATGTTCTTGTGCAGAGGTTTGAAATGCAGAGATACTGAGTAGTAATCCAGCAATTAAAAATCTGTTTTTCATATAGAGCTCCGTACCTGAGGGTAGAGTAGTCTGTCACTATTGTTTGTCACTATTGTTTATCATTAATGTTTGTCACCATTTTCTATAACCATTGTCTATAACCATGAGACTTAATCGTTAGTATTCTATGTAATCTTGAATGGTAACAAATGGGTTTGACGAAAAAACATAACAACACAGTTGTGCAAAAATACGCCTAATTGACTCATTAACTTAGCATGATTGCTGGTTTGTTAACAATGTCAGTTTTTCGGTAAATAAACTGTCATGGTGTACTCTCTTGATGGCGTACATGATATTAGTTAGCCCTAAACTAATGTGTGCAATGCGAACTTACCATGAAGAAACTCGCTTAGTTCTTATTTAGTCTGATGCTTAAATGATTCGTTGTGAAATACAGTAATTTTAACTATGAAGGATGAAAGCTCACTCATCAAAGCAAGTCGATACCATACGGTTAAACTGTTGTTTAGAGGTTCACTTTTTGCGAATGTCATCGATTAAATAGTGTTAATGTGAATATCGTGTCGCTTTTGTGACATGGTAATGTTTTACATTGATGGATTAGATTCTTAGCATCATTGATGTAGTCTCATTGATGCAGTCTCGTTGATATAGCCTCATTGATACAGTGTTGTTGATTAAGTATTTTTGATTAAATGGCCATATAATTTACGGAGTTTACATGACAGCAGTGACCCAATATTTATTGTTAGCAGTATTAATTTGCTTAGCCTTAGTTTGTTATTTTGTTGGCAGTGCAACTGGTGCAGTGGCGTTTATTGTCATGGGCATCTTGCTTGAAATCGCGTTTTGGCTTGGCATTTTTAAGTTTACACGCTCGCGCAGACAATCATCATAATCGCTAGATATAGTGGCTTATAAAATCATCAATCACTAACGTACATTGTTTTATGCATTAACCTAAGCTCATCCTCTGCTGCGGTGCTTCTTCCATATGGAGTCATCCTTTATCGGTGCTGATGTTATGCGAATCCTGATGAGAAAGTGATCTATTTTAGGCTGTGTCACGAGGCTAAGAACAATGAAGATGAATGTAGGTGCAGTCATCTATATCAAAGTTATCTACATCAAAGTCATCTACATCAAACTCATCTACATCAAACTCATCCACATCAAAGTCATTTAAAACCATAATAGGGTTTGTGATCCCCCCGAAGGTCGAATTTATCAGCACGCCTTTCTTTGTTGGCCTGTCTTAACGAACTACAGCATGGTTGAAGTAGAACAGATCAGGAGCCGTTACCGAGAGTATTATGCCCTCAAAGCTTGCTGCAAATGCCGCACTGATCATTTTTGCTAAAAGAGCAGATTCTAATGTGGATTGGTTTTAGTCTGCCATTATGTGTTTAATGGCTTGCGGGATATAGTCAAGTAAGTCACTGGCTAGCACTGAATATTCGCTTAATGCCTGTGCGGCTAAATCACCCGCTAATCCGTGCAAATAGACTCCTAAGCAAGCTGCATTTAATGGGCTCATGCCTTGAGCACAAAACCCGCCAATCATCCCCGTTAACACATCCCCAGAGCCTGCTTTGGCGAGTGCACTGTTACCTGTAGGATTAATAAAGGTATATTCTCCATTGCTTATTACGCTATTGTGACCTTTTAATACCACGATAGCGTGTAACTGTTTTGCTGCGAATGTCGCGTAATGAGCGCGATCAGACTGAATTTCTTCAACGTCAATATTAAGTAAGCGTGCCAGCTCTTTAGGGTGCGGGGTAATAATACTGTTTTTGGGTAAACGTAAGAGTGTTTGAGGTTGTAAATGATGTAAAAAATGGCTGATAAAATTGAGCGCATCAGCGTCAAATACCATACTTTGGGGGCGAGTTTGCAGTGCGCCGAGCAAGGCAAAGAAAAACCCATGATTTCCCTCAGCAATCGCCGTGGCGCTTAATGGTGCCGTTGAGAGATTAAACTCATCTTTACTTTGGCCAATACTCAGACCGCTGCCCACCGTGATAACCGAGGCTTTCTCTAATAAATCATCTAACTGTGCTACTGCTTTTTCATCAATAGATTCAGTGTCGATTGATTGTAATTCGATACACACAGAATCGGTCATTTGCGTACTGAGTTCGGCGTAAATAATGGGCCGAGTCGGTAACGGGCGCATGACAATGTTGGGCGTTAATGCGCTTACGCTCTGACAAACACCAGGGCTGCTGGCCAGTGTCACGTAACCTGCACCTGTTCTCAGTGCTGATAAACTCGATAAATATGCTGCACCGCGATAATGCATTGAGCCTGCAATATTTAGCACATGGCCAAAGGTCGCTTTATGGCTATTATCAGGGCGCTCAGGTAACAGTGAGGTGATGTATTCTTTGGTGAGAGTTTGCATATTTAGCACCCCTAAAACTAACATCCGATATTAACCATACCATAAGTATGGTTAATTTTTGTGCACTAACGCATAAAATGACAATAAGGTAAATTGTTGTCATTAATGAGTCTTCATTTTTATTTAGGGTTAAGCGTATCGCGTTGGTACACCGATTTACCTGTGACGTAGGTTTCAAAAATGTTACGGTCATCGCCCAGCATAATAAGTGCAAACAGTTTGTCTTCAATGCCACTTGAATAGCTAAAGCGCAGCTGTTGTAAATCGGTAGCAGCCCAGTCTAACACCACAAAATCGGCTTCTTTACCGGGCATAAAGTTACCCACTTTGTCGTCGATACTTAATGATGTTGCTCCGCCTAAGGTTGCCATGTACAGACCTTTAAATGGCGACAGTTTTTTACCTTGTAACTGCATGACTTTATATGCTTCGTTTAAGGTTTGTAGTGGTGAAAAACTGGTGCCTGCACCTACATCTGTACCTAAACCTACACGAATATGCCTACTGTCTGCGGTAGTTAAATCAAATAAGCCACTGCCTAAAAACAAGTTAGAAGTAGGACAAAAAGCAATCACTGAATCAGTTTGTTGAAAGCTGTCCCATTCTTTGTCGGTTAAATGGATCGCATGGGCAAAAATGGATTTTTTACCGGTTAAGCCATAATGGTCATACACATCAAAGTAGCCTTCACGTTCAGGAAATAATGATTTTACCCAGGCTATTTCGTCTTTGTTTTCAGACAAATGAGTATGCACATACACATCTGGGTATTGGGCTTTTAACTGACCCTCGAGTTGTAATTGTGCCGGGGTAGATGTAGGCGCAAAACGCGGGGTGATGGCGTATTGCAAACGGCCTTTATTGTGCCATTTTTCAATGAGGTTTTTTGAGTCTTGGTAACTTGACTCTGGCGTGTCGAGTAATTCCGCTGGAGCATTGCGATCCATCATGACTTTACCGGCAATAAGGCGCATGTTTTTTGCTAACGCAGTTTCAAATAACGCATCAACAGACTGCGGATGAACCGTGCCAAACACCAGCGCCGAAGTGGTGCCATTTTTGAGTAATTGGTGGATAAAAAACTGCGAAATTTTACGCGCATGTTCAATGTCGCTAAATTGTTCTTCAGTAGGAAACGTATAGGCATTAAGCCAGGTCAATAACTGTTCGCCGTATGCGGCAATCATTTGAGTTTGAGCGTAATGGGTGTGAGTGTCGATAAACCCCGGAATAATTAATTTACCTCGTTTGTCGATAATCGAAGAGTATTGCTGCGCGGTTTGAGCGTCAAACGCCGTTAACGTTTTAATGTGACCATTTTCAATCACTAATAAGCCATCTTCAAAGTATTGATACGTGTCGTTAATATTGTCTGCTTGAGCGGGGTCTTGCAGGAAATGAATAAAGCTTGAGCGAATGACGGTGGTATCAGCTATAGCAGATGATGATGAAGATAAAAGTGCAGCACTAACAAGCGCCGCAGAAGCGGTGTTTTTAGACATAAATACTCCATTTAATTGACAGGTATAAATGGTTTTTGACTTGAGTATTCAAGCCCTTGTCAACAGAGTATTCCAACCGAAAACCATTAAAAGCAGACAAACTAAAGCCAGAACTGTGCCAAGGTATCAGTAGGCATTTTACGGCGTTAACTGGCTAAAAATTGGCGATATTGCGCTTGCTCTTAGCAACATTCTCACCAAAACAGTGCAGGTGCGCGTCAAAGTGAATCATGTGTTTAAGGTGTGAGCTTGGCATATTATCTATATCGCGACGTGCTAATATGAAGCTTATTTCGACATTAACGTAACGCGGATTAACCGACATTGAAATGGAGTGTTCATGAAAAAAATAAACTGGGGCATTGTCAGTACAGGGCGAATTGCTGCGTTATTTTGTCAGGATCTGGCTTTCTCACCGCAAAGCCATTTGTATGCTGTTGCCGCTCGTCAGCAAGCGGATGCCGATACGTTTGCGAAACAATATGGGGCCGATAAATCATACCAGGGTTATCAAGCGTTATTTGACGATCCTAATGTCGATATTGTGTATATCGCCACCCCACATAACTTTCACTTTCAACAAGCTTATGATGCCTTAATGGCGGGTAAGCATGTATTGTGCGAAAAACCAATGACAGTGTCAGTTGAAGAATGCCAACAGTTGTGCCAATTGGCACAACAAAAGGGTTTACTGTTAATGGAAGCCTTATGGACCTATTTTTTACCGGCAATGAAGCAGGCCAAACAGTGGCTCGATGACGGTAAAATCGGCCAACTTAAACATGTCAAAGTCGACTTTGGTTATCCCATTCCCTTCAGCCCAAATGGCCGTGAATATAATCCACTATTAGCAGGTGGTTGTTTACTTGATATGGGCATTTACCCGTTAGCTATTGCTGACTACTTTTTAGAAGCCGATATCGATGATTTATATGTGCAAGCCCAGCTATGTGAGACGGGTGTTGAAGATGATGTGATTATTATCGGTAAAAGTGATCAAGTTGCGGTAAGTTTGGCGGCGTCTTTTCAATGCCGATTAAGTAACAATGCTTATTTGATTGGCGATAAAGGCTACATCGTTATTCCTGATGCATTTAGAGCATCAGAGTGCCATTTATATCATCTCGATGATTTAGTTGACTCATATACCGATAATCGCCATTCGTTGGGTTATCACTTTGAAGCCGATGAAGCCTGTCGATTAGTCGCTTTAGGTATAACCCAAAGCGATATCGTGTCGCATCAAGATAGCGTGTTGTTTCAGTCGCAACTGGCACGCGTCAAAGCGCTAATTTAAGCTGATTACGGGCAAAACGGCTGCCGTCCATTGTTTATGTATTGCCCGTTGAGAACTGATTAATGCGTTTATTGTTGCTGTATTGCATGATAACTAATGCCAGCGTGACTAGGCTGGCTAATAACATGCTGCTATAAAAACTCGCCGCGACTCCACCAGGAATAAACTCAACAAAAGAGGTAATAAACTGCCCGCCAAACACTGCCATGGTAAAATAAGATAAATTTTTACCTCTGACGTTGGCTGCACTTTTCTCTACTGTCATATGGTTAAGTAAAGGAATGCTAAAACCAAAGCCAATTATTCTTGCAAACAAAGCGTCAATGCATTTGATATCGGAGTAACAAGGGCGCCAACCATAATGGTGAGGCTAGCGATACACCGCATCGCATAACTGCCCAATTTAGATAAATGAGTCATGGGTATTACCTGTGAAATAGTCGAACAATGGTCCATTCAATCAATGGTTAGACAGAAACGACCTTGCGAATGAATGTCTTGTGCTAGGTAGTTGGATGAACACGGGTGTTAAGACAAGGCCTTTAGTGCGTTGATAATGTCATTTGGCTCTGAGCGGGTGCGATAATCTACATCAACAAAACGCCAAGCAACCTTGCCCGCACGGTCAATCACAAATGTTGCCGGGATAGGTAATATTGCGCCGTTACCATTGTTAATCGCGTCTAAATCGAGTTTGCGATCCACGCGCATATGCTCACTCAGAAATGCTGGGACTTGCCACGCTACGCCATATTGCGCCGCGACTTTTGCGTCTTGATCTGACAACACCTCAAAATCCATATTGCTGATTTCATCTTGGGTCATTGAACCGTCAGGGATTTGAGGGCTAATAGCAACAAGCTGGGCACCTAGGGCGTTAATATCACTTAAGCGTGCTTGCAATGCGCGCAGTTGTAAATTGCAATAAGGGCACCAACTGCCTCGGTAAAATGTCACCACAACCGGGCCTTTGTGCAATAAATTGGTCAGTGAAATTGTTTGGCCATTTGCATTGGGAAGTGAAAAATGAGGCGCGTTTTGCCTGAGCTTTATCGCGTCGTTACCTTGTTGAAACGATTTTGATTGGGCAATTATCTCGTCAACCTTTTGCATAAAGGCTGGGTTCTTTTGTCTTCCCTCTGCGACTTTTGCTTCTGTTTGCTGTTGTAAGCTTTGCATCGTCTTTTCCTATTGGGTAACGCCTGTAATCTTATTGGTTGTAGAATAAACACAAACAAGTCATAACAAAAATGTTATTATTTGATGGAATCTATAGCAAAAACGTATAGGGTGTGGTGTGGATATTAAATTGCTTAATAGCTTTATCAGTGTGGCAGCACATCAAAGCTTTTCTGGCGCGGCGCGCGAGCTAAATACTGTGCAACCCGCCATTAGCCGACATATTGCGATGCTTGAAGATGAGCTTGGAGTATTGTTGTTTATTCGTAACTCGCGAGAGGTGATGATCACGACAGCAGGTGAGCAGTTACTGCATGATGCCAAACAGATTATTGCCATGGCAGAAAAAGCTAAAAGCCAGGTAAAGCGAGCAGAGCAAGGGCAGGTGGGCGAGTTAAAAATTGCCTATTTAAGTTCTGCCTGCTTAAGTTTTATGGCCGATCTAATTCGCAGTTACTCGCAGTTATACCCTGATGTACATGTCAGCTTATTTGAAATGACCGCGACAGAACAAATAGAAGCATTTAAGCGAAATACTATTGATGTGGGTTTTTCTCGGCCATTACCCACAGGCATTCAAGATGAATTTAGTAGTACAGATATCTATATCGACAAGCTTGTTGCCGTTGTGGGAGCACATCATCCTTTAGCACAACATACTCAGATTGCGTTGAGCCAGCTACAGCAACAAAAATTAATCATATTCCATCGAGATGAAGCCGTCGGCTTGTTTGATGACACTATTATGTTGTGCAAACAAGCAGGGTTTTCAGCCAATATCGTGAGTCAGCCTCGGCATATGCAAACCTTATTAACCGAGGTGGCAGCGGGCTTAGGTGTCGCCATTGCGCCGTATTGTATTAGTAAATTATACAGCCAAAGTTGCCATTTTTTAACGCTTACTGATGCGCATAAATCCATTGCGACGCAGTTGCATGTCAAGTCAACTAATCACAGTGCTACGGTCAATGCCTTTGTGGCGCTAGTCATCGCTAATCAACCAAGCATTGCAAAAAGTATGGTCTAATAAAAACTGAGGTTTTGTTGCCGTATGCTACTCATGCCCTAAAATAGCCTTACTATTATTTTTATAACTGATATATATCAGTATGCCATCACGGCATACCATTAAACGAATAAGCCAGAGGAAGGCATTGATTATGGACAAGGTTTTACCCCAAAGTAGACGTTATTCTGAGCTTGATTGGTTGCGGGTGATATTGATATTTGCTGTTTTTTTACATCATATTTTTATGCCATTCAATGGTGATGGCTGGCATGTAATGAATAACGAGTCCAGCAAAGTGCTTGACGACATTATGGTTTATTTTGAGCAGTTGAGGCTGCAAACGTTATTTTTTATTGCAGGGGCTGGTAGTTTATTGTTACTGCAAAAAATGTCGGCAAAATCATTTATGATCGGTAAATTTCATCGGTTATTTATACCATTGCTGGTGGGGATGATATTGATTGTACCGCCGCAAAACTATATCGAAAATATCGCAGATTATGAGTCATTGTTATCAGCCTATGGCCAACTTATGTGGTCTTTTGATAACAATCATTTATGGTTTATCGAGTTTCTGCTGATTTTTATGTTACTGGCTATTCCGTTTAAGCGCTTTTTAGATGGCGCAACGGGGGCTGTGTGGCTTAAATGGCTTGAACGCCTGAGCCAGTCGCAATATGGGTTATTGTCGTTAGGTCTGGTGTTGGTCATAGTGAGAGGTTTGGCAAAATACCTAATGCCCGATGACAGTCATCATATTGAAAACCTGTCATTAAGTTTGTTTTTTGTGTTGTTCTTTTTTGTGGGTATGAGTTTTATATACAGCGGACAGATTTGGCAAACATTGGCTTTGCATCGTCGCACCTATTTAATCAGTCTACTCATTAGCTCGTTACTTTTTTATGCATATTACTATTCACCAGATTTAAGCCCGTATTTGTCATTAACGGCTCGGTGGCAAATTTGGTGGTTGGTATGCAGCTTGGTGTCATGGTCGGGTTTATTAACCATGGTTGGTTTTGCCAGTGCGCATATTAACAGGACACCAACCTGGCTAAAGCAAACCAATGAACTCATTTACCCGTTTTATATTTTGCATCAAACCGTCATTGTGATATTGGCGTTTTATATTGTGCAGTGGCAGGCGGGGATAATGGTTAAATCGCTCAGTTTACTTGTTAGCGCCTTTATTATTTGTGCAGCGCTGTGTTATTGGGTCATAAAACCTTTTAACCTGATGCGCTATTTATTTGGCCTAAAAAAGCTTAACCCTCGTGGGCCAGAAACTCGATAATTTGTTCCATATTGAGATTGTAGTCGTCAGCTCGAACGCATTTGACAATTAAATCGTCGGTGACGGTAGCCAGGTCGATCTTTTGGCCAACTTCAAAGTGATCCGGTTTTAAATGATAAAACGGTTTGACTAGTGGGCGGATAGGATCTTTAGGGTTGTGACCTTCAACAATGGCCAATCTGTTGGATTCTAACTGCACCACTGCGCCGACAGGGTAAACCCCCATGCAGCGAATAAATTCGTCGACTAAATCTTTGTCGAGCTCATTTTTGTCTGCCAAAGCTCGTAATATACTAAAGGCTTTTACCTGAGCATAGCCTTCTTTATAACAACGATGAGACGTCAATGCATCGAAGATATCGCAAATGCTGATCATCCGTCCATACAGGGTGATTTTTTCTGCCGCTACGCCAAAGGGATAGCCTTCACCGTTGAGCTTTTCATGGTGCAAGCTGGCAACCTCTAAACTTAACGGGCTGATGCCTGGGGTGTTCTTCATGATCTCAATAGAGTAACTGGCGTGAGTTTTCATAATATGAAACTCTTCATCGGTTAATCTGTCGGGTTTGTTCAAAATCCGATCGGGGATCATGATTTTGCCGACATCATGTAAAAATGCACCAATCGCTAATTGATTAACAATGGCTTTGTCGATTTTTTTATACACGGCAAACATGGTCATCAATACCGATACCGATACCGAATGTTCTAATAAATATTCATCTTTATTACGGATGTTAATCACGCACGAAAGGGCATTAGGATTATTAAAAATAAGGTCGGTAGACTCAGTGGTAATTTTTTGCACCGGATCCATGTCTAATGGCAAACCATGCTGGGCATTATGAAACAGCTTTTTTTGAATATCTTTTGATTCGTTAAACACCTGGCGCGCTCTAACGATTTCTTGATTAAAGAAATTCGGTTTTGTTATAGGGCGAGCAGGCGCAAGTTGACGAGGTGGCTGTGACTTTGGCGCATGGTCTTTGGTGACCGTTTCTTTAGTGATCACTTCTGTTTTGCTGGTGTCGATTAATAACTTGGTAACCGATTTGCGTTTTAATGCCTCAATAACACGTTCACTTTTAAGCACGCCAGGCTTTGTGAGCGAAAACGTGTCTTTAGGTTCGGTGATTTCGACCACATACATTCCAACTCGTACGTCAGTAATGTCATGTTCAATCAGCATAAATCGGTTCCTTGAGGCTATTGAGTCGCATTATTGTTATCAACCACAGCGTACTTAATGTGTACGTCATGTTACAAGATAGCTTATTTAATAAGGTAATATAAGCGAAATAACACTACCGAGTTCAAGCTTTACTGCAAAAGTGACATACATTTTTTCGTGTTGTTAATCAATGATGTATTAACCGTAATAAATTGCAGTTTATGCTGAATTTGAACTGAGATCCAATAGCTTTGAGTGACGATTATTTGTTTGTGTTATTTTTGTACGCCCTAGTCAATTTATACCGTCAGTTCAAGTCATTAAATGATGATGAAACAGCAGGCATTGATCGCTGTCACCTTCAATCGACCCTGGTGCAAACCTCTTGGCTTTAATTGAACGAATAAGCATCAAGTGCTAACAATTCATACTCAACATCTTGGTGTATTTTTTGAGCTTGAGTGTTGCCACTTGCACCAAGTACCGACATTAACGGTAAAAAATGCTCCTGAGTTGGGTGGTTAAATTGAGCATGCGGAGCAAGTTGTTGATAGTTCAGTAAAGACTCAATATCATTATTTACCAGCTTGTCTTCAACCCAATACCTAAATTGGTTCATCATGTCGACCCCATTAACGGTTTTAGTGCGCTTAAATACCTCGGCTAAATTATGGCTTATCCCGCCGGAGCCAATAATAAGAATATTGTCATGCTTTAGTGAGGCTAATAATTGGCCATATCGATAGTTTTGTGCAACTCCAAGTCTCGTGTTGATGGATATCTGCACAACAGGGATGTTGGCTTGTGGGTACATTAACCTCAGTGGGATCCATACACCATGATCCCAGCCCTGTTGGGTGTCTAACATTACCTTGATATTGGCCTGCTCAAATAGCGCTGCTATATGCTTAGCGAGTAAGGGCTCCCCGGGAGCTGGGTAACGAATTTGATATAACTTATCGGGAAAACGATAAAAGTCATGAACCGTCGCGGGATGTTGCCCTGCAGTAATCACGACATCGTGACTCACATCAAAATGTGCTGAAAATACCACAATCGCTTTAGGTGTCGTTATTGTGCGCCCCAAGTGCTGCAAAAAACGCGATGTTGTACTGTTTTCGACGGCCATCATTGGAGAACCGTGAGAAATAAATAATTGACGTTGTGATGTCATGTTGGCTACCTATTTAATGTATGTGTTATATGCAGTCACAATGGTTATTGTTGATCAATGCAGGATTATATAATGTGTGACCGAGTGGCTTTACCTGGCTTGCTAATCACTATATTACGAGTCATTATGAAGATAAATGTGCTAAAAATTGATAAACAATCAACAGGGTGTTGTTAATTTATGGATAAGCTTGAGACTATGCGAACCTTTTTGACTGTCGTGCAAGAAGGCGCATTTACTAAAGCCGCTGACAAGCTAGATTTATCACCACAACTCGTGAGTAAGTACATTTCGGCTTTAGAGCAAAGTTTACAAACGCGATTATTGCAGCGCACCACTCGTCGATTGAGTTTGACCCAAGCGGGCAGTGAATATTACCAACGCTGTGTGCAAATTATTGCTGATATTGATGATATGGAAACGCGCTTAACTCTGCATACTCAAGTGGTATCGGGTACCTTAACCGTGAGCGCGCCCATGTCATTTGGTACCTTGCACTTACCGCAATTGTTAATGGATTTCCAGCGTATCCACCCCGAAATCACCCTCAACATTAAATTATCTGACATTAAAATCGATATTGTAAATGAGGGAATCGATGTGGCAATGCGTATTGGTCAGTTAGCTGACTCATCTTATATCGGTAAAAAAGTGGCACCGATCCGTATCGCTATTATGGCTTCTGCAGAATATTTAGCGCGTTACGGTACCCCTAAAACGCCAGCAGAGTTACAACACCATACTTACCTTAAATATGCATATTCAGACGATGCGATGTTGTTTTCAGGTTTCGACGATGCGGCTCACTCGCTTCAATTTAAACAACGTCTGGTGGCCAATAATGGTGAGTTATTGGTGAATACCGCTATTTTAGGGGGTGGGATTATTATTCAGCCCACTTTCATAGCGGGTAAAGCATTGGCTGAAGGTAAACTCGTCCAAATACTCAAGGATTATGAGCCTAAGCCTGTAGGCTTGTATATGATGTATGCTAATCGGCAATATTTGGCGGCAAAGGTGGCTTGTTTTGTTGATTTTGTGAGTCAGTATTATCCTCAAATCCCTTATTGGGACGAGAAAGCGTAAACCGCTAAGTCTGAAGATTTGTTACCCTAGTATTGTTGTTATTTCGGTTAAACCGTTATGTTAAGTGATGAGTTAAATTTTACGCTAAGGATGGGTTTTATGTCTGTAACCGCGCAATTAAGATTATTTGTAGATGTAGTTCAACAAGGCTCGTTTGCTAAAGCGGCGGCGCTACATGATATGGATAATTCGTCACTCTCTAAACAAATTAAAAAGTTAGAGTCGACATTAGGCGTGCAGCTGCTTAACCGCTCTACACGTTCATTTGCGTTAACCTCAGCGGGCGAAGAAATTCTCACGCAAGCGCATATTCTACAAAATACCTTAGATGATATTCAAAACATCGCAGACTCTTACCAGTCTGAACCTAAAGGGATAATTCGAATAACCTCGTCCATCTTTTTTGGTCAACATTATTTGCAGCCGGTGATAAGCCAGTTTATGAAACGTTATCCTCACGTGAAAGTGACGCTGTCTTTAGATGACCGTAAAGCTGATATTATTTCCGATCATTTTGATGTGGCTTTTAGAATGGGGCGCTTAGCGGAGTCGAATTTAATTGCCAAAAAAATCGCCAAAACCCACTTTGCGATAGTGGCCTCCAAAGATTTTATCGAGCGTTATGGTATGCCAACGACGCCAGAGCAACTGATAACCCTGCCAGCAGTGATATACAGTAATGGTGAATCATCCATAGATGTGATGCGATTAAGTACGCATCCTCATGGTGAGCAGTTTAAAAATTATAAGATGCAAGGCAATTTAAAAGTCAGTGATGTCAGTTCGATGATTGCCGCGGTGGCAGATGGTTTGGGCTATACCGTGATTGATTTGTTTAACTTAGAAAAACCGATTGCGGAATTTAACTTAGTGCCGTTATTAACGAATTATGGTTTGTCGACGATGGATACTGGCATTTATGCTGTGTATCCACATCGTAAACAAACGTTATTAGTGAGTGAGTTTATTAAAGCGGTGCAAGAGTATATTGGCACACCGCCATTTTGGTTAGCGCATATACCTAATTATAAGCAACTTTATAACGGTTCTACCAATGAGTAATATTGCTATTACGGCATTAAACCGTCAACGATATATTGGTTAATATTGTCAGTTGCGGCTAAACGAATCGCTTTAGCTGGGGCGTATTCAGGGTCGTCTAACCACGCCTTTGCAGCTTGAGAATTTGGAAACTCAATGATCACTTTTATTTGGCCTTGTTGGCCCAGTAAATCGATACCTGAACCGCTAGCAGCAAGGATAGTACCGCCATGTTTAGCAACCGTTCCGGCTGTGATTGAATTTGAGCCTGGATTGTATTTCGCATACATTTCAGGATCGGTAACATCATAATTAATGATAAAAAATGCGCTCATTTATTCTTCCTTATTATTCGTTTATTTCACTGACAAAGTGCATATATTGTTGCATGTCACCCACAACCGCCTGTTCCATTATTGCCCCTGTGATTTTGGCATAAGGTTGGTTGAAATGGATATCCCATACGTCAGACTCTTTACGCCAATGTTCATAAACCACTAAGGTGTTGTCATCATCTTGAACGGTGTAAAGATCAAATAATAAATTACCCTCTTCTTGACGAGAGTGTTGAATATGGTCTTCAAACTGTGTCAAAAGCGGTTGGCGAAATTCCGAATGAATGGGGAAAATAAATATAATGGTAAATAGTGCATCTTCGTGGTCTGCGGCTTTAATCACTACCGGTTCAGGTTTTGTGTCCTGTAAATTAAACACTTCAGGCGTGCACACAAGAGCATTACTTAACAACCTAAGTAGATTATGGGTATACGATTGCTGTTGATGGAAGGCCAGGGCCGCTGCATCTTGCCAACGTTCATAGGCATAAAATACATTGGGATTGGCATTATCAACAAAAATATTCATATTGATGTTACCAAGCTCGTGACGAGTGCCTTTTTTACTGTCAACAAGCGCGTCTTTAACCGCCTGTTGATGCTGGGATTTTACTGTAAACTTAATGAGTTGGGTTAGCATGCAGTGCTCCAAAATCAATGATACGAGGATAAAATATTCAATAAGGGGCATAGCCCCTTAAGACGGCTTAAAAACCCGCTAAAACAATTTTGCCTTTAGCTTGCTGAGTTTCTAAGCGCTCGTGAGCTCGGCGTAAGTTCGTCGCATTAATCACACCATAATGTTCGCCAACCGTGGTTTTGATTTGGCCGCTGTCGATTAGTTTAGCGACATCGTTAAGCAGTTGATGTTGAGCTTGCATGTCGTCGGTCTTAAACAAAGAGCGAGTGAACATCAGCTCCCAGTGAATTGAAATGCTCTTCATTTTAAACGGCATAATGTCTAAGCTTTGTGGATCGTCAATTAACGCAAATTGACCTTGTGGCTTAATCACCTTTTCTATTTCAATTAAGTGTTCAGAGGTATTGTTTAAACTCACAACATAGTCGACTAATGGCAACTGTTTTTCGGCAAACTGTTCACTCAATTTATAACGATGATTAATAATATGGTCAGCGCCTAAGTCTTGTAACCATGACACCGTTTCAGCTCGTGATGCCGTAGCAATAATTTCAAGTTGGGTGAGCTGTTTTAGTAATTGCACCATAATTGAACCCACACCACCGGCTGCGCCGATAACCAAAATACGTTTGTTGGCGTTGTCTTTATCCACTTTTAGGCGGTCGAACAATAATTCCCATGCGGTAATGGCGGTCAATGGCAAAGCAGCGGCTTCGTCAAAAGATAAGTTTTTTGGCATATGGCCCACGATACGTTCGTCGACCAGTTGGTATTGTGCATTACTACCTGAACGAGTCACATCACCTGCATACCATACTTTGTCGCCAGGCTTAAACAAGCTGACATTTTCACCCACGGATTTAACGATACCAGCAGCATCAAAACCTAATATTTTCCATTCACCTTCAGGTGCCGACATATCTTGACGAATTTTAAAGTCGGCAGGATTAACAGACACCGCTTTGACTTCAACCAGAATGTCACGGTCTTGCGCAACAGGCATATCTAACTGAATATCTTGTAATGATAATGGATCGTGTACCGGTAGATTTTGCTGATAACCAATGGCTTTCATGGCAGTAGCCTCTTAATAATATCGTGATGATGAATGAATACATGTGGCAATACGTATACGAAAAATGTGCTGCCCATGAGTTAATAGCGTCATTGTGCCGTTTTTAGTTAGCGGTAAAAAGAGCAACTAAAGCCAATCATTATGGATATATATGACCATAATAAGTGGCCGTTATGGTGTTCCGCATTAATAAGTGAGAGGTCACTTATTAATGCAGATTGGTATTAATTGCTTGATAATGATTTAATTATCACTTTGGTTACATTTACTCGCCCAATCACTCAATAACATTCGAGCATGACATGACTATCCCTAATATTGGCTTCAACCATGAAAAAACCAAGCAAGCTGAATTAGAGATTATTGAACTGTCTAATTTGTATTGTCGACCTAACATGGAACACGACCCTCAAGCACCTCATCGCGTGTCATTTTTTATGTTGATCTATATTAAACAAGGTGAGGGCAAGCATTATGTGGACTTTACCGGTTATGACTTTAAGGCCGGTTCATTAATCTTTGTGCAGCCAGATCAGGTGCATAGTTTCGATTTTTCGCATCAGCCTCAAGGTAAAATATTACTGTTTACCCAAGCCTTTTTAGACAAAATACATGCCAATATGCGGCTACCTAATTACACCCCAACACATTTAAATCAACAACATAATCCGCTATTGCAACTCGACAATGTTAACAACGCCCGCACTGAAACGTTAATTAACGAAATACTCACCGAAAGCACAATAGAACCGTCTGAGCCGTTAATTGTCATGTATTTATTTTCAGCGCTTGCCTTGTTATTACACCGCTTACGTCCCGCGTTAAGCCACGATAACTTGTCAACAGACCAAAGCCTTAAGTTATCGAAATTCTTTAGTTCAATGCAACAACATGCTCATAAAGTACGAGATGCTAATTGGTTTGCGGGGCAAATACACACCACCTATAAAACCCTCAATAACATTTGTAAATTAGCAACGGGCTTAACCGCAAAACAGATGATCGATGCTTATACCATTATCGAGATTAAACGGCGCTTGGTGGTGAGCAATGCAACGACGCAACAGTTGGCTAATGATTTTGGTTTTGACGATACCAGTAATTTTGTGAAGTACTTTAAAAACCAAACACAATTAACCCCAAGCCAATTTAGTAAACTCAATACACATTAATTGATTAACCGTTAATAAAGAGTTGAATAAGTCGTGGTGAACGATACGGTTCGACTTTGACCATTTTTGTGCTCATTTACACTCTACTGGGCTATTTTGTTGCGCTATACAATGTCCTCATTGAAACCAGAGGACTTACCCATGAATACCATTACTAACAAAATCATCGCAGTTAACAGCATTTCAGCAGCGCGTAAATCAATCGTCAGTGCACTTGTTACCAGTGCACTATTGGGTGGAGCCTTAATGTCTGGCAACAGCGTTGCCGCCACCGAAAAATCACAAGCTGAAATGAGCTACAAGCAACAGGTTGTTGAGTTAGTGAGCAGTATTGAAACGGGCAACCCAGCGCCGATTGGCTATATCAACCCTAACAAATACATTCAACATAACTTAACCGTTGCCGACGGTTTAGCCGGTTTTGGTGCGGTAATGCAGCAGTTACCTAAAGGCAGCGAAAAAGCGCAGGTTAAGCGTGCATTCCAAGACGGTAACTATGTGGTTACGCACACGGAATATAACTTCTTTGGTCCTAAAGCGGGCTTTGATATTTTCCGCTTTGAAGACGGTAAAATTGTTGAACATTGGGATAACCTACAAACCATCGCCGCTGCAAATCCAAGTGGTCATAGCCAGTTTGACGGTGCAACAGCAGTGACGGATTTAGACAAAACCGAGCAAAATAAAACCTTAGTGGCCGATTTTGTAAACACCATTTTGATCAAAGGTGATATGGCCCAAATAGGTCAATTTATTGGTAGTGAAGATACCGATTATATTCAGCATAACCCGAATATTGGCGACGGCTTAAGTGGCCTAGGCAAAGCCTTAGGTGAGCTCGCTAAAATAGACATGCCAATGGTGGTAAAAACTAACCATAAAATACTGGGCCAAGGTAACTTTGTGTTATCGATTAGCGAAGGCACATTCATGCAGCAACATGTGTCATTTTATGACTTGTTCCGTGTGCAAGAAGGTAAAATTGTAGAACATTGGGACACCATTGAAACCATTCCGGCTCAAACTGATTGGAAAAACAGTAATGGTAAATTTGGTTTTTAATCGCCAATGAGTTGTGTACTACATTTTATAAAACACAGGCCGCTTATCGCGGCCTGTGTTTTTTTTCGTATGCACACTTTTTATGGCGTCAGTAATTGCCTTAACGAATGCCTAAATTGCTTAAACATTGGTTCCAGGCTATAGCGATGATGCTGAATGACATCAACATTGGCATGCCAACCCATATCTTTAAACTCACTGGGTAACAACACCAATCGACCACTGTTAACGTACTCATTGGCAATATGGTTGGGTAATAAACACCAACCATTACCCTGCAATGTCAGTTCAAGTAACACATAATAGTTGTCTGCGTACCAAATGTCTGGGCTTAAGGCGAGCTGAAAGTCACTGGATTTGTTATTGCGTGACCGCATTAGCAATTGTCTATGCAGCTTTAAGTTGGCTAAGTTGTTCGATTCTTGTTGGGCTAATGGATGAGTACTCGCTACGTAGAGATCAAACTTAATTGCCCCAATGGATTCATAATCAATGTGAGAGGGGATCGACAGCTCACTAAAAATAATCCCAGTGACGGCTCTATCTGTGTCAATCAAGTCGACAATATCAATGCTCGATGCGGTAAAAAATTCCAGTGTAGTATTGGGAAAGTCGATTTCTAACTGATTAACCATACTGGAGAGTTTTTGGAAGGGTATGCCTTCATCTAAGCCGATGGTGAGCTCGGAAATAAAAAGTTTATCAAGATGTTGAGCGCAAGAACGTAAGCGTTGATGCTGCGCTAATAACACTTGCGCATGTGATAACAACGTATGTCCCGCCTGGGTAAGTTGTGGGTAGCGGCCGCTGCGGTCAAATAGCGCAGCATTGCAGTCTATCTCAAGATTAATAACATGTTGGCTTACCACCGATTGCGCTTTATTGAGTGAACGCGCCGCCGCTGAAAACGAGCCTGTTTTAGCCGTTGCAACAAACGCCTCGAGTTGATCAATGCTATACATATCGCTTTTCCAGATAGTATCTAACTATTAAGTATCCTTATATTGGATGAGAATAAGCCAAACGTCACCAATAATTGAGTTTATTATGCAAACAAAAGAGAGAATATTCCACGCGGTGTCTTTTGAGATATTGGCTGCAGCCATCATAGTCCCTGTGAGTGCCATGCTCATGGAGAAAAGCACCATCGATATGTTGGTGGTGAGTATCGGCATATCGTTATGTGCAGTCACCTGGAATTATATTTATAATATTTGGTTCGATAAATTATTAGGCAGTGACAGAGTGACGCGTAATTTATCCACTCGTATTGTGCATGCGATGTGTTTTGAAGGCGGCTTGCTAGTGGTAACCCTTCCTGTGGTTTCGTGGTATTTAAGTTTAAACCTAGTTGATACCTTAATGCTTGAAGGCGGCGTGTTGGTGTTTTTCTTTGTTTATACCGGCGTATTCAATTGGCTTTATGATAATTATCAACCTTATCAGCGCTGGTTTGGTAAAACGTCTATCCGTCGTAACCTGACAGAGCCAAATCGTTAAGGTGTTTGAGTATTGCTAAGCTTTTATTCGGCCGTCACGCTTTGATTGAGTGTTTATGAAAGGTTAGGTTCTATCACTGTTACGATGACTGTGGCATCATTACTGGTCATTATTGCGCCGTCATGTCGCTAGGATTAGCCAGTCGATATTGCCATTAAGAAGGACCCAAAGCGTGAAATATTACCATCAGTTTCGGGTCGGCTCGGTATTTGTCTGGATATCATTTGCCTACATATCTCTATTTGCTTACCCCGCTAGTGCAGACACATTGGTGCCCTTTACCAGTGATGGCTGCAGCTCGTTTCCTAATGGGACCTTTGAGCAAAGTGAATTATGGTTGGCATGTTGTCAAAAACACGACTTTGATTATTGGAAAGGCGGCACATTTGATGACCGCTTAGCATCAGATAAAGCGTTACGTGTTTGCGTCGCTAATGTTGGCCAACCGCAGATTGCGTTATTGATGTTAGCTGGCGTTCGAGTGGGTGGTTCGCCTTACTTGCCGACTCAATTTCGTTGGGGTTATGGCTGGCCGTATCCAAGGGATTATGGTGCATTAACGGCAGATGAGGATCAGCAAGTCGAGTTGTTGACCGCCCCGTTAGTGGAGCCAAAATAAACTCAGTTATGTTAACGTCAATTTCATCACATTAAGTTCAAAGCTATACACTCAAAGCTATCAGTTAATCTATAGCCTTAATACTTAACACCCAAACGACGAACTTTACATCGTGAGTATAGACACTTGTCGATGTGCTATTAGCCGTTTCAGTTGCATCCGCTCACATCAAAGAACATGCTTATCTGTCAACTCCTGACATAGATCAACAGCACTTCTAAAAACATCTTTAACGATACCATCCAAGCTACTTTTCCACGTCGCAGGCGTTTATTTAATCGATAATGTTTGATTAAGCTTACGCGTGAACATGTTTTATCCGATAATTCTGGTGATTTACACAGTTTGGATCATGGATGGTAACCCCATCATCCAGCAGGTTTTGCTGCAAAGTAATAACAACCTCCTTAGCGACTCACTGTTAAGCTGCTGTATTTAATGTGAATTCTTGTGTTGGCGATTGGTTTTGCTCATCAACTCATACACAATTAATGACTAAGTTGGTGTATTTGTTTATCACCATGACTTGCATAGCTAATGTTATTCAGCATACAATCGTGCGCTGAAATTAGGCTAGCACTTGTACGCTAAAATGAATGTATTAACTCGACTAAACAACATCACTGCAAAAACCCTATTTCACACTGAATCAATAGGCAGTTATTTTGAACCTATTATGCAACGTATTAAACCCGCTTGGCGCACTCATTGGTTTCGGGCAAAAGTGTTGGGGCATGAGTTGCTTGGTGCCGATGTTTTGCAGTTAGACTTGTCTCCAGAAAAAGCCTGGCCGCAAGCAAAAGCTGGTCAACATGTGTTACTGACGGTAGAAATTAATGGCCGTTTAATGACCCGACCTTTTTCAATATCGTCAGCGCCCGATCAATCTCATAGCCAATACCTAAAAAAGCGTGTGATTCGTTTAACCATTAAAACGAATGCTGATGGGGCTTTTACTGCAACATTGTTGGCGAACATTGCCACAGGTGGATATGTCAATTTAAGCGCGCCACAAGGTGAGTTTATATTAAGTGAGAATGTCCTTACTCAACCGTCAACACCATTGTGGTTTGTGGCGGCAGGCAGTGGCATTACGCCCTTTATGGCTATGCTCAACCACCTGGCGTTACTACCACAACAACCACAACATCCCATTCAATTGGTTTACTTTGCCAAGGCCGGTGAGCATTTGTATGTCGATGAACTTATGGCATTACAGCAGCAATTAAGCCAGTTTCAAGTGCAATTACTTATTCGTAAAAATGGCCACAACTTGTCTGATGCGCTCTGTGACTGCAGCGTGCAAAGTCAGGTGTTAATATGCGGTCCAAGCCAGTTTAAGGAAGATGTTGATCAGCAGTTAGATGTAATGAAACACCCTAAAGCGCAGCGCCAGGCAGAGTTTTTCCAGGCGCCAACGTTTGCGCAAACCGCAGCAGGCGAGCAACACGTTCATTTAACCCAACGTGGGCAAACATCTCAGCTTGTTTTAACCGCAAATGACACCTTGCTTAGTGGCTTAGAGCAACAAGGCGTTAGCGCTAATTTTGGCTGCCGCATCGGTGTATGTCATCAATGCCAGTGTGTTAAAAAATCGGGCGTTGTCAGAAATCTGCGTACGGGCGAATTATCGCAGTCGGGCGAGCAATTAATTCAATTATGTATTTCTCAGGCGGTAACGCCGCTTGAGCTGGAGCTGTAGTTCGATGAATAAAAATATTAATTTTGAGCAGTTAGCCACTGAGCTTGATGAGTTAAAGCGTCAAACACTTGCTCAAGTTGGCGCAAGCGACGCAGCTTATATCCGCAAGATTATTGTATGGCAACGGTCGTTAGAGTGGGGCGGTCGTGCATTATTAATACTGGGTTTTCTGCATCCCGTATGGTGGATTATTGGTGTATTGAGTTTAGCCAGCGCTAAAATTCTCGATAACATGGAAATTGGTCATAACGTGTTACACGGTCAATATGATTGGATGAACGATCCTCATATTAACTCGCGCCAGTTTGACTGGGATATAGCCTGCGACGGTAAAAGTTGGCAGCGTATTCATAACTATGAACATCACACTTATACCAATGTGATTGGTAAAGATCGTGATTTTGGTTATGGCTTACTGCGCTTGTCGAATGACTTTACATGGCGGCTTAAAAACCTGTGGCAATTTATCACTTACATATATTTAAGTGTGTTATTTCAATGGGGGGTGTCATATCACGAGCTTGCCGCTGAGCGTGTTTTTATGGGCAAAAAGAAACAAGGTAGGGCATCTAAAGTTGATGCGACGGAGCTCAAGCGTCGTTTCTTTAGTAAAGGCGGTAAGCAACTAGTAAAAGATTATGTGGTATTTCCATTGCTTGCTGGGCCGCTATTTCTGTGGGTGTTGGTGGGAAATTTAATCGCTAACTTACTGCGCAACCTGTGGACTTCAACCATTATTTTTTGTGGCCATTTCACTTCCGATGTTCACACCTTTAGCCAGGCTGAGTGTGAAAATGAAACGCAAGGGCAATGGTATTATCGCCAGGTATTAGGCTCGTCGAACATCAAAGGTGGTAAGCTGTTTCACATTTTAACGGGCCACTTAAGTTTTCAAATTGAACATCATTTGTTTCCTGATTTACCGTCGTCACGTTACCAGCAAGTTGCGCCCCAAGTGCAGGCGATACTTTCCCGTCACGGTATTGCGTATCACACCGGGCCTTTTTTACGTCAATATAGCCAAGTGGTTAAGCGTATAGTGCGATACTCGTTCCCTTGAAGCGTGTTAGGCCTCTTGTTTGGGTTAAAGATTAAGTATTAGAGATTAGCCAATAAGCATGTGATTTGACGTGCTTATTGGTCGTCATGTTTGATAACATCGCAGAAATTGTTTGATTAACAAGATATCCCATGGCACATACAGATAACGGTGTAAGAGCGGTCGCAGTACTTGAGGCCAGTAAAGGTTTATTAGCATTGCTCGTCGCCATTGGCTTACATGCCTATGCGGGGCAAAATCTATCGTTACTCGCCATTGATCTGGTGACCCATTTACATTTAAATCCTGCCAGTCATTACCCAAGTATTTTTATTGCCGCTATCGGTTCTATCTCACAAACGAGCTTAACATTAATGGCGTTAGGGGCTGCAGCTTATACTTTAGTGCGGTTTATCGAAGCCTACGGTTTGTGGCATAACTTGCGCTGGACCCAATGGTTTGCATTAGTCAGTGGGGCCATTTACCTTCCTTTTGAGCTGTACGAAATGGTTCATCACTTTAGTTTACTCAGTGTCATTGTATTGCTCATTAATCTTGCGATAGTGCTGTATATGTTTCGGGTATTGTTTCCTAGAGTGTCATAGTGATGATTTTACATATTGGTCTGAAATGTTATGCTGAGGTTAAATAGATTAAAAATTGTAAATCTAATAGTTTTTATGATTTAAAATGATCTAATATAAATTGCATAGAGTATAAATAAACTCAGATTTCAACAATACTGCGTCAAAGCAGAGCAAGATCAATATTACCAAAGTAATAGACGTTGTATTGTTATAGTGATTCATTCATCAACATAAGGAGTTAACATGACAGACATCGATATTGGTATCAACAAAGATGACCGCCTTAAAATTGCTGAGGCTTTAAAGAGCTTATTAGCTGATTCATATACACTTTACTTGCAGACCCATAACTTCCATTGGAATGTCACCGGAATTCATTTCCGTGAGTTACATTTAATGTTTGAAGAGCATTACACAGAGCTTGCAGTCGCCGTCGATGATATCGCAGAGCGCATTCGGACACTTGACGTCGCAGCGCCAGGCACATACAAAGAATTTGCTCGTTTAAGCTCGATTAAAGAAGTCGAAGGCGTACCTTCTTCAGCAGATATGGTTGATTTACTGACTAAAGGCCATGAACAAGTGGTTAAAACATCACGCGCAGTGCTTAAGTTAGCCCAGGCCGCTGATGATGAGTCAACGTCAGCGTTAGTGTCTGACCGTATGCGTATACATGAAAAAACCGCATGGATGTTACGCGCAACCCGCAAGTAAGCGTGCTTTAACAACATATATCGTTATAAACCGCTGGCTTTTAGTCAGCGGTTTTATACCATTCCGCTTTTTGCTCTGCGTTCTCGCTATTTGAAAGGGAACAACCATGACTACATAGCGACGCCTTAATCAAAAAACGCTGGACGCATTCTGAGTAGTCACTTATTAATGCGGAATGGTATTATTTGCTGCTAGAAAAAGCCAATCAAACCCGTTAATGTATGTTTTTTATTTTATGATGATGCTACCGTGACCGAAAATACACTGCTTACTGAACTTGCTAAACACTTATTTGCACAACGAAATCACGCTAATCCTAACGCCAATTTTGAGGCTTTTACTGCACAAAATATTGACCAGGCCATCACTGTTCAACAAAAAATAATTGAGTTAAATGGTCATATTGCCGGTTGGAAATGCCTTGTTCCGCAAGCAAACGATCAACTTATTGTGGCGCCGATTTTACAAGCGGCTGAACATGGCCAGCAGTGTGGCATTATCCCAACGATAAAAGATGAGACGGCTTTAGCACTTATTGAGCCAGAAATAGCCTTTATATTAGGCCAAGATATTGAGCCTTATCAACACTACACTGATGATGAGATTGACAGTGCTATTAGCGCGACTCACATGGCCTTAGAGTTAATACAAAATCGTTTTAGCCGCGACAGTCAACCAAGCTATTTAGAAAAGCTCGCTGATGGTTTAAGTAACCAGGGTGTGTATATTGGCCCACAAATTCCTAAGTCGGTCGCTTATCAAGCAAGCCATGTTGATGTTGTGGTAACGGCAAATAATCACCAGCAGTCTTTTAACGGTAAGCATCCGTGTGAACTGCCGCAATTACCTGTGTATTGGATGATTAACTACTTAGCACAGAAGGGCATAAAACTCAGTGCAGGACAGGCGATCATTACCGGCTCGTATTGCGGAGTGGTTAAAGTGCCGATGGCGACAGAAGTCAGTATTGAATATAAAGACATTGGCCAATTTAGCGTCAGCTTTGTTGATGCATTAGCGTAAATCTGCTGCGGATTTAGACAAAAAAAGCGCCTTAGGCGCTTTTTTTATTTGGATTCTAATTGAGTAAAAAACTCTTCAAGCTGTTGGTTAACCGTGTCGGTATCGCCAGTGGCTTTTAAGTACGAACGTAAGCCAATTATGTGTACCTGGATTTTTTTAGCAATTTTATTCTTATCGAACTGTGCGGGCAAATCACCTTGTTGTTGCGCTTGTTCAACAATACTGGCGAAACGGTTTTCAACCTGAGTGAGTAGGTTTTTTGCGATATCTAGGGTTTCTTGATGTGATTCATCAAGTTCTGCAAGCGTGCGCATCACCATGCATAATTCACTGGGTACATGTTCACAACAAGGCACGATTAAACCGCGAAGATACTGCTTTAATCCATCCCACGCGTGGTCATGCTGGGCTAATTGCTCATTAAGTACATCTGTTGATGTTTGAGCATAATGAATTAACGTTTGATTAAATAAATCGGCTTTGCTACCGAATGCAGCATAAATACTACCAGGTCGCATGTCCATGGTAGTTTGAATTTCACGCGTAGAGGTGGCCAAAAAACCTTTTTGCCAAAATAGATTTTTTGCTTTTTCTAGTACGTCTTCGCGATCAAATTTTGAAATATTAGCCATGTGCCCCTCTTTAGTTACCGTCATTTTACGATATTGCGTGGAGGTAAGGCCAGTTTATTGCATTAATTTTTAATCACAAATGAGTATATTCAATTAATTTTTAATCATAAATACATCATTGTCTCGGAAAAACATGACAACGGTTATATACCCAAACAACCTGAAGATGCTCGATTTCAGCAAGAATTTACACGCGTTTAGGCAAGGCATTGATTGCGGGTAATGGTTGTTCCCTTTCCAAAATCAATAACGCAGCATAAACGCGTGTAAAACTTGCCCTTTGGGAGTTTCACCGTGTTCCCACTACGTTGTTGCGCTAATTCATAAGGTGCCTACATTACCGCATTAACGCGCCTAGTATTGAAAACACGGTGAAGCTCTGAAACACGTATCTTCAAGTTGATTGGGTATAAGTGTGTCTTTCGCGTCAATCAAGCCGATCTAGACTACATTTCAACGCCCCCTTGTTTATCTATACAAAGCCGCTGGGGTTCCAGCATATTCAATGTAATTAAGCACTCTCCATGTATTCCTTTCAACTAACTGCTTTTGGTAAGGCATCCGTTGTAATACTATTTTTAATTAATTGTCTATATAACAACAGTTTACTTTATTTTTTTCGTGTCAAAAGCACTCTATTGTCAAATATTAATTGATAATAATTCATGTATTAGCGTGTTTATTGCGACGCAATTGGCAATTAAGATACATCCCATCAACATCGAGCAGATTATCGAGCTGCAGCTTAAGCAGCTAAGCGTCATTTAACGATATGAAATAACCAAGGCGGGTTATTTTTTACGATTAAATTTAGATTATAACGAGGTTTACAATGAAAAAGATGACAACACTATTAGCCGTAGCAACGGCACTATTATTTAACACTGCGCAAGCCGCTGAGCTAGAAGTTGTGGCAAAATTTGACGGAACACGCCCAGGTAATTTAACCGTAACCGAACAGGGCCGCACGTTTCTTTCTATGCAACCGCTTGATGGCCCAGAGTTTCGTGTCGTTGAATTATTAAAAGACGGCTCAACAGTCCCATTTCCTACTGTCGATTGGGCCGATGGTCCAACTAAAGGTGAGGTGGGTTTATCATCTGTTATTGGTATTGATAGCACTGCAGACGGCGTTGTGTGGATCCTTGATATGGGCAGTGCGGATGCTGCGGCGCAAATTGTTGCCTGGGACACGGTTAACAACACACTCTTTAAGCGTATCGAAATCAGTAAAGATGTCATGGTCGCGAACTCATTTTTACAAGACTTCGTTATCGACACTCAACGTCAGCAAATTTATATTGCCGATACCAGTTTAGGTAATTTATACGGTGAGCCAGCGCCTGCTTTTGTGGTGGTTGATTTAACAAGTGGCAAAGCACGCCGCGTATTACAGTCAAATAAAACATTATTATCACCAAAGCATGATCTGATTATTGACGATTCTTTGTTAGCGGCAAAACGTGAAGATGGCAGTGTTGATGCGCTTTACCTTAATTTAAACCCAATCACAATCGATGCTCAACAGCAGTGGGTGTATTTTGGTACCGTTAATGGCAGTGCTGTTTACCGTATTGCAGCCGCGGCGTTAGCCAATGGCAAATTAACCGAGCAAGAACTTGCCAGCAAGATTGAGTTTTATAGTGAAAAACGTCCAAGTGATGGCATGATCATTGACAAAAACAACAACATTTATGTGGGCGATGTTGAACGTAATGCCATTGGTATTATTGGTCAAGACGGTTACAAGGTGTTTGCACAAGATGACACATTATTGTCATGGGCTGATGGTTTCTCTATTCAAGGTGGATATTTGTACGTGACTCAAAACTCACTGCATTTAAACCCAGCACTTAACGCAGGCGAAGAGGGTGCCGCTAAACCATTCCATGTATTACGCATCAAACTAGATTAAGTTATTTGCACGACCTTCAATACAGTGGAGGGCTCACCTCCACTGTGTCTATTTTTACCTATTGAGAATTCATTTATGCCAACAATTACGATTGGGGTAACCGACCTTTCTTTTCATCGGGTAACCGCCTCACTTATTAGCCATGTCATTACAGATATGGGCTTTACCGTAAACCGTATTTATGCACCACATCAAGACAACTTTTTAGCCCTTAAATCAGGACAGGCTGATATGTTAGCGTCGGCATGGTTACCGTCTAGTCATGGTATCTACCGCGCTGATGTAGAAGATGTTATGCCTCTCATTGAGCTGGGTTTACATTACCAGCCTTACGCCATGTGGGGAGTGCCTGATTATATTCCCGAGGATGCTATTACCGAAGTCAGTGATTTACTTAAGCCTGATGTAATAAGCAAAATGAACAAAGATATTCAAGGGATTAACCCAGGCGCAGGCATCAGCCGTTTTTCAATTAACATGATGCGTGAATATGGTTTAAATGATGCAGGGTATCAGTTCCATACCGGCACCGAAGAAGATTGTTTTGGTGCATTTGAACGTGCTGAAGCGCAAAAGCAATGGTTTATTGTGCCATTGTGGAAGCCACAATTTTTACATCATAAATTTGCCATACGTGAAATCGTTGAGCCAAAAGGGTTATTAGGCATTATTGATCGCGCTGTATTGTTGCTCCGTCAAGACCGCGCGTCGCTATTTAGCGAATCGCAACTTGCCGTGCTAGACGGCTTGCGTTTTTCTAACGACATTATTGCGGCGTTAGATTACCAGGTTTGCCGTGAAGGAAAAGATCTTGATACCGTGACAAGAGATTGGCTAACCGAGCATTTTTAGTTGTGCTGATGACAAACAACCCGTAATGGCATGACCATAACGGGTTGTTTTTTTATTCACTATCTTGGTTAAGGTCGCTAAAAAGAAAGCGGTATTAACTCAGCGTAATGAGCTTACGACCATACACCGTCTTCAGTTTTACCTTGAATTTTCACATCCGCCAGTTTGAATTCAGGTTTATTGGTGGCCTTAAGCTTAACTTGATAGTCGCGGGTTAAATTAACAATGGTTGGGGTTAACAGCATCAATGCACTGATATTCACCACCGTCATTAAGCCCAGTGCCATGTCGGCCATGTTCCACACTTCTTTTAAGCTGGCGTTTGCGCCCCAATACACCATGCCTAAATACAACAGGGTGTAACCGGTACGGCCATAAATATTATCCAGCTTAAACAGGTGTAAATTACTTTCGGCATAGGCGTAATTGGCCACCACAGAAGTAAAAGAGAATAGGGTGATAATAATGGCCACAAACATATCGCCGCTGATGCCCATGTGGTGCGTCATGGCATTTTGAGTAATACGAATGCCCTCCATTTCGCTGCCGATATTACCTTGCGCCAGTAAAATCACAATCGCGGTACAGCTACACAACACCATAGTGTCGATAAATACCCCCAGCATTTGCACGTAACCTTGCGCAACCGGATGGTTAGGCACAGGCGTCGCACCTGCCGCCGCATGCGGAACGCTACCGGCACCGGCTTCGTTTGAATATAAACCACGCTGAATACCATTTTTTATCGCCGCGCCTAATGCACCCGCGCCGGCTTCGGTTAAGCCAAAGGCTGAGTTAAAGATATCCATTAATACTGCGGGTACTTGCTGAATATTGATTAAGGTGACCGATACTGCAGCCAAAATAAAGGCGAGTCCCATAAACGGCACAATTAATTCTGCAAAGCGGGCGATGCTGCGCAGGCCGCCCATCACAATAATGCCGGCAATAAAGGTGATAACAGCACCTGAATACACACTAGAAATCTCGAAGGTGTGATTAAGGGCATCAGTAATCGTGTTTGCTTGCATAGCACTAAAGCTAATGCCGTAACCTAAAAATAAGCACAGGGCGAACAATATCGCTAGCCAGGGTTTATTAAGCCCCGCTTGAATATAATAAGCCGGTCCACCACGGTATTCTTTATGATCGTCACGGACTTTATACAGCTGGCCTAAGATACTTTCGGCAAACCCGGTCGCCATACCCAGTAGCGCAATCACCCACATCCAAAACACGGCGCCACTGCCGCCAAGAGATATTGCCATGGCGACGCCAGCTAAATTTCCGGTACCTACCCGGGCAGATAAGCCGGTACATAAGGCTTGATAAGAACTGATCCCAGATTTATCACCCTGGGTACTGCCTTTCATGACTTTAAACATGTAAACAAAGTGGCGCAGTTGAATAAACCGTAACTTCAATGAAAACCACACTCCTGCAAATACTAATATGTAGATCAGTACTTGGTATTCGCCCCATAAAACATTATTAGCGAACGACACAATTTCATTAATCATTGAACAAATCCCTTGGTTTATCTCATTTTTGAGCTTTTCATTAGCCGTTTTAAGCAGCCTGACGTTTATATCGTCAGTCCATGAACTCAAAAGTGGGTAAGTATTTTTTATCGGTAACCGCTTAATAAATAGACTGAAATAGAATTAAGTTAAACAGCTAGATAGAATGGTTATGCAATTAAAGTACATTAATAACACTAAAGGCTTTGGATTTGAAGCGTCGTTAACAGCATATCGATAAAAAAAGTCACCTAGCGGTTTATTTCACGGTAGGCTTGTGGGAAGGCGACAATATCGATTGGTTTTTTCGGCTGATATTTACGCAATTGATAAGTGTCGTTAGGTTGATTATTGTTTGCTGTGAGATTATAGGGTTGCGTCAATAAGTTAGGATGATAAATATGGCAAATCTGAATCTGCCTTTTAGTGCAAATCAACAACAATTAGCACTGTTACGATTGGTTAACTGGGGCCTAAAAATAGGTCTTATTGTGTTTACGGCTGATTTATTTGGCTTAACCACACCACCAATAACCTTAAGTTATGTATTGATTATCGAAGCGTGTTATGTGGGGTTTAGTTATCGATTTCATCGCCTGAGTATCGATAATCACGGTTTATTGTTTTTAACCTTACTGCTGGACACCTTATTTTGGGCCACCTGGTTGTATTTCACCGGCGGTGCCACCAACGCGTTTGTATCATTACTGCTGCTGCCGATAGCCATTTCAGCAATTACCTTACCTCGTTGGGCGCCCTGGTCGTTAACGGCGTTGTCGACTGCGGTTTATAGTTTGATGATTATCAATATTCCTGATCACAGCGTTGATGATACAACTAACACTGCAGCGGATATGCATGCGGGCCATGATATGAGCCAAATGGCAATGGACATGCCTGCCAATCCCAATATGAGTCACAGCATGAATATGAGCATGGACATGGGCTCGCATTATTTAGGCATGTGGTTCAATTTTGTTATTTCAGCATTAGTGTTAACCATTACCGTGGGCTTTATTGCTAAACGTATTCGGCAAAAAAATGTTGAGTTGCGCTATTTACGTGAAGCGCAATTAAGGCAAGAAAAGATCCTTGCCTTAGGTACCGCATCAGCGCAAATGGCGCACCAACTCGCCACGCCATTGGCAACGTTACGCTTATTAGTGGATGAAATATCAGACACTGCCCATGATGCCGAGCAAACTGAATTACTGGCAGATATGCAGCAAGCACTCAACCGCTGTGAAGTGACCTTAAGCGACTTACGCTTAGCGACTGAGTCCATTCGTGAGCAAAAATTGTTGCAACAATCGGTTGCTAAGCTGGTGGCCTTGCTGTCAGAGCAGGTCAGTTTATTAATGCCCGAAACACAATTAAGCCTGCATATTTCCCCTGAAGCAGAAACCGCCATTTTGCATACCGACATGAGTTTACTGCCGGCGTTATTGGCGCTCATTCAAAATGGCGCCCAGGCTAGTGAAGACAATCAACAAGGTGCCAAAGTCGACATTAATATCAGCGTATCGTCATCTCGTTCAGCATCTCGTTCGCCATCTACTCAGATAATGCCTCAAGAGATCAGCATTATGATTCGCGACTATGGCGTGGGTATTGCGACACATTTATTATCCACATTAGGCAGTAATATGGTTAGCAGTCCTAAAGGCTTGGGGATTGCGGTATTATTGAGCCACACCAGTTTTGAGCGTTTAGGCGGTAAGTTATACCTTAAAGCGCATCCTCAGGGTGGCACTGAAGCCATCGTGACCTTACCATTAGCAGCCAAAGCGGATCACACAGAGGTTTAACGGATATTGTTAAGGGTACATGAGACGTAGATGAATAAATTACTCATAATTGAAGATGATAGCGCGTTAGCGACTATTTTAGCGCGTCGTCTTACTCGCCACGGTTTTGAATGTAAAACCTGTGACAATGCCAGCGACAGCTTACTAATGGCCAGGCAATTTATACCAACGCACATTTTACTCGACATGAAGCTGGCACAAAGTAATGGTTTGTCGTTAATCAAACCATTAAGGCAGCAATTACCCCATGTGTATATGGTATTACTCACCGGCTTTGCCAGTATTGCCACCGCAGTAGAGGCGATACGTTTAGGTGCAGATAACTATCTTGCCAAACCTGTCGATACCCAAACCTTGCTCAATGCGCTGCATTCATCCAGCAACACTTTTAGTGCCGAACCCGATGAATTTGAAGCCATCACCGAGCAACCCCTCAATCCCAAACGATTAGAATGGGAACACATACAACAAGTGCTCGCCAATAATAATGGCAACGTATCAGAAACCGCCCGCCAACTCGGTATGCATCGCCGTACTTTGCAGCGCAAGTTATTAAAAAAGCCCACGGCGGATAATCGATAGTGTTTAATTTTTTGTTGGGTGGGTATAGATAGGTCTACGTTTTAATCTACATTGGCCGTAAATGACCTATCTATCCAACTATGTAAACTGTCTTATAATCAACCTTGAAGCTTATTCTTCAAGGCCAAAAGCTCGTTTCTGACAATCTCAGCACCGGCAGTTAAGGCTTTAAGTTTGTCTCTGGCTACTTGATGCGATAACGGCGCCATGCCGCAGTTGGTGCAAGGGTAGAGCTTGTCGGCATCAACAAACTGCAGGGCTTTGCGTAACGTGTCTGCCACTTCCTCTGGTGTTTCTATGGTATTGCTTGCCACATCAATCGCGCCAACCATGACTTTTTTACCACGAATGAGTTCAAGCAGTTCTATTGGCACATGAGAGTTGTGGCATTCGAGAGAGATGATATCGATATTTGATTGTTGCAGCTTAGGAAACGCTTGTTCATATTGACGCCACTCGGAACCTAAGGATTTTTTCCAGTCGGTATTGGCTTTTATGCCATAGCCATAACATATATGTACTGCTGTTTCGCATTTTAGGCCTTCTATGGCTCTTTCTAAACATGCGATGCCCCAATCATTTACCTCATCAAAAAACACGTTAAATGCTGGTTCATCAAATTGGATAATATCCACTCCCGCAGCCTCTAACTCTCTGGCTTCTTGATTGAGTATGATGGCAAATTCCCAGGCAAGTTTTTCGCGACTTTTATAATGATCATCAAAAAGTGTATCTATCATGGTCATGGGGCCAGGTAGCGCCCATTTAATCGGTTGTGTGGTTTGTTGGCGTAAAAACTTGGCGTCTTCAACAAAGACTGATTTTTGCCGACTGACAGGCCCTACAACGGTAGGGACGCTGGCATCATAGCGATCACGAATTTTAACGGTTTTACGTTTTTGAAAATCAACGCCGTTGAGGTGTTCAATAAAGGTGGTGACAAAGTGTTGCCGCGTTTGCTCGCCATCACTAACAATATTTATGCCTGCTTGCTGCTGGTCGTGTAATGACAAACGCAGCGCATCTTGTTTGCCAACAACTAACTCGTCACCTTGTAATTTCCAGGGGGACCACAGTGTTTCAGGTTCGGCAAGCCATAAAGGTTTAGGCAAACTGCCAGCCGTTGAAGTCGGTAACAGTGTGTTTTTAAGCGATGTTTTCATAGTAGTAATGCCATCAATTGGGGTTAACGTTTAACGTAGCGATTAAACAGAGCGGTTAACGCAGGTTATTAAGCCTAGCGATTACGCATAATGAGCAGACCATTGTTCAAGCACTGCCTGGTAGGGCTTAATAAAGTGCTCCGCTGCAAATTTGCCTTGCTCATTCGCCAGTTGGCTACGTTCGGTGCGATCGTAAACAATCTGAGTGAGTGAATGATCAAGGTTGTTTAAGTTCGGTTGATAGCATTTGCCTGCCACGGCATTGGCATTATAAATCTCAGGGCGGTAGATTTTTTGAAAGGTGCCCATGGTGCTTATGGTGCTTATCAGCTCAAAATGGCTGTAGTCATTGAGTAAATCACCTACAAAATAAAACGCGAGCGGCGCCACGGTATTGGGCGGCATAAAGTAGCGTACCTGTAAGCCCATTTTCTGGAAATATTGCTCAGTTAACGACGACTCATTGGGCTGGTATTCAACCCCTAATACCGGATGTTGATTCTCTGTGCGCTGATAGGTTTTGTTATCGGACACACTGAGGCAGATAACCGGTGGCTTAGTAAAGTGCTGTTTGTAAACATCTGAATTCACAAAAGACTTAAACAGCTTGCCATGCAGTTCGCCAAAGTCAGTTGGAATACTAAATTGCGCTTGGTCTTTGTTATGTTCTGGCAGTAAGACACTAAAGTCGTAATCGCGTAAATAAGATGAAAAATTATTGCCAACAATACCGTCAATGCGTTTGTTGGTTTTGCTATCCACAATGGTGGTTTTCAAGATTTCAATCGACGGGAAGGCTTGGCCACTGCCTGCTATATCGATATTGACCGAAATGATTTCAAGTTCGACAGTATAGCGATCGCCTCTAGGGTTATCCCAATGCGCTAAGGCATTAAAACTATTGTCTATCATTTTTAACGCGTTGCGTAAGTTAGCCTGGCGATAACTTCCACGGGCTAAATTGGCAAAGTTGGTGGTGATCCGCGTTGTGTCTGAGGGATGATAGTTTTCATCAAGACAAATGCTATTAACGGTAAAGGTAAATTGTTTATTCATGATGTTGTGGTTCCCATTTTTCTGCTCTCAAACCCGAATTAATGCGTTACTCATTGCGCAGACTGTTAAGTCAGTAGAGCTCAGCACTTTTTCAAACTGACGGCTTAAGTAACAGCTTAATATCAACTCTAAATAAGCTTGCTCAGCGTTGAGTTATTTATACGTGGTTTGGCACATCAACAAAAACGGGTTTATTTCACCTGCAACATGAGCGCAATTCATCATCAGTAAACAGTGTGATTAGCATAGGCAGTCGCCTGAAGTTAACATTGGTTGTTAGCGACTTTCTCGTCGTCCCGGCAATGGTTTTGAGCCGGGATCCAGATGTTTCATTAATCGTCGTCCCGGCAATGCTTTTAAGCCGGGACCCAGGTGTTTACGTTGTACTTTTGTATTCATGGCCTGCGGCCACTAACGTCGTGGTGCTTCGCCCACACCAGACCAAGAGGAAACCAACGGCTGTTCCCTCTTTACTTTTTATAAAAGAATTGGCCCAGCCGTCACCTCAAAATTATCATTATTGACTAAACAACAGCTGCGATAATTTCGCGACGTGGTTAGATCCAGTTTTTGACCGCATTTGAAGTCTGATTCGGCCACCTCTTTATGGTAAAGAATGAAAATGCTACCGCTTCAGATAGGAGTCTGATGTGAATGGATTCACGAATGTCGTGGTGGCATGGTCAATGATGTTCCCGACATCATAATGACATTTCCCATATCCATATGGGTCAGATGCCAAAGAACGACCCTTCCCCTCTAAAGCTAGCGGGCTCTGATAGGCAGGATGCCTGAATGCCTTGAAGCACATGGATGTGCGTGAAAGGCCATGGCCAGCTCACGTCATTTTCTTCAACGGCCTCAAGTTCAGAGTTGAATTTGGGCACTTCAAGCTGACACATCTAACTCATTTTTGTATAGAAGCTTGTTAGCTACTTTCTCGTCGTCCCGGCAATGGTTTTGAGCCGGGAACCAGGTGTTTTGTTCTTTATGGCCTGCGGCCACTCACGTCGTGGCGCTTGTGATACCCAGCTAAGTGTTTTGGGTATCACAAGTTAAGGCCTTGGCGTCGCTCAACTCTTGTTTTCAGTGATGACCAGGGACACAGACAAATATCGAGTAAATAGTTAAGAAAATAGGATTATATTCACTAAGAGATGGATGGATCGCAGTTCATTATTGTAATAAATAGCTAACCAAAAAGTGAGTTAGGTCATTTCTTTAAAGAGAGTAAATGAACCGCCCTCGGCAACATGCTCCTGCGTTGCTCTACTTCTTGAATCTGACCGCCATGGACGGCGGGAATGCCATATTGATGCCTGGAGCATCATTGGCCATTCAGTCGTGTGTGGAGCCGCATACAGGGTTGTGTGGGGGCTGGAGGCTAAATACCTCCGGCTACCCGATTAGGCAACACCTGCACCTACAATCATTGTTATATGCGCAATCATATGTGCGCCTATGGCGCATTCTAAGCCGCGTTTCCAATATAAGTAACCCGCGATAAATCCAAAGGCGGCATTGCCTACAATTATATAAGTCACCAAAGGGACAGTAACTTCTGACGATAGTGCAAAAGCTACAGGTAAATGACCAAGACCAAAGATTAAAGAAGACAGAATAATAGCTAAGATATAGTTGTGAGCACGAATTTCAGAACCACTTTTCTGAGTTAGACGGTATGTCCCCCAAACGAAAAATGACATTAACCCCCAACGAATGAGTAATTCTTCTGTAATACCACCGTATAACATTTTGGTGTACCAAGGTGGAATGAGCTTCTCACCTGCAGTAATAAACTCCGCAGGAAGATAACTATAAAATATACTAAGAAATACAAGTATAAATATTCCACCAATGACTCCACCGATTACAGCGGGGATTATTTGTGGTTTTAATTTTTTTAAAGCACTTTCAGAGCGAGCTATAGCATAAATTACGGGGGCAGATAAACCTACTTTTTTGGAAAAAACGGAGCCTAGCCAAATCATAAGCAGTAATAAAACAGAGGACTGTGCAACAGAAATAATTTGAATGACTTCTACCGATAGAGGTAATGGAGCTGATTGCAGCGCCAATAATTGTGGGATTAATGGGATAATGGATGCTATTCCCAAGAAACCGAGAGAAAATAACAAAATACTAGGTTTATATTTTTTTGTGATATCCATTTACACTTAAACTCCTTGTTTAACAGCTTGTTATGTTGCTACTTTAACCAAAACAAGCCAGATAAATTAACTACTTTTAAAAATGGCACTAAATTTTGTTCATCTGAATAACAAACTAGATGTGTATCGTCATAATATTGCTGATACCAAATACCTAAAGCAGGAATAACAAAATCTACATGGCCTGCATCGTCCATATTATCTAATCGTTGTTGCAACAGTTCAGGCGATCTAGGTGCTTTAAATATGACTTTTCCACCTCGATATTTAACCATATAAACATCGAACTCTTGGATGATTAATTGATATAGTTTTGACCATCTAAGGTCTCGTTGGATCCGTTCTACTTTTGAGACATTATCAATCAATTCAATTGCTTCATTATAATTAAGAAAATGGTCAAAAATACAAACCCTTGCATTAAATGGAAAATCTTCAAGATCACAATCTTTATTTTTTAATTGAGGAAATTGATTATGTAGTTTTTCAGACTCTTTCAAGTTCATTACTTTAAATGTACGCATGACTCTCAATTCTAATTGCAACATAACGCCCGCTTCACGGGCAACTTGTAGTGAAGCATTTTTGTGTGATACTGGCGCGTAGCGACAACACAAAAATGCGAAGCGAAAAGTTGTCCCAGTGGAAGCGCTTGAGTACGCCCAGCATGGGCATGAACTAATGAGGTGAAAGTCCTCTGTAGGAAGGTCACCGTTACTCTTATCAATTAGAGAATAACATACTGTTATTAAACGTTAACTACTAGCGAATGGCAAGGGCTTAATCGCGAGGTTAGGTCCGGAGGAAGCCGCTAGTCTTCTTGTGATAAAGAATGCGAGCTGATGAACAAGAACATCATATGAGGCGTAGGCTAGAGATGAGTTGGCAGGCTACAGAAAAGTTACCAGATAACCATCACATCAAACAGCGCTTTTTCTCGAGCTGTTAATTACATAATAAAGAGTCGCTCCAGCTGTTCGGGCTTGTTTAACACTTGGGATAAGGACGCGGCTTCGCGCGGCCTATCCTTGTTAGTTATATTTCTATTTCGGGGTGCAACTCTTTTAACCGTTCATTGGTTATACCAAAAACAGAGAATGGATTAATCCCCATTGAAAACTCAACCCCATAAAATGGCTTAAGTTCATACTCCCTGTATTTTGGATATTCAATTCCATCGGAATAGGACATTAATTGAATTATCTTTTCAATTTCAATTGATTCCGCATAATCATTTTCTGCCGAAGATAACATAAATGGAATTTGTGGGAAGGCGCCAAGAAGTTCAACATTCATTTTGCTGATTACTCGATTGTTGTCGCTTTTTGCAACAATTAGAGAAGTAGAAGCCGATTTAATAAGGTCAAAATTAATTTTATATGCATCACCTTTCTCTAGCTTTAATACTTCTTGCTTTGGAAAAGGCAGCTCTTCACCAATTAGCGTGAATGGCATTTCAATAAAAGAACAAGCAACAAAACACTTTTTAGGACTCAAGGGATAAAATATTGTAGTGCTTGGGTTTTGAAGAAACCCTGTCATATAAACAGGATTATCCGTCCGAACAAAGAAATCGTCTTCAGCAGCTTCAAGAATTATCCAATCTCGACAAGCAACATACTTATTATCTTCGCACCATTGGCAACCGATGATAGTTTCTTTATAGGATTCGTCACCGCCATGTGTTTTTTCAAGTTCGTCACGATACTTGAAAAAACTTGGAGTTCTCATAGATTGGGTAATAATAAACTGCCCCCATTTCATTCTATCATTAGCATCTAAAGTGTCATTATTTAAAAGCTTTTCGTAGAGTGGTGCCGAGTCATTTTCTAATTCAGAATCAAGCCTATCCTCTAGTTCCTGAGAATATAAATGAAATTCATAACCCCAAGCAGTCTTACCTCTATCTTTTTGAGAATCGACAACACACTTGCGATATGGACAATAATAATAATATTTATAGTGCCAACTACTAACCTCATTCGTCCAATATTGATTGGCGAAAACAGGGCTAAAATGATTTTTTTTCGTTTTATTCTTCATAACCCCTCCAGAAATATAACGCCAAGCCACGCAGAGGCTGATGCAACATACGCTTGTGTACGCCCAGCATGGGCACGAACTAATGAGGTGCAAGTCCTCTGTAGGAAGATCACCGTTACTCTTATCAATTAGAGAATAACATACTGTTATTAAACGTTAACTACTAGCGAATGGCAAGGGCTTAATCGCAAGGTTTGGTCCGGAGGAAGCCGCTAGCCTTCTTATGATAAAGAATGCAAGGCTGGATCAATTACTTTGGCATTGCTAACGCTTATCAAGGATGTGTCGCTGATTGTTTATAAAGAATGACCATTGGATCCGACGTCGTGTTCGTATGTGTTACTGGCGTCAGTGGCGAAAACCACGGACCAAGGTACAGAATTTACTTAAGCGTGACGTCAGGATCCAAGTGGCTGTTGGTTGTGGTATCACAAGCAAAGGTCCATGGCGAAGTTCGAAAACACCTGGGATACAGCAAGCGCTGAGTAATGAATATCTGAAGAAAGCAGGATTATATTCATTGAGAGACGGATGGATCGCAGTTCAATATCCTAACCAGAAAGCTAGTTAGGTGTTCTAAATGAACCGCCCTGTGCGGAGCCGCATGCAGGGTGGTGTGGGGGCTGGAGGCTAGATACCTCCGGCTACCCGATTATGTGAATTTTACTCGTGGTATTTGCGAATAACAGCAACTTTACCGTTTTCCATTTCAAGCACTTCCATCATAGTTCGTGTATAAGCAGTAGGCTGTTTACTTTGAGGATGAATACCTTTTGCACTGTGCTTATACCTAATAGCAACAGCTGAGTTATTGAAAATGAATACATCAAGAAGTTCTGCATTATATTCAGTATGAACACCTAAATAAAATAGCATACCTTTACGCATAGCTTCTTTTCCATCAGGTAATCTTGAGTCATCTGTATCCCATGGTAAATGTGAGTGTCCGATGTCATCTGTAAGTAAGGAAAAGTAGTTTTCAAGATCTATTTTAGTTGCATTAGGTGCTTGAGTTGCGACCATAGTTTTAAAATAAGTTTGAGCAAATTTTTCTAGGTCAATCTCACTTGCAGAAGCTGATAAAGCAAAAGTAAGTGATAAAATTAAAAGTAATCCTTTCATTGAAACTCCGTAGTAGATTATTCACATAACGCCCTAATAATGGGCAAAAAAATGTTGGCTAAAATGTTGAGGAACGAAAACAGCCAACTGTTTTTGTCCTTATTTATTAGCTTGTTATATTGCATTGCTGATAGTGCATTTAGTAGGCATTGGCTTAACCAAAGCTTGATTTATTTTATGTTGAATGTAGATAACATGAAGAAAGGAGCTAAGTATTGGGCTCAGCCAAAGTTCACTTCCTTTTTCAGCGCCAATGATTTGATTAATCCTACTTCTGATCTTTAGTAGCCATGTAACATGAAAAATAGAAGATAAAACATGCATCCCTTTTGAAAAGATAAGCAATTCTTGGCTACCACTTGCTACGAAGAATATGACAAGACTAAAAAATGAAATTAGATGTATGCTAATCGCTGAAATCGAGAACAACTGTGGGATTGGGTTTATTACATTGACATTTACTGACTTGGTGAGAGTGAATAGACGATAGATCACGAAAAGACCAAACGTAAATACACAAAGCGCGATGGTTTTAGCTATTGATTGTGACTCAAAAACATCATCCATGTTATTCATTTCTATTCCTTTATTTTGTACGTTAAAAATATTTATGGGCAATAACTAATATTTCAAGTGTGAACAAGTATTAAGCAATATAACAGCTTATTGAACGGCAAAGTAAATTTAAAGTCGGCCGTTCAAGTTATTGATTAATAACATCCTACATTTGCTAACTTATTGTTGTAAAGCAGTTTTATTTAACTCATCTGGCAAATAAAAGCGAGGTTGCGCGTTAAAAGTGGGTCCAAGACTCTACAATAAATAAAAATTCATTTATTTCAGTTAATTACAAAATAAACAAATTATTCATCGTACTACTTTAGTTTACTTATTAGCCGATTTAACTTAAAAAAACACTAAAAGCCACTACAACTGTTTTTGTATACAGTACACACAACATAAAGGTGGGAAATATGGCTCACACAGGATACTTATCCGATATTTTTAAGTCAGTTAAGATATGCAGTTAGACGCTGGGCGAAGCGCCACGACGTGAGTGGTCTCAGGCCATGAATACATAACGACCAAACAACAAAAACAAACACCTGGATCCCGGCTAAAAAGCATTGCCGGGACGACGAGAAAGTAGCTAACAAGCTTCTATCCAATTCCGAGTTAGATCATTCATTCTAATTCGTGACTTTCGGGTTAATTTTTCTATGGGTAACGTCGCAATAAGCCGCGCTACGGTAGGGAGTGTAATTAATGACTTTGTTAGGGAACTACTCAAATGTTTTACAAAAGGTGCCCTGATGGAAGATCATTTTCCACCTCCCATTTATCAGTAACCATATTGAACATCGTAATGAGTAAATAGCGGTTGCCTCACCACCTTTTACCATTACAGCTTTATAAAGTAACTGGGCACAATTTGGCGCTAAATGTCTCAATTCATATTCAGTTGCACTGATCTTAGGAGGCAATTCTGATGGCAGACGCTCCAGAGCTTCTTTTTTTCCAAATCGAATTCCAGAACTACCAATTTCAGTGAACTCATCCGCAATTAGTTCATCCAATTCGCCGTATGATGCTCTGGTCTCAGCCTTAAATAAATGCTCTTCTAATTCGATGAGCTTCGCCTTTAAATTTTCCATCAAATCTCCAAGTAACCCTAACGGCGTTTAGCGTGAAATCAGATAAACATCCTGAGGTGCTTTTCAATATGTCATTCGCTTGAGTATTTTAATTGTTAATGATTTTAGTAACTTATCAGCTTGTTTTTCACTAATCAATCACCTATTGCTCTAAGTAAAAGCGAGAATTTAGATAATCCAGAATAATACAAACTCGTTATGTAGCGTTGATGTTTTAATAAAAGCCAAATAATTCAATTAGATATGATTCTCCAGTACCCCGTCGTAAAAGTTTTATGATGTTAAGCTTGGATCGATTACCCTTAAAATGGTGCTTTCATAAACTATCAATAACGATGCTCTAGCAAAGTTTAAATTGGATTTTTCTAACAAGGAATGGGGCAACAATGAGTTACGAATATTGCTTGCAACAGTCCAAATTCAACTTTGAACTTGAGGCCGTTGAAGAAAATGACGTGAGTCCAGACATGGATGTCTGGCTAGCTTTAGAGGGGAAGGGACGCCCCATCTGAAGCGTTAGCATTTTCGAATAAGGCTGAAGAACACTCAGACGAAGTTAAAAGCTGGATTTGACCACGTCGCGAAATTATCGCAGCTGTTGTTTAGTAAATAATGATAATTTTGAGGTGACGGCTGGGCCAATTCTTTTATAAAAAGTAAAGAGGGAACAGCCGTTGGTTTCCTCTTGGTCTGGTGTGGGCGAAGCGCCACGACGTTAGTGGCCGCAGGTCATGAGTACATGAGTACATAAGTACAAAACGATAAAAACAAACACCTGGATCCCGGCTCAAAAACATTGCCGGGACGACGAGCGGGTTGCAACAGGCCTTTTGGCCCGTGCAGGGTGGAACCTTGCGATCTTCATCTGGTGTGGGCGAAGCGCCACGACGTTAGTGGCCGCAGGCCATAGCAGATATGATGGATCATCATATGACATGATTTCAATTTTGCAGATGTAGCAAAGTCTGCTTTTCATTAGTACAAGCTGTCGTTACCATAGGTTTGGTTTCTCTCAGGCTATTTCAAATATCACAGCGCAGGCCTTCGATATATGCTGAAAAATTCCGCTTGCAGAATTTGAACAAATCGACTCATCGTCGATACGATGAGCCATCAAGTTGTGAACAAACCTTCTACTCAATTAACCAGGTATCCCTATGACTAATCAACTGTCCCCGCAAAAAAACGCCACTGTCGAGACAGTGAAAGACCTTGCTAAATGGGCCAATTACTCGTTGATGAACACACTTAAACGCGATCCTGATGCCACATCTCATGGTGCTGATCATTGGCCAAGGCAAGTATTTTCGGGCCACTATGTTCCCGTTAATCCCACACCGATTGAAAACCCTGAATATGTCGCCCACAGCAGTACTTTTTTTAAAGAATTAGGTTTTGCTGACAGCATGGCGCAATCGGCTGATTTTATGCGTTTGTTCTCTGGTGATCTGTCTAATGTCCCTGAGCCAATGAGCAAGCTTGGTTGGGCATGTGGTTATGCGTTATCGATTTACGGCACCGAGTACATTCAGCAATGTCCGTTCAAAACTGGTAACGGGTATGGTGATGGTCGGGCGGTGTCTGTGCTTGAAGCGGTTATCAATGGCAAGCGTTGGGAGATGCAACTTAAAGGGGGCGGACGTACGCCATATTGCCGCGGTGCAGATGGCCGTGCGGTATTGCGCTCAAGTGTACGTGAGTTTTTAGCCCAGGAGCACATGCATGCGTTAGGTGTACCCACGTCTCGCTCGCTGAGTTTATATGTATCGAAAACCGAAACAGTGCAGCGCCCTTGGTACTCCGAAGGCTCGCGTGAGCAAGACCCCGATCGAATGATCACCGAAGCCGTGGCGATTTCGACCCGGGTTGCGCCGTCATTTATTCGGGTAGGGCAGCTTGAGCTTTTTGGCCGCCGCGCCCGCAAACATGAACACCCGCAAGCGATGGCAGAGCTTGAACAGTTGGTGCTGCACTTAATTGATCGTGAATACGCCGATGTTATCGACCCGCAGCTCTCCTTAAGCGATAAAGTGCTGAAGCTCGCAAGTGAGTTCCGTAGCCGTTTAACGTCATTGGTGGCTAACTGGGTGCGTGTGGGTTATTGCCAGGGTAACTTTAACAGCGATAACTGCGCCGCCGGTGGCTTTACCCTGGATTACGGCCCATTTGGTTTTTGTGATGTGTTTAACCCTCAATATCAACCGTGGACCGGCGGCGGCCAGCACTTTGCCTTTTTAAATCAAGACGCAGCCGCTGAGCGTAACTACTTGATGTTTTGCACCGCATTAAGCCCATTACTGGCAAATGAAGCTGATGGTGTAGATGGGCTTCAGCAATTGGTTAATGATTTTTCTACCGAGATGCAAACAAAAATGGAGCAGATGTGGGCGACTAAATTGGGGCTTAACCGCTTTAACGCGGCGCTATTTACTGAGCTTAGCACCCTGATGCAACAAACCTCTGTCGATTACACAATGTTTTTCCGTGAACTTTCGTCGTTGCCTGATGATATTGAGCCACTGACAAAAAGCTTTTACCGAGAGTTATCGCAAGGGCCTCAAGGTGCGCAAGAGTCTCAAGGGTTAGAGCAACGCTGGGTGGCATGGTTAGCACAGTGGCATTCGCTGCTAAGCACTGAGGCCAATAGCGATGACATTAGTGATGACATTAGCGTATTGACTCGCAGCCGTGACGATATCGCCAAGCAGATGAAACAGGTTAATCCTAAGTACAGCTTGCGTGAATGGTTATTGGTACCAGCTTACCAACAAGCAAGCCAGGGTGATTATACCTTGCTGCGCGAACTGCAGGCTGTGATGACCGATCCTTACGCCGAGCAATCTCAAGAGGTAGAGGACACGTTTTATCGCCTTAAGGCATCTGAATATTTTGCTATCGGTGGATTATCGCACCTGAGCTGCTCATCATAAGGTTGAGCTAACGACTACGTATTGATAACACACTTGATTGGTTTATTGGTAGATGAGCGTTGGAAGGTTTAAGGCGTTGCCTTCCAAAATTCATCTAAACTGCCACAATCTGTTTTTCCATAAAGGGCATCACCATAGTCAAACTGCCTAGTATAGAGTTCAAACATTGAAAAATGTTCTATCCAAACAACGGCTCCGTCTTTAATGCCATAAGAATAAGACGGGCCGTTGTAGGTTAATACGTTGGCATCTATTACAGAATGAGTTTGCTCTGGCTGACCTAACTGAGTGAGTATATGTTCTTTTGTTTCGCCGAGTTGAATGGTGCTTGCTAGCTCGTAGCGAGTCGTAATGGTTTTCTGCTCATCTTCAGTCTTTCCTGTCACTTCATCATGGATCATGAAAGGTGCAGCGACGAGCAGTGCTGGTGAATACATAATGAGCGTTAAGGTATTGGCTATCACTGTATGTGCAGGCGTTTTTTCTGTGGTTGTTTTTGGATGATTAATGCGAAAATTAAGCCCCTTACTTAATTGGTCTTTTGATTTTATCCAATCATGGTAGGGCGTTATCCCCGCACTTAGCCAGTGTTTTCCATTGGTTTTAAACAGTGTTCGGCAGGATAATAAGTCACTAACATCGTCATCTAACATGACTGATTGTAATGTGTCGTCTTTAAAGTAAAGGCCGATGTTGACGTTGGTGTCGACATTTATTGCTTCAATATAAGAGTAAATACTCGCACCTTCTATAACATCGAATGTATGAATGCGTGGGTAAGTTATCAGTTTCAGTACATCTTGCTTCGATTTACCCAAATAAAGTTGCTTAAGAATACGCTCTTGCGCTGAAACGAACTGTTCAGCCGGTATGTGTTCTATTGACTGTTGGGCACTACAACCAGTGAGTAATACCGTGATAATCATTACAATTCGTAGCATCGAGTTTTTCTCACTTTCGAAGAATGTAGCAGTATTATATTGATTCGTGGGCAATGTAAATAACCTAAGACCCAAATCTTAAAACCTAATGCTCTGAGCATAATAAAACTACAATTGACAATTATTAGCTTAAAGTGGCTAAATGTTAATATTTAGCCATTAACGGCTAAATCTATCGGTAAGGCTTGTGCACTTAATCGCTATTAGCCAAAAGTGGCTAAATTTGCATTATTAGCCTAAAGTGGCTAAATTGGTATCAGTCTGCAAACAAAGGAGCCTTGTGTGGAGTCTACTTATAAACCGATAGCGGTGATTGTTGGCGATGTTGTTGACTCAACCAAGCTTACATCAGCCCAATTTGACCAATTACTTGAACGGATTAAAATAATACAGACATGGATCAGCGAAGGGCATAGCGCCAATGCGCACAGTATTGAGCGCGGAGATGAGTTTCAGTCTGTGGTGCATGATATTGAAAATGCCTTGAGATACACCATTATCTACCGCATTGGCATTAAAGCGCTGGGTAAAGCCTTTGATAGCCGGATTAGTTTTGCCATTGCCGCCAATGCCGATTTACGTGAGTCGGTGTCTGAGTCGATGGGGCCTGCATTTGTGCTTTCTGGCCGAGGGCTTAATGGCCTTAAAAATGACAGGTTATTGTTCAACTCCGATAGGATCACGCTCACAGAGTACTTTGACTTGCTGTTTAAATACCTTGATAAACAATTGACCGAGTTAACCGCGCGCCAATGCGAAGTCATGTTGCCCATGCTACGCACCAATCAAGAATTGTCGATCAGTGAATTAGCAGAACAGCTTGATGTGGCGACTGCGACTGCCAGTAAGTCACTTAAAGCGTCAGGTTGGCCATTAATTAATGAGCTGAACAGTCTGTTTATCGACAAAGTTGCGGGGATCTAATATGACTGATTTTTTCGGCGTGCTGATTCCATTTTTGTTTATTCACATCATTTGTGATTTTTATCTTCAACCTGATAGCTGGGTCGAGGCTAAAAAAGCGCACACATACCGTTCACCTGAGCTTTACTATCACTCACTGCTACATGGCATTGGCTTAATATTGCCTGCAATGGTGCTAGGCATTGATTGGCGTTCAACGATTTGCTTAGTTGTGATTGTTGCCGTGACGCATTTTGTTATCGATTTATGGAAAGTGACCACACCCAAGGGCGGTAAGTTAGCCTACTTTGTGATTGATCAGGCTTTGCATATGTTGGTACTGGTTGCGATTGCGTTTCATGTGACAAATGGCGCATCGATTGAGGCCGTGTTAACGCATGAGCACTTTTCAGATGGGGTGTTAGTGGTGTTTGCTTACTTAATTATCCTTAAGCCAACCTCAATTGTGATAGGCGCTGTGTTAAGTAAATATCCTATCGATAACTCAGCGATAGATACTGGCACAGCAGAAAAAGCTGAAAATGCCGACACTGTGACAGCTGTTGATCCTGTTAAAGATGGTGATGCTATTCAAGAGCGCGCGACCAGTATTAGCGGCCTGGTTGCCGGTGGTGAGTTAATAGGTTACCTGGAACGATTATTAATACTGACGTTTACGCTGGTGGGTAGCTATGCTGCGGTAGGCTTTGTATTAGCCGCCAAGTCAATATTCAGGTTTGGTGAATTAAATCAATCAGCTAACCGCAGCATGACAGAATATGTACTGATTGGCTCATTATTGTCGGTGGTGATCACCACCCTTATCGGGGCATTAGTTTCATTAGGCTTAGGTGTAAAACTGAAATAAATCAGTTGTTCTGGCGTGGCTTCTATGGCAGAAAATACATAAAAAAAGGCCTCTAAATCAATAGAGGCCTCATAATCTTATACAGATTAAAAGCGATACCTATAATCAGCGTTTATCCCCATTCCCATAGCAGATAGACGCTGAGTATAGTCACCAAGCATTGCGTAGACAGTTGATCATATCCAATCAAGTTTACATGCCATTCTCAATCAAGCCATTCAAAATCTGACTTTATCAATCTCAATCAAGATGACATTCAATTCCACATCAAATATAACCAAACAATAACTGAGCGTGTACCAAACAAGATTAACATCAGCGTTAAATAATTTACTGAACACTATTTAAAAAGGGGGATATCACTGACGTTATCCTTAAGCTGATTTTGCATAACCTTTGCCAAAGTGGCAATCACAAAAGCGCTATCTGCGACAATGTGTCGCAGGCAGTATCACAATGGCAGTGATATTTTCATAGTACGGACTCTTTTATACACTTTGTCGACAATAACTCGGTATTTATGGTTGTTTTATGTTCTAAACTTGCTATATTGTCGACAACTTGTTTTTCGTTACTGTTTTTAATGTCCGTTTTTATTATCCAAGGTATGAATATGATCCAGCCGGTGACTTCTGCAGATAAGACTTTTGTAGCCCTGAGAGACGATATAGTCGAAGGTCGTATTCAGGCCGGGTCGAAATTGAGCGAAACTGAATTGTCGACAAAGTATGCGGTCAGTCGCGCGGTGATCCGTGAAGCCATTAATCGCTTAGAGGCGTGCCATATTGTTGAGCGTAAAGCCAATGTGGGCGCCCGTGTCGTGGCGTTATCTCCGCAAGGGTTGATTGAACTGTATCAAGTGCGCGAATCGCTTGAAGGTATGGCAGCGCGGTTAGCGGCAAAAAACATGACCGATGATGAAATCGCTGATTTAAGCCGCTTATTACAATCTCATTTTGACGAGGTTAAAGGTGGCGAGTCTTATTATCAAGAGGCTGGTGATGTGGATTTTCATTATCGAATTATTTTAGGTAGCAAAAACAAACACCTAATTTCAATGCTGTTTGATGGCATTTATCATTTAGTGCGCATGTATCGCGTGCAACTTGGCATGGCGGGGCCGCGTGTGACCACCGCTTATGATGAACACAAACACATTGTTCAGGCCATTTTAAATCGTGACGCAGAATTGGCCGAAATGCTGATGCGCCGCCACATTTTATATTCTAAAAATAGTATTGAACGTAAATTATCGTAATCGCAACACGTGGCGTTTAACGTCACTCACGACATTGTATAAAGGGGAATAGCATGAGCGCAGGTAAAAAATTTCGTCAAGCATTAGCCAATAACAAACCATTGCAAATTGTGGGCACCATTAATGCTTACTCAGCGATGATGGCGAAACAAATTGGTCATCAAGCGATTTACTTGTCGGGTGGCGGTGTCGCAAACGCATCATACGGCTTACCGGATTTAGGCATGACATCGCTTAATGATGTGCTGGTGGATGTGCAACGTATTACCTCAGCCTGTGATTTACCTTTATTGGTGGATATTGATACCGGTTGGGGCGGGGCGTTTAACATTGCTAAAACGGTTCGCGATATGGAAAAAGCCGGTGCAGCTGCGGTGCACATGGAAGATCAAGTGGCGCAAAAGCGTTGTGGACATCGTCCTAATAAAGAAATAGTGCCAGTAGAAGAAATGGTTGACCGTATTAAAGCGGCGGTTGATGCGCGCACCGATCCAGACTTTTTCATTATGGCGCGTACCGACTCATTTGCTCAAGAAGGGTTAGCAGCGGCTATTGAACGTGCAAAAGCCTATGTAGCAGCAGGTGCAGACGGCATTTTTGCTGAAGCCATTAAAACTGAAGAGCACTATCGCGCCTTTGCTGAGGCATTAGATGTGCCTATTTTGGCTAACATTACTGAATTTGGCCAAACCGAATTATGGAATAAACAGCAGCTAGGCGAGTGGGGCGCGGCAATGGTGCTGTACCCATTAAGCGCATTTAGAGCCATGAACAAAGCGGCAGAAATGGTCTACAGCGCCATATTAACCGATGGTGACCAAAAAGCGGTGGTTGACAGCATGCAAACGCGCATGGAACTTTATGACTACCTGGGTTACCACGATTATGAACAAAAATTAGACAGCTTATTTGCCGAAGGCAAAAACAAATAAGCGTATAAATATAAACAACAAGATTCAAAACCCTACATATGTGTGTCCTTGATGGGGGCACACAGCAAGCATAAGAAGGAAGATATATCATGGTAGACAAGAAATTATCAGGTGCAGGATTACGTGGTCAAAGTGCTGGCGAAACCAAATTATGTACCGTAGGTAAATCAGGTTCTGGCCTGACGTACTGTGGTTATGATGTGTCAGATTTAGCCGATAATGCCACTTTTGAAGAAGTCGCCTACTTATTATTTAATGGCGAATTGCCAACTCAAGCGCAATTAAGTGCTTACAAAGCCGAGTTAACGGCGCAGCGTGATTTACCCGATGCGCTAAAAGCGGTGCTAAAGCTTATTCCTGCTGACGCTCACCCAATGGATGTGATGCGTACCGGTTGCTCGTTTTTAGGTAACCTCGAACCAGAAGTTGATTTTACTCAGCAACACAAAGCTGCCAATCGTTTGCTTGCCGCATTCCCTGCCATTATGTGTTATTGGTATCGCTACAGCCATGACGGTGTAGAAATTGATTGCACCACAGATGAAGAATCTCTGGGTGGACATTTTCTCAAACTGCTGCGCGGTGAAACCCCGTCAGCACAGCACCGTAAAGTGATGGATGTGTCGTTGATTTTGTATGCAGAGCATGAATTTAACGCCTCAACCTTTACCGCTCGTGTGTGTGCATCGACCTTGTCTGATATGTATTCATGTGTCACAGGCGCAATTGGTTCATTACGCGGCCCCTTACACGGCGGCGCTAACGAAGCAGCTATGGACATGATCCAAAAATTTAGCTCGCCTGCTGATGCAAAAGTGCAAATGGCGTTAATGCTTGAGCGCAAAGAAAAAATCATGGGCTTTGGCCATGCAATTTACAGTGTGTCTGATCCACGTAATGTGATTATTAAAAAGTGGTCTGAAAAGCTGGCTCACGAAAACGGCGACACCTCGTTATACGACATCTCAGTCGCGTGTGAAGAGTTTATGTGGGACACCAAAAAGCTGTTCTGTAACGCTGACTTTTTCCATGCCTCGGCTTATCACTTTATGGGCATTCCAACAAAATTGTTTACCCCAATCTTTGTGTGTTCACGCTTAACCGGTTGGGCGGCACATGTGATGGAACAGCGCTCAAATAACCGCATTATCCGCCCAAGTGCTGATTATGTCGGTAGCGAGCCCCGTAAAGTTGTGCCAATTAGCCAACGTTAATCCACTGGCCGAGTCTCGAAGCTCGGCTTTTTCGATTTTGATAGTCGATCACCCAATTTGTATTAACTGTGGATATAGTTATGAATACTCAATACCGTAAATCTTTACCCGGCACCAAGCTCGATTATTTTGATACTCAAGAAGCTGTTAACGCCATTGAGCCTGGCGCTTATGCCAAACTGCCATATTGTTCACGTGTGTTTGCCGAGAACTTAGTGCGTCGTTGTTCACCTGATATGTTGGTGGATTCGTTAAAGCAGTTAATTGAGCGTAAACGCGATTTAGATTTTCCGTGGTTTCCCGCTCGTGTGGTGTGTCACGATATTTTAGGTCAAACCGCGTTAGTAGATTTAGCCGGCCTGCGCGATGCCATTGCTGAAAAAGGCGGTGACCCGTCCAAAGTTAATCCAGTAGTGCCAACGCAATTAATTGTCGATCACTCACTGGCTGTTGAGCATGCCGGTTTTGAAAAAGACGCGTTTGAGAAAAACCGCGCCATTGAAGATCGCCGCAATGAAGACCGTTTCCATTTTATTAACTGGACTAAAACCGCGTTTAAAAATGTTGATGTTATCCAACCGGGTAACGGCATTATGCATCAAATCAACCTAGAGAAAATGTCACCAGTGGTCCATGCCCTTGATGGCGTGGCATTTCCTGACACCTTAGTCGGCACCGACAGCCACACACCGCATGTCGATGCGTTAGGCGTAATCGCCATTGGTGTTGGTGGATTAGAGGCCGAAAGCGTGATGCTGGGCCGCGCATCGTATATGCGTTTGCCAGACATTATTGGGGTTAAAGTTACCGGTAAACCGCAACCTGGCATTACCGCGACTGACATCGTATTAGCGCTGACAGAATACTTGCGTGCCCAAAAAGTCGTGTCGTCATATTTAGAGTTTTATGGCGAAGGCACCACCCATTTAACCCTGGGTGACCGTGCAACCATTACCAACATGACGCCTGAATACGGCGCCACAGCTGCGATGTTTTATATCGATAGACAAACTATCGATTACTTAACGTTAACCGGTCGTGACGACGAGCAAGTAAAACTGGTTGAGACTTATGCCAAGCAAGCCGGCTTATGGGCCGACACCTTAACCGAAGTTGACTATGAGCGTGTGTTACATTTCGATTTATCAACCGTTGGACGTAACATTGCTGGCCCGTCAAATCCGCACAACCGCGTACCAACTTCTGAGCTTGCTGCACGTGGTATTAGTGGTGTAGTCGAAAACGAGCCGGGTAAAATGCCAGACGGTGCGGTGATTATTGCCGCTATCACCAGTTGTACCAATACCAGTAACCCGCGCAATATGATTGCCGCCGGTTTGTTAGCCCGTAATGCCAATGCCCGCGGTTTATTGCGTAAGCCTTGGGTGAAATCATCACTGGCACCTGGTTCAAAAGCGGTACAATTGTATTTAGAAGAAGCAGGCTTATTACCCGAACTTGAAAACTTAGGTTTTGGCATTGTTGGTTTTGCCTGTACCACGTGTAATGGCATGAGCGGCGCATTGGATCCTGTGATTCAACAAGAAGTGATTGACCGTGATTTATACGCCACTGCAGTATTGTCGGGTAATCGTAACTTTGATGGCCGTATTCATCCTTACGCAAAACAAGCATTCTTGGCTTCTCCGCCATTAGTCATTGCCTATGCCATTGCCGGTACCATTCGTTTTGATATCGAAAAAGATGTGCTTGGTATTGATAAAGAGGGCAATGCGGTCACGTTAAAAGACATTTGGCCAACCGATGAAGAAATCGATGCAGTGGTTAAAGCCAGTGTTAAACCAGAACAGTTCCGCAAAGTCTATGAGCCTATGTTCGACATAAAAGTTGAATATGGCAGCCATGTTAATCCGCAATACGACTGGCGCCCACAGAGCACTTATATTCGTCGTCCCCCTTATTGGGAAGGCGCATTAGCAGGCGAGCGCACCATGAAAGGCATGCGTCCGTTAGCGGTATTAGGCGACAACATTACCACTGACCATTTATCACCATCGAACGCGATTATGCTCGACAGCGCCGCAGGTGCTTATTTGGATAAAATGGGTTTACCAGAAGCAGACTTTAACTCTTATGCGACTCACCGTGGTGATCATTTAACGGCGCAGCGTGCCACATTCGCGAACCCGAAACTGTATAACGAAATGGTGCAGGAAGACGGCAATGTGCGCCAGGGCTCGTTAGCTCGTATAGAACCCGAAGGCCAGGTAACCCGTATGTGGGAAGCCATTGAAACCTACATGGAGCGTAAACAGCCACTGATTATTATTGCCGGAGCTGATTATGGCCAGGGTTCATCTCGTGACTGGGCAGCAAAAGGTGTACGTCTTGCAGGTGTTGAAGTGATTGTTGCTGAAGGCTTTGAGCGTATTCACCGCACCAACTTAGTAGGCATGGGCGTGTTACCGCTTGAGTTTATAAAAGGTGAAAACCGTCATACCTATGAGATTAACGGCACTGAAACTTATGATGTTGTCGGTAACCGTCAACCGGGAGCCATGATGTCTGTTGTGATGACGCGTCTTGATGGTGAGCAAGTCACCATTCCAGTTAAATGCCGTTTAGATACCGCTGAAGAGTGCTCAATTTATGAGGCGGGCGGCGTACTACAACGCTTTGCTCAAGACTTTTTAGCCAACGAAGTCGCTAGCTAACGTCGCTTTTTGGTGTATCGGCAGTTTGTTATCAAGCTGCCGTTTTCTTATTTGATTTTAGGATGTTGTCATGGCTCATTTACCACAAATTAAAATCCCTGCCACCTATATGCGTGGTGGCACCAGCAAAGGGGTGTTTTTCAGCTTAGCGGATTTACCCGAAGCCGCCCAATTTGCTGGCCCTGAGCGCGATGCCTTGTTGTTGCGTGTTATCGGCAGTCCAGATCCATATGGTAAACAGACCGATGGCATGGGCGGAGCAACCTCGAGCACCAGTAAAACGGTTATTTTATCTAAAAGTACCCAAGCTGAACACGATGTCGACTATTTATTTGGTCAAGTCTCAATCGATAAACCCTTTGTCGATTGGAGCGGTAACTGCGGTAATTTAACCGCAGCAGTGGGATCGTTCGCTATCAGCAATGGCTTAATTGACTCAAGCCGTGTGCCGCACAATGGCACCGCAGTGGTACGGATTTGGCAAGCCAATATCCAAAAAACCATTATTGCCCATGTCCCTATTACAGACGGTGAAGTACAAGAAACAGGCGACTTTGAACTGGATGGCGTGACTTTTCCGGCTGCTGAAGTGCAAGTGGAGTTTTTAGACCCTGCAGACGGCGAGGGCGCGATGTTCCCAACGGGTAACTTGGTTGATGTGTTAGAGGTGCCAGGTGTGGGTAGCATTAACGCCACCATGATCAATGCAGGCATTCCGACTATTTTTATTAATGCTGCCGATATTAATTATCTGGGCACAGAGCTGCAAGATGACATTAATAATGATGACAAAGCCCTCGCTATGTTTGAAACTATTCGTGCCTATGGTGCGGTTAAAATGGGGTTAATTAAACACATTGATGAAGCCGCCGCGCGTCAACACACGCCAAAAGTGGCCTTTGTCGCACCCGCCGCTGAGTATGTTTCATCAAGTGGTAAAGCAGTGACCACTGCCGACATCGACTTAGTGGTACGTGCATTATCTATGGGTAAACTGCATCATGCGATGATGGGTACAGCTGCTGTCGCTATTGGCACCGCAGCAGCTATTCCTGGCACCTTAGTGAATTTAGCTGCAGGCGGTGGTGAGCGCAGTGCTGTGCGCTTTGGCCATCCGTCGGGCACATTACGTGTGGGCGCTGAAGCGCAACTTGTGGATGGCGATTGGCAGGTGAAAAAAGCCATTATGAGCCGCAGTGCTAGGGTATTGATGGAAGGAAAAGTGAGGGTGCCGCAATAACCTCAATTGATCATTTAGCATGAAAAAATAAAACCTTGGAATATCAAGGTTTTTTTTTGCCGATTTAATCGCCAATAAGATAAAGGTGATATGATAAAATGACATGAGTTTTTAACAATTAAATTATAAGCTTAGTAAGCTATTTTGCGATTAATACAAAATGTGATAACGATCAAAAAGTGCTTGATCATGTAGTGAAATTAGTATGTTATATGCTGAATTTGCGCCAAATAACCGACATATTATTCAGTTGAGTTAGCGCTTCATTACGGTTAGTCATAAGGAATGAGATCGCGATTACTGATTAACATCGTACTAACCTTTTTCGGTTTAGGTTATAAAACGAATAAACCAGAAGCATATATCAGTTCACGTATTATCGTGAAGCACATTGCAAGTGTTGCTACTTATTGCAGTGTTATTAAAAGAAGGAATCAAATATGGTTGAACACATCACAGGCATGCTGGCATTAATCGGTGTGTTGTCGCTTTTGTGTCAATGGGTGGGTTGGAAGTTACGTTTACCTGCTATTTTACCGCTACTACTTTGCGGTTTATTGTTAGGTCCAGGCCTAGGCATTTTAAATCCTGATGAGATTTTTGGCGACTTACTCTTCCCGATTATTTCGTTAGGGGTTGCGGTCATTCTATTTGAAGGCGCATTGACCTTAAACTTTAAAGAAATTAAAGATCATGGCCGTATGGTCACCAATCTGGTGAGTATTGGTGCATTAGTTACCTGGCTCGTGATTGTCCCTGCCGCGCACTTTTTAATGGGCTTTGAGTGGAGTATTGCCGCATTATTTGGTGCCCTAGTCGTGGTAACTGGCCCGACCGTAATTGTGCCAATGCTACGTACAGTTCAACCTAAATCTAACCTCGCCAGTATTTTGCGCTGGGAAGGTATTGTGATTGACCCCATTGGCGCCCTAATGGCGGTTTTGGTGTTTGAGTATATTGCGGTTTCGAACGATCCCACGACTCATGTATTGCATGCCCTTGGCTTAACTTTGGTCATTGGTTTTGGTTTAGGTGCTATTGCAGGGTATTTAACGGGTTTGGCTATCCGTAAAAACCTATTTCCACATTACTTACTCAATACCGCAGTATTAACCATTATGCTAGGGGTGTTTGTTGGTTCTAACTTAGTACAGCATGAGTCAGGTTTATTGACCGTAACCGTGATGGGGATCCTATTGGCTAACATGCGCGGCGTAGACATTGCCGACATTTTAGAATTTAAAGAAACCCTTACTGTACTACTGATCTCGGCACTGTTTATTTTACTGGCGGCGCGATTAGATTCTGGTGCGATGCTTGACCTTGGCTTTGGCGGTATTGCTGTTTTATTAGTGGTGATGTTTGTGGCAAGACCATTAAGCATTTGGATATCGGGGCTTGGTACTAATTTATCATCAAAAGATAAATGGTTTTTAAGCTGGGTTGCACCAAGGGGTATTGTTGCCGCGGCAATTTCATCATTATTTGCGATTAAGCTTGAAGCGGTTGGCTTAGAGGGGGCAACCTCCATTGTACCGTTAGTGTTTTTAATCATTATTGGTACCGTTGTTATTCAGAGTTTAACGGCTGGCCGATGGGCTAAGTTTTTGGGTGTAAAAGAAGGTTCGAACCAAGGTTTACTGATTTTTGGTGCATCTAATTTTTCACGTGAACTGGCGAAAGTTTTAATATCGAAAAATATCAAAGTGGTGTTAGCTGATAATAACTGGGACAGTATTCGCCAGGCGCGAATGGAAAATATTCCGGTGTACTTTGGTAACCCTGCGTCAGAACACGCTGAAACCTACATGGACTTAAGTGGTGTAGGTCGCGTGCTTGTAATGTCGCCATATCGTCAATTAAACCCATTGGTGTCATTCCATTTCCAAGACTTACTGGGTGTTGAGAAAGTGTATGGTTTGAACAATGCTGACACTGGCAGTGCCCGTCATCAATTGTCTGAGACTTACTTAAAACGTTTGTGTTTGTTTGGTGAAAATATCTCATACGCCAAAATTGCCAGTTTAATGGCCAAGGGTGCAGTGTTAAAAGTCACCAACATTACTGAAAACTTTACTTATGAGCACTTTAAAAAGCGCTACGGTGAAACCGCATTACCATTAGTGTATTTAACCAAAGAAGGTAAAGTAAAAGTACTTTCAGGTTTAGGTCCATTTGAGTTCCCTGTGGGAATTGAGTTAATCAGTTTGTTACCTCAAGAAGCACAAGACCAAGCGATTATTCAACGTGCATTAGATGATGAAGCTGACCGCCAAGCTAAGGCATTGGCAGAAGCAGAAGCTAAAGCCGCAGCGGAAGCGCGAGCTATCCGTGAAGCAGAAGAAGCTGAACAACGCGCAATCGATAAGGCGCGTCGTAAAGAAGAAGAGCTTGCACAGTTTGAAGAGCAAGAAAAGGCGCGTTTACTTGCTGAAGAACAAGCTGTTATCGCGAAAAAAGAATCGGCAGAAAAAGCCAAATTGGTAGCCGCTGAGAAAAAAGCGGCGGCCGTTGCGGTGAGTCAATTAGCTGATGAGTCAGCGACAGTGGATGCGCCAACAGAAGAAGATAAGCCTGAACAACAGGACGACCCTAAAACGGTTTAACCGTTAGCGGGTAACAAAAAGGCTTAGCATAATTGCTAAGCCTTTTTTATTGCCGGGAGTTATCGATAGTTGTCAATGTTGACTGCGAATTTGATAACTATTCCGCTAATGTTGCCAGTACCACTTCGTGATGGTCTTTGGTTTTAAACTTATTGAGCACATGGCTAACTTTGCCATCAGTGCCCACGATAAAGCTTAAACGATGAATTCCGTCATAGTGCTTGCCCATAAATTGTTTTGGGCCCCACACTCCAAAGCCATCAGCAACAGCATGGTCTTCATCGCTAAGTAAGGTGAAGTTGAGTGCTTGTTTGTCTGCAAATTTGGCTAACTTTGCCACTGGATCTGGGCTGATACCGAACACGGTGACGTTTAGACCATCGAGTTGGGCTTTGACATCACGCAATCCTTGAGCTTGCACTGTGCAGCCAGGGGTAGAGGCTTTAGGGTAAAAGTATACCAGCACTGGGCCATGAGTGAGAGCTTGCTTAAGAGACACGGTTTCGCCCGCTTGGTTTTGTAAACTAAAGCTAGGTGCAGTATCCCCTACGGTTAATGTGTTCATGATTTATCCTTATCAGATGAATTGCAGATAATACGCAGCCTGGCTGAACAAGGTTCAACTTGTCAACGTGATTACTCTGAGTAATGAAATATTGTTAAGGCGCCGCAATGCCTTGCATACGCTTGATGGTGCATTCAAGTGACATTGATTCTGCCAATTCGTGAATACCTTGTTCAAGCTTTAATAAGTCGACTTTATCGGGAATGTTAATTGCCAATAAAATGGATTGCGTTTTAAGATTGTCATTATCGTCAGCGTGCGAGCGAACCGCGGCTAAATCTAAGCCCCGTTCGGCCAAAAACTGGGTGATACTCTTCATGGTGCCACGCTGATCTTCGCCGTTAAACAACACTTCAATGCGCGAGATAAAGTTTTTAGGTGTGTGTTTTGAGGTGCGCTTCATTACGGTCATTAATTCAAGTTCGACACTTAAACTCGGTAATAAGCTTTCAATTTTGGTTATGGCGGTCCACGAGCCCGATATCATCATAATTAAGGTAAATTCATTACCGAATAATGCCATACGACTGTCGACAATATCGCAATCGCATTCACTTGCTAAACGCGCTAAACGACTGACTAAACCAGGGCGATCTGCACCCATTGCCGTAACGACCAGGTAGTTGGTCATGGATTTTCCTCACTGTCGATATCTCTGAGCGAAAACGCATGCCGATGCAGTGCGTTTTTGTGCGGGTGCTAATGCTAACATTTATCTGCAAAACACCTCAAGATACTAACCCATATCGGTCACATTAATGTGATTATTTTTTAGTGGCTAAGGTCGAAAAATGCTAGCTTATACCATTATAAAGAACTGAAATGACTTATTTCAGGTAATGCTTGCCGTAGAGCTTGTCATTAGTGGTTGGCATCAGTAACATAGCGAATCCTGAAACCTTGGGGAAGATAGATGATAAACGGAAGCATCGTAGCCTTAATCACACCAATGAATAGTGATGGCACAATAGATTATGCAAGTCTTGAAAGACTTGTCGAGTTTCATATAGAACAGGGCACAGATGCCATTGTTGCAGTCGGTACGACCGGTGAGTCGGCGACATTGCCAATGAAAGAGCATGCTGCTGTTGTGGCTCAAACCGTTAAGTTTGCCTCAGGTCGTATTCCTGTTATAGGTGGCAACGGCGCCAACGCGACGGCAGAAGCTGTTGAGCTGACTAAATCACTGCAAAATACTGGTGTAGTCGCCATGCTTGGTGTGACGCCTTATTATAATAAGCCAACGCCAAAGGGATTAATTGCCCATTATAAGGCCGTTGCTGCTAGCACCGACATTCCACAAATTTTGTATAACGTCCCTGGCCGAACTTCAGTTGATATGAAGCCAGAAACCGTTGCAGAATTAGTCGGCGTGAGTAACATTATTGGTGTTAAAGAAGCGACTGGCGATGTTAGCCGTGTTGCACGCTTACGTGAGCTGTGCGGTGAAGACTTTATGCTTTACAGCGGCGATGATGCCACCGCACGCGAGTTTTTATTGCTTGGCGGTAATGGTGTCATCTCGGTTGCAAACAATGTGGTTCCACGTGCGTTTAAAGCCATGTGTGATGCCGCTCTTGCTAAAGATGCACAATTAGCGAAAACGATTGATGAGCCATTAAAGGGCTTATACAGTTCTTTATTTTGTGAAGCCAACCCAATTCCAGTGAAATGGGCCGTTCACAAGATGGGATTAATCTCTCATGGACATATTCGTTTGCCTTTAACTGAACTTTCTGAGCAGTTTCATGGTCTGTTAATAGAAACAATGAAACAAGCCCAGATAAAGGTATAATAAATTCATGTTAAAGAAAGTCACTCCGTTACTTCTTGTTGCAGCTGTTTCAGCTTGCAGTACGCCATTAGATCGTCGTCAAGCCAATGGCAATGACGACTTCATTAATGCTGAAACTTCACCGTTATTGACTATTCCTGAAGGGTTAAATACTCCAACTTACAGCAAAGAGTATGAAATCCCAGCTGTTGGAACTAAGTCTGACAAAGCGTTAATCGGTAAAAAACTCGATATTCGTGCGCCGCTTCAAGTGCTGCCAATGGCAGAAGGCTCTCATATTGAAGAAAGCAGTGACAATATTCGTGTTGTGATTGATTCAATTGAAAGTACCACTGATCTTAAACAAGAAATCTTTGATGTCATTAAAGGTTACTTAACCAAGAGCAACATGGTTATTCGTGCTGAAGATTACGCAGCCGGTGTTATCGAAACCGATTGGATTGAACACGAAGAACTGATTGAGTCTAGTTGGTGGGGTAGCGATAAAGTGTATACGCTGCGTCAGCGTTATAGCTATAACATCGACGTTAAGCCTCACGGTCGCTCTGGTAGCGTAGCGATTAGCTTGCTAGAACACGAAGAGTTTTATAACGGCGAAGATCAAAAAATCTTATTGAGTGGTGATGATAAACGTCGTTATACCACCGACATGCTTAACAATGCCATTGGTTATATGGGTGTTGAACGTGACCGAGCCATTCGTGCTGCACGTATTCAACAAAGTTTGGGTATTAAAGTTGACTTAGTGACTGGTGCTGCTTCAGATGCTGCTTACTGGTTAGCGGATGCAAATTACCAATCTGTGTGGGATCGCTTACGTTTAGTGCTGCCAGAAATGGGCTTTGATGTTGTCGATATGGATACCAGCAAAGGCTTGTTCTTCATTAATTTAGAAGAGAGCAGTGGGTTCTGGAGTTCATTATGGGGCGATGAAAAGCTCACATTGAAAAAGGGTAATTATCGTTTATTGCTTGAAGAAACCGACAACCCAGATCAAACTAAAATCTTACTACACGATGTAGAAGATAATGAGCTAGACAATGAAGCGATCACCGAAGTGTATCAAATCTTGTCAGATCTTATGCAAGAAGATCGTAAAATCTCTGAAAATTCACAACGACAAGCACCGGTGCAACGTGAAGAACGTGAAGAACGTGGTGAACGTGGTGAAGGTGGTAAGACGCGTGGTCAAAGACCCTAAGTGATTTACTCTGTAGATTAAAAAAGACGCATTTATGCGTCTTTTTTTTTAAGCTAATTGTCACAATATGTGTCGAATGTAAGCTATTTGTAACAAGTTAACTTGTGATGATAGGTGTTAAATTAAGCTTTATGCATTTTTACGCAACATTTATGCGTTAATGTTGCGTAAGGTGTATGTTTGTTGCATAAGTTGTCATGGTGAACCACTTTTAACGTATATGCGTAATATGTTGGCGTAAGTAAAACGCCTTGAAGCAAGCGGTTTGCTGAGTACAATCTCTGTTATTAATAATAAATATTCATTTTCCTGGATGGTTACGGACAAACAATGAAAAAAATACTATTACTGATCGCCATAGTGTCAATCGCGCTGTTCGGTTACTTCTCTTTCCTGCCTGAAAAAGCACAAATACAACGTCCTCGAGCGATACCCAATGTGGTAGTCGCTAAAGTGGAAGTGATGCCGATTCGTGACGAAGTGGAAGCACTTGGAACAGGTAAAGCATATGAATCGATTATCGTGACCTCGAAAGTTGCCGAAATTGTTAATCAAATCAACTTTGATGATGGTGAGCTTGTTGAGAAAGGTTCAGTGTTGGTGTTGCTTCGTAATGACGAGCAAAAAGCTAAAGTAGCGGTTGCGGAAGTAAAACTGGCAGAAAATTTACGTGAGTTAGAGCGAATTAGAGCCCTTGTGACCAGTAAGACCATTGCTGAATTGGAACGAGACCGGCTACAAAGCCTTATCGACACCACCCGTGCTGAAGTTGAGCAGGCCAATGCTGCCTTACATGATCGCATTATTAAAGCGCCTTTTTCTGGTCGGTTAGGTCTGCGCCAAGTGAGTGTGGGCAGCTTAGTCACCCCTGGTGAGCAAATCAGCACATTGGATGATATCAGTAAAATTAAATTAGATTTCTCAGTACCGGAGCGTTTTATTCAGGAGTTGAAACCTGGCAAGTTAGTCGAAGCCAGAGCTGTTGCTTATCCCGACCGCGTATTTAAAGGCGTCGTGACCTCTATTGATAGCCGAGTTAACCCAAGTACGCGTGCCGTGATCGTGCGCGCCGTAATGCCAAACAGCGATTTAAGCTTGCTACCTGGCATGTTAATGAAAGTGAAGTTAATTAAACAAAGCCGCGAAGCGTTGTTATTACCTGAAGCGGCGATTATTCCTATTCAAAATAATCATTTTGTCTATGTTGTGAATGCTGACAATAAAGTAGAGCAAGTGAAAGTGACTCTGGGCATTCGTACCCGTGGTTGGGTTGAAATTACTGACGGTCTTGAAGTAGGCAAGCAAGTCATTATTCGCGGTATTTTAAAAGTACGTCCGGGTGATGAAGTGAAAGTGCAACAAGCGGAAAACTTTAAGTTTGCTCAAGTCGAAGGTACGGAGAAGTCGGCATGATATTAACTGACTTATCGGTTAAAAGACCGGTTTTTGCTTCGGTTATCAGCATCTTGCTGATTGTATTGGGCTTAGTGTCGTTTGGTAAATTACCGCTACGCGAATACCCAAATATTGATCCACCGATTGTCTCGGTAGAAACAAGCTACCGTGGTGCCAGTGCCTCGGTTGTAGAAAGTCGAATTACCCAATTAGTTGAAGACCAAATTAGTGGTGTTGAAGGTATTCGTCATATCAGTTCATCGAGCAGTGATGGGCGCTCAAGCGTCACGATTGAATTTGATATTAACCGCGATATCGAAGCTGCCACTAACGACGTGCGCGACCGGATTTCTGGCTTATTAGAGCAATTGCCTGAAGAAGCGGATTCGCCATCTATTTTTAAAGCCAATGGCAGCGATGAAGTGATCATGTGGCTTAACCTCGTGTCTGATCAAATGGACATTTTGCAGCTTACTGATTATGCCAACCGTTATTTAGTTGACCGTTTCTCGGTGATCGACGGGGTATCAACATTACGTCTTGGTGGCGGTAAGGTTTATGCATTACGGATTTGGATAGACCGCCAAGCACTCGCGTCTCGCAACTTAACCGTGTCAGATGTGGAAGATGCACTGCGCTCGGAAAACGTTGAGCTACCTGCAGGTTCTATTGAATCCCAAGAACGTCATTTTACCGTGCGTTTGGATAGAGTATTCAAAACAGCTGAGGATTTTTCTAATTTGGTGATTACCCAGGGTGATGATGGCTATTTAGTCAAACTGGGTGATATCGCTAAGGTTGAAATTGGCTCTGAAGAAGAACGAATTATCTTTAGGGGCAACAAAGAGGCCATGATTGGTCTAGGGGTCAGTAAGCAGTCAACTGCCAACACCTTAGAAGTTGCTCGAGCGGCCAATGCGTTAGTCGACAAATTAAATCCGACATTGCCAGCCGGCATGGAGATTAAACGCTCATACGACAGCTCTGTGTTTATTGAAGCGTCTATTGACGAGGTATATCAAACCTTGTTTATTGCGATGATATTAGTGATTGTGGTGATTTACCTGTTTTTAGGCTCAGTAAGGGCGATGTTAATTCCTGCTGTGACGGTACCGGTATCGTTGCTAGGAACCTTTATTGTGCTTTATGCGCTCGGTTACACCATCAATTTATTAACGTTACTCGCGATGATCCTCGCCATTGGTATGGTGGTAGATGATGCGATTGTGATGTTAGAAAATATTCACAGACGCATCGAAGAAGGTGATTCGCCGTTAAAAGCGGCTTTCTTAGGGGCTCGTGAGGTCGCATTTGCCGTGGTCGCCACAACCTTAGTACTGGTAGCGGTATTTATGCCTATTACCTTCCTGGAGGGCGATTTAGGTAAGCTATTTAAAGAGTTTGCAGTCACCATGAGTGCTGCAGTGATATTTTCAAGTATTGTTGCGTTAACACTGACCCCAATGATGTGTTCTAAATTGCTTAAACCTGCTGATCAAGATCCGTGGTTGGTTAAGCAAGTCGACAAAATGATGGGCAAATTATCCGATTGGTATTTAATCACACTTAATACCGGCATGAAACGTCCTATGATGGTGTCGCTTGTGGTGTTAATTGCCTTTGTACTGAGCGGCTACTTACTCAATAAAGTGCCACAAGAGTTTGCGCCGCAAGAAGACCGTGGTTCGATGTTCTTAATGGTAAACGGACCACAAGGCGCCAGCTTTGAATATATTGAAAAATATATGGATGAAGTGGAAGGTCGGTTAATGCCTATGGTGGAAAGCGGCGAAATTAAGCGTTTGCTTATTCGTGCTCCGCGCGGCTTTGGTACTGCCTCTGACTTTTCAAATGGCATGGCAATTATAGTACTCGAAGACTGGGCAGAACGGCGCAGTGCTAACGAAATCATTGTCGAGATCCGTGAGCGTTTAGCTGATCTAGCCGGCATTAGAGCTTTCCCGATTATGCGCCAGGCTTTTGGTCGTGGAGTAGGGAAACCCGTGCAGTTTGTGATTGGCGGACCCAGTTATGAAGAGCTGGCTGATTGGCGTGACATCATGCTCGAAAAAGCCAAAGATAATCATAATATTGTCGGTTTAGATCATGATTATCAAGAAACAAAGCCGCAATTGCGGGTAGTGATTGACCGTGAACGTGCTGCCGATCTAGGCGTTTCTGTGTCGCATATAGGTCGTACATTAGAGTCAATGCTGGGCTCGCGCTTAGTTACTACTTTTATGCGCGATGGTGAAGAGTACGATGTGATTGTGGAAGGTAATCGCGAGAACCAAAGCACGGCGACAGACATGGAAAACATTTATGTGCGCTCTGATCGTACTCAAGAATTAATTCCATTATCTAACTTGGTGTCGATTGAAGAGTTTGCCGATGCCAGTTCGCTCAACCGCTACAATCGCATGCGCTCAATTACCTTAGAAGCTAACCTTGCAGCAGATTACAGTTTAGGCGAGGCATTAGATTACATGAATACTCTCGCGGCCACTTATCTGCCTGCGGAAGCGGTAATTAGCTATAAAGGCCCTTCGTTGGATTACCAAGAATCGGGTAGCTCAATGAACTTTGTGTTTTTACTGGCTCTGGGCATCGTATTTTTAGTGTTAGCGGCGCAATTTGAAAGCTTTATTCACCCCATGGTGATTATGCTTACCGTGCCATTAGCGACACTCGGTGCATTGGTTGGTTTATGGGTCACTGGGCAAAGTATCAATATTTACAGCCAAATTGGGATCATCATGTTGGTTGGTTTGGCGGCTAAAAATGGTATTTTGATTGTTGAGTTTTCTAACCAACTGCGCGACCGTGGTGTTGAATTTCAGCAAGCGATTTTGCAAGCCTCTACGCAACGACTTCGTCCGATTTTAATGACCGGGATCACGACTGCAGCAGGCGCCATTCCATTGGTGATAGCTTCTGGAGCTGGTGCCGAAACGCGCTTCGTGATTGGGGTAGTGGTGTTGTCAGGTATTTTACTAGCGACGTTCTTTACCTTAATCGTCATACCAGTAGCTTATAGCTTATTTGCACGTAACAGCAGTTCGCCTGAAGCGGTGGCTAAGCAGTTAGAAATCGAATTAAAAGAAGACTAATAGCGGCTCACAAGCGCTAAAAAAAGCCAGTCATGTCAATGACTGGCTTTTTTGTTTCTAACAACTTATTTTTACATTTATCTCATCGTGTTCATGTCCTGTACGCACGTCTTTTACTTTTTATGTATTTTATTTATCACGAATTTAACTTTTCACGTATTTTAAATGTCGCGCCGCCTGTTTAGCCACTCGCTTTGTCGTGACTAAAAGTGTTATGGACGAATAATAAGGCAGGTGGCTGTTGCGGTTGCTAATAACTTGCCGTCTTCGGTGGTTAAGGTGCCTTGTGAAATCCCTAACGACTTAGACAAGTTCATTAAGTTACCTTTAGCCACTAAGCGAGTATTTTGCGGTACTGGGCGCACCATTTTAATGTTTAAATCAATGGTTGAGTAACTCACGCCAGCGGGCAATGCAGAATGCACTGCGCACGCGGTGACTGTGTCTAATACCGTTGCCGCAAACCCACCGTGTACACCGCCCATGGGATTAAGATGGCGTTCATTTGCAAAGGCTTCAAATGTCACGTTGCCTTCATTGACCTCGATGGGCTTCATCGGAATCACTTCGCTAATTGAAGGGGCAGGTATGTCGCCATTTAATATGGCTTGCATTTGTTGTAATCCAGTGAGATTTTTCATCATTATCCTTTACGATTTATTTTGTCATTCACAATTTTTAAGCATAAAAAAAGGTAAAGCATACGCTTTACCTTTTTACACAGAGCTTATTGATTAAGCTGCTTTTTCTTGCTTAGCTTTCGGGGCAAGTTGAGCACGTAATTCTTCAGAGTCAAAATCATCAACGTTAATTGATTTCAGACGACCAATTTCAGCACGTTCAAGTAAAGCGATTTCGCTGTCGCTTAACACACCTAGCGCTTTACCTTCTGCAGCAACTTTATCTAACCACATAAAGGGTAGACGTTTACCCGCAGCCTTACAGACTTTGTCATACAGTGGTTCTGCAGCAAGAATATCTTTAAAGGTTTGTTCTTGAATACCCACTGCGTTGAACTCAGATGGGGTCCAGAACTGGCCTTTACCTAAACGATCACGGCTCGCACACGGCGTTTGCATGATCTTAGCCACTTTGTGATCCAATACATCACTTGGACGCTTAATAGGACGACCGAATGGGAAGATTACTGCACGCAGTGCAATACCAAGACCCATTGGGAAGTTGTTAAGCAAGTCGTCTAATGAATCTTGTAACTTGTATAACGAATCTTCTACAGCCCATTGCACTAAAGGTAAATCTTCGGTTAAACGACCATCGTCTTCATAACGTTTTAACGTTGCAGAAGTCAGATACAACTGGCTTAACAAATCACCTAAACGTGCAGAAATACGCTCTTTGCGTTTAAGGTTGCCACCTAACGTTGCCATGGCTAAATCAGACAGTAACGCTAAGTTAGCACTGAAACGGTTCATCTGCTGATAGTAGCGCTTGGTTTTATCTGAATAAGGGCTATTCGAGAAATAAGATGAGGTTAAGCCCATCCAGAAACTACGAATAAAGTTAGACGTTGCAAAACCAATATGACCAAAGATAGCTGAGTCGAAGTTATCTAAACCACGGCTAGCATCAGTATCAAATGCTGATTCCATTTCGGCCAATACATATGGATGACAGCGGATGGCGCCTTGCCCATAAATAATCATTGAACGGGTTAGAATGTTTGCGCCTTCTACCGTAATGGCAATCGGTGCAGCTTGATAGCCACGGCCTAAATAGTTATTTGGGCCTAAACACACACCTTTACCGCCGTGAATGTCCATTGCATCAATGACACACTTTTGCATTCTGTCGGTTAAGTGGAACTTAACGATGGCTGAAACAACTGATGGTTTTTCACCTAAATCGATAGCGGTAGTGGTTAATGTTGCCACTGCATCCATTAGATAAGCATTACCGCCGATACGCGCCATTGGCTCTTCGATGCCTTCTAACTTACCGATAGGTAATTTAAATTGACGACGAATACGTGCATAGGCACCTGTTGCGACTGCAGCGGTTTTAACGCCACCGGCAGAGTTTGATGGCAGGGTAATACCACGGCCAACAGATAAACATTCAACCAACATTCTCCAACCTTGGCCTGCCATTTCTGGTCCACCAATAATGAAGCTTAATGGCACAAACACTTCGTTACCGCGTGTTGGACCATTTTGGAACATACAGTTCAACGGGAAGTGACGACGGCCAGTTTCAACACCTGGAATGTCAGTAGGAATAAGCGCACAAGTAATGCCTAATTCTTCTTTATCACCGAGTAGATGATCTGGATCGCGCAGTTTAAACGCAAGGCCTAATACTGTTGCGACAGGCGCTAAGGTAATGTAACGCTTGTTCCACGTTAGCTTCATACCAAGCACTTCTTCGCCTTGGAATTCACCTTTACATACCACACCAAAATCTGGGATAGAACCCGCGTCACTGCCTGCTTCTGGGCTGGTCAGTGCAAAACATGGCACTTCTAAGCCTTGAGCTAAACGGGGTAAATAATGATCTTGCTGTTCTTTAGTACCATAGTGCTGCAATAGCTCACCAGGGCCTAACGAGTTAGGTACACCTACTGTTGAAGCGAGTTCACTGCTCACACCAGCCAATTTCTGTAATACGCAAGATTGCGCATAAGCAGAGTATTCTAAGCCGCCGTATTTTTTCTTAATGATCATGGCGAAGAAGCCATTGTCTTTAAGGTACTCCCATACGTCTTGTGGCAAGTCACCCAACACATGTGAAACTTCGTGTTGATTGAGCATTTTACACACTTCTTCAACAGGGCCATCTAAGAAGGCTTGTTCGTCTGCCGTTAAGCGTGCTTTAGGATAGTTATGTAATTTGCTCCAGTTAGGGTTACCGGCAAATAAATCTGCTTCCCACCACGTTGTACCTGCTTCGATGGCTTCTTTTTCGGTAGAAGACATTTCAGGCATGATGCCGCGATAAACTTTTAACAGTGGACGACTGATATAATTCTGTCTAAACGATTTGATATTTAATGGTAGTGCGATAACCAGGAATACTATCCAGGCAATAACACCAGTAATGTCCATTGTGCTGCCAACGACTAACATAACTGCCGCAGCAATTGTGGTCGATAATAACGATACTCGAAGGTATGCCATAGCGCCGAGCACAAAGATCATCGCGATGATCCAAAGTAGGGTGGTCACTGTACTTCTCCTTAAAGCTATTTATGTAGACTAGAAATAGCTTATTTATTATTGATCTCATTCACAGGAAACCTTGTGGTCAGACCTGTGTCACATAAAAGTTAACCTTATGTAGCCTCGAATACAAGTGTTTTTCAAACAATTGTTTAAAAAATTGTGTGTTTGAAACATTCCACTCATTAAGCATAGTAGATACAATACGTTCGACTAATGAAAATGGGTCAAAACCGCTCAATTTTACAACCATAAAGGCAAGATTAATGTGCGAATTACTGGCGATGAGTGCCAATGTACCAACGGATATTGTGTTCAGTTTTACTGGTTTAGCTGAGCGTGGCGGTGTCACGGGTCCGCATGTTGATGGTTGGGGCATTACGTTTTATGAAGGCAAAGGTAATCGTACGTTTAAGGATGCTTGCCCTAGCAGTAAATCTTATATTGCCGATTTAATTAAATCTTATCCGATTAAGAGTGAAATTGTGGTGAGCCACATTCGACAAGCCAATCGAGGTTGCGTGTCTTTGGTCAATACCCACCCATTTACCCGAGAGTTATGGGGCCGTTATTGGACCTATGCCCATAATGGCCAATTAACGGGTTATGAGAAAAAATTTGCCGGTGTATCTCGGTTTCAACCTGTGGGTGATACCGACAGTGAATTGGCATTTTGTTGGATTTTAGAATCGGTTGTAAACCAGTTTGGAGAGCAAGAGCCGCACAATATGCAGCCGGTGTTCGATTATATTGCTCAGCTAGCAGACGAAATTCGTGTGCTTGGTGTGTTTAATATGTTGCTCAGTAACGGCATAGATTTAATGGCGTATTGTACCAATAATTTGTGCCATATCACCCGACGCGCTCCGTTTGGTCAAGCCACGCTCATTGATACCGATGTGGTGATAGATTTTAGTCAGGAAACCACGCCAAACGACGTGGTGACTGTGATTGCGACTCGGCCGCTAACCAACAATGAAAATTGGGTAGTGTTAACCCCTGGTGAATGGAAGCTATTCCGCAAAGGCGAATTAGTCTTCAGCTAGTTGCTTAATCTCATCCAATTCAGACTCACTGATTTCAGCATCATTTTCAGTTTCTGCTGCAAGAGCATCTAATGCTGGAGCGTGCTCAGTTGCAGGACCATCGATAACGATTGGGGTCATAGGTGGCAGTGGTTTTTCAAAATGGTAGCTGGCTAATTGAATGTCTAATTGCTTACTGCCTTTTGAAAAATGACTCAATCTTACCGGCAAATAAGCTAAATCGGGTGCCATCCAAAAATAGGTTTGGCGCTTTTTCGCTTTCTTTGCCTCGCGAACCACTTCTACTTTAACCGTTTCATAGGTGCCGCTGTTAAGTGTGAGGGTTTCTTTGCCTAACACTCTAAACTCGTAATCATCCACTTCTTTTTCTTTAACCATTTTATAATCTAACGGTCTAGTATTTGCGGCTAAGTCCATTCTAAATTGCAGTTGCACCATAAGAGGGTCGAACACTTTCTCTTGATAAGGTAACTTTAATGCTTCTTGCTTGTAGATGGTGTGAATAAACGCCTGGGCTTTGGCAAATGCCGTTTGCTCAGTGTAATCACTGCCGGTACCGGTGCGTTCATGGATGTATCGAAAGGGGACAAGTTTGCCATTTTCTAAGGTAAATTCACTTTTAAGGTGACGCTCATCAGACAGCATTAATAAGCTAACATCGCTGTTAAACTCGTAAACATAATAGCCACTGTCGGAGGCTGGGAGTCGATAGTTGGCTTCACCTAATTCGATACTGCCATAATACACAGTATATTTAGCGGTGTGAGCGGTTAAAGGCGACATAATTGCCGCTTGTTGATCCACACTCAAGGGGATGACTGGATTGAGTTGTTCAACTTTTTCGGCAATCGCTAACGTTTCTGAGGCATTAAGTTGGGTTGTCGACTCTGCATCAGTGACTGCTGGTGTTGACTGGACAGCCGCCTGTGCATACGCCACAGGACTGAGACAGAACATCATAGTGAATAAGCGAGTTAATTGGTTGATCAATGTATCAATACCTCAACAGTGAATAAAGTTAATAGCGTGAAATTAAAAAGGCAGTGTCATTACTAGCGTAGCAAGATCGGGTTTCCATTGATATTGAGACAACGAAATCTTACCCGCGTTCACTGTGATGCCTTCTAATCTCAGTATTTCTTGTTGTGTACGAAAAGGCTCAGTGTCTTTTGCAAATGAAATTTTACCTTGGCTGTTGATGACACGATGCCAGGGCAGTAATAGGTGTTCTGGTGCGAGTTTTAATGCTCTTGATACATATCGTGCTCGGCCAGGAAGCCCCGCTAAATCTGCTACTATCCCATAAGGTAACACAGAGCCTGGAGGGATAAGATTAACAATAAACCATATTCGCTCCATGGGCGTCAGTTTTGTCATGCGCTTCCAATTGAGTGGTTATTCGATGTGTATTAGCGATAGATAATAGAAAAACGGCGCTGAATGTACAACCGCAATTTATAATAAGTTAACAGGTTACAGGGCAAGGATTGCTGAGTGAATGCTGTCGATTAAAGCGCTGTGATTTAAAGCACCTGTGATTTAAAACGCTGGAATGTAATGTCCTTAAGTTAGGGGGCTTTTAGTTAAAGCACCTTAGTTAATGCGGCTTAAGTTAAAGCACTGTGAGATAAATACATAAGAAATGACTAAACGCGCCACCCAAGACAAACATGTGCCAGATGGCATGATTAAATGGAATACGTTTACCAACATAAAAGATGACCCCAAGACTGTAAAATAGCCCGCCGGCAAGTAATAAACCGATGCCAACATCACTCATTTGAGTTTTTAAATCGCCCATAACAGTCACACATAGCCAGCCCATGATTAAATATAACAACACACTAAAAACTTTAAAGCGGCCAATAAATAAGGTTTTAAAAATGATGCCACCCAGTGCAAGTGTCCAAATGGCAATGAGCACAGTAGTTGCTTGCGCACTTTGAAGACTTATTAGCATCATAGGAGTATAGGTGCCTGCGATTAACGTATAAATGGCGCAATGATCTGCCATTTTAAAACGTTTCCGCCAGACAACACTTTGGCTTGAGTGATATAAGGTTGAAGCTAAAAACAGCACGATGATGCTCATGCCATACACCACCACACCGCTCATCTGAACAAACGTGAGATCTGCCGATGCTTTTAATAGCATTAGCACTAAACCAATAATACCTGCTACTACGCCTAAAGCATGCGATATAGCGTTTGCCCGTTCTTCTTTGTGGCAATAATCAGAAATAGAAGTGGGTGTTGCAGATTGATTTGTTGTTAATGTATCAGTTAAAGAATTCATAATATCCTGTTTGTAAACCTGGATGGATTTTCAGCAAAGCTAGTCTAGCAGTCTGGATCTTAAATAGCTATATTTAAGAGTACACGTGTAAGCTTAAATTTCTGGGTTTATTTTTTTATGATTTTATTCAAACAATTAAAATAGTTAGGTTAAATATTATTTATCAAAAAAGCCAACTGACACGATAAATATAGTGCACTGAAAACCGTTAATCACGTTATACTTATTCAATATTTCTTGGCCAATCAGTCACGATGTCTGACATATACTTTTCCTCGCATCAGCGCCCAAATACAGAGCCCGGTAGTCGCGATATTGACCATCCAAAGATGCCATGCGCTAAAGGTGACACTATGAATACTGCAAAGCCTGAACAAGATGCAGAAAATGAACACATTGATTTTAATCTCGACGTTACGCCCTTTATTACACCTGAAAATGACGTTCAAGATGATACACAACTGCAACAGCACCAACAGCATGTTGCAGATGGTATCCAATTGCAGTTAACAGGGGCCATAGCAAGTAATACCAACAATAATCAGCCATTATTAGTTGATGATGAAATTGAGCAACACGGTAATCGTGTGCAAACAATATTCGCGCGATTAACGGGTAACAACAGTTGGGTTATTGTATTAATGGTTCATGGATTGGTGATTGCGCTAGCACTGATTTTCGGTAGGGCTGACATTAGTGGTTTAGCCGACATCCCACTTGAGCAAAAGGTCGAAAAACCGTTGCCACCTCTAAAAAGCTATTTAATCACTGAAACAGAATACAACAAGTTAGTTGAGCGTGCCCAGCAAGCTGAACACTTAAACACTGAGCAGCAAGATATTGGTGTACGAGACGAACCCACAGAAGAGCCAACCATGGGTGAGGTTCGTGATAAGCAATATCAGTAACGATGATGTCAATTATCGTTACCGATAGAGATGATGCTAATCGATTAGCATCATAGCCTTTGGATGATTGTTTTAAAAAGATAACTTTAAAAACATTACTTTAAAAAGATAACTTTAAAAGAGTGTTTCAAAAAGATTACTTTAAAAAATGCGCTCAATTAAATAACGCTGAACATCAATAACCCTTAAGACAACTTATTATATTTGAAGCGGTTTGCGACAAAAGACCAACATAACGCGCACAATAAACCACAAATAAGCCCGATAAGGTGTGACTCTGTCGCCACTCTGGCGCCGATTAACTCTGTCACGCTTTCTGTTGCGCCAAAGTATTGCTCGTATGCCACTTTAGCAATGACTCCAACCAACAACAAATATCCTGAGTTGTAGCCTTTGCGAATGTCCATCATTGCACCAAAGGCGAATAAGCCATGCAGCATGCCACTTAGGCCAACATAGGCTTTTAAGCTTGGGTAAAACAAATATAGCCCTATACCTTCAAGTAAACATAAACACACAAATAACAGCACCAGCTTTTCTGGGTGTCGTTTGTAGTGCACTTCATGTAAGAACACAATCACCCAAAAACCTGCCAAATTCATTAATAAATGCCACAAATTGGTATGCAGCAAATTTCCGCTGAACAAACGCCACACTTCACCTTGCGCGATATTGTCATAACGATAACTGAAATAGTTATCTACAGGGAAAAAGGCTGGGGTCGGGACGTCAGCCGCAAACAGCATGATACAGATGACGCTGATCACCACTAAAAAATGATAGGGTCCAACTGAATGTGATTGTTTGGCCAAAATTACCTCTAAACATTATCTGACGGACGAGTGTAAGCATCGGAGCATCGATAATAAATTATAGTCATAGAATGCGAGAAAGGGATATTGCAAATAATCCCTTTAAAGCAGCAATTGTTTTACAACACGTCGATAAATTTGTGTTCAATAAGAGGTGTTATGCCATCTTACTATTTAGCGAAGCCATCACAGAGTCTTGGTTTTGCAAGTAATCATCGAGTCCACGTTGGCGTAATAAGCAAGCAGGGCAGTCGCCACATCCTGTACCAACAATACCGTTATAACAAGTTAAGGTTTGTTGTTGCACTAAGGCTAATTGTTGATATTTATCTGCCAATGCCCAGGTTTCTGCTTTATTGAGCCACATTAACGGCGTAATAATCTTAAGCGGTTTATCCATTCCCAGTGCCAGAGACTGCTGCATCGATTGGATAAATTCATTGCGGCAATCTGGGTAGCCAGAAAAGTCGGTTTCACACACGCCGGTAATAATGGCATTGCAGCCTAACTGGTAAGCATAAATTCCAGCTAAGGTTAAAAACAAAATATTACGGCCTGGCACAAAGGTGTTTGGTAAGCCGTTATTCATTAACTCGTGAGATACAGGAATCGCATCACGGGTTAATGCCGATATGGCTAACTCGTTTAATAAGGTCGTATCCATGACTTTATGGCTGGCTAATTTCAGCTCAACAGCTAACGCCTTAGCCACGTCGATTTCCTGGCGATGACGTTGACCATAATCAAATGTAATGCCGTGTACTTCATCATACTGTGACAATGCTTGAATAAGGCATGTGGTCGAATCCTGGCCGCCGCTAAAAACAACTAAAGCTTTGGTGGTGTTAGGTGTGGTGTTTGACATGAATATACTCTTAACGCTCTGATCAATCGCAGTGGCTTTTTTGCCATAACGATTCAGATAAAATCAAAACCATATTTTACCTAAGGTCGGCATAAGTGCAAAGCAAGCAGCATAAATACTTGCAGCAGGCAGTAAAATCCTCTATAAATGCCGCCCTGTTGTCTGTCTGGTGGTATTGCTGGGCGTTTAAAGTAAGGTAAATCATGAAATATCCAGTTAACGAAGTATTTGAAACAATACAAGGTGAGGGCTCTTTTACAGGCGTCCCGGCACTGTTCGTTCGCTTACAGGGTTGTCCTGTTGGGTGTGCTTGGTGTGATACTAAGCAAACTTGGGATGTATTATCTGAAAACAAAGTCAGTGCAGACCAAGTGATTCAAGTGGATGGCACTATTGGCCGTTGGGCTGATCATACCGGTACCAGCTTAATTCAAGCTTTTAAAGACAAAGGTTTTACTGCAAAGCACATTGTATTGACCGGTGGCGAACCTTGTTTATACGATTTAACTGAAATGACTGACGATTTTATTGCCGCAGGCTTTCAAGTTCAAATAGAGACCAGTGGAACATTTGAGGTTAAGTGCCATGATGATGTGTGGGTGACCGTGTCTCCTAAAATCAACATGAAAGGCGGCTACAAAGTGCTTGAGCAAGCATTAGTGCGCGCCAATGAAATAAAACACCCAGTGGCCACTGAAAAACATGTAAATGAATTAGATGCACTGCTTAATGGCATTGACTTAACCGACAAAACCATCTGCTTACAGCCCATTAGCCAAAAAGAACGCGCTACGGCATTAGCCATGAAAGTGTGTATTGCTCGTAATTGGCGCTTATCTATTCAGACCCACAAATATCTAAATATTGATTAAGCTCGTATCATCAATTGATACTGCTTGTAAATTGATAAAGCAATGCCGCGGATAATCTGCGGCATTGTTGTATTTAACCTGAGCGGAGGTGACTTACGCTATTAAAGTAACAGCCCGCTGCCATCAAAATGTTGCAGCTTTTGTCGATAATGCTCAAAGCAGCCTATGTTGGCGTCAATCCATTGTGGGTTGTAATAGGTGTCTAAATAACGCTCTCCAGCATCACAAATCAAGGTCACAATAGAGCCTGTTTCCCCTGCCTGACGCATTTGAGTGGCTAATAATAATGCCCCATATAAATTGGTCCCTGTCGACGCGCCGGTTTTACGGCCAATCAATTGTTCTAGCCATAAAATAGTGGCAACAGATGCAGCGTCAGGTATTTGCAACATACTGTCGACAACGCCTGCAATAAATGAAGGTTCAACTCTTGGTCTGCCAATACCTTCTATTTTACTGTTTTTATCGCTGACAATACTGGCATCGCCACTGGTAAAGTAATCAAAAAACACCGAGTTTTCAGGATCGACAACACACAATTGTGTAGTTTGTTGTTGGTACCGTATATACCTGCCAATGGTGGCACTAGTGCCGCCAGTGCCGGGACTCATCACAATCCAGCTAGGGATTGGATGTGGCTCTTTTTCCATTTGATTGAAAATAGAGTCGGCAATATTGTTATTACCTCGCCAGTCAGTAGCCCGTTCAGCATAAGTAAATTGATCCAGATAATGGCCGTGCAGCTCACTGGCGAGCCGCTCTGACTCGGCATACATTTGGCTTCCATTATCAACAAAGTGGCACTGACCACCATAAAACTCAATTTGTTGTATTTTCTTTTTTGCAGTCGTTTTTGGCATCACCGCAATAAAAGGCAGGCCTAATAAGCGGGCAAAATAGGCTTCTGATACAGCAGTGCTGCCTGATGATGACTCAATAATCGGCGTGCCTTGTTTAATCCAACCATTACACAGCGCATATAAAAACAATGAACGGGCTAAACGATGCTTTAAACTGCCGGTTGGGTGAGTGCTCTCATCTTTTAAATAGATGTCTATGCCGGTTAATTGAGGTAAATCTAATTTGATTAAATGCGTATCAGCAGAACGTTGGTAATCTGCTTCAATTTTAGCGATGGCCTGATTGACCCAAGTAGTTGGCATACGGCAAGCTCTTTATTCCAAAAGGGAATAGATAATAACTAAAATAAAAAGTGAAAAGTAGGCTTTTTGCTAAATAGGATGTATTCGAAAAGGTGAGGCGTGTAATTGCTCAAGAAAGTAATGGCTGTTAAGTAAGGAGTACATTAAAAAGAGGTGTTAATTAGAAATCGAACAACAGAAACTGGATAAGAACAAACTAAAGGCAGGATGTAAAATGGTGGAGGGAGAAGGATTCGAACCTTCGAAGGCTGAGCCGTCAGATTTACAGTCTGATCCCTTTGGCCACTCGGGAACCCCTCCACTGCGAAAGAAGATAATAAAGAAAAGATGGTGGAGGGAGAAGGATTCGAACCTTCGAAGGCTGAGCCGTCAGATTTACAGTCTGATCCCTTTGGCCACTCGGGAACCCCTCCACACGATTTCTTTATAACTTACTTTCTTTTTACACTTTAACGCTTTTTGATTTAGCAATCGAAACCACTAAAACGGTACATCACACAACATCGCAAATGGTGGAGGGAGAAGGATTCGAACCTTCGAAGGCTGAGCCGTCAGATTTACAGTCTGATCCCTTTGGCCACTCGGGAACCCCTCCTCAATTGCGGCCGCCATAGTATTCACAAACCCATTGTATGTAAAGCCTAAAAATGAAAAAAAACTTAAAGTTTTGATTTATTTGGTCGATAAAATTACATCGAGTAGAAGTAGTGATGTTTTTATATGCAAATTGAGTCAACATTAGTCAATGAGTTACAAATAGGCAGCAGATTAAACGTGGCGGTTGAGCATAATCGTCGCGGAGAGTTTGGCTTACTATTGGCTATGTTATCGGCAGATGCTCGCGATATGGCGCAATTTCAGTTAGACATCGATCTCAACGTAGAACAAAAATTACGCAAACAATTCTCACTCCCACCGGCACAACGATTTGTTGATGATGTGTCAAGTGATGTTCATGTTACCGATAATGCGCCACTTTTTCAGCAAGGCGCTCGTCAATTTCAATTACAACAAGCCTTAACGCCTGAAGCACTGGTTATTCGTGGCGCACAATCTGACGCAATGGTCGAAGTGCTCAGTAATTGTGATGAACTCACAAAACGCAAAGCAATCAATGTTTACCAGCAACAAGATATTATTGAAGACATGCATTTTATTGATCAGCTCGCCACCCAGCGAAAAATAAGCCAAACCATGGCCCTTCAGTACGCTTAATAAAGTGGCCATTAAAAATGTGCGTGGCAAACACGTCACTATCATTGATTAATATGCTATTTGTGAGCTTGGCAAATAAATTAAGCTGTTCTTTGCGTTAGGATATTAAACACTAACAAGGTGTTTTAGAGGTAACGACATGATTAAGCAAATTAAACAGCAACAAGCCAGTAATGTGAATGACAGTTGTGCCGATTGTGGCAGTTTCGTTGATATTGGAGCGGTGGTCGAGGCAGAAGACACGTTATTGCAGTTAAGCTTTAGTGGTGAAGATGCATTAACAAAGGCAAACGCTCTTGAACAAATCGCTTTGCAACGATTTCCAGAGACCAGAGCTGAAATTAGACCCTTGGCCGACCAGTATGAATTGACATTGAACTTTGCTTTTAGTGTAGAAAAAATGATTTTTCAACTTGAAAACTCATTGTAGAAGATGAGTAAAATACAAATAGTGACATAATGCGTGACGTGTTTAGTCTTTATTATAGATTATTAAATCAATAGCTTAGTTGCTTTATGATACGTCACGTTTATCGTAGTTAGTGCCGACGAAATGATTGCTGTTAGCGGGTTAAAAGTGTAATCTTGCGGCATTAACAAAAGGTATAGTAGCAAAGGCTTTTTTACTGCTATTTTGTACCTTATAAAGCGGATATCGCTCCCAAGTTGTACTCTGATTAATGACTGGCGCTTCATAGCGTAACAATAAAATCATTTTTAAATGATATACACCAGCAGATTTGAGTAATGTAGCCAAGTTTCGGGATGTAAATGAATCGAAAAGAACAACAGCACTTATTGGAGTTAATTGTAAATTCCAGTGCTAAACAACAAGGTAATTTTTCAGAAACCTCTGAGATGGTTTGCCAACTCTTAAGAGAGGAGTTTGACGCATCCTTTGTATCTGTGTGGTTGCTAACCAATAGCATTGATGACTCTCATACCATTGACGCCACAAACTCGGACGGTTGTTTTATTTGTTCGCACAATTTAGTGGCCAGCAACATTGCTGATACCTTAAATCATAATGCGTCACTGCGCCAAACCTCAATAATTGAACCGCAATTTTTTACCGAGCTTCGTTTACACCGCTATATATTATCGAGTGACTCTCATCAAAAAAACCTCATTCAGCAGTTTGCAAACTATTATCAACACCACAACATTAGCACTAGCATTGATATTGCCATTCGCATTAATGGCCACATTGAAGGTGTATTATCCATTGAGCACTGCCAGTCTCATAAATGGCTAAAAGCTGATATTCAATTTGCCGTGCAATGTGCAGATCAATTAGCGCTCACGTTAGCGACGCGCTACACCTATGACAGTAACGAACAAATTTATTTACTGCGAAATGCGACAGAGCAGTCAGAACATGTGGTCATGCTGGTTAATACCGACAGTAAAATTGTTGAATACGTTAACGGTGCGCATGAAAAAATGACGGGCCTTGCCAGAGAGACGATTGAACACCAAAGTGCATTGCATCTTGATATTTTCCGCACTACTCCTGAACTGTTAGATGTCATTATAAAAAAACTTCATAATAAAGAGGTTGTTAAAGGTAATATAAAGCTTAATCGTACTGATGGGAGCGAGTATTGGCTCAATTATCACATTACGCCTTTTGTGACCGAACTGGGTAAACATTATGCGCTGGTTTCAAGTTATGACAATTCAAGTGAATACCTGCATAAAGCGGAATTAGAACACCTTGCCTGGCATTGCAGTTTGACCGGATTGCATAATCGTAGCTATTTTACACAGCAACTTGATCGCGCAATTGATGGCACTCTTATTCTTATCGATTTAATGGGCTTTAAGCGTTTTAATGATACTCATGGCCATGAACAAGGCGATGCATTATTGATTGAAGTTGCCCGTCGGTTAAAGCATTTTTCATTATCAGCAAATGCCATTGATGTTGCCCGAGTCGGCAGCGATGAATATGCTATTTTATTACCTGCCCATTCTGGCAATGCAGGCGATTCGATTGCCGAGCAAGAGCAAATGGTGAAACGACTGTATTTAAGTTTAGTTGCTCCAGCAGTGATTTCACGTGAGAAAGTCAGCCCTAAACCGGCCATTGCGGTTGTTGATATCAAGTCTGTGGCAGGCATGTTTTCACCGTTATCTTGTGCCGATATTACCTTGCAATATGCAAAGAGTAAGTTGGAAATGCACTATCAGTTTTTTAATGCTGATTTGTTAGATGAATTTACCAGTAATGCTGAAATCGAGCGGGATTTACAGCACGCGATTAAAGGCCGTGAGTTTGAGCTCTATTACCAACCATTAATGGATTTACAAACCAATCAATATATTGGTGCTGAAGCGTTAATTCGTTGGCATCACCCTAAAAAAGGCGTGCTGTACCCAGGCGCGTTCATCGATATTGCCGAGCAAAGCGGAATGATAAATCCTATCGGTGAGTGGGTATTAGAAACGGCCTGTAAACAGCTTAACTTATGGCAACATAAAAACGTCGATATTGCGATGCACGTTAACGTAGCTGCAAGACAATTTTTTAGCGGTAATTTGTACGAGCAAGTGTGGCGACTTGTGACGCGCTATCGCATCAAACCAAAAACATTAATTTTAGAGATCACTGAAACTGAGTTAATGGGTGATGTTCGTTATGCAATTAACTTATGCCATGAACTAGCGGAATTAGGTGTAGGCTTGGCGATTGATGATTTTGGTACGGGTTACAGTTCCATGAAGTATTTGAAACAGTTCCCTATATCGAAACTTAAAATTGATCGCTCATTTATTATGGATATTTCATCGAGCCGAGAAAGCCGTGAAATTGTCAGTGCGATTATTGCAATGGCGAAAGCATTGAATATCTCATTGACTGCCGAAGGCGTTGAAACAAAAGAGCAAGAAGAGTTTTTATCCCTAAGTGCCTGTCATCATGCCCAGGGATACTTGTACAGCCCAGCGATAAGGGTGAACGAGTTTGCGGAGTTTATCGATAAACACAGCACTTGGGTGCCTGTATAATATTAATGAGTTAGCTTAGCGCAACACTGTTTAAATTTACGGCCACTGTGGCAAATACAGGGCTCATTTCTTTCAGGGGCGCGCGTAGTCATTTGTTTTCCTTCTGTGTAAAGCCATTGCCCCTCACATAACACAAACGATGAGTTTTCGTAAATGGCATCGATGTGCTTATCTTCTATATACCATGCTTTAAATGTCACTTCTCCAATACGGTCTAGCTGTTTTGTTGCCAGTACTTGTAATCCTAACCAGTGAGTATTGCTTTGGGCTAACTGATCTACCGTTAACCCTTGGCGATAATCTGGGTGATGTGTCGAGATTAAATAATCAAACTGACCGACAACAAAAGCACAATAACGTGAACGCATAAGTTGTTGTGGTGACTGGGCCACTTTTTCAGCCGAATGAAAGGGTAAACAACATTGTTGATACGAGGTTTGGCTGCCGCAAGGGCATAAATCTGTTGCGGTGATATTGATTGCCATTATGGTGTGGTACTCGGCTCTGTAGGAGTAGAGGTGATAAATTGACGGCCATAATACAAATTAGGCACAGGCTTCGCATCATAATAAAGTTTTGCAGTAGCATGGGTATTTGAGTCAACACTGATCAACCATTTCCCGCTACTGTCTTTCGCTGAAACCGTAACAAATTTACCCGCAAACTCACTTACTGGTTCACCCGAGTCAGCACCAGGATGAAAGCGCACTAAATAATAACCTATATCGGTTGCGCTATTTTTGTCACTGTGACGTACAAGTACCCTGAAGTCGACTTCTAATGAAGCTTGTTTGCGCTTTATTTTATCAAAAAATCGCGTGTACAAATTGAGGATATTTTGTTTACCCAGAATTATCCCTTTGTCTTGGGTTTCAGAAACGTAGGCTGCATCTTCAGTATAAATTTTCTCTATGCTGTTGAGGTCTAAATGTTCAAATGCATGCACTAATTGGCTAAAGTTAGCATTGAGTGCTTTGTGAGGAATAGGCTCTGCTGCAGCCGCGTTAAGCGTAGAAATACACAAACACATCGTAAGGATAAAATAAGCTAAGACTGATGTGTTAAAACGTAACAATATTTTTTTCAATGCATATTCTCTTTTTGATATTCTTTTATAAGAGGAAACGAAACCCATCACGCGATACCGTAAGCACAACTATAAATTATTCAATGATTTTGCCAAAGCGCATAATCTTTACAAAGTATGTAGGAGGTTAACCATGTCTTTTAATGATGATGATTTATTTTTACAAGAAATGGCCGACGTTACCCCCTTAAAACCTGAGCGCCAAAGCATTGCGGCGCAAACATGGCTTAATCCATTAAGTGTAACAGATGCTCAACTTGCAAAGCGAGCGGCAGCACAACAACATGAATTGTTACAGTTATTACCGACCGACCCACATTTAATACAGCCACTGCAACCCGATGACATGGTCAGTTATAAAATTGACGGCATTCAAGACGAAGTGTTTAAACAATTAAGGTTGGGAAAATATCCGATTAAAACAGTGTTAGATCTTCATGAATATCGGCTAAACCAAGCGCGCGACAGTATAATTAATTGTTTGTTGAGTGCCTATGAGCGTGGTGAGCGCAATGTGTTGATCATTCATGGTAAGGGTTATAAAAGTAGACCCTATCCGGCGTTAATGAAATCAGCGGTGTGTCACTGGTTACAGCAAATAGAACCCGTTACCGCTTATCATTCAGCGACACGTAATCAAGGCGGGGTAGGTGCGGTATTTGTGATGCTAAAAAAATCACAGCAAAAGAAGATTGAAAATAGCGAGTTAAACCGAAAAGGTAGCGGCTTTAGATAAAAAAGTGGCGCTTTTCAGCGCCACTTTTTTGATTTATCTCAGCATCACACTCAAGTATGGGCCGAGTGATTAATCAAGGTTTATCTGAGTATTACCAGCCACATTGACGGTTAGCTTCAGTGTTTTTCTCATCAAGCCACACTTGTAATGGCGCAAAGTAATCTAATACTGCTTTTGCGTCCATTTGCTTCGTGCCGGTGACCACATTAAGGGCTTCAGGCCAGGGTTGGCTTGCACCCATTTCAAGCATCTCATTCAATTTAGCTCCGGCCGCTTCGTTACCATAAATACTGCAACGATGAACGGGACCCGTATCGCCAGCAATATCACACAAAGCTTTGTGGAATTGGAACTGCAATACGTGGGCTAAAAAGTAACGCGTGTACGGAACGTTACCCGGTACATGATATTTAGCGCCTGGGTCAAAATCGGCTTCACTGCGTGCAATAGGGGCTTTAACGCCCTGGTATTTTTCACGTAAATCCCACCAGGCCTGGTTGTACTGCTCTGGCTTAATCGTGCCGTTAAATACCTGCCAACGCCATTGATCAATCATCAAGCCAAATGGCATAAATGCAATTTTATCTAAGGCTTGTTTTAATAGTAAGCCAATGTCTTTTGAGGCATCAGGCACTGTGTCTAATAAGCCAATTTTTTGTAAATACTTAGGGGTAATCGACAACGCAATCGTATCGCCAATGGCTTCGTGAAAACCATCGTTAGCAGAGTTTTTAAAGATAAACGGCTGGTTTTTATAAGCACGTTGATAAAAATTATGACCTAACTCATGGTGGATTACGGTAAAGTCTTCGGCATTTTTCTGAATGCACATTTTGATGCGAATGTCGTCCAGATTGTCCAAATCCCAGGCCGATGCATGGCACACTACGTCACGATCTTGTGGCTGGACAAACATCGAACGTGTCCAGAAGCTGTCTGGCAACGCGCCAAACCCTAAAGAGGTAAAGAAGCCTTCGGCTTGCTTAACCATTTTGATTTCATCATAACCATTCTTGGCCAATAGCTCTGTCACGTTATAACCTGGGTCAGCATCTTCTGGTGCGACACTGTTATAAATGGTGCCCCATTGTTGTGCCCACATATTACCGAGTAAATGTGCTGGAATAGGGCCGGTTTTAGGGGCAACTTCATCACCGTATTGTTCGTTTAACTCGCCACGGACATAACAGTGCAATGAGTCATATAGCGGTTTGATTTGGGTCCATAAGCGGTCTAACTCGGCTGAAAAAGCATCGGGCTCCATGTCGTACTGGCTGCGCCACAATTCGGATAAATCCGCATAGCCAAGATCTTTTGCGCCTTCATTGGCGAGTTCGACTTCACGCTCAAATAACGGGCGCATTGGCTTAGCGATCTCGCGCCAGCCTTGCCACGCTTCAAGAAGCACGGCAGGGTCTTTTGACTCAGCCATAAGATTAGACAGCTCAGGCTGAGTTAAGCAGCGACCATCAGCAAAGCAATATTTACCTTTGCCATACATGCCATTAAGTTCAGACACAATACTGGCCAGCTCAGCGTTTTTGGCCGGATCTAACGGCGCGGGTAGCACTAGGCTACTGCGCAGGCTGTTCAGTTTTCTGGCATTAACCGCATCGAGTTCAACATGCGCATACTTGGCTGCTTCGGTGGCATAACGTACCGACGTTGAAGTGACTTTTTCACCCATGGCAGCAGATAATGCTGCGGTGTCATCAGTAATAAAATTAGAGTAAATCCATTCAGCACGATTGGCTTCAATGTTGAGTTGAGCTAAATCGGCTTCGGCTTGATTGATAAATTCAATCGCTGCAGCGCTATCAATTTGTTGTACTTTAGCTGCCGGTGCGCTAACAGTTGCTTGAGTGTCATTACAGGCACTAAGGCCTAACGCGAGTGACACAATAAGTGCAATTTGAGACGGTTGTTTTAAAGGGAAGTTCATTTTATTGGCATCCTTGTTTTTCTTATCGACGTCAGTGTACCGAAAAACAGCAAACTTTGCATGAAAGTTAATAATCTGGTGCAGTTGTTAAGGTTTTTGTTGTCCGGTTTTATCTATAAAGCAAATAATTTCAATTGACATCTGTGCGCTCAATGATTAATTTAAACGGGTGTTTAAATTAAATTGGGTCATGGAATGGCAAGCCGTACTGATACAAAAACAAGAATACTTGATGCTGCTGAAAAGTTGTTTGCTGAGAGGGGTTTTTCTGAAACTTCGTTACGACTGATCACCAGTAAAGCCGAAGTCAATTTGGCGTCGGTCAATTACCATTTTGGTTCTAAAAAAGAATTAATCCGTGCAGTATTAGCACGATACCTTGACGTGTTTATGCCAAGTGCAGCCATTGAGATAAATCGTTTACATCATGCGCCTGAACACGCTTCACTAAACGAGATTTTTTCTGCTTTAATTAAACCGTTACTAGAATTAAATAAAGTGCGTAACGGCGGAACAATTATTTTTCTGCAGTTGCTCGGTCGTGGCTACATAGAAAGCCAAGGTCATTTACGCTGGTTTATCACCACACATTATGGTGAGCACTTAGCTACATTTGTTAAAGCTGTTGCGGCAAGTGCGCCGCACATTCCGCCAGCAGAAATGTTTTGGCGTTTACATTTTACCTTGGGAACCATTGTGTTCACCATGGCATCAGCAGATGCATTAAATGAAATTGCCGCAGCCGATTATGGTGAACATAACAACACTGAAGCAATTATTCGTAAAGTCATTCCCTACATGGCAGCCGGTGTGGCTGTCCCTGTGTTAACAAACTAAGAAGGTATAAAATGAGTATCGTCATATTGCTACTTATCGCGATCATTGTCCTCTTTGGCGTACGTAATATCCGCATGCAGTTTATTACGCGTCCGGTATTTTCGTTCTTCAAAAAAGTGTTGCCACCTTTGTCGAGCACCGAGAAAGAAGCTATGGAAGCGGGCGACGTGTGGTGGGAAGGTGAATTATTCCGCGGTAAACCAAACTGGAATATGTTGCACAGTTACGGTAAGCCAACGTTAACGGCAGAAGAACAAGATTTTATCGATAATCAAGTTCAAACCGCCCTCACCATGATTGACGATTTTGATATCGTCCATAATCGTAAAGATTTGCCACCAGAATTGTGGCAATACTTTAAAGACGAAGGCTTCTTTGCATTAATTATCCCGAAGAAATACGGCGGGCGCGAGTTTTCTGCTTATGCTAACTCAACTATTGTGGCCAAAATTGCTACACGCAGTGTGAGTGCCGCAGTAACGGTAATGGTACCTAACTCGTTAGGCCCTGGTGAGTTATTGACGCATTATGGTACTCAAGAGCAAAAAGATCATTGGTTACCGTCTCTTGCTGTCGGTAAAGACATTCCTTGTTTTGCGTTAACCGGTCCAGAAGCGGGCAGTGATGCTGGCGCAATCCCTGATGTGGGCATTGTGTGTCGTCGTGAATTTGAAGGCGAAGAAACGTTAGGTTTAAGCCTTACGTGGAACAAGCGTTACATTACCCTGGCACCCGTTGCAACAGTATTGGGTTTAGCGTTCCAAATGCGTGACCCTGATGGTTTATTGGGCGATGTTAAAAATCTAGGTATTACCTGTGCCTTGATCCCAACAGATCATAAAGGCGTAGAAATTGGCCGTCGTCATAATCCATTAATGATGGCATTTATGAACGGTACCACGAGCGGCGAAGATGTCTTTATCCCGTTAGATTGGATTATTGGTGGCCCTCAATATGCTGGTAAAGGCTGGCGTATGCTGGTTGAATGTTTGTCTGCTGGGCGCGGTATTTCATTACCTGCACTTGCAACAGCATCTGGCCACGTGGCCACTAAAACGACCACAGCTTACAGTTATGTTCGTCAACAGTTTGGTATGCCAATTGGTAATTTTGAAGGCGTACAAGAAGCGATGGCACGTATTATTGCCAATACCTATCAACTTGAAGCAGCACGTCGTTTAACGACCCAAGGTATCGACTTAAAAGTAAAACCGTCAGTCGTCACCGCTATTGCTAAGTATCACATGACTGAACTGGGTCGTGATGTGCTTGAAGATGCAATGGACATTCAATCTGGTAAAGGCATTCAATTAGGCCCTAAAAACTATTTAGGCCATGCATTTATGGCTAATCCAATCTCAATTACCGTTGAAGGTGCAAATATTCTAACGCGTTCATTGATGATTTTTGGTCAAGGTGCAACCCGTTGTCATCCGTATGTGTTGGCTGAAATGGAAGCCGCGGGGATGGAAGATGAAACATCGGCACTCGATCGTTTCGATTCATTACTACTTGGCCACATGGGTTATGCCATCGGTAACGCATTACGCTCTTTGGGTAGCGCGTTAACCGGCAGTCGTTTTGCCAGTGCGCCAGTAAGCGGACCCACTCAACAATATTACCGCGACATGACACGTATTTCGTCATCACTTGCGATTATGACTGATCTATCAATGTTGATCATGGGCGGCGACCTTAAGCGTAAAGAAATGATTTCTGCACGTATGGGCGACGTATTGAGTCAACTATATTTAGCCTCAGCCACGTTGAAGTTATTTGAAGACAATGGCCGTCAACAAGATGATTTGCCTGCTGTGCATTACGCTATGACTGAGCGTTTACACTTAGCGGCTAAAGCACTTGATGATGCGATACGTAATTTCCCAAGTAAAATTGCGGCAGTACTATTACGAGTGTTGATTTTCCCACTGGGTAATCACTTTAACGCACCAAGCGACAAAGTTGCGGTTGAGGTGTGTAAAGGGATGCTTAAGCCAGGACCTGCACGTGACCGTATTACCTTCCTGTGTGGTGAGTTCGACGGTGACACCAGCGGTATTGCTGAAGTGGAAAATGCATTCCTAGCCAAATATGCAGCGAAAGATTTGTACAAGAAGCTTAAAAAAGCACAACGCAGTGGTCACTTAAAGCCTAAGTTACCGATGCTTGAGCTGTTTGATGTGGCGCTTGATAAAGACATCATTACAGAAGCTGAACACAAACAACTTGTAGAAGCCGATGTACTGCGTTTAGCCGCAATCAATGTTAATGATTTCGACAAGTTATAATTGCTTTGAGATATAACATGATTTAACACTAAAGCCCTGACTCAGTTAGGGCTTTTTTATACCCTGAGTTTAGGGAGGATACCAATCACGGCATCTCATCACGGTGGGTGAGGCGAGTGCGATATCTTATACCAATTCAACTAATCATCTGGTCATTCAGCGGGAGTTCTGTGTCTTCTAGGCAAGTAATAGGATTGAAGACATAGTTGCTCTCGGCAACTGCTACTGCGTTGCTCTACCTCCTGCATCCATGCAGTCGTACCTCAAAATGCTATTAAGCAGCATAGAAGGCACAGAAACCCGCCTTGCAGGAGACTCTCAGACCGTTCATTTCTTTGTTGCATTCCCTTAGAAGGGAACAACCATTATTTCAACAATGCGCCTCAAACTGAACAATCTGAGTGACTCTGATTAGTCACATAATTAATGGAAATGGTATTACTTTAGTGGTCACTTATTAATGCGGATGGGTATTCATTCTGGCAATAAAAAAGCCAACCGCGAGGTTGGCTTTAACATTATTGACTCATCAGCAGGTGGCTTAGCACGCTGCGAGGGTCATATTGAGCGAGTTATGCAACAATCAACACTTTACAAGTGTTAGTGCCACCGATGGTTTCCATCGCATCGCCTTTGGTCATCAGTACCATGTCACCACTTGATAAGTAACCAGCCTTAACCATGCAGTTCAATGCTTCTTTCGCTAATTCGTCAGCAGGGAAAGCCGTTGAGTCAAACTCAATTGGCTGAACACCACGATACATCGCCATGCTGGCTAATGTTTTCTGATGACGTGATAAAGCAAAAATCGGTAAGCCAGAACTGATACGTGACATTAATTTTGCCGTTGCGCCAGATTCTGTTAACGAAATAATCGCTTTCACGCCAGCTAGGTGGTTAGCGGCATACATGGTCGATAATGCGATGGTTTCTTCAACTGATGAGAAACTTTGATCCATACGGTGCTTAGACACTTTCACGCTTGGGTGTGATTCTGCACCTAAACAAACGTTAGCCATTGCCATTACGGTTTCTTCTGGGAAGTCACCCGCAGCAGTTTCAGCTGATAGCATAACAGCGTCAGTACCATCTAATACCGCGTTAGCCACGTCCATCACTTCTGCACGGGTTGGCATTGGGCTAGTGATCATTGATTCCATCATCTGCGTTGCAGTAATAACGGCTTTGTTTAACTGGCGCGAACGTTGAATTAAACGCTTTTGCACTGCAACTAACGCAGCATCGCCAATTTCAACACCCAAATCACCACGGGCAACCATCACCACGTCAGATGCTCTGATCACATCATCCATCGCTTCATCAGTTTCTACGGCTTCAGCACGTTCAACTTTAGCAACGATTAATGCATAACTGCCTGCTTCTACAGCAAGTTTACGTGCAAGGTCTAAATCAGCACCAGTACGTGGGAACGATACAGCTAAGTAGTCAACATCAATCATCGCAGCCGTTTTAATGTCTGCCATGTCTTTTTCTGTCAACGCAGGAGCGGTTAAGCCGCCGCCTTTTTTGTTGATGCCTTTATTATTCGACAAAGGACCGGCAACGGTTACAGTGGTAAAGACTTTACGGCCTTCAACACTGTCAACGCGTAATTGCACGCGGCCATCATCAAGCATCAATATATCACCAATCACAACATCATCTGGAAGTTGCTTGTAATCAATACCCACTTGTTTATCGTCGCCTTCACCTTTGCCTAAATCAGCATCAAGGATAAATTTATCGCCCAAGTTAAGTTTAATTTTTTGGTTGTCTTTAAACGTAGATATGCGGATTTTTGGGCCCTGTAGATCGCCAAGAATAGCAACATGTTTGCCTAATTCTTTAGCAATTCTACGTGTATCTGTAGCACGTTTTAAATGATCTTCTGGTGAACCGTGTGAAAAGTTAAGTCTAACCACGTTAGCACCGGCTGCGATAATTTTACGTAAATTGTCATCGCGGTCAGTTGCGGGTCCAAGTGTAGTAACGATTTTTGTTCTGCGGAACATGAGATACTCCGTTAATGATAAGTAAGATTTTGAGTTAAATAGAATTCGGTTATTTAAAGTACACAAGCTATCTTAGTACTCAAATGATGTAACTATATTAACAGACATTCTTAATTAATGTAGTAAAGTTACAAACAAAAAGACGACTTTTGCGGTGTAATTTATGTGACATATAAGTGATTTTTACAATAAAAAAGGCCAATCGGGATCACCCGTTTGGCCTTTAGTGTCTTTTAAGTACTGATGTTAGATTACAAACCCGGGATCAAAACTTAATTTATTGTGTAATTATTTAACAGTTCGGGTAACAAATCGCCGTTAAATCGTAAGATCTTTATTCACGCGAGACTCTTTTAAGACTTCTTTAACCCGTTTTAGGTTTTCACGGAATCTTGGTCCACGGCGCAAGGTAAAGCCTGTAGCCAGTACATCGATTGTCACTAACTGTGCTAAACGAGACGCCATTGGTAAGTACATGTCGGTGTCTTCTGGTACTTCCATGGTGACAGGCAACGTACACTCTAATGATAATGGCGAGTTACGGGCGGTAATACCAATCACCGCGGCGCCATTTTCACGAGCAATGCGCGCTATTTCGATTAATGATTTGGTGCGTCCAGTGTGAGATATCAACACGACTACATCGCCTTCATTACAGTTAATACAGCTCATGCGTTGCATTAACACATCATCGAAACAAATTACTGGTACATTAAAACGGAAGAACTTGTTTTGGGCATCGTGGGCAACAGAAGAGGAAGCACCAAGGCCAAAAAACGAAATAGTCTTGGCTTGCGTCAATACATCAACGGCTTTATTGATGGCCGCTGTATCAAGACTTTGACGTGCAGTATCGAGCGATGCCATTGAAGATTCGAAGATTTTTGTTGTATAAGAGTCTGTAGAGTCGTCTTCTTCAACATGTCGACTAACATAAGGTGTGCCGTTAGCAAGACTTTGTGCCAAATGTAACTTAAAATCAGGGAAGCCTTTAGTATCTAGGCGACGGCAAAAGCGGTTAACGGTAGGCTCACTCACATCAGCCATTTTGGCTAACGTTGCGATACTAGAATGTATAGCTGTTTGCGGTGAGGCTAATATGACTTCGGCAACTTTACGTTCCGATTTACTAAATTGGGTAAGGCTTTTTTGAACCTTTTCTAGGGTATTCATAAGCAAGCATCCGCTAAAAAGTAGCTAAGTAGTAGGTTATGTAGTTTTATACCATAACTTACAGGAATTTCGTGATTTAAGTTATTTTTTTACCTTTTACACGATCCTGTTGTTATTTTTCAAGACACAGATCACGGTTAAACGGTTTCTAAGCCTTGTTATAAGTGGAAAATAATACCAGATAATGGGTAAAGATGACTAGGTTAACCACAATGCAATATTTGTAAATTAAAGATGCAATATTCAAATTCTGTTGTTATATTACAACAAAAGTGTGTTTTTATTCATCGACCGAATTCGAACATGGCGCACACACATAATTAGGAGAGCTTTCAGCAATGGGCAAATCAATTGGAGCCAAGGCTTGTGACTTCGTACTTTTCGGTACAAAAGGCGATTTAGCTAGGCGTAAATTATTACCTTCTTTATATCAGCTAGATAAAGCAGAGTTACTCGATAAAGAAACCAAGGTCATTGGTGTTGCAAAAGATGCATTCACCCACGAAGAATTCATCGCCCTTGTAACAAAAGCACTAAATACTTTTGTTAAAGATGAAATCTGTCCAACCACGCTAGAACGCTTCCTCAGTCGTTGTCATTACATCGGCACCAATTTTACCGAGCCAGAAGGTTACAAAGCTTTCCACGATTTACTTGAGCCAAGTAAGCGTGTCATGGTGAACTATTTCGCAACGCCTCCTTCAATTTTTGGTGCTATCTGTCGTTGTTTAAATGAGCAAGATTTAATTAAGTCAGACACCCGCGTTGTATTAGAAAAACCCATCGGAACCGATTTAGAATCATCGCATGTGATTAACGATCAAGTTGCCGAATTTTTTAACGAAAATCAGGTTTACCGTATTGACCATTACTTAGGTAAAGAAACCGTACAAAACTTGATTGCACTGCGTTTTGCTAACTCGTTGTTTGCATCGAAGTGGGACAACCGGACAATCGATCATGTCCAAATTACGGTTGCTGAAGAAGTGGGTATTGAAGGCCGTTGGGGTTACTTTGATGGCGCTGGCCAGATGCGCGACATGATCCAAAACCATTTACTACAAGTGTTAACCCTTGTTGCAATGGACCCACCAGTCAATTTAGACGCTGACAGCATCCGTGATGAAAAAGTAAAAGTGCTTAAGTCATTGCGCCCAATTAACCAAGACAACGTTTACGAGAATACTGTGCGTGGTCAATACAGTGCCGGCTTCTTAAAAGGCTCGCCTGTTCCTGGTTATTTGGAAGAAGAAGACGCGAACACCAATTCAAACACCGAAACCTTTGTGGCATTACGTGTTGATATTGATAACTGGCGTTGGGCTGGCGTGCCGTTCTATTTACGCAGCGGCAAGCGTATGCCGTTCAAGAGCAGCGAAATTGTGGTGTACTTTAAAAACCCACCGCATAACCTGTACCGTGCAAGCTACCGTAACCTGCCACCTAACAAGTTAACCATCCGTTTACAGCCTCATGAAGGGGTTGAAATTCAGATGATGAACAAGGTGCCTGGTCTTGAGCAAAAGCAGCGTTTGCAAACCACCAAATTGGACTTAAGTTTTACTGATACCTTTAAAAACGAACGTATTGCCGATGCTTATGAGCGTTTATTACTTGAAGCCATGTTAGGTAACCAAGCCTTGTTCGTTCGTCGCGACGAAGTAGAGCAGGCATGGAAGTGGGTTGACGGAATCATTCAGTCTTGGGAACAAAGCGGCGAAAAACCAAAACCTTATCCAGCTGGTACTTGGGGCCCTGTGGCGTCTGTTGCACTTATCACTAAAGACGGCCGTTCTTGGGACGAGTAGGGAGCAGATATGATTAAAGAAACTGTATTTAAATCGTTTGATACACCTGCGGACTTAGAAGCTAAATTAGCCGACAAAATTGCACTGCAATTGCAAGATGCGGTTGATACTCGTGGCAAAGCCAGTTTAGTGGTATCAGGTGGTTCTACGCCGTTAAAATTATTTGAGTTATTAAGCCATAAGTTAGTCGACTGGAGTGATGTGTACATCACGTTAGCCGATGAGCGCTGGGTTAATGCCGATGAAAAAGATTCTAACGAAAGACTGGTTCGTGCACATTTGTTACAAAATCGTGCCGCCAGTGCCAAGTTCCGTGGTCTTAAAAATATGTTTGCCAGCCCAGAAGCAGGTTGTGACATGACCAGCGAATCATTGGCTAACTTTCCTCGTCCGTTTGACGTGGTCGTGCTGGGCATGGGTACCGATGGACATACCTGTTCATGGTTTCCGTGTAGCGCTGAATTAGATAACGCCCTGACCACCAAGGCGTTATGTGCAGCGGTCAATCCAACTACAGCACCACATGCGCGAATTACGTTATCTAAAGATGCCATTTTAAATAGCCGTCAGATTTATTTGCATCTTGTTGGAGAGTCAAAATTAACTGTATATCATCAAGCACTTGAAAACGATGATGTTACCCAAATGCCCATTAGAGCCGTATTAGCGCAGCGTAAAACGCCCGTTGATGTGTTCTATAGCGCGTAAGGAGTTTTACCATGCATTCAGTAGTACAAACTGTTACCGATAGAATTATTGCTCGCAGCCAACAGTCGCGTTCAAACTATTTATCTGCTCTAAACGATGCCAAAGCTCAAGGCGTTCACCGTAGTGCATTAAGCTGTGGCAACTTAGCCCACGGTTTTGCTGCCTGTCAGCCAGTAGAGAAAGACTCTTTACGCCAACTGACCAAAGCCAATATTGGTATTGTGACTGCATTTAACGACATGTTATCTGCCCACCAACCGTATGAAACCTATCCGAACATGCTTAAGCAAGCGTGTATGGATGTCGGCAGTGTTGCGCAAGTCGCTGCAGGCGTACCCGCCATGTGTGACGGTGTGACTCAAGGTCAACCCGGTATGGAGCTGAGTTTACTGAGCCGCGAAGTCATTGCTATGTCGACCGCAGTCGGGTTATCGCACAACATGTTTGACGGTGCCTTACTACTGGGTATTTGCGACAAAATCGTTCCAGGCCTATTGATTGGTGCATTGAGTTTTGGTCATTTACCGATGTTATTTGTGCCAGCAGGCCCAATGAAGTCAGGTATCCCAAACAAAGAAAAAGCCCGTATTCGTCAGCAATTTGCCCAAGGGCAGGTTGACCGCGCCGCATTGCTTGAAGCGGAATCTAAGTCTTATCACAGTGCAGGTACTTGTACTTTCTACGGCACCGCTAACTCTAACCAATTAATGTTAGAAGTCATGGGCTTACAGTTACCTGGTTCATCGTTTGTAAACCCTGATGATCCATTACGTGATGAGTTAAGCAAAATGGCGGCTAAGCAAGTGTGCCGTTTAACCTCATTGGGCACGCAATACACCCCAATTGGTGAAGTGGTTAGCGAAAAGTCAGTGGTTAACGGTATCGTTGCATTACTCGCTACCGGCGGTTCAACTAACTTAACCATGCACATTGTGGCTATTGCCCGTGCTGCTGGCATTATTGTTAACTGGGATGACTTCTCAGAATTGTCGGCTGCTGTACCGCTTATTGCCCGCGTTTATCCAAATGGTCATGCTGATATTAACCACTTCCATGCTGCTGGCGGTATGGCTTTCTTGGTTAAAGAATTACTCGATGGCGGTTTGATTCATGAAGACGTTAACACTGTTGCCGGTTACGGTTTACGCCGTTACACCCAAGAGCCTCGTTTAATCGATGGCGAACTAAAGTGGGTTGATGGTGTCACTGAATCGTTAGACAAAGAAGTACTAACGCATCTTGATACGCCTTTCCAAAGCAACGGCGGCTTAACCTTACTAAAAGGTAACTTAGGCCGTGCTGTGATTAAGGTTTCTGCAGTCCCAGCTGGTAATCGTATTATCGAAGCACCTGCGGTTGTGATTAACGATCAAAATGAAATTGACGAATTATTTAAGTCTGGCTCGTTAGACCGTGATTGTGTTGTTGTTGTGAAAGGCCAGGGTCCTAAAGCTAATGGTATGCCTGAACTGCACAAACTCACGCCATTCTTGGGTACCTTACAAGATAAAGGCTTTAGAGTTGCATTAGTCACCGACGGCCGTATGTCTGGCGCATCAGGTAAAGTCCCTGCAGCCATTCATTTAACACCAGAAGCATTAGACGGCGGTTTAATTGCCAAAGTACAAGATGGCGATGTGATCCGTATCGATGCGACCACCGGCGAATTAACGCTTTTAGTCGATGAGAAAACACTTGCTAACCGCACCGCAGGGATTGTGGACTTACACCATTCAGCGTACGGCATGGGCCGTGAATTGTTTGGTGCGTTACGTCGCAGCTTAAGCAGCCCAGAAACAGGCGCTCGCAGCACTAGCGCGATTGATGAATTATATTAAAAATAAAGGAAGTCGGTAACATGATTGAGCCTAATAACTGGTTACTTCAACCACAAGAAGTGTTTAAACGTAGCCCAGTAGTTCCGGTTATGGTGATAAACAAACTAGAACACGCTGTGCCTTTAGCCAGAGCATTGGTTGCTGGCGGGATCAGTGTATTAGAAGTGACATTACGTACTCCTTGTGCACTTGAAGCGATTGCTAAAATTGCAAAAGAAGTGCCTGAAGCCCTTGTGGGTGCAGGTACTATTTTAAATGAAGCTCAGCTTAACCAAGCGGTTGCAGCAGGTTCGCAGTTTATTATCACTCCTGGTGCCACGGTTGATTTATTAAAAGCGGCTAAAAAGGGCACTGTGCCTTTAATTCCTGGTATTGCCAGTATTTCTGAAATCATGGTGGGAATGGAGTTAGGTTACACTCACTTCAAATTTTTCCCTGCTGAAGCTTCAGGCGGCGTGAATGCACTTAAGTCGTTCTCTGGCCCATTAGCTGATATTCGTTTTTGCCCAACAGGCGGCATCAGCCCAGCGACATACAAAGAATACTTGGCTCTGCCAAACGTTGATTGTATCGGCGGCAGCTGGATTGCCCCAACGGATGCAGTAGACAATGAAGAATGGGATCGTATTACGCAGTTATGTAAAGACGCGCTAGCCGCCCTTTAATTAACCTTGTAATGACATCACGTTAAAAACCAGCTAATTAGCTGGTTTTTTTTATGGCTTTTTGTTTTCATATAGCCGTTAGTATATGGCCTGCGGCCACTAACGTCGTGGCGCTTCGCCACACCAGAGCAAGGTCGTAAGTTGTGAACTTACGCAGCGTAGTGTAATCGTCGTCCCGGTAATGCTTTTGAGCCGGGATCCAGGTGTTTATGTACTCATGGCCTACGGCCACTAACGTCGTGGCGCTTCGCCCACACCAGACCAAGAGGAAACCAACGGCTGTTCCCTCTTGGATCTCCCAGCCGCCACATCAAAATTATCATTCTTTACTAAGCAATAGCAGCGATAATTTCGCGACGTGGTCAAATCCAGCTTTTAACTTCGTCTGAGTGTTCTTCAGCCACCTATTTATGGTAAAGAATGAAAATGCTTAACGCTTCAGATGGGAGTCTCATGTGAATGGATTCACAAATGTCGTGATGGCTGGTCAATGATGTTCCCGACATCATAATGACATTTCCCATATCCATATGGGTCAGATACCAAGGAACGACTCTTCCCCTCCTAAGCTTGCGGGCTCTGATAGGCAGGATTCCTGAATGCCTTGAAGCACATGGTCAATGATGTTCCCGACAACATAATGACATTTCCAATAACCTTATCGGTCAGATATGCGTGAAAGGCCTTGAGCCAGCTCACGTAGTCTTTTGTAAAAAGTCTTCAACGGCCTCAAGTTCAGAGTTGAATTTTGACAGTTGCAAGCAATATACAAAAGTCATTTGCCTATCTTATGGAGTTAGATGCATTTTGTTAGAGTATCAACCCTACATAACGAGTTCGTATTCTCGATTATCTAAATTCTCGCTTTCACCTAGACTAAAAGGTGATTGATTAGTGAAAAACAAGCTGATAAGTTACTAAAATTATTAATAATTAAAGTGTTAAAGCGAATGAGATATTGAAAGCACCACCGGGTCTTTATCGGGATTACCGCGAATACGCTGTTTTGTCCCTGCGGTAGACAAAACCTTAGCAAAATGGGCATGAAATCTATGTCTAAGCCAAAATGCTGAAAGTAGGTAAGAATGATGGAAGAATAGCCTACTTTTATGATAGCTTGAAGGCAATTGTAAAAACCCGTAAAGCGAAGTTTTAAAGAGATCTACGATTGACTTCAAGTTTAGTGTAAAGATGCCATGCTTCCCTCACACCGCAGGATAGCCTCAAATAAGCCCCTTGGGCAAGGAGCGATAACAGTCCACTCCGTTGTGACAAAACTGAGACCTACGGCTCATGAACTTTAATCGTTAAACGGCACTGCGTGAGAGTCAGTTTCCGGCTCAAGGCTTAATTTTAAGGTAGTTCATTTAACTTAATTTCAGTAACGACAAACTTAACAAACTTAGAAAGAGTTGAATATGACAGGAAAGCCTCATACTGAAAAAACATCTGCGGCAGGAACAATAGCTGGGTTTGATTTCCAGTATTATTATTTCTTGTATAAACTTCTGACACTCAAGAAAGATGAAACAATTGGGTTTGAAGCTTTGGATGATGTTCATACCCAGCTAAACAATGACAGTCAAATTCTTATTCAAATTAAACACTCGACCCAAAATAAAGCTGATGGAAGTAGCGTCAACTTAACTGAGCTTGACCCCGACCTTTGGAAGACAATGCATAATTGGAGCATTGTAATAGCGGATAGTAATGATGATCGAGAATCCCTAACGAATCAAAAAATTTTTGTGAAAAAAACCACCTTTGTTTTGGTAAGCAATAAGTCATTCACATCAACTAACACCTTTTTATCATATCTTTCTGAATTTCAGGCCGGAAAAAAAGATTTCACTGATATGAATACCTACCTTAAAAAACTATCTGAATTGACCAAATCCGAAGACATCAAGGGTTATATAACTTCAATTATTAATCTACATGAAGAGGTATTAGAAAATTTCTTACACAATATAAAGTCTGAGTTGGATATTAAAAATATAATTGAACAGTGCAAAATAGCTCTTGAGGAAAAAGAAATTAATTCAAGAGAAATTGATAATTTATTCAATCAATTAGATTCAGTTGTACGACAAGATATATTTAAAAATTTTTCTAACAGTAAAAAACTGATTTATTCTTTTGAAGACAAAAAACGAAAGTTTCGTAGGTATTTTGATATTGCAAACAATCCTGAACTCAAGATACGAAAATTTGAAGGTAAACTCCCTGATAGACTTGAAGATCAAACATTTATTAAACAGCTTTTAGATATAGAAGATATCGAAAAGAATGAACAAGAAATTATTCTGACCTACACTAGGTATAGGCTAAAAATTGAAGCTAATCTCTCTGATTGGGTAAACGAAGGCCAACTAACATCTGAAGAGATTAGCATATTTGAAGATGAAATTTTCCGCCAGTGGCAGACAGAATATAGGACGTTATATAGAAGGAAGAATAACCCTGATGAATATGTTGATATAGCACACAAAGTATTGAAAGCATTAAGAGATAAGGAACTTTTTATTTCAGGGCAAAGATTATTGTCAGATATGAGTCATGGAAGCCTATATAGTCTATCCAATAAGCCTGTAATCGGATGGGTTAAAGGTTGGGAGGACAATTATAAATGAGAACAGAGACTATAAATAACTTGGCATTTTCCTCTCTTGCAATTGCAATGGTTATCCAAAAAACAGGGAGGCTTGAATTAACTAAAGCATTATTAATCATGCCTTTCTTGGCAAATAAAGAACTGCTTTCATATTTGGCGAACGGAAGAACACAAATAAAAAGTCTAGACAAATTAATAGTGGATAAGCTTAGCTGCTTTTCAAATTTTAATAATCGATATTACGATAACTTAAATACATCTATAAATGCACTGCAATTTCTCATTGAGGTTGATGTGATAACAATAGATAACTCATTCGTCGTGTCAAATGAAAATGTTGAGTATATGAGCTCATTAGGTAATCGACTAAAGAAAACCTCAAAAGCTTCCGGTAATATATCTAAAATTTTAAGAGAAGATGTATCAAACCTTTATTTGAACTTAAGGATTGAGTTATGAAATATTCGATACAAAAAATAATGCTTTGGATGAATGGTGAAAGTGGTTATAGGAGAGAACTTAAATTTGAAGAAAACAAAATAAATGTAATAACCGGAGAGTCGAATACTGGTAAAACAGCTGTGTTGCATATTATTGATTACTGTCTTTTTGCATCCAAGCACAAAATAGCTGAGAGCCAAATAAACGAGAATGTAGCTTGGTATGGACTAAACTTTAAAATAAATGATAAACATTTCACTATCGCAAGAAAAGCACCTGATAGAACTAAAGTATCAAATGATTATTATTTCTCATCAACAGGAAATATTCCAGATACTCCATCCCTAAACATGAATGAGGGTAGCTTAAAAGAAATACTCGAAACTGAGTTTAATATTGATAAAGATGTAATAATTCCATTCGGTGGCAGATCCCTAAAGGCCAACAGTAAAATTTCATTAAGGTATTTCATGTTATTTTGCACCATTTCTGGAGACATAATTCAACATAGTGAAGTGTTTTTTGATAAGCAAAATGACAATAGATATAGAGAGGCACTCCCTCGAATTTTTGATTTGGCAGTGGGCATTGAGACAATTGAAAACATTCTTAAGCGTGAAAAAAGACTATCTCTACAAACTAAGCTGGCTCAAATAGAAAAAAAGAACAAACAAAGATCAACTAAAAAATCTGAATTTCATGGCGAACTTCAAAATATCCTTATGGAAGCAAAAGAATATGGGCTTATTGACGAAGACGAGAACATAACCAAGTCAATAGAGTCCCTTAAATCAGTCATTGATAGTGGGATTAGTCAGGCTTATGACGTAAAAACCAACAGGCTTGATGAAATAATCTCAGAGAAAAGCTTATTAGAAAGAAGAATAATAAATCTCATGAGATTTCAGTCCACATACAATGTGTACAAATCTAGTCTAAGTAATATAGCGGATAGTTTAAAGCCCGTAGAATACTGGAGAAATAAAGACGAAATAGTAAAAACGTCAATTTTTGATACATTGATAGAATCGCTAGAGGGAGATTTACAGCGAATCAAGCAAATAAATAGAAACAGAACACCAATAGATGGAAAAACTGCTGATGAAATAGCTGAGTGTAGGCGATTAATAGATAAACTTACACAGGAAGAAAAATGCTTACCCAAGCATGCTAAAAGCTTTGGAGATGATAGGGATAAGTTCATTTTTCTTGGGCAAACAAAAGCGAAGTTAGATCTATATCAGCCAAATAATGATAATAATGATAATAATGAAACAACATCGACGGCAGAAATTCAAGAACAGATTAATTCTATTCAGGTTATTGATACGACAGTGAACAGAGAAATGAGTATCAAAGTGCTAGAAGAAATAATACAAGGTTATATGGAATTAGTTGAACAATCATTAGAAAATTACGGTAACTACCTACCAGTTTTCAATTATAAAGACAAAAAACTTGATTTTAGGAAGCCCAAGACGACTTATGTTGAAGCCGCTGGGAGTAGTTCTAATGATATGTTTAAACATTTATTTATGTTTTTAGGGCTTCATGAGTTAATGCTGACCCAAAAGACCAAGCACGTTCCTCCTTTTTTACTAATTGATCAACCTAGTAGGCCGTATTATGGCGAAGAGGGTGATTTATCTGAGACAAGACTACAACATTCGGATAGGGCCAAAATCATAGATGCATTTAAATTAATGGATACTTTTATAGGCAACGTTTTAAAGGAAATGAAAAAACCCTTTCAAATTATTGTATTTGAACATGTCCCGAAGGAATACTTTGATGGCTTTGATAACATTCATTTGGTTGAAGAATTTCGGGGTGGAAACGCACTAATTCCTCAAGAATTTTTGGATAGTCTAAAATAGGCGTTATTTAGGCATAATTTAGTTGGGTCAGCAATTTTTAGGGGATATTACCCTAGTTTCTCATAAAGGGTCAACATGACAACTTACTTCATTTATATCAGGAAACAACGTTCTTCAGCATTGTTACTGATTTTAAATGCTGGCGTGGCATTCCTTTTATACGTAGCTGCGCACAAATATCTGCCAACGTTAACGAACGATACTCATGCGGTAGCACAGCTGTTTGAGGTTGTTGATATCACTATTTGGGTTGTTGAAGCGATATTGCTGGGGTTAGCATTATGGTTCTGGCTTGAAAATAAACAAATTAGGGTGTGTGTCACGCAAACCACTTTGTCCTATTTTGATCCCACCTTTAGTGATGTGAGTTGGCAGGTCAAGGTTTCTGACATTACGCAATTGAAGCAAGTCAGCCATACAGGGCAAGAATCTATTTCAAACCTGATAGTGCTCAAAAATGGAGAGCATAGGCAACTAATGTACTCAAACTATCGTGGATTTGATCGACGAGCGTTTTTTGATGCACTTGTATTAGCCAACCCGAATATCATTGTGCCAGAGAGTATATACAGCTACAAAATACAAAGGCCATCATGGGCTAAACGCATTCGGAAAAAGTTTGGTTTAGATGAATAATTTTTTGAACATTAGGTGGGCAAAATTTAGTCAGACCAAAATTTAGTTGAGTAAGCGACTGTTTATAAAAAGAAGCATCGGTAAAATCAGTCCAAGCGTTATCAAACTTACATCACAGGAATAAGCATGAAAACCATTGGTATGATTGGTGGCATGAGCTGGGAGTCGACGCAAAGCTATTATCAGGCGATTAACCTTGGGGTCAAGGCGGTCTTAGGTGGATTGCATTCAGCTAAGATTTGTTTGTACAGTGTTGATTTTGCTGAAATCGAAACGTTACAACATCAAGGGTTATGGGATGATACTGCCAAGATATTAGCAGATGCCGCTGTGGCGGTTGAAGCCGGTGGTGCTGATTTTGTGATTATTTGTACCAATACCATGCACAAAGTGGCTGATGAGATACAGGCGAAAATCTCAATACCGATATTACATATTGCCGATGCGACCGCCAATGTACTACTGGCCGATGGCATCACTAAAGTCGGTTTGTTAGGTACTCGCTTTACCATGGAGCAAGACTTTTACAAACACAGGATCAGTGACAATTACCCCATTGAAGTGATAGTGCCCAATGCTGATGACCAAACGCAAATTCACGACGTGATATACCAAGAATTATGCTTAGGTAAAATTAACCCAAAATCACGAGACGCTTACCTAACCATTATCGATAAGTTGTTTGCTCAAGGGGCACAAGCGGTGATTTTAGGATGCACTGAAATTGCCTTATTAGTGCAGCAACAACATACTCAAGTACCGTTATACGACACCACTCAAATCCATGCAAACAGCGCAGTATTGATGGCATTAACATAAAAAAATGCCTTAAGCGCGGTGGCACTTAAGGCATTGTGTATTAGCGTTTAACTATAACATTAGTCTTTATAAGCACGGCCATAGAAGCTGTCTAATAGCACTTGTTTAATCTCGCTAATGAGTGGGTAGCGAGGGTTAGCACCAGTGCATTGATCATCAAATGCATCTTCTGCAAGTTCATCCAATTTGGCGATAAAGTCTGCTTCGTTGACACCGGCTTCTTGAATAGAGGCTGGGATGCCAATAACCTTCTTAAGCTCTTCGATTTTCTCAATGAGCTTTTCAACTTTTTGCTCATCTGTTTTGCCACCTAACTTTAAGTGTTCACTAATGGCGGCATAACGACATAATGCTTTAGGGCGGTCGTATTGGCTGAACGCCGCTTGCTTAGTTGGCATGTCTGTGGCGTTAAAACGAATAACGTTAGAGATTAACAGTGCATTGGCTAAACCATGTGCTAAGTGGAACTCAGCACCTAATTTGTGCGCCATTGAGTGACAGACACCCAGGAATGCGTTGGCAAATGCAATACCGGCAATGGTGGCGCCATTATGCACTTTCTCACGGGCAACAGGGGCTTTTGCTCCAAGCTCATACGCGTCTGGTAAATATTTCACCAGTAAATCGAGAGCTTGTAATGCCTGGCCGTCACTGTATTCGTTTGCCATTACACTGACATACGCTTCTAATGCGTGAGTTACCGCGTCAATACCGCCAAAGGCCGTTAATGACTTAGGCATGTCCATCACAAGGTTAGGGTCAACAATCGCCATACTAGGCGTAAGTTCATAATCTGCAATAGGGTACTTTTTACCTGTCACTTCATCGGTGACTACCGCAAATGGTGTGACTTCTGAGCCTGTGCCTGATGTGGTAGGAATAGCCACCATTTTGGCTTTACGGCCCATTTTAGGGAACTTGTAAATACGTTTACGAATATCCATAAAGCGTAAGGCTAAGTCAGCAAAATCAACATCTGGGTGCTCGTACATGACCCAAATGATTTTCGCTGCATCCATAGGTGAACCGCCGCCTAATGCAATAATCACATCCGGTTGGAAGCTGTTAGCCACTTTAGCACCTTGACGGACAATGGCTAATGTTGGGTCGGCTTCGACTTCGTAAAAGACTTCGGTTTCTAACCCTTGTGCTTTCAAGATCTTTAAGGTTTCGTTGCAATAGCCATTATTGAACAAGAACTTGTCGGTAATGATTAACGCACGTTTTTTGTCGCTTAATTCTTCAAGGGCAATGGGTAAACTGCCACGGCGGAAATAGATTGATGATGGAAGCTTGTGCCACAACATGTTTTCAGCCCTCTTGGCGACCATTTTTTTGTTGATTAAGTGACTTGGGCCAACGTTTTCAGAAATTGAGTTACCGCCCCATGAACCACAACCTAAAGTTAACGATGGCGCTAATTTGAAGTTGTATAAGTCACCAATGCCGCCTTGCGAAGCAGGGGTGTTTATTAAAATACGCGCGGTTTTCATTCTAAAACCAAAGGCTTTAACGCGTGCTTCCTGGGTATCTTGATCGGTATATAAACCAGAGGTATGGCCAATGCCGCCTAAGGTGACTAATGCTTCAGCTTTATCCATGGCTTCATTAAAGTCTTTGGCTTTATACATACCCAATAACGGAGATAACTTCTCGTGGGCGAACGCTTCGGCATCATTAATGTCTGTTACTTCACCAATCAATACTTTGGTGTGGCCTGGCACGGTAATACCTGCCATAAGGGCGATATTGACTGCGCTTTGACCAACGATGTCGGCGTTTAGGCCGCCATTTTTAAGAATGACGCTTTGCATTGCGGCAGTTTCGGCTTTAGATAACATATAGCCGCCGTAATGAGCAAAACGCTCTTTGACTTGTTTATAAATGCTTTCAACCACAATGACCGCTTGCTCAGAAGCACACACTACGCCGTTGTCGAAAGTTTTAGACATTAAAATTGAACTCACTGCGCGTTTAATGTCTGCGGTTTCATCAATAACGATAGGGGTGTTACCCGCGCCAACGCCAATGGCTGGTTTGCCAGAAGAGTAGGCGGCTTTCACCATACCTGGGCCACCGGTGGCTAAAATGAGATTGATTTTTTCATGGGTCATTAATTGATTAGACAAGGCAACGCTGGGTTGATCTATCCAGCCAATAATGTCTTTGGGTGCGCCAGCGGCTACAGCTGCATCGAGTACGATTCTTGCTGCTGTTGTGGTTGAGTTTTTCGCTCTTGGGTGCGGTGAAAAAATAATGCCGTTACGGGTTTTTAAACTTATAAGCGCTTTAAAAATCGCGGTAGAGGTTGGGTTGGTTGTGGGCACAATACCGCAAATAATCCCGACAGGTTCAGCAATCGTAATGGTGCCAAAGGTTAAGTCTTCAGACAAAATGCCACAGGTTTTTTCATCTTTATACTTGTTATAAATGTATTCAGACGCAAAGTGGTTTTTAATCACTTTGTCTTCAAGTACACCCATGCCTGTTTCTGTTGCCGCCATTTTGGCAAGAGAGATGCGCGCATCTGCAGCAGCAAAAGCCGCAGCCCTAAAAATTTTGTCTACTTGCTCTTGGCTAAAGTTAGCAAATTCGGCCTGCGCCTTGGCAACGCGTTCTACCAGTAGGTCAAGCTCTTGAGTATTGGTTACAGTCATAATGGTTTCCTCTAAAAATATTCAACAAATCGTTTTTGCAAAATATTCTTTGTAAATAAAATTACAGTTTATAGGGTGAATATGCTGTGATACTGACCACAAAAAAGCGACAAATGTAATTTTATTACAACTTGTGTGTACGATTTTTGCACTTTTTTGTGTTGTAGATATGCATATCAATTACATGTTATTGAGTGAATGGCGATTGATGATCAAGTGCTAATTGAATCTTCAACCTTCAACCTTCAACCTTTAACCTTCAAATCTCGAATCTCTAATATCAGAGTTCAGCCATTCACCTTGAGTGCAAATGAGCTTGCGCATTGCATCTTCAAAATGCGTTTAATTGGTGCAATGTACAAGGCGTCAAATGACAATCTTAAGCTTCAATCTTGATTGTTCTGTAATACAGATTGAATGATTTTCGCTCAAGTTGAATCGTTTAATTATCGTACTTCCAACTTGCACTTAATATTATTCTATTGAATTTAAATAACATTTTATTATCACAAAACGTACATAAGCAACCGCTAAAGCTCGATTTGCTTATTTAATTCAAGAAATGTGATTGACATCAATATTGAGAAGAGGGAATATGCTCAATGAAAGGGCATATGCTCACGCTGAGTGCAAAAGCTCGGTTTAGGGTGGTCATCCCCTGATTACAGATGATGACGCAGCGTAATAAGCATCGAATAAAGCCTAACATAGACAGTTAAGTGGGATTTTTAGCTTAAAGCCATTGTAAAATAGGACCTTAATTTTCTTTATTCATTAAGGCTGGTTTATGAATACAAAGCCAAAGTTAGTCATTTTTGATTGCGACGGTGTTGTGATCGACAGTGAAGTCATTAGTGCGAATGTGTTAATCGACAAATTAGCCGTGTTGGGTGCCCAAATTGATATGGCGTTTGTGCAGCAACATTTTTTAGGCTGCCAATTTGCGACTGTCGCGGCCAAAATTAACAGTTTGTTGAATATAACGTTGCCACAAGCTTTTGAATTGCAGTACCGAGAACAGTTGTTATTGGCATTTGAGCGTGATTTAACCGTTACAAATGGCATTAAAGAGGTACTCTCAGCCTTAACTGTGCCGTTTTGCATTGCCACAAGCAGCAGTTTACCTCGCACAACAAAAGCGTTGGCGGTGGTGGGATTAAGTGATGTGTTTGCTGGGAATGTTTTTACTGGCAGCGAAGTTGAAAACGGTAAACCAGCACCCGATTTATTTTTACATGCAGCCAGGCGTATGGGTGTAGCACCAGAACAATGCTTAGTGATAGAGGACAGCTTTTTTGGCGTAACAGCCGCTGTCGCAGCCAATATGCCTGTTATTCATTATGTGGGTGGTGCACATATTATTTACCACAATCATCCGGTAGCTAAAACGTTTCCACAGATTACGGCATTAACAGATTGGCAAGATTTCGCTCAGTTAATGCCCAGCATAATGCGTTAACACTGAATAATGAGGAATATCATGGACAGTAAATCAAATTCAGAATTAGCGCGATTAGAAGATGCAGCTAGAGCGGCGTGGTTGTATTACGTGGCTAAAAATACTCAAGATGAAATAGCACAGAAATTAGAGGTATCAAGGCAATCTGCACAGCGACTCGTTGCACTTGCGGTGAGTGAAGGCTTAATTAAAGTCCGTTTAGACCATCCCATTGCAAAATGCATGGAATTAGGCCAGCAACTTAAACAAGCTTTTAATTTACTCGAGTGTGAAATAGTACCTAGCGATCCTGCCGATACCAGTTCGGTATATGGTTTAGCACAATGTGGTGCCGCGGTATTAGAACGCTATTTAAAGTCGGCACAACCGAAAACGTTGGCATTTGGAACGGGTCGGGCACTTAAGGCGTGTATTGATGAGTTACCGTCAATGCAATGCCCACAACATAAAATTGTGTCGTTGCTCGGTAATATGATGTCAGACGGTTCAGCTTCAGCATTTGATATTGTGGTCAGCATGGCGAACAGAGTCCAAGCTAAACATTACCCAATGCCATTGCCGGTTATTGCAAACTCAGTGACAGAGAAAAACATTTTGCATGAGTTAGCGCCGATAAAAAGTATTTTAGCGTTGGTTGAACAAGCTGATGCAACCTTTGTTGGTATAGGGCAGATGGGCGAGCAATCACCCTTAATGCTCGATGGTTTTATTAACCAAGATAAATTGAATGAATTGGTGAGCGATAGCGCAGCAGGTGAAATCATTAGTTGGGTTTACGATCATCAAGGGCAGTTATTAGCTCATCCTATTAATCAATTAGTGATGAGTGCGCCGTTAACACCCAATGCCAGTAAACCCGTTTATGGTATTGCCGCAGGTAAAAGTAAAGTGAATGCGATATGTGCAGCATTGCAAGGTGGGTTAATTAACTCATTAATTACTAATGAATATACTGCAGAGCAAATACTTGCAAAAGTGAAATGAATTATAGAATGCTAACAGAGTAGGCTACGTCACTAGACTTATGGATGTGAAAGTGATTTGGCGTAAATAGATTATAAAAACATAACGCTGGTACTACATAATGTCAGCAGGTTTATCTCAATATAAACCAATAAAATAAGCATCAGTTAGCAAGATATTGTTTATTAGCGTTATACAGTTAATGAGTATTAATAAAAATAGAACGTCAATGGGGTTATTATTTCAGTTAAACAGGAATAATAAATAGTCAAAAAGGTAAGTTGCTTAATTTTATCATCGATATTGGTGAGGGATTAATTTACCTGAAAATATAGGAATATAACAATAATGACAACAAGTCACCGAGATTCTTCATTTCATCAAATGAATGAAGAGCAGCTTCCCGTCGCTAAGAATAAGTTGCACGGTTGGAAACATTTTGCAGGTTTATATGCTGGGGAGCATGTTGCTGCAACCGAATTTGTGATTGGTGCAACCTTTGTCGCCTTAGGTGCATCGACGATAGATATCCTTTTAGGGTTACTGATTGGTAACCTGTTGGCCATGTGTTCTTGGTGGCTACTGACTGCGCCTATTGCCGTTGAAACTCGTTTAAGTTTGTACAATTATTTAAATAAAATTGCTGGCGATTCAATGACCAAGCTCTATAACTGGGCTAACGTAATTATTTTTGCCGTGATTTCTGCCGCCATGATTACCGTGTCTTCCACCGCAGTGCGCTTTTTGTTTGATATTCCCGCGCAGTTGAATTGGTATCCCAGCAGTTTATGGTTTGTGATGATTGTATTGGCCGTTGGTTCAATCGTTGTAGTAGTGGCCATGTATGGTTTTTCAACCGTTGCTGACTTTTCTAAAATCTGCGCGCCTTGGTTATTTGTTATCTTTATTGCCGGTTCATTCAGTTTATTCCCTGCGTTATCAAACCATGTGATAGGCACGACGACGTTAGGTGGCTGGCAAGACTTTATGACCATTGGCGACAGTTCAATCTGGACGGGCTTAAACGATAAAGGCGAGCCAGGCATTGGTTTACTTGAAGTGATTGGATTTGCCTGGGCTGCCAACTCGATTACCCATTTTGGTTTAATCGACATGGCTATTTTTCGTTTTGCTAAGCGTAAAAGTTATGGTCTGTTTTCTGGTGTGGGTATGTTCTTTGGCCATTATATTGCCTGGATCTCGGCCGGTATTATGGGCGCGGGTACTGCGGTATTGTTAAAAACCACCATCACACAGCTTGATCCTGGTGACGTGGCTTATCATGCTTTAGGCTTTTCTGGTTTTGTGATTATTATCATTGCAGGATGGACGACAGCAAACGCGAACCTGTATCGTGCTGGTCTTGCTGCACAATCTATTTTTGTTAATCAATCGCGTGAACGAACCACTGCGATTGTGGGAATGGTCACGGTTGTGATTGCCTGTTTCCCATTTGTATTTACCCAAATGCTGCCATTACTGACGTATGCCGGTTTATTAGTGGTGCCTGTGGGCGGAATTGTATTTGCTGAGCATGTGTTATTTCCTAAAATCGGCTTAACTCGCTATTGGGCTAAATATCAAAACCTGTCTAAAAGCACACCAGCCATTGCATCTTGGGCATTAGCATTAATCTTTGGCTTTGGTTTAAACAGTTTAGATGTGATTTCATTCTACTATTTGTTTATTCCTACCTGGATATTTACCATCATTATTTACACCGTATTAGCCAAAAAATACGGTGCTGATTTAGATTACAGCGACGCTATTATTGCTGATGAAAAAGAACAGCAACAAATTGCAGAATATCAAGACGCAATGGCTCAAGATGATAAAGAAGCAATCGAAGATGTAAGTAAGTTTACCAAGCTATTAAATGGTTTTGCCTTTATCTCGTTAGTGGTTATTACCGCACTTGCCGTGAATGTGATGTTTTATAGCCCAACGATGGATATATACGCAGACAATAAATCGTTATTCGAAACCGTGTGTTTTGTTTGTACGGTGATTTATTTTAGTTGTTCATACTTTGCATTAAAACGTCACAAAAACTTAAACTCATAAAACCCAATGAGTGACTCAAAGCAATGGTCATATTAATGATAAAGATTGCTTTGGGTCTGGCGTGTTACTGAGCTAACACAGAACCGATTATTATATTTTACGAGGCATGAGTATGCAGCACACTCAACAATCAAACGTTAAACTTAACCCGCTAAATCAACAATCGTTATCCACTTTATCTGCTGATGTTGATGTGCCGAAATACGATCGCAGTCAGTTAACGGCAGGCATTGTGCATATTGGTGTCGGTGGTTTTCATCGCGCTCACCAGGCTATGTATGTCAATGAATTGCTTAAAACACCTGGCTCAGAGTCGTGGGCCATTTGTGGTGTGGGTTTATTAGAAGCCAACCGTGGCTTGCGTGATGTATTGGTTAAGCAAGATTACTTATACAGTTTAACGGTGCGTCACCCTAATGGTCAGATAGATCATCAAGTGATTGGTTCAATGATTGATTTTCTGTTTGCACCAGAAAACAAGCAACAGGTGATTGATAAGTTAGTTAACCCACAAACCAAAATTGTCTCTCTGACCATAACTGAAGGCGGTTACAACTTTAACCCTGCAACGGGTGAGTTTGACTTTGCGAACCCTGAGATTATCCATGATATGGCTAATCTGCATGACCCTATCACCGCTTTTGGGTATATCACTGCTGCATTAATGCAGCGTAAAGCCAATGGCATGAAGCCTTTTACCATTCAGTCTTGCGACAATATTCAACATAACGGTGACATGACCCGTAAAATGTTATTAGCATTTGTGAGTAAAATTGATGCTGAGTTAGGGCAATGGATAGCGGCAAATGTTGCGTTCCCTAATGCAATGGTTGACCGTATTACGCCTGTCACCACAAAAGCAGATATTGAACATGTCGCCAATACATTACACATTAATGATGAATGGCCAATCACCTGTGAAGCGTTTACTCAATGGGTCATTGAAGATAACTTTAGTGATGGTCGCCCTGCATTAGATACTGTTGGCGCGCAATTTGTGAGCGATGTTACCCCATTTGAGAAAATGAAAATCCGTTTACTCAATGCCGGCCATTCTGTATTAGGTTTACTCGGCTCTATCCATGGTTTTGCCACGATTGATGAGGCCGTTACCGACCCATTATTTGCCACCTATTTACGCCGTTTTATGGACGATGAAGTCACGCCATTAATTGATCAGTTAGAGGGTATCGATTTAACCCAATACAAAGATACCTTAATTGAGCGCTTTGCTAACCCGAACATCAAAGACAGCCTGGCGCGTATTTGTTTAGAAAGCTCAGCAAAATTACCGAAATTTATCATTGCATCCATTAATGAAAACATAGCCTTAAATCGCGATACCTCATTAGCCTGTTTGGTGATTGCTGCCTGGTGCTTATACAGCGATAAACAGGTTAACCAACAAGGTGAAGCACTGGATATTAACGATCAAATGGCCGCTAAATTACATACGTTCGCCAGTAAAACGAGTCAAGATCCATTAGCTTTTTTACAGTTAACCGATTTATTTGGCGACTTAAATAATCAAGCGGTTTTTTGTAAAGACTACCGTAACGCCATTGCTGACTTGTATGGCGAAAACAGTAATATCAAAGCGATTATGCAAGCAAGATTACAAGCAAAAGGTTAAGCATGATGAACAGTGTATTAGTGAATCATAAAGCCAAAGCGGATATTAATATCAGTTGTTTTGGTGAAGTCTTGTGGGACTGTTTTCCTGACGGTAAACGTGTTGGCGGCGCGCCGTTAAATGTTTGCGTCAGGCTCAATGCTTTAGGCATTAAAGGCTCAATGATCAGCGCCGTAGGTGATGATCAATTAGGCCATGAGTTGTTAGCATTTATTGATGAACGTGGCGTTAACCGCGATTGTATTGCGATTAATCCGCTTAAAAGCACCAGTACCGTTGAGGTGACTTTAGACAAAAATGGCTCTGCGTCATATGAAATCGTGGCTGATACTGCCTGGGACAATGTGGCGTTAACCGACACGATTATTAACCAGGTTAAACAAGCTGATGTATTGGTATTTGGCAGCTTAATTGGCCGCAGTCCGGTGTCATTAGCCACATTAACTGAGTTAGTGAACGCGGCTCATTTTACGGTGTTTGACGTTAATCTGCGTGCGCCGCATTACGATATCGACAGCATTGTTAAATTGATGAATAAAGCTGATTTCATTAAGTTAAATGATGATGAACTCTACGAAATTGCCAAAGCAATGGGTTCACCGTTTAATTCATTAGAGCAAAATGTCGATTACATTGCTGCGCAAACACACACTGAGTATTTGTGTGTAACGAAAGGCAGTCATGGCGCGTTATTAAGTGTAAAAGGACAGAAGTTTTACAACTCTGGTTACCTGGTCAATGTGGTTGATACCGTGGGCGCTGGTGACTCGTTTTTAGGGTCGTTATTGTATCAATTGTGCAGTGACAATAACCCGCAATATGCGATTAACTTTGCTTGTGCCGTTGGCGCAATGGTGGCGCAGTCTGCTGGCGCAACGCCTTTATTAACGCTTGAACAGATTAATGCGTTTATGCAACCGGCGTGAACGAGAGAGCGATGCGTTGCGTAAAAATTGAGTAGTAGATCAATCGTTTTGTATGTAAACAGTTGTTGTATGTAAAAGTGAAGTGTCGTGTGTCTTTTGGGTTATTTCCCCTTTATTTAACCCGCTAGCGCTTGGTTTTTATGTTTATAAATAACCAAGCGCTTTTTTCTTTTCTAGGCAATATGATTATTGCTCGCTGCTTAATTCTAAAATCCCCGCTGTTTTAGAACCAAACAATTGTTGATGTAACCTCCCTGCAAATCCATCTGTCATCCCTGAAATATAATCGGCAATAACACGCATGGGATTACTGTTTTCTGCATTTGCGGTTAACCAACGTTCACGGGTGTTAAGCGGCAGTAATCGCTCAGGATCTGACGCAAAGGCTTCAAACAATTCCATAATGATTTGCTGGCCTTTGTATTCGAGCATTTGAATTTCAGGTTTACGAATCACATATTTAAACACCAACTGTTTGAGTACATGTAAGGTGCTGGCAAAATCTGGCTGCAGCTGCGCGTTGTATTTTAATAAGTCGGCTTCAAAGCTGTCGTTGGTATCGATGCTAATCGCAGTGACAAAGCCGTTAACTAAAGTTCCTATGGCATCTTTGCGTAAATGATGTTCATGGGAAAATAACTTTTCGCCAATGCTGGCGATTTCTGATGTTAACCACTCATCGTTGATATGTTGTAACTGATCAACCACATCATGTTGCCACTGGCGCTGATTGACAATACCCATCACTATCGCATCTTCTAGATCATGCACGGCATAAGCAATGTCATCAGCCAGCTCCATAATCGAGCAATCTAATGATTTAAAACGCGTTTTAAGGTGAGGGTAGTGGGCATTGACCTGGCTTTGCTCACTGCTGATAAACAGTTGGCGATCGTTATCGCTTAACGCTGATAACACCCAATCGATAATGGGTTTGTCGTCATCAAACAAGCCTTTAACCGGCGGCCAATCTGAGGGTTTCAATTGACGATGATTGGCAATGTCGGGCTTATGTCGATCGATAAACAATTGCGAATGCATGGCTGGGTATTTCATTATCCCAAGTAAAGTGCGCCGCGTGAGGTTCATCCCCCATGACGGAGTATAAGGTTCTAGGCGTGACAGAATTCGAAATGTTTGGCCATTACCTTCAAAACCACCATGATGTCGCATCATGTAGTTGAGCGCCACTTCACCACCATGACCAAAGGGTGGATGACCGATATCGTGAGCCAGGCAAACCGATTCGATTAAGCTCATCGAGTTAAGTAAGTATTTAAACTCGGGGTATTTACGGCGTAATTGTGCGGTAATGCCGGTACCAATTTGCGACACTTCTAACGAATGGGTTAACCGGGTGCGATAAAAGTCGTTCATGCCAACACCCAAAACTTGGGTTTTTGCCTGTAAACGTCTAAAGGCAGCTGAGTGTAAAATGCGGGCGCGATCGCGCTGAAACGGGCTGCGATGATCATTACGGCGTTGTTTATCTTCACCGAGTAGGCGTTGGTGCCAAATATTGTCTTGCTGCTCTGTGGTATCGGGCATAACTATCCTTACAGCATTTGGTTAATTTCATCTAAATTCAGGGTAAAGCTTGGAATAAAACAGTCTCTAAAATAGCGCACCGCAGGATTGGGATTGTCATCAAGTATGTGTTCTAAACGTTTACGTGCGCTGTTAAATTCACTGTTACCGGCTTTTTGCTCTTCTAAACATTTCAAATAGGCGCAGAGGGTATCGGCGGCTTTCACAATCGCTTTGTATTGCGGATCAGCGGCTTCGCTGATAAATAAGCTTCGATAATCCTCTTTAAATTCATCGGGTACCATTTCAAGCATACGCTGTTCGGCAATGGCTTCAATTTTTTTATATTCGGCTTCGATTTCTTTATTAAAGTATTTAACGGGAGTGGGTAAGTCACCCGTTAAGATTTCACTGGCGTCATGATAAATCGCAATGGTCGCGGCTTGATTAGGGTCTAAATCGGTGGCGAATTTTTTATTACTAATAATCACTAATGCGTGTGCAACCATGGCCACTTGTAATGAATGTTCTTGGACGTTTTCACGGCGAACGTTGTACATTAACGGCCAACGTTGGATAAGTTTCATGCGGGCTAAGTGGGCAAAAAGATGACTCATGATAATCCTTACATTAAATGCATAATCTGTAATTCACATCTCAGCTTACCTGAGCTAGAGGATAAAAAAAAGCGACTGTTCAGTCGCTTAGTGTTTTAGTTGTCGCCAGTCTTCACAGACGTTATTGACGGTAATCTTCTAAAAAGTCACCAAACTCATTTAACGCTTTGGTTAAGTCGGCTTTGTGCGGCAAAAAGACCACGCGTAAGTGATCGGGTTCGGGCCAATTAAAGGCGGTGCCTTGCACTAAGAGGATTTTTTTGGTTTTCAGTAAATCGAGCACTAGGCGTTCATCATCACGTAAATTAAACTTTTTCATGTCTAATTTAGGAAAGGCATACAGGGCGCCTTTGGGTTTTTTACAACTCACGCCAGGAATTTGATTGAGTAACTCGTATACCGCGTCTCGTTGAATGGTTAAGCGGCCGCTGGGGAGTATCAACTCATTAATAGACTGATAACCACCCAGTGCAGTTTGTATCGCGTGTTGATTGGGTACGTTGGCACACAAACGCATTGAGGCGAGCATTTCTAAGCCTTCAATGTAACTTTTGGCGGCTTTTAAATTGCCTGATAACATCATCCAGCCCACACGGAAGCCAGCAGCACGATAGGCTTTTGATAGGCCATTAAAGGTGATGGTTAAAATATCGTCAGACAAACGTGCAGCAGGAATGTGTTTTGCTTCGTCGTATAAAATCTTGTCGTAGATTTCATCGGCAAATAATATTAGGTCGTGCTGGCGACATAACTCGATGACCTGTAACAGCAACTCTTCGCTATACACTGCGCCGGTTGGGTTATTAGGATTAATTAACACAATGGCGCGCGTGCGGCTGCTGATTTTACTTTTAATGTCATCTAAATCCGGAAACCAATCGGCTTCTTCATCACAACGATAATGCACCGCTTTGCCGCCAGCAAGGTTTGCTGCCGCTGTCCATAACGGATAGTCAGGAGAGGGGATAAGCACTTCATCATCGGTGTTAAGCAATCCTTGCATGGCCATCACGATGAGCTCTGACACGCCATTACCGATATAGATATCTTCTATATCCACGCCAAAAATACCTTGTGCCTGGTAATGTTGTACAATGGCTTTACGGGCGGAGAATAAGCCTTTGGATTCGCAATAACCTTGCGCACTTGGCAGGTTTAAAATTACGTCTCGCACGATTTCTTCTGGGGCTTCAAATCCAAACGGGGCCGGGTTACCGATATTTAATTTTAAGATACGGTGACCTTCGTCTTCTAAACGGCGGGCTTCTTTATGCACTGGTCCACGAATGTCGTAGCAAACAGAGTCAAGTTTATTGGATTTGATAATGGGTCGCATACTGCTCTCAATAACTAAATACGGCTTAAGTTAGCGAACCATAACGAATTTATTGACTTTGTGAAAGGGGCAAACGAGCAAATTGAATAATAATATCAGTCGTTCATGCTATTTATGAGGGTAATTAAGCCTTTGCTTTAGTGTTTTATGCTGTTTTGTTGGTTGGTTTTAGCGTTTATGGAATGTGTAGAGACAAAAAAGCCAGCACGTATGCTGGCTTTTAGAGCGTTTACTTGAGTTATGGCTATTTCAGCTGATACTCAAATTAACGGGCGATTAAACGCGCTTTTTGAACTCGCCTGTGCGAGTGTCAATTTCAATCTTGTCGCCCACTTTAACAAAATCAGCAACAGTAATAGTACCGCCGCCAGTGATGGTAGCTGGCTTCATTACTTTACCTGAAGTATCACCACGAGCTGAAGGCTCTGTGTAAATAACTTCACGTACGATGTGAACTGGTAATTCAACAGAAATGGCTTTCTCGTTGTAGAAAGTCACTTGGCATTGATCTTCCATACCATCAACGATGTATGCTGCAGCATCACCTAGATTGTCAGCTTCAACGTCGTATTGGTTGTATTCTTCATCCATGAATACATACATAGGATCAGCGAAGTATGAGTAAGTACAATCAAGACGTTCTAAAATAATATCGTCTAATTTGTCTTCACCTTTAAAGGTTTGTTCAGTGCCAGAGTCTAGCAATACGTTTTTTAATTTTAACTTAACGATTGCAGCGTTACGGCCAGAACGAGTTGTCTCAGTCTTCTGAACAACCCATGGGCTGCCATCTAACATGATCACGTTACCAGGACGGATTTCATGAGCAGTTTTCATTGTACTATTTCCTATATATATGGACTTTTTATATTTACAGAGCAGTATCTTAGCTATTTTTAACGAATTGAACTAGTCGACTCGCAAGATCTGCATCATTTAATGCGTTATTTGGCCAATTAAGCGCATGTTGCTGTAATGGCAAAATAACAGAATTTAATTGTTGCCAGTAGTTTACTACGGCATGTTGATCACCTTGATTGAAGGCCAAATTCACCTCACACCAAGCGGTCGATATTTCTGCCGCAAGATTATCGCAGTAAATCTTCATAAAAGCTTGTAATTTTACTAGATGATAATCATCTTCTTGGGGATAAATGTGCCAAATAAAGGGTTTTGCGGCCCATTGTGCCCGTAAAAACGAATCTTCACCGCGCACAATATTAAAATCACAGCTCCATAGCAAGCGATCAAAGCCTGTTTGGTCGGTCATGGGTAAAATATGCAGTGTGAGATTACCGAACTTAAATTGCTGACCGGGCATCAAATGATTAACATCGCAGGGGAAAAATGAGGCTAAGCTGGTTAAACTACGACCTTTAGGTATTAGCGCGTGTATTGGTTTGGTTGATGTTTGCCATTGTGCCATTAATGCAGTTAACGCAGGGCTTTCATAACTAAACACACTAATGACAGTGTCATCAACATTAATGCCACTCAGACCTAGTTGGTCAAAGAGACCCATTTTATTATTGGGGTTGGCTTGCCATAGGTCGCGCTCTTTAAAGAGGTGTTGCTCGCAAATTAGCCCGCCTGTTTTTGGGTTAAAACCGGGGAAATAAAACCACTTTTTAACACCGCTTGGTTGTGTTGAAGGTAAACCATGACAACCGTCTACCCAATTTTCGGCACTTAAATATTCAAGGTTTAACCAGTGTGGCGCTGAGCTTTGCGGTTGTTTATGTAATTGTTCAATGACCGACTTTACCTGTTCAGGTAATTCACAAGCAAAGGCTTCAATAATGACTTCGCCGGCCTGATAGTCTATATCTAATGGGTTATTCCATTGAAATATATTCACACTATTAAACGTTTGTTGGCAAAGTACTGGATTAAGGTTCGGTAAAATATGTGAGAAACTGTGTAAATCATCTACCCATAAGTTTACCGGGATGTGGTATTCAGCCGCCAATTGCTTAGCTAAGCGCCAGGTCACTCCAATATCGCCATAGTTGTCGACAACAGTGCAAAAGATGTCCCAGTGTTTAACGCGTTGAGTGTGATCTGTTGTGGTCATAAATAGAGGTGAAGTACATCATTAATGTAAAATTTGAATAGTAAAAAAGCGGCAAATGCCGCTTTTTTGTTGGGTAAAGCCAGAATTAATCTGCTAATTCTGCTAAGCACATTTCTTCATAAATTTGCTTAACCCAGCCATCAACACGCTCTTCAGTAAGTTCAGGTTGACGGTCTTCATCAATCCCTAAGCCTACAAAGTGCTTGTCGTCTGCCATGCCTTTAGAGGCTTCAAAATTATAGCTTTCAGATGGCCAGTGACCAATGATAATACCACCGCGTGCTTCAACAATGTCACGTATCATGCCCATTGCGTCAAGGAAGTATTCTGCATAGTCTTCTTGGTCACCACAACCAAAAATAGCCACTAACTTATCGGTAAAGTCGATTTGCTCAAGCTCAGGGAAAAAGTCATCCCAATCGCACTGCGCTTCGCCGTAATACCAAGTTGGAATGCCAAACATAAGCAAGTCGTATTCAGCGATTTGCTCTTTGGTGCTCTTAGCGATGTCTTTAACATCGAGCATGCTTTTGCCCAGTTTTTTCTGGATCATTTTGGCTACAGCTTCGGTGTTACCTGTGTCGCTACCGAAAAAAAGACCTACAGTTGCCATTGTCTATCCTTTAAATATCTAGTTCGCGTTGTGCGATGTTCTAAAAACGTCTCAGTTGTCGAGTTGCTGTTGCAGAATAAATTCGATTAACTGGCTACGGCTGATGTTACTGTTCAAAGCTTGTTGGTTCAAGGCATCATACAAATCTTGTGACACTTTTAACTCTATTCGCTTTAAACCGTTAGCGCGATCACGCTGAATTTGGTTACGCTTATTGATCTTTAATTGCTGTTCCCGAGAAAGTGGGTTACTTCTCGGACGCCCTCGGCGTGTTTCACTGGCAAAAAGGTCAATAGTCGTTCTATCTGTTGTTTCTTTTGCCATTGTATTTTAACCGATCCCAGAGCCTTCCCAGGTCATCTGTATAATACCTTTTGCAATAAACCCGGCACAGCCGAGAAATAACACTGCCCAAACAATATATCGACCAAATTTAGGGACATCACCTTGTTTAAGCACATCATGGATTGCCATGCCGATAAAAAAGAATATCGACGCAAAAAACAAGTTCAGCCCAACGGCTTCAATTTGATCCATGTACTGATTTAACATACTTCTACCTTCGCTTTAGTCATGTCTGGCGAAAAGAGGGCGCGAATATATCACATCGTGTCAGAATTGGGTATGTGCAAAACAGTAAATTATTAAAATTTACCCTTGGTTTTGTTCAATAAACTCAGCCACGATACGATTAAAAATCTCAGGTTTTTGTGCATGTAGCCAATGACCTGTGCCATTTAAGGTTTTTGCGGTCACTTGAGGAAATTGACGGACAATTTCATCACGGTGTTCTGCAGTAACATAATTCGATTCGCCGCCGCGTATAAACAGTGTTGGCTTGTCAAAATGCACATCAGAGCTAATAGGCAAATCCCAACCAATAATACGCGGGTAACCATGAATTAGACCATCAAGATTCATCTTCCATTCAAAACCTGTGTCAGTACGTTGCAGGTTTTTCAATAGAAATTGAGAAGTTGCTTCATCAATACCTGAGCTGATCAAATGGGCCAATGCCGATTTACGGCTGGTATGTTCGTCAAAGACTAGACTGGTTAACGCTGCAAACACGGTTTGATGACGCGGTTCGTATGCCACAGGTGCAATATCGGCTACCACGAGACTTTTTACTCGCGTTGGATGTAATAACGCCATGGCCATGGCTATTTTTCCGCCCATAGAATGGCCTACAACATGTGCGGCAGAGATCTGCAATTGGTCTAATAAATCCACCATCGCATTGGCAAGAGACGGGTAATCCATGTTGTCCCAATGCTCGCTTAATCCATGATTAGGCACATCAACGCGAATAACCTGATGGTTTTGTTGTAATACACTAGCGAGGTTTTTTAAGTTATCAAGGTTGCCAAATAATCCATGAATCAGCAGGACGGCTTCACCTTGACCTTGAGAGATATAATGCATAACGCGATAAACTCGTGACAACAATCAATTTGGCTGAATTTTGCGGCAATGGGTTAAGCAAATCAAGTTTTGCTGACCGTCTGAACCATAATTGCTGTAATTTTACCCGTGAAATAATAAATTTTAGCGAATATGCGCCATTAAATGATTTTGCTACTTTATTAGTAGGTTAAGCTTGGCTTACACTGAAGCTATATTTTGATCGCTGCGTAAAAGTTTGATCGGCGATCGCGTGTTTAACGAGATTTAACGTAACGTTGAGCCTAAGACAAATAGAAGAATAAGGATGACTCTGATGAAATACATTGAAATTGATGAAGAACTTTATCGCTTTATTGCCAGCAAGACTGAACGCATCGGCGAGAGCGCTTCGGATATTTTACGTCGTTTATTGCATTTATCAGTGGAAACCGTAGTGGTCGATTTACCCGAGGCCATCAGCGAACCGAGCCTTGAAACTGAACCTGTAGCGGTTAGCGAATCCCAGAGCCAACGTAGTCAGTTATTTAATCAGGCTAAAGCGGCGGTTGAAAAAGTGATTGCGGCTCAAGTAGAACCTGAACTTGAAAACGAGCAAGGCGCGATTGTTAGCAGTATTGAATTTAAATCTATCGTTAATGAACATTTATTATCCCAACAAAAAGGGGCTGTGGGTCGTTTCATGTGGTTGCTTGGTAATTTACAAGCTGCAACGGGTAGCGACTTTACTAAAGTGCTCGATATTCAAGGTAAAGGACGTTTGTATTTTGCCCGTTCAAAACAAGCGTTATTAGAGTCGAGCCCGTCTTCTAATCCTAAAGAAATTGGTGCCAGTGGCTTTTGGGTAACCACCAATAATAATACCGCCAAAAAGCAAGCCATCTTTATTGAGGTATTAGAGCATTTAGGTTGCGACAGTGAATACGCCCGCACCATTGCAGAATATATTTAAGTTTGTCATCAACCCGTTAATTTACTCGTAGGAGACCACTTGTGGCTATTCATCAACGCGCAGGACAGCAAGCTTTACAAACGGATTTAGTGAATATCCCTAAATTGATGAGTCACTATTATCGTATTATTCCCAACGTGGAAGACGTACAGCAAAAAGTGACTTTTGGTACTTCTGGTCATCGCGGTAGTGCATTTAATGCCAGTTTTAACCAAAATCACATTTGGGCGATTGCCCAAGCGGTAGTTGATTATCGTCAGTCAGCGGGCATAACCGGGCCGATGATTGTCGGTTTTGATACCCATGCCTTGTCTTATGCTGCATTTATGTCGGTGGTTGAAGTATTAACAGCAAATCAAGTCAAAATGCTTATTCAAAAAGACGATGGTTTTACGCCTACCCCTGTGGTGTCGCAAGCCATTGTGCGAGCTAATGCTTCTAAGCCTGCTGCATTAGTTGATGGACTCATTATTACTCCGTCGCATAACCCACCGCAAGATGGTGGTATTAAGTACAATCCGCCTCATGGCGGCCCTGCAGAAGGTGACATCACTAAAATCATCGAAGCCAAAGCAAACCAATATCTAGCAGAGCAATTGTCTGGTGTTAAAAAAGTCAATTACGGTGTTGCGGTAAAATCGGGCTGGATTGATGAGGTAGACTTTATCGCGCCGTATGTTGAGTCGCTTGCACAAGTGATAGACATGGATGCGATTAAAAAAGCCAATATTCGTTTAGGTGTCGATCCCCTTGGTGGCTCAGGTATTTATTATTGGGAACACATTGCTGCGCAATATGGGCTTAATATTACTTTGGTTAATGACAGAGTCGACCCGACCTTTGGTTTTATGCCGCTGGATAAAGACGGTAAAATTCGCATGGATTGCTCGTCTCCTTATGCCATGGCAGGCTTGCTAGCCTACAGCGAAGATTATGATTTGTGCGTCGGTAACGACCCAGATTATGACCGTCACGGTATTGTGTGCCCAGGTTTTGGCTTAATGAATCCGAACCATTATTTAGCCGTGGCGATAGATTATTTAATGACTCATCGTCCACAATGGTCTGAATCATTATCGGTAGGTAAAACATTGGTCTCTAGCGCAATGATTGATCGCGTTTGTGCTGCATTAGGCCGTCAATGTTTAGAAGTGCCAGTGGGCTTTAAATGGTTTGTTGATGGTTTAGCCCAAAGCACCATTGCCTTTGGCGGTGAAGAAAGTGCCGGCGCGGCGTTTTTAAAACGTGACGGCAGCACTTGGTGTACTGATAAAGATGGTTTTATTATGGCGTTGTTGGCGGCTGAAATCTTAGCTGTAACCGGTAAAACACCAGCGCAACGCTATAAAGAGTTAACCGATCAATTTGGTGAAAGTTTTTACACTCGTATCGATAGTCCTATAAGCCTTAAGAAAAAAGCCAAGTTTGAATTGCTCAATGCTCAAAGCTTTACCGATACTGAGCTGGCGGGTGAAATAATTACGGCAATTTTAAGCCATGCGCCGGGTAATAATGCGGCGATAGGCGGGATTAAAGTGACCACCGAAAACGGTTGGTTCGCGGCTCGTCCATCTGGCACTGAAGCGCTATTTAAAATCTACGCTGAAAGCTTTATTAGCCAGCAGCATCTTGAGAGTATTATTTCCCAGGCGCAAACCATGATTGATTCAGCGTTAAAAGGTTAAGGCTGATCTAGTTTGTTCATAATAGGTTAAGTTTGCGGTTGAACTTTTAATCAAAAATAAAAAAGCACTGAATAATCAGTGCTTTTTTTGTGTCTAACAGTGAGGGTTATGCGAGATCAAATCGATCGGCATTCATCACTTTTGTCCACGTGTTAACGAAGTCCTGTACAAACTTCTCTTTTGCATCGTCTTGGGCGTACACTTCAGCGTAAGCGCGTAAAATTGAGTTTGAACCAAAGACCAAGTCAACCCGTGTTGCGGTCCACTTCACTTTATTTGTGCTGCGTTCAACAATTTGATACTCGTTTCTGCCGACAGGTTTCCAAGTGTTTGACATGTCGATTAAGTTCACGAAAAAGTCGTTTGAAAGCACGCCAACGTTGTCAGTAAATACTCCGTGTTGAGTGTTGTCGTAGTTAGTGCCCAGCACGCGCATACCGCCTACTAATACTGTCATCTCATGCGCGGTTAAGCCCATAAGCTGAGTGCGGTCTAACATCATTTCTTCTGGTTGCACAACATAGTCTTTCTTTTGCCAGTTACGATATGCATCGTGAAGCGGCTCTAACACTTCAAATGACTCAACATCGGTTTGCTCCTGGGTTGAATCCCCACGACCAGCTGTGAATGGCACAGTAATGTTAACGCCAGCAGCTTTAGCTGCTTGTTCAACCGCTGCAGTGCCGCCCAGTACAATTAAGTCAGCCATGCTTACTGGTTTGGTTAATCCTGCTTTAATCGTGGTTAATGCGCTGAGTACTTTTTGCAGTCTTGCGGGTTCATTGCCTTGCCAATCTTTTTGAGGCGCAAGCTGTATACGGGCACCATTTGCGCCGCCGCGGAAATCTGAACCTCGGAAAGTACGTGCGCTGTCCCATGCGGTTGCCACTAACTCGGCAACCGACAAACCACTGGCTAAAATTTTCGCTTTTAACTCACTGATTTCTGGCTCCGTTAAACGGTAATCCACTTGTGGCACAGGGTCTTGCCAAATTAACTCTTCAGCAGGTACATCGGGACCAAGGTAACGGCTCTTAGGACCTAAATCACGGTGTGTTAATTTAAACCAAGCACGGGCGAAGACGTCTGAGAAGTAGGCAGGGTCTTTATAAAAACGTTCTGAAATCTTACGATATTCAGGATCCATTTTCATTGCCATGTCCGCATCGGTCATCATGGGTTCGACTTTAATTGACGGGTCTTCAACGTCTGCTGGCTTGTGCTCTTCTTTAAGATCGATAGCTTTCCATTGCCAGGCTCCTGCTGGGCTTTTGGTCAATTCCCAATCGTAATTCAGTAATAGCTCAAAGTAGCCGTTATCCCATTGTGTTGGGTTAGTGGTCCATGCACCTTCAATACCGCTGGTTACTGTGTCACGGCCAATACCGCGGCTGGTTTTGTTTAACCAACCTAAGCCTTGATCTTCTAATTCAGCACCTTCAGGATCTGGGCCTAAGTTTTCTGCACGGCCATTTCCGTGTGACTTACCTACAGTATGTCCACCCGCGGTAAGGGCAACGGTTTCTTCGTCATTCATTGCCATACGGGCAAAGGTAATGCGAATATCGTGTGCGGTTTTAATTGGGTCAGGGTTACCGTCAACGCCTTCAGGGTTAACGTAAATCAAGCCCATCATCACGGCTGCAAGTGGATTTTCAAGGTCTCGTTCACCAGAATAACGGCTATGTTCTGAACCGCTTGGCGCTAACCATTGTTTTTCAGATCCCCAGTAGATGTCTTTTTCTGGGTGCCAAATATCTGCACGTCCACCAGCAAAACCAAAGGTTTTTAAACCCATTGATTCATAGGCAACCGTACCGGCCAAAATGATTAAATCAGCCCATGAAAGTTTGTTGCCATATTTCTTTTTAATAGGCCATAAAAGACGACGTGCTTTATCTAAATTGCCATTATCTGGCCAGCTATTAAGTGGAGCAAAACGTTGGTTACCTGTGCCAGCGCCGCCACGGCCGTCAGCAATACGGTAGGTGCCGGCAGAATGCCAAGCCATACGGATCATCAATCCACCATAATGTCCCCAGTCAGCGGGCCACCAATCCTGGCTATCGGTCATTAATGCAGTGAGATCTTTTTTAACGGCTGCAAGGTCTAAAGATTTGAAGGCTTCGCGATAATCGAAATTGGGATCCATAGGATCAGATTTGCTGTCATGCTGATGAAGGATGTCGAGGTTAAGTGCTTTTGGCCACCATTCCATCACATCATTTGATACTGAGGTATTACCGCCATGATTGACAGGGCACTTACCGAGCGATTGCTGTGCTTTTTCCATGAGATGTTCCTTTATCACTAAAATAGTTTAAACGTTAAGCATCATTGGATTACTTTTTCAGGCTAACTGACTGTGATGACAAATTAAAGCAACTTTTATCTATCTGTTTAATCGGTTTTACTAATACACATAAATGCACCCAAAAAACTGTTTAATAATAGTACAGTTATATACAAATTAGATTAAAGAATTACTTGTAGCAGAAGTATGATCTAGGTCATTAAACATATGGATGCATGGTAAAGGCTTGTCAATGAATGTCGGCAGGTAAAAAGGACAGAGGAAAAGCGTATGATGCCAGTTTTTTCTGACACCACAGAGGCTTGATGTTACTTATAAATATTTAATCCATGCTTGCTTGCTGGATTGTTTGTAGGCACTAAATCGCTTTACGGGATAATATAAAAGCACGATTAAGCTTAGGGCTATCAGCCAAACCCAAGCCATATTATCGACGCCTAACAGCTCACCATGATTAGTGCCAAACACGTATTTACTGATCCCATAAAGTAGTAATAATACATACAAATGAAGAATATAGAAAAACATGGGCACCGAGCCAAAAGTCGACAGTACTTGGCCAAACTGATTGTTCAAGCGCTCAAAGCCCACTAAACCGATAAACATCACCCCTAGGGTTATCAGTAAAAAACTTAACGAAGGAGGATACTTAGTTAAATTAAATATCGACATTAATGACTCACCTAAATGGGAGCCCAATTGCCATGGTAAGGTTTCACCATAAATATTGCCGCCTCGTAAGATAATAAATAAGGTTAAGCAAGCAAGCCCCAGCAGAAGCAATTTACGTTGTCGGCTGTTGGCGAGTGATGATTTTGCAAATATAGGGCCGGCAACATAACCCAGTAAAATGACTCCCATCCACGGCAGTGCGGGATAACTTATTTTGACTTTTAACGCGCCATCGGCAATTAAATAGCCGCGATCATGCAATATAGTCCACACACTATATCCCCACTCATTTGGCATAAATTGAATTGGGGTTAATAGATTATGACCAAATACTATCGCCAATCCTAACAGTGCCATGATTGGCCGCGGTAAATTAATTAACGCGGCTAAGGTGAGCATGCTTAAACCAATGACCCAGATGACCTGCAACCACAAGGTATGGTAGTTGCCCATCCAAGAAATATTGATCACCAGTATTTCAAGCCCAATTAAAAACAGTCCACGTTTGATTAAAAACTCCCGTGCTGAGCGTGGCTGTAACGGGTTTCGATTAGCATAAAGCCATGCCGACACACCTGTTAAAAACACAAACACTGGCGCACAGAAGTGCGCAGCAAAGCGGCTGACAAACAATTCCCATGACGTGGTGCTTAAATCCATCGGGTCGCTTACTTGCATGTGCAGGTAAAATCGTTCACGAACGTGATCTAATAACATAATGAGCATAACGGCGCCGCGCATCATATCAATACTGCTGATCCGTTTAGCTTTTACTGCGCCATCCATAACATTAGTCTGTTGATTAGAACTCATAAGACACACTCACTTTGACACTGCGCGGTTCGCCTGGTACAGCCCATAAGGCTGAATAACTGTTAGCGATGTAATGTTCGTCAAATAGGTTTTCGATGGCAAGGCCTAGATTGATATTGTTATCAAGGCGGCTATTTACAAAGAGCCCGACTAACTGGTAAGCCGATAATTGAAACTCAGGATCGACAGCATCGCCAAGTCTTGAATCGACATAACGCCAGTTAATTCCGGCATTACCATCAATATTAAAAGCAGATAAGTCTTGTTTAATTATCATACTGGCAGTGTGTTTGGGAACATTGACTAATCTGCTGCCAGCACTAACCATCACGCCCCAATCAGGGTTAATCACTTCATTGACTGTGCGGGTATCCAGGTAGGCGTAAGACAATTTGGCCGTTAAATTATCAGTTAAATCAGCATCAAGGTCGACCTCAACGCCTGTACTTTTCGCTTCACCTAAGGTGGCCGAAAAGCCTACGTTGACAGGATCCGCGGTTAAAATATTACTTTTCTTGGCATCAAAAATCGCCACCGTACCCGTTAATGGCATATCTTGACGCCATTGAGTCATAAACTTTATCCCAGCTTCGACAGAGGTACTTTCTTCTGGAGCAAAAGCACTGCCAGCATAATCAGTACCCGATACGGGTAAATAGCCTTCGGAATACACGGAATAAACACTGAGTTCATCTGAGTAAACGTACACTAAACCGATTTTAGGACTGACCCGTTGATCGGATTGTGATGACGCAATTTGGGTGACAGCATCGTCAATTTGTTGATCGTAAGCATCAAAACGTAAGCCTAGCTGCAATTTCCATTTGTCGGTTAAATCCATTTGGTCTTGAATGTAAGTGCCCCATGCTTGTTGCTGCTCTTGCTTTTGATACAACGGACTGACATCAGGTTGAATATTGCTGTACACCGGTTGAAAGATATTGATTGCATAATCACCTTTACTACCACGGTAGCGATAAAGCCCGGTGTATAATTGATAATCGTAGGCATCAACGCCCACTAACAAATTATGATTAATGTTTCCCGTCATTACGCTACCGCTGAGCTCAAATCGCACCGCATGATCGACCGAGTTATAGTCACGGTAGCGATGTTGGCGGGTGAGGGTTTCACCGTCGTCATATAGTGATTGGCGGCTTTGCGCTAACTCCGCATCTGAAGAAAAGCCGTTTAATGTCGAATAACGGTAACCGTAGCCAGCTGACAAAGACCATTGTTGATTGAGTTGATTGTCATAGGTGAGCTGATGACTTTGTGCTTCAATCTCGGTAGCACCATCATTGGGATCGCCTAAATAACGCGACCTTGGTACGGTATTGATATTGTTGTCGATAACCACGATACCACGATCAAATAACTGCTCTTGCTTGAGGTATTCCATTTCATACAATAACGAACTGTCGTCATTTATTTGCCAACGAAAAGATGGCGAAACCACCTTTTTATTGCTAAATACTTCATCTCTAAAACTGCCATAATCTTGCAAAGCACCGTTAATTCTAAAGGCGATGTCTTCACTTAAGCCCGTGGTGAAATCGCCTTCGAGTCGATATTGATCTTCACTGGCAGCCGATGCTTTAAGAAAACCGCTGGTTTCATATTGTGGTTTTTTTGTAATGATGTTGATGGTGCCACCCGGTTCAGAACGACCATAAAGTGCTGACCCCGGGCCTTTTAGTATTTCGACGTATTCAACATTCGACAAGTCGCGGTGGCCACTGAATGCACGGCCGCCATTAAAGCCATTGATTAAATATCCAGAGGGAATATTTTCATTTCCTGGAAATCCTCGTAATGAAAAACTGTCCCATAATCCACCACCGTCATTTTGTCTGGCGATACTGGATGAAAAATCCAATAACTCTTGAAACCGAGTCACACCAGTGTCTGAAATCAAACTGCTGTCTAATACGGTTATCGCTTGTGGAAGCTCCTGACTTGCTACATTGCCTCGATATGCCTGGCGATAGTGAATACTGATCCGTTCTATCTCGGCTGTACTTTGTGCCACTGGCTTAGCTTGAGTTAACGCTGGTGTTAACTCAGACTCAGCGGCCATAACATTGACGCTAACAGAAAATAGGGTGCAAGCCCCAATTGAATAAAGGTTTGGTTTTAATAAGGTTTTCATTGTCTCTCCGACAAACAGCAAACAACATTGAGCCATAACAAATGCAAGGCATTCATGCCGCACAATTGGTTAAGCTAATCGATAAAATTAAATAATTTATGAGGCTGTTTGCGGTGGAGCGCGAGTATTAAAAAAACGCGTAAACTGCGAGGTAAATGAAATTAATTGGAATTGTTGACGCACATAAGATTGCACCATAACAGGTACAATGTAAGGCGTTGAGGTGATGACATTTTGAAGTTGATGTAACGACGAGCAATGAACACTGTGATGTTTTGCCGTGTCTTCAATGTGAGTAATGCTATGAATCGATGAGGCGACAGACAGCAAAATCACCATAGCAATGAGCCACAGTGTTAAAAAATGCTTATTGTCTTTGTGATACGCCAATGCCGACCCCTTGTTTTTAGGTTGGCGATTGTAAATGACTAGCATTTACATTAGCAATGATAAAAATAATTATTTACAGATTAACGCACTCAACTAACCGAGCGAACTTTGATTAACCGAGCTAGCTTTGGCTTGTGACTGCGTATAACAGCTTATTCAAAAAGGGTGGGAAAGGGTTAATGAGCCGATGAGCGGATAGGTTGAATCAATTGTTCCCCTATCACGTCTTTTGGCATAGGTTTGCCAAAAAAATAGCCTTGGGCTAAATCGCATCCTAATGATTTGATTAAGTCTGCGGTGTCCTGGTGTTCTATGCCTTCGGCAACCACGGTACATGCTAAATGCTTAGCCAAATAAATCACCGATTTTACAATCGCAAGATCGGCATCTTGATGATGGATATTACTGATAAATGAGCGGTCAATTTTAATTTGCTGAATGGGTAAATCACGCAACATCTCAAGGGATGAAAAGCCAGTTCCAAAATCATCAATACTGAATTTACCGCCTAACCTGGCAATGTAATTCATCGTCTGCTTAGCTTGCTCTGCATCTATCATCATTGCACTTTCTGTTATTTCGAACATCACCTTTTGCGATGTGTGGTTATTTTTGATTAGTGTGGAGACTTTATTCACGAGTTTAGTGTCGTGTAAATCTTTAGCGGACAAATTAATGTGAATACATAAGGCTAAACCCAGCGATTCAAAATAAACCATGTCCTTGGCCACTTGCAGCATAACCCAAGTGGTAATCTGATTAATTAACGTGGTTTGCTCAGCAATAGGAATAAATAGACTAGGGCAAAAATAACTGCCATCGGGCCGAGGCCATCTTATCAACGCTTCTACGCCATAAAATTGTTGATTATCCATTTTAACAATTGGTTGATACCATAATTCAAACTCTTGTAACTCAATGGCTTGCTTTAATAAAGCACTGATGTTGACCTTTTCAACGGCATTACTATTAAGGCTTTGGTCATAAACACAAAATGGAGCGGATAAATGTTTACTGGAGTACATGGCAATGTCGGCTTGCTGCAGTAGCTGACCTATTTCTAAAGCTTGGCTTGGATAATGGCTTACCCCCACACTGGCCCCGACAAGTAAGTCATATGTTTCAATTGAAAAGCCATTTTCGAGTGCCAAGTGGATAGTGTTTATGGTGGTAACGATTAATGATGGGTCGATTTGAGTGTCAATGACCGCAAATTCATCGCCGCCTAACCTGAACAGTTGCGCAGAACGGGGCAGGTGATCTTGGATACTTTTACCTACCTCAATTAATAATAAGTCGCCGTAATAATGGCCCAATGCATCATTGACTTGTTTAAAGCGATTTAAATCAATTAATAATAAGCTAAATGGTTTACCTTTTGCGACTTGTTCGGTTAACGAGTCCATCAGGTATTTGCGATTCGGCAGACCCGTTAGACTGTCGTGCAGAGCAATATTTCGCTCACTTATGACTAACTTCTCTACTTTAAGTAAACTGAGTAAACTAAGGCGAGTCACCAATACCACGAAGCCACCACCAAAGAGCATGATCACGCAAAAAATGATATCAGGTGTGGCAATCTCATGATGCTCACACAAATAATAAAATACGCCGAGATAACCCATTATAAAAAAGACAATGAGTGAGCGCAGTATTCGCCATCCTAGGCTATTGTCTTTGTGGCAAATGTCAGTTACTGCTCGCAAGCTGTAAACTAATAATCCGATCCCTAATACAAGCATTAACAAAGCTAATATCTGTAACAATCGCAATTTCCTGTGTTAATGAACGGTGTGTGATCGACATAACCTAAACCGTAAGAAGGACGTTTTATCTGAATTAGGGTATAGATTCTAGCGTGTCGTCAGTAGTGTGTAGTTATAAGGAGGAGATTAAATCAGTTTACTTTGTATGGTTGCTATTCTACGTAATTTTATTGCTTCAATAAGGCTGAGTGAAATCATTTATATTGAAACGTTGGCTGCTAAGCAGAGATTGAATACCGTGATATCACTATAGTGTAAGAAAGGATTTTTTGCCTACATGGTGTTGCTTGAATATTAACAATAATGATGCGATTACCCCATTACTGAGATAACCGCATCGTTTATCGTTAACCTGTTAACTGATAGAGCTGACTAGCCTCTGTAACCAAATAACTTTTGTTCCATAATCGCTTTACCCACAGCCTCAGGCACGGCATCAACCCATTCACCTTGACCACGGCAGATTTGCTGTAATATTTCACGAGAAAAAATATTAAACAAATCAGGATTACTGGATTCAATACTGGTGATAAAGCCGTTATCCAGTACATGACGGAATAAATAACGTAAGTTATTAGGCACGCTGAGGGTATTTAAATCATTAATTTCACCTTTTTCATCTTGTTCAGGGTAAACGAACAACCGGGTGTTATCAGGGAATAATTTACCAAAAGCCTCAAGAATACCGCCTTCCATACCACGGTAATATTCTTCGTCAAAAATTTGTTTGATATTGACAATACCCACCACAATCCCAATTTGTAACTGTGTATATTGACGGAAATAAGCGCGTAATGAGAAGTAACGGGTGTAATCCGAAATCATCACGTTATAACCTAATAAATTAAGTAATTTAACGCGTTCCATAATGTCTTTTTCAGACATGTTGGCATCTTTACCGTGTAGGTCATTGAGCGATATTTCTGCAATTAATACGGTATTTTTATCAGTGACACCTTCTTGTGTCGAAAAGGCTTTGTAGCCTTGCTGGATCATATCCACATTGAGGTTGGTAACAGGTTTAAATGAACCTCGAATGGTTAACACGTTCTTTTTGTAAAGCATATCGGCAGGTACCGCGACAGTGCCGTCCGCTTTGAACATAATTGCACGGGTTTTCCAGCTACGAATAAGGTGGATGTTTTTAGCCTGGTTATCGACGTCTTCAAAATACGGACCTTGAAAGTCAATGCAATCAATTTCAATACGATTGGCTTTCATGTTATCGGTTAACGAGTCGATAATCATTTTTGGGTCTTCAAAGTAGTAGTAACTGGCATAAATGAGGTTGACCCCCAAAATGCCTAACGCTTGTTGCTGAGCTTCAGCAGTATCGTCAAACATGCGCACATGGACGATGATGTTAGATGGTTCTGCACCTGGGTACATTTGAATTCGCACACCACACCAGGCATGACATTCATTTTTGCGATTAAAACTTTTAGCCGATACCGTAGTGGCATAACTAAAATAACGTGATGACTTTGAACGCACCCCACCAACACGATCGACAACAAGATCGAATTCTTGTTCCATCATTGCAAGTACACGGGCTTTACTGACATAACGGCCATCTTCTTGGACACCGTAAATTGCATCAGAGAACTTCATATCGTAGGCAGACATGGTTTTAGCGATCGTTCCTGCTGCAGCGCCCGCGACAAAGAAGTTACGTGCTACTTCTTGGCCTGCGCCAATTTCAACAATAGTGCCGTATTTCTTTTCGTCTAAATTGAGACGAAGGGCTTTTTCTTTGGTGCCACGCGAACTGACTTGCTTATCCATATTATCTCCACACGATTTACAACTAACGTTTGCTCACTGCCCGCAATGTTATCGCAACAGTCTATATCTGTCAGTGTTAGATTGAAATTATTGAGTTTTATTGTGTCAACGCCTGAGTGTTAACGGCGATTAGTTAACGGGCACATCTAACATTGTTTGTAAAAAAACGGCCGAAAAAGGCGCTTTTTGTTGTTTTTTAATTTGTGGGCTCAAGCCGTTTTCAATGAGCACAAACAAATAGTCATGGCCATTGCTGGCTTTGACTCTGCCGGCCAAATTGGCCACGCCTAACATGCTGCCTGTTTTGGCAAACACATGATTTTTTAGCGGTGATTTATTAAAGTAGCGTTTATAACGCAAGGTGCCACTGACGCCCGACTCTGGCAGGGTATCGAGTAAAAAATGATATTCCGGCATTCGATAAACCGTGGTTAATACACTTAATACTTGCTCTGCACTGAGTAAATTATACCGTGACAACCCAGAGCCGTCGGCTAAATTAGCATCGGCCAAATCAATCCCTAGCGAATACAAAATGGCTTTCATGGCCTGGCTACTGCGGGCAAAATCACTTGGCGATTGAAAATAAGCTTCGCCCACTTTTTTTAATAAACTGTCAGCAATTAAATTGTCAGATTTTAATAGCATGGTCGATAACAAATCAGTTAACGGGGCAGAGTGATGACTGGCAATTAATTGCCGCTGACCACCAGACTGTGTGAGCTGTGCGCGGCTCAACGCCATCGGTGCGTTGTGCTGTATGCCTAAGGCTGTAAGTTGTTTGGCCACGATGTGTTGGGCATAAAGCGCCGGTTCAGTAATGGCGATAGCTAGCGGCAGTGATTTCGCGCCAACGTGACACCCGCTAAGGTGGTAACGATTATTATCAAAGCGACTCAGTGTGAGCTGGCAAGCCGGTTGGCTATTGGCCTGTGTGTATACCGAACCAGCAGGTGCGACTTTGTATTGTGAGCTGGCAACAACCGGATTAACAAAGTACGCTTCGTTAGTGATGTTAATTGGGCGTTTGCCCATCATACTAATACTGGCTGTTTTGTCGTAGCCTGTGGTCGATAAACGGCCATAAACGCAATTCTTATCAATAATAAACGGTGAAATAGGTGCTGCATAACAAATGCCTAAATCGTCCCACACCCAGCCTGGTGCTTGTAATTGGCTGTCTTGATCACTGACTAACACCACTTGGCCATCAATTTTTCGAATGCCCAAACTTTTGAGTGAAGTCAGTAATTGCTGTAAATCTTGATACGTTAGTGTTGGGTCGCCACTAAACTCGATGAAAATATCACCCTGATAAACGCCATTGTTAATCTGCTGTTTATTGAGGGGGGAACTGGCATAAGTACTCAATTGCGTTTGATAGTAAAAACCACGACCTAATTGTTTAGTTGCTGCCAATGCCGTGAGTAATTTTTGGATACTGGCTGGCTGCATTAATGATTGGTTGTTGTAAGTAAATACTGCTTGTTGGGTTGTCATGTCCCACACGCTAATACCAAGTTGAGAGTAGGCAGGTTTAAGTAACTGCAACATACTCTCTAGGTATTGTGTTGCCGGTTTTGGCGCTGACTCATCAGAGGCCAATGGGACTTCAGTGACGAAGCTTTGCGGTACCGTTATTTCTGCAATGGCAACTGGCGCCATCACAACATGAGCCGCCATAACAGTTAAACTGGCAACAAAAGTCCATAAACGCGTAACACGAGGCTGCTGTGGTTTATTGTGGGGTAACGCCGTTAAGAACGGTAAATGCATATAGGCCTACAACTTAGTTAACGTGCGATTTAGTCAAGGTACAATTTTGTTAACGTGCGACTTAGTCAATGTGCAATTATGATCAATGCTTTACACAGTTTAGGTATTTTAGCGTAACAAATTATTCGCTGATACGACTATTGCACCCACAGCTTAAATATATTGCCGCGATATGCGCAAACCTATTCCATTTATGCTTACCTTTGGGTGTCGTTAGCTAAAATGTTGTATTTTGAATCGCAAAGGGCATGTTGCAAGTGGATACCGCTGTGCAGTTAGTCAGCAGATTGGTAATTATTTAAAGCTTTTGTGTTTATTTTAGCCAAAGAAAGCCATTAAAACCGCCCTAAAGGAAGAAACATCTTGCTCATCACCTTGTTAGTCGGTAATTTCTATCAGCTAAATTATGCGTCAAAGACATGTTTTACTTGTGCTGCTTCTCTATTAAGCCCAGTGAACCTGAAAATAAACCGCGCTTTAGCTTATGATAAACGTTGTGTCAGGTTCGATAAAACGGATACCAATATCACATAGAAAAAGCACCAGTGCTTTAGTTGATTAAAACACACGATATCGAAATATCACCGCCCACATAATCATAACGATAGGCTGTGAAGTTTGTTATTTTGCTCATCACATTATGATGAGCACTCATTTTAAGGAGGATGCCTTGCTGGATAAGTTAGGTGGTATTGCGCTAAAAGCTGATGCTGTATCTTGGTTACTTAACCCCCAAGATTTTAAACAAGCATTATTAGCTAGAATTGCGTCAGCAACATCTTCAATTTACATAGCTGCTTTATACGTTGAAGACGATGAAGCCGGGCGTGAAGTGTTGCATGCGTTGTTAGCCGCTAAAGCGCGCCAACCAGATTTAGACATCAAAGTATTAGTGGATTACCATCGTGCTCGTCGTGGTTTAATTGGCCATAAAGGCGACAGTGGTAATTACATTATGTACCGCAATTTGATGGCCGAAGCATCTCATCCTTTTGACATTATTGGTGTGCCTGTAAAATCGCGCGAGTTCATGGGGGTGTTACACCTTAAGGGCTTTATTATTGACGACGCGGTGATATACAGTGGCGCGAGTATCAATAATATTTATCTGCAACAAAAAGACAAATACCGTTTTGATCGTTATCACCTAATTGAGTGCGCAGAGTTAGCGCGCAGCATGCGAGATATGATCAAGCAAGACATCGTCAACGACTCTGCTGTGTGCGTATTGACCCAGCCATTAGAAAGCGAATGCAACCCAGAAAAGCAAGACATTAAGAGTTTTAAGCATCGACTGTCTCAAGCGCATTATCAATACAAAACCACCACAGTGGGAAATCGTGTTACCCCATTGTTAGGTTTAGGGCGCAAAAACAATTTACTTAACGACACTGTGATTAAGTTGGTTGAAAGCGCGAAACAACAATTGTTTATTTGCACGCCTTATTTTAACCCGCCAGCAATTTTAAGCCGCGCGTTAGCTAAGCATCTGCGCGAGGGTAAAAAGATTGATATTGTTGTGGGCGACAAAACAGCGAATGACTTTTATATTCCCCCAGAGCAAGACTTTTCTACCATTGGCGCTCTGCCATATATGTATGAGCAGTCATTACGTAAATTTGCGAAACGTCAGCAATGGGCCATCGAAAATGGACAGTTAAACATACATTTGTGGAAAGATGGCATTAACAGTTTTCACTTAAAGGGCATCAGTGCAGATAACCGCAAACACCTGATTACGGGCTCTAATCTTAATCCTAGAGCATGGGCATTGGATTTGGAAAATGGCCTGTTATTGCATGATGAGTCGGGCAGTTGGAAAGAATCGTTTATTGCTGAACAGCAACATATCTTGTTGCACACTGAGCGACTGTTCCACTACAGCCAGATTGATACCTTACACAAATACCCTAAGCCGGTAAAAAAGGTTATGAATCGTATCCGTCGTTTAAAAGCTGACTTTTTATTGCGTCGTATTCTATAATCTCCGCTACAGCACAGTTGCTTATCCAACTTCCTTCACCACTCTAACGAGTGGTGAAATTTTTTTCACATCAGAGCGTTATATGAATCCTGTTGTTAATTCAAAAGCAAAAGCACCACTCCATGCGGTTCATCGCTTGCACGCTTATCGAAAATCATTGTCGACTAAGCCCTTTGGTGCGCGGGGGAAAAAGCTTATTCGCTGTGAATTATGTTTGTTGGGTGAATTGTTTTGTACCTGCGAGCATCGTCAATATTTGGCAACACAAGTGAGTTTTATGCTTCTGATGTACAATGATGAGGTGTTAAAACCGACCAATAGTGGCCGTCTTATTGCAGACCTGATCCCTGACACCCATGCCTTTTTATGGACACGAACTGATATCGACCAACAAATGTTGGCGTTGTTAGCCGATGAGCGCTATCAACCGTACTTAGTGTTCCCGCAACAATATATTGAAAACCAGCAGCCTATCGTTAATCAAATTTTACCAGACAATCTACTTCAAGCTAACGGTAAGATGAAAACCCCATTATTGGTGATGCTTGACGGCAGTTGGCGTGAAGCGATTAAAATGTTCCGTAAAAGCCCTTATTTGCATCAAATGCCGGTATTGTCATTTGCCCCAGAAACGCTAGCGACTTATGCATTACGCAAAGGTAGCCATGATTTTCAATTAGGCACCGCGGAAGTGGCATCATTGGCATTAACGGCGGCGCAAGAACCACAAAATGGTGCGGCGCTGTCTGCTTGGTTTGATTTATTTGTCGAATCATCATTGCTCGGTCGTAATCGCCGTGCAAAAGAAACCTTAACGCCCATTGCTCATTACATTAGTGCATTTACGGATGCACTTGCCGCGAGCCAAACACAAACGCTTTGTGATGAATAAATACCATGTGGTATTTGCATATTATTGATTTTTACGGGATGCTAAATAACGGTTAACGTGGCTTATGAGTGTTGCTGCTTTACTTTTGTCAGGGATTAATCGCATCATATTAAAGCAGCCTATTTGTTTAGCTTACTCAAACAGTTTGTTTTATGTAATACCGTTTAGCGACCAATGTAAAAGTTGGATAGGGTAAATTGTCTCATCATTTGTTTAAGGATTATGTCACGATATTATGGAAGACTTGCTTAAAAGTACTCAGCAATACAGCCCGCAAAAGTTACTCATACTCTTTCGGCTTGAGCCTGGTTGTTTAGGGCCCGATGGCGTTGATCATATTGAAACCTTTTGTCAGCTTGCTGAGCGCACGTTAACTCACCTCAATGCCGATGTTTGTCAGTGGTTTATTTCACCTCGTTTTGATAAATCATTAGTTGAGATCCAATATAGTCTTGCCGGCAAAGTCTTACCCCGCGACAAAGCGCTTAAATTTGTGCAATCGTTTGAGCAAAACCTAGATACCCTGGAAGAGCGTTTTGAAGACAAGCTCACGCAGTTGATTAATCAATACATTGCCCGTAAACAGGCGCCGTAAAGGCAAACCGCTATCAAGTGGCTAATGCAACCAGAATGCAATCAGAACGCAATCAGAATGCAATAAAAGTGCAGTCACACAATGTAATACCAGCACCATGCTCTAATACCTGTATCATAAAGTAAGACCCGAAATGATACCAAGTGTGAATGAGCAGAGATGCCTGATATTAAAAAAGCGTCAGTAGCAACGATGTCGTCTCAATTTACGCTAACCATTTTATTTGTTAACCCTATGCAGTTTTGGGTTTCATCACCTCTCATAGGGATTATTTATGTCAACCAGTGACACTATTCATCTTGGCGATACAGCAACGTTAAACGATGCAAATCTGCACCAATTACTGCAACAACAATTTGGTTTCGATCAATTTAGACCCGGTCAACAAGCTGCGATAGAAACGATTTTATCAGGTCATTCAGCGCTAGCGATTTTTCCTACAGGTTCCGGCAAGTCTTTGTGTTATCAGTTTTGTGCACAACAGTTGCCTAGTCTAACCTTAGTTATTTCACCTTTACTGGCATTAATGAAAGATCAGCTGGCATTTTTAGCCAGCAAAGGCATTGCCGCCGCCAGTATTGATTCAAGCTTAACCTATGAGCAAACCCAACAAGTCATGCGGGATGTACGCGACAATCGCACCCGGATTTTGATGGTGTCGGTTGAACGGTTTAAGAACGAACGCTTTAGGCAATTTCTGCACTCTGTGGCAATTTCTTTATTAGTGGTTGATGAAGCGCATTGTATTTCAGAATGGGGGCATAACTTTCGTCCAGATTATTTAAAAATCCCACAGTTTTGTGAGGCGTTCTCGATTCCACAAACCTTGTTATTAACCGCCACCGCCACAGAGCAAGTGAAGCACGATATGGCTTCGCGTTTTGGGCTTGAGCCGCACCATATTATTCAAACGGGTTTTTACCGACCGAATCTTGATTTATCCGTTGTTGCTGTAAGCCAGCAAGATAAAAATAATCATCTTGCGCACTATGTTAAGCACTTTACTGCTGATGGCAGCCCTGGCGCTGGCATTGTATATGTTACCTTGCAGCAAACGGCAGAAGAGGTCGCGCAGTATTTAATCAGTGAAGGCGTGAATGCTCGCGCATATCATGCGGGTATGGAGCAAGATGCTCGCCAAGATATTCAGCAACAATTTATGGATAATCGCATACAAGTCATTGTCGCAACTATTGCATTTGGCATGGGCATCGACAAATCAGACATTCGCTTTGTGATGCATTATGACTTACCTAAATCGATTGAGAATTACAGCCAAGAGATCGGCAGAGCAGGGCGAGACGGTAACGTGTCGCATTGTATTACCTTGGCCAATCTTGATGGCTTAAATACGGTCGAAAACTTCGTCTATGGCGACACGCCAGAACCTGAAAGTATTGCTAATTTGTTGGATATTATTGCCAGCGAGACCGATCAAGGTCGTTGGGAAGTGCAAGAGTTATCCTTGTCTACCGCTTGTAATATCCGTACGTTGCCGCTTAAAACGTTATTTGTGCAATTAGAGCTGATGGATGTGATTAAGCCAAGTTTTGCTTATTTTGCCGACTTTAAATATCGCTTTGTTGAAGACAAGCAAGCAATACTCAATCGCTTCAATACTGAACGCCAAGTGTTTTTAAACCAAGTCTTTGAGCACACTCAGTTTAAAAAAATCTGGGGACAATTGGATTTTGACAGCTTGTATCAGCAATATGGTAGTGAACGTCAACGCGTGGTGGCCGCGCTAGAATATTTAGCCGAGCAGAATTTAATTATTCTTGAAACCAAAAAAATCACTCAGGTGTACAGTGTTAAACAACATGCCTTGATTAGCGAATCGCAAAGAGTGCAATTGACGCAACAATTAGCGCAATACTTTAGCGGCAATGAGCATAAAGAAATAGTCCGTATTGGTAAGCTGGTGGATTTTTTTGAACTCGACACTTGCTTAAGTGCCGCGTTAGCTCAATATTTTGATGATCAAGCAGCACCCAAAACATGTGGCCATTGCAGTGTTTGTCGAGGTGAAATTGCGGTATTATCTAAACAGACGTTGGTTTCATTACCAGATACGGCCAACGTTGCTGCACTGCTAGCGCCTCTTCACCAAGTGGCCCAAGCAAAATCGTTACCCACTGTGACTATCGCAACACAGGCTAAGTTTTTAGCGGGTATGGTGATGCCAAGGTTTAGCCGTATGAAGGTTAAACAATTAGCCGGCTTTGGTCGTTTTAGTGCTTATCGATATCAAGATATTCTGGATGCAGTTAAGAAGGTGAATTCATGAAACCCGTTCCTGAAGCATTATTAAAGAAACACGCCAATTTAGTGCAAACTGAAGGCGTGACTGTTATTTCTCATACTCAACGTGAAACTAATGATTGGGTATTGCAAACCTTGATGATTGAAAATTGTGATGTTCCGTTCAAATACAAGCGTCCTAAACGGTTTAAGAGCTTGCAAGGGCAAAAGGTTAATTTAATTTATTATCCGTCAAAAGAAGTGGTTGCCGGCTTTGAAATTGAAATTATGAAAGTTGTGCGAGTGAGACGGTATTAGCGCGAGTTAATCTCAGTAAAGTCATAAGTGCTAATTGTCAGCACCATTGAAGATAGAGTGATTGCTGCTTGAGCATCAATGGTGTGTCTAAAATGTTGGCAAGGTTTTTCATTTCCTATCCCCAATAAACCTGAAGAGGCTCTGAAACGTGCTTCTTAGGTTGATAGGCTATATACCCGTTCTGTTAATCCATTTTCTATATCTGCTTCCTATAGCCAGTTTTGTAGTTCAATTCTGTAATTCAATTCTGTAGTTCAATTCTGTAAATATTAAATCCTATATCGATGAGCCTTATCAATGCAGTGCATTAGAGTCATGCCGCTTATTATCAATAGCTTATTTCGCAAATTATTAATCGCTAAATGTAAATTCACTGGCTGCGCGCCAAATGCGATAACGTAATTGCGCATCTTTAGGAAGATAAAATACTTTAGCTAAACGGCTGTCATACTCTTGAGTTATGGTGTTGTTAAGGCTGATGAATTGGGCCTTTTTAGCTTCTGTACACATCATTTTTGTACTTGGTCCTTGGATAATACTGTCAACTTGATAGTAAGGATATCCCCAGCCTTCGAGTGCTAATGTGTGGATGTCACCCATTAGGTGCATTTTATTACAATCAACCAGCTTATTCTGGCCAATTTGAATTTCGATCAAATATTGAGATTCATCGTTAAGCTTTGGCAGGGTTAATATATGCTGCACCATGTTTTCTTTAGGAGCAGGGTACATCTTAGTGTCAGCTTGAGTTTTATAATTATCATTGTCCATTACGCTGGTTTGAATCACGAGCTGTTGTTGCACTTGTTCCACTTTTGGCATGGCGTAGCCAGCAAAAGAGGTACTGGCAACCAAGGCGCTGAGTCCAAATATGAATTGTTTTATGTGTATTGTTGTTTTCATGATTAATCAATTCCCTGTTATGGTAAAGGTTACATATGAGCTGTAATGATGTCTTGTTTAAACGGGTTTATGAATGTGTTCTGACAATGACATGAGTGCCATTATTAAACGACTCACTGCTTATAAACGTGGCGCTGTTGCAAAAGGGTTATTATTACACTCATTTTAACATTAAAAGTTTGCTTAATATTAGCAACAATAATTGAGTTTACTTCATAAGTATGACATAACATACTGATAACCTTTGACACATTGCTTTTATCATAAGGTATCGTTCTCGATGCACAATAATCAAAACCTAGAACAAACCTCGCACATATTGCGTTTAGCGTTACCTAAAATGTCCGAGTTGGCAATTCCAGTGACACCGGAAAACTATGCCATTTGGTATGATTATTTTTCCGAGTCCAACCTTAATTTAAAACGTGCTATCGATGGGCTCATTGCCAATGATGTTAAGTTTACTCCAGAAGTTAATTTAGGATTATACAATCGCTTCATTGAGGAGCGTTCGCCTGAAATTATCGAAAACGTCCAAATAGAAACCCAAATATTGATCAATAGTTTGGTGCATAAAATTCAACAGTTGGGTGAAGGTACGGAGTCTTTTTCGACCAACCTCAGTGAGTTTGGCGTTAAATTGCAAACAAAGCCTGACGCAGACGAACTGAACCTCATTGTGTTGAGTATTGCGGCTGAAGTCGAACAAGTGATTGCCAGTAATCGTCATATGACGACCAGTTTGGTGTCGTTGTCAGATGAAATTGCTAACCTCAAAAGTGAGATGGATAATTTGAGTAAGGTGGCAATGACAGATGAACTGACGTCGCTGAATAACCGCCGAGCTTATGAGCTGTTTGCTTCGGAGCAAATGACTAAATTTACCGATACGCAAACCGTGTGCAGTTTGTTGATGATAGACATCGATCATTTCAAATTGTTTAACGACACGTTTGGTCATCTTATTGGTGACAAAGTGCTAGCCTATGTGGCTTTAGCGATGAAACAAACAGTAAAAGGTGATGACTTGGTGGCGCGTTATGGCGGTGAAGAGTTTGTAGTGATGTTACCCAATGCCAAATTACATGATGCTGTTAATGTCGCCGAGAAAATCCGCGAGCGTATTTCGTTAAAACAATTGTCAATTGGCAAAGAAAAGAAACAAAACTTAGGCCATATTACGGTGTCGATAGGGGTGGCTACACTGCAAACCGGCGATGATGTCGATACCTTATTAGCCCGTGCAGACGAGCAACTTTATAAAGCGAAAGCCTCTGGTCGTAATTGCGTTAAATTTGCGTAACGGGCGCTAAAGGGTGAGTAAAGGAAAGAGGCCATCAGTAACACTGATGGCCTCTTGCTATTTATTATTGCTATTTATTATTGCTATTTATTATTGCTATTTATTATTGCTATTTATTATTGCTATTTATTATTGCTTTTAATTGTTGTCATTTTATCGATACGAGGGTTTATCACAGCGCTTACTTGTCTTGGTTTTCTAAATCCATGTGCATTTTGATTAAGTGCTCTTCCATATCAAACGACACGGTAAACCCCAATGATTTAGCCAAGCTGGCCATATTGCGGTTTTCGAACATAGTGAAACCGGTTAAATACAAGGTGTTGTTGCTTTTATAGTAAGAGATAAGCTTTTCTAACAATAACTTGCCTAAGCCAATGCCTTGATAATCACTGCGCACTGCCATGGCAAACTCAGCTTCGGTATTATCGGGGTCGATAGAGGCTCTTACTGCGCCTAAGGTTAACTCTTCACCCTCTGCTATCATGGTAGTGGCAATAAAGGCCATTTCGCGCGCATAATCGATTTGAGTCAATACAGCCATTTCTTCATGGGTCATGCGTGAACGCACTCCAAAGTAACGTTTGTACCTGTCCTCATCGCTAAGCGAGTTATCAAATTCTAAATGCTTAGGCTCATCTTCGGGCAATATTGGCCTAAGCATCACGGTTAAGCCGTTTTTAAGCGTTGAGGTTTGCTCTAATTCTTTTGGATAAGGCATGATGGCTAGACGACCAATGTTGTCTTGTGGGCTGTCATGCAAGCGCATATTCACGTCTAACAAGGTAATTTTTTCGCCAGCAGCTAACACTGGGTTGATGTCGATTTCAGCAATCTCAGGACAATCAATAATTAAGTGCGATATTTGAGTGAGCATCACACACAATGCGTTCATATCAAGGCCTAATGGCAAATGTCTGTCGCGCAACTTATTGGTTTTAAGCGCTTGGATCACCATATAACGTGCTAGGGCCATATTTAACGGCGGTAGGGCAACGGCAGCATCGCGTGTTGGGTCCCATTCAGATCCGCCTTCACCTAAACAAATGGCGGGGCCAAATACCGGATCGTTTATGACCGACACCCTAATTTCTTGTGCGCCTGCTGTTAATGCCATTTTTTGAATGATTAAGCCATCTATCTTGGCATTAGGATTAATTTGATGAACCCTGTCGATGATGGAGTGCGCGGCGTGACTGACATCTTCATCGGACGTTAAATTCAATACCACACCGTGTACATCAGATTTATACAGCAAATCAGGCGATTGGACTTTTAATGCCACTGGATAGCCGGCTTTATTAGCTACATTCACGGCTTCATCTACATCGCTGACAAACCAGGTATCAATGGTGTTTAAACCATAGGCTTTTAAAATATCGACGGCTTGATGTGTCTCAACCACGGTTTGCCCGCGATCGAGTGCTTGTTGTAATAGAGTTTTGGCAGCATTACGGTCGGCCGGAATGTTGTCTGGAATTGACAATGGTACTTCTTGCAACAGTTTTTGGTTACGACGATATTCAACCATGTGCATAAAGGCGCGCACTGCACCCTCTGGGGTACGGTAAGTTGGGATGCCTGCTTTAGTAAAGCGTTTACGCCCAAGATAGGCGGAGTCTTCACCACTCCAATTAGTTAAAATGTTCATTCTATGGCGATTAGGGTGTTGGCTAATGGTATCGATTAGGCTACTGGCAATCTCTACGCTTTCAGACAATATTGACGGTGAATGCAACACTAAAATGGTATCAGCATCGTTACTTTTCATTAAAATATCTAATGTTTTAGCATAACGCTGGTGGTCAGCATCGCCAATCATGTCGATAGGGTTTTGTCTTGACCAGGTGTCGGGCAAAATTTTATTGAGCTCGTTGATGGTGTCTTCTGATAATTGTGCTAACTTGCCGCCTTTAATGATCAGCTCATCTGCAGCAAGTACAGCAGGACCGCCGCCATTACTCATAATGACTAAACGCTCACCTTTTAATGAGGTTGAGTGGGCAAGGCTTTCAACAGCCGCAAACAGTTCAATTAAGTCGTTTACTCTTAACATACCGGCACGGCGAAATGCGGCTTCATAGACGGCATCGTTACCGCCAATACCGCCAGTATGCAGCATGGCCGCTTTAACGCCTTCATGGCTGCGGCCAGACTTAATCACAAAAATGGGTTTGTTGCGCGAGGCTGCGCGAGCGGCGGATAAGAAATGACGTTTTTCATTGATTGAATCGATATAGAGCATAATCGCGCTGGTTTTACTGTCGCGACCTAAATAATCGAGTAACTCATCAAAGTCGATGTCAGTGGCGTCGCCGAGCGAAATAAATGAGGAAAAACCAATGCCTTTATTGTTAGCCCAATCTAAAACTGTGGTGCAAATTGCCGCCGATTGTGACACAAAGGCAATTTTACCCGGTAAGGCGCCAACATGTGCCAAACTGGCATTTAAGCCAATCGATGGCAATATCATGCCTAAACTGTTTGGACCCAGTAAACGCATCCCGTAGCGCTTGGCATATTGTTTGGTGAGTGCTAATAAATTATTGCCGTGTTCATCGGTTTGTGAAGCCATACCAGAAGCCATAATGATGGCGACTTTACAGCCAAATTGGGCTAAGCGTTCAACAATGCTAGGCACTTTTTGGGCATTGGTGCAGATAATCGCTAAGTCTGGCTTTATCGGCAATGCTTCAATATTGGGGTAGGCTAATACCCCCATAACTGCGGTATATTTAGGAGTAACAGGCATTATCGGTCCTGAGAACCCACTGGATAATAGGTTTTTCATGACGCCTTTTCCGGCGCGCTTATTCCCGTTGGACGCACCAATCACGGCAACTGAAGTGGGCTTAAATAACGAGTGAATACTGCGCTGGCTCATGTTGGCGTCCTTTGGTTACAATCGATGATAATCAGATTAGCATATTTTCAATAAAATGATGCAGTTACTCTATATTATCGGGATTAATTTAATCGTTGTCATTTATCGCTAACGTCAGTGTTTATGTGTAGAGATAAAAAAAGGGACCTTTTCGTAAGGTCCCTTAATGAATCTACAAACGATAAGGCTTAATTTTGTTGAGATTCTTCTAGTGGTGCGTGAGTTGAACTCGGTGAATAAATTCCGATAATACGCGCCATTAACGCTTTAGTGTCTTCAATGGCAATGTATAAACATGGAATTAAACACAGGGTGACTACGGTGGCAAATAACACCCCAAATGCTAATGAGACCGCCATTGGAATAACCATTTGCGCCTGCATGCTGGTTTCAGCCATGATGGGCACCAAACCAATAAAGGTCGTTAATGAGGTTAACATAATGGCTCTAAAGCGTTTACAGCCAGCATTAAGCACAGCTAAACGCATCGGCACACCCGCTTTGCGCGAGTTATTGACATAATCGACCATCACTAATGAGTCGTTTACCACAACCCCCGCAGCCGCAATAATCCCGAACATTGAAAGGGCACTTAAATCAATTCCCAAAATGATGTGACCCATCACAGAACCAATAACACCAAACGGGATCACTGACATAATCATTATCGGTTGAATATACGAGCGCAGCGGAATGGCCAATAAGCTGTAAATCACTAACATCGATAAGATGAAGTCGCGCACTTGCGTGTCTGCACTATCGAGCTGTTCTTGAATATTTCCAGACACTTCACTGCGCACTTGCGGATACTTGACCAACAGTTCGGGAATAAAGTTGTCGCGGATATCTTTTGCCAGTTTAAAAGGTTCAGCTTGTTCAGCGTCTACAGAGGCCCATACGTTAATGGTTCGACTACCATTTTCACGTCGGATACTGTTTACGCCTTGAACCACCTTAATGTCAGCCACTTCAGATAATGGCAACTCAGTACCGTCAGCAGTTTTGATTAACACGTCTTGGACCAACGCAATTGAGTTACGTTGCTCTTCTGGGTAGCGAAGCATTACTTTGATTTCTTCGCCGTTACGGATAATACGCTGCGCTTCTAAGCCGTAAAAACTGTTACCTACTTGCGATGCAATATTGGCCAATGTTAGCCCAAGCACGCTCGCGAGAGGTTTCAACTGGAATTGGACTTCTTTGGCGCTAGATTGACGGCTGTCGTTAATATCGCTTACGCCTTTCAGGCCGTTAAGCTTTTGTTTTAATGCTAATGAAGCAGCAACAAGTTGGGCTTCGTTATTGCCTTCTAATCTAAAGCTAATGTCACCGTCTTCACGGCCACCACCCATTAAGCTGTCTTGAATGGTAAAAGACTTCACTCCAGGAATAAGCGGCATAGCCTGGCGCCATAACTCAGCTAACGCGAAGGTGTCCATTGGACGCAGTTCAGGATCAACCAGTTTGGTCATCACTTCTGCGCTGGTTTGGCTTCGAAGATCAACTTGCATATCAGAAATCATTCGTTGGCCGTATTCGTCTTCGACTTTTTTATCCACTTTATACAGCGTTTCTTCAATGGCCAATGCTGCCGCTAAGGTGGCTTTTTCTGATGCATCAACGTTCATTTCGATTTTAATGCGCGGGAAGTCGTGCGGAATTTTTGGCTGACCAATAAAACGCACTAAACCACCGCCATAAAGCCCGGCACAGACCATAATTAAACTGATAAAGACCATAATTACCGCGTAGCGATATTTAATGGCTATTTCTAACGATGGCCGATAAATGTTCTCAATGTACTTGGTTAAATTACGATCTACTTTGCCTTGAATAAAATTCACGCCGTTACGTAGCCAGTCTAGAGGGTTCTTTGAACCAGCCTTGACTACCTTAGGTTTTTTCATGTGAGCCAAATGCGCGGGTAAAATCAATTTTGATTCTACAAGCGAGAATAACAAACATAAAATCACCACAAAGCCAATCGCTTGGCCGAAGGCCGATGACGGACCATCGCCCATGGTAATAGGTAAAAATGCGGCAATGGTGGTTAATACACCAAAGGTGGCTGGCATAGCCACTTTTTGCACCCCGCGGATAACACTTTCAACACTTTGCCCGTGCTCTTCAGATTCGCTATGAGCACTTTCTCCCATGACAATCGCGTCGTCGACCACAATACCGAGCACTAAGATAAAGGCGAACAAACTGATGACGTTAATCGTGACATCAATAAATGCCATTGGCATAAACAGTAGGGTTCCTAAGAAACATACCGGTAATCCCATCATGACCCAAAAGGCTAAACGGACTCGTAAAAATAACGCTAACATGAGGAATACCAGTACGGCGCCACTTTTCATACTGTCTAGCATGAGATCTAAACGACCATCGAGGTAATATGTCATGTCAACCCAAGGTTCAAGTGTGACACCTTGTGGTAATGATTTTTGCTTTTTATCAACATAAGTACGGATAACGTCGGCAACGTCAGTAATACTTTGGTTTTTAGCTGCGCCGATAAAGAAGGTAACCGAGTTTTTACCGTTAAATTTAGAGTATTGTATTCCTTCTTGAAAACCGTCATTGACGACGGCAATATCACCTAAAGACAGCTTGGTACCATCAGCTAGCGTTAACAATGGCAACTCTTCAAATTCGTAACCTACGTAAGCTTGGTTTTGAACGCGTAAGTTAATATAGCCGTTTTCTGCTTTAATCTGCCCCGCAGACATATTGCGCGAATAGCCTTGAACCGCTTGAGCCACATCATTAAAGCTGAGCCCAAACTCGCGCAGCTTATCTTTACTGACTTCAATACTGATTTCATAACCTAAACCACCGTAATATTCAGAGATATTCACGTTGGGCAGTTGCATGATTTCGTTATGAACTTTATCGCCTAAATCTTTCAATTGGCGCTCAGACATGTCGCCATACAAGCTTAAGTACATGACTTCTTGACGAAATTTAATTCGTTCAACTTTTGGCGGTTCCATGTCAGCTGGAAAGGTTGAAATTGAATCTATTTCTGATTTAATTTCGTCTAACACCACTAATGGGTCGTAAGACTCTTCAACCTGAAAATAGCCTTGAGCTATATTGCGGTTTGAGTAGGTAATTACCCGTTTTAACCCTTGAACGCTTTCAAGTGCCTGTTCAATCTTAATGGTAATGCCTTCTTCTACTTCTTGCGGGGCAGTACCAGGATATACGGCACTAAATTCAATCCAGTTGATTTCAACTTCGGGAAAAAATTGTTTTCTAATTGTGCTGGCAGTTAATAATCCGCCCAGCAATATGATGATCATTAGCAAGTTCGCCGCCACACTGTTGCGGGCAAACCAGGCTATGAGTCCTTTATGAGTATCAGCCATGATTGTTATTCACCTTCTTCCATCGCAAGTTCAGTGTCATCTTTTTCTGCCACGGGTTCTTTTTGCAGAACGCGGTCTTCTGGCAGCGCCACTTTCATCCCATCGATAGGATAATCAAGTGCTGAGGTAATTAGTTGCATTCCAGATTCTAAACCGTCGGTGATCACCACATTCGCGCCATCCTGGCGGATGACAGTCACGGGTTTGTATTTTAACTTTCTATCAGCGTCCATAATCGCGACCGCACCATTAACAACGAGGTGGCGAGGCACTACTGCGACATTACCCACTTGTATGCCTTCAATTTGTGCAGTGACATAGGTGCCATAACGTAATTCATTTTTACCCGTGGTTAAGCCGTATGGGTCATTTATTTCTGCTATTAGGTAGGTCATGCGACTCTTGTTATCGACAACCCCTTCGCTGCGGACAATTTTACCCAACCAGACTTGTTTACTGCCGGCAAACTGACCCGACAGATTAACATTGGCATTAACGCCTTTAGCGGCTAAATACTGCATTTCTTTGTCGGCGATAGGTAAACGAATTTCAGCTTTGTCGGTATTTAATACTTTGCCGACAGGGGTGCCTTTACTGACAAATGAACCCAGGCCAATTTCACGTCCGTCGATTAAGGCATCGTATGGTGCACGAATAATGGTTCGTTCTAAATCGCGTTTAGCGCGGTTTAAACTGGCTTCTGCACTTTTTAATTTGGCCAGTTCTTGGGCTAATTGCGGTTTGCGTAAGCTTAAGTCTGTTGGCTCTCTGTTAGTGATATCCGCCCATTCACGGATCGCCACTTCGGCATTGGCACGCTCTTGCACTAACGAAGCTTGCGATGAGGCTATGCTAGCTTGGGCATCGAGTAAACTCGATTGATAATCACTAGGGTCAATTTTTGCTAATATCTCGCCTTTTTTAACAAAGCCGCCTTTAACAAAGTTAGGGTCTAAAAAAATAATTTCGCCGCTGACTTGGGCAACAATTTCAGTCATGTATTTAGCATTGACTACGCCATAAGAGCTGACATCAAAGGTCATGGGCTGGTAGTTAATAACTTCAACAGAGACTAACGGGGTAGTATCTACCTCTGGTTTTTCTTCTGGTGGCTTTTTTAAAGCAGAAAGCCCAACCAGGCCAGCAATGCCTATTCCTAATACGATAATGGGTAAAATAATCTGTTTTTTAGTCGCCACAATGCTTCCCTTTAATTGATTTGTTTTTGCAGTGTTATCCCCAATAGGCTGCAAGTAATCTATTTTCTACCTTATATGTTAATCGAATTGTTTCTTGTTTGTTGTATCAATGTGTAAACTTGTGTTTCAGTCAAAGGCTGAGTTTGATTAAAGTGTCAGTATTAATAGGAACTGCCAATGCAAATAGCCAACACCGCTAGATTACACCTGTCATTAATGACACTTGATGACAGCGCCTTACTTTTTGAACTAGACCAAGACGAGCGCGTCATGGATTTTTTAAATGGCGGCATTAAATCCACTCAACATCAGATTGATACGGTGATGATCCCAAGATTGGCGCAATATTTAAATCCTCAAAAAGGCTGGGGCTTATGGAAAGTTCAAGCACTGGATTGCGTCGAAAATGATAAACATCAATTGAGTGGTCAATACCTAGGTTGGATTTTAGTCAGGCCAATGCATTTTTTTACTCAATCGCAGCCGCATAACATTGAGCTAGGCTGGCGCTTTAAATATGTCAGTTGGGGAAAAGGTTACGCAACAGAAGCGGCAAACGCGGTTATGCAAGCGGTAAGTACGGTTGATGAGGTCACACATGTGAGCGCGATAGCGGTTGAAGATAATCTAGCGTCTATCGCCATCATGAAAAAATTAGGTATGCAATTTCAATACAAACGACTTCATCGCGATCCATTAGGCGATACTGAAGCGGTGTTTTACCAGAAAAGAGTGTAGACCATATGTATGTAAACCAGTATCGTTTAACAAATACACACTTGGTTTCGGCCATTGTTTTTTGCTCTATACAATGCCTTATCGGCATTCTTTATTAAGCATAAATGGTCTTTACAATTCGTGTTTAGCTCGCTAACTCCGATACTAATAGTGACACTAATTGATAAATCAACTTCCCCTGATTTCCCCGGGGTTATTAAATGCGTATTTTCGATAATGTTCCTTAAGCGCTCAGCGAGTTTGTGTGATGTTGTAGCTTGAGTAGAAGGAAGAACGACAACAAACTCTTCACCACCATAGCGGGTAACAACATCAGTATCACGTAGTGAACTCTTTATATTTTGAGCAATATTTTTCAACACAAGATCACCTATATGATGGCCATAACTATCATTAATAATCTTGAAATGGTCAATGTCGATAAGGAAAACACACAGAGGCTGAAAATAATTTTGGGCCTTAATGGTTTCACTTTTGAGGTAATGATCTAAATAGCGACGGTTAAAAATACCAGTGAGTGGGTCGGTAATGTTTTCTTGCTTTAATGTGTGTAACTGCATGATATCAACTGTTGTTTTAAGTGATAAGTTGCAGACGATATAGACAAAAACGGCCCCAAAGAAAAATATCGTCGGAACGGTTAGATCAATTAGAATAGAAAAGTTAAGAAAACTAACTTTCGCATATAAACAGTAACTGATGATAAAGAATAAGATGAGCAGCATTAAAACTCCCCAACTCTGCTGCAATTTTCCTGCCGGGAAAAGACGAATTATTTCCCAGACCTTAATCATCGCTATGACGAGTAATAATGTTCCTACTATAATTAATCCACTACCGATAAGTGGTAAAATATCACTCATACGCTGCCTGTTATTAATGTTAACAAGAACTAAAATTTTTAAAAATAAACACTTACAAAGGTATTACACCATAATAATGAGTTTTTGTAGTTTTTAGCATATCAGTTTCTATGAATTAAAGAGTGATTGAGTTCAATAATTCGTCTAATACATGTAGAGTCATTAAGTAAAGGATATTGCAATAATAAAGGCGTTAATTACATTAACTCAAATCAACGAATTTGACATAATAAAAAAGAGCAGAAAATCTGCTCTTTTTTTGTACTTGTGAGTAAGCGAATGAATTATTTTTTCGCGTCTAAGTAACGCTCAGCATCTAGTGCAGCCATACAACCTGTACCTGCAGAGGTGATTGCTTGACGGTAATGTTGATCCATTACGTCGCCACAAGCATAAACACCTTCGATGCTAGTTTGTGTCGCATTACCCTGAAGACCACTGTTAACTTGTAAGTAACCGTGGTTCATTTCTAACTGGCCTGCGAAGATACCGGTATTTGGGCTGTGACCAATGGCTACGAATACACCCGCAACCTCTAAATCGGTAATAGAACCGTCTTTAGTGCTCTTCTTTTTAAGACCGGTTACACCCATTTCGTTACCTGTCACTTCTTCAAGTGTTTGGTCTAGGTGTAAAATGATGTTGCCATTAGCCACTTTGTCCATTAAACGATTGATCAGAATTTTTTCTGAACGGAAACTGTCACGACGGTGAATTAAGTGAACTTCAGAGGCAATGTTACTTAAGTAAAGCGCTTCTTCAACAGCAGTATTACCGCCGCCAATCACTGCCACTTTTTGGTTACGATAAAAGAAACCGTCACAGGTTGCACAGGCAGAAACACCGCGGCCCATAAACGCTTCTTCAGATGGCAGACCTAAATATTTAGCTGAGGCACCAGTAGCAATAATCAATGCATCACAAGTAAACTCGCCATTGTCGCCTTTTAAACGGAAAGGGCGTTCAGTTAACGTGACTTCATTGATGTGATCGAAAATAATTTCGGTATCAAACTTTTCAGCATGCTTTTGCATGCGCTCCATTAATGCAGGACCTGTTAGGTCTTCTGCATCGCCTGGCCAGTTTTCAACTTCAGTAGTCGTGGTTAATTGACCACCTTGCTGCATACCTGTGATCATCACAGGATTTAAATTTGCACGCGCAGCATAAACAGCAGCGGTATAGCCGGCAGGGCCAGAACCTAAAATTAGTAGGTTAACGTGACGAGCTTCACTCATGATTTTGTTCTCCGATAACATGCCTTAAGCAATTTGCATGGGATTGTATGGAATTTATATCGGCGGGTAAAGGGAAGTTAACGGTAGGAAATCGATTGCGCTAATCTATTGTGTAAATAATCCGTTTCTTGTGGGTCAACTCATCTGATATAGATCATTACTAGCTTGGGCTTGTTAACAGGGCAACCTCATCAGGGCAACCGCATGAGTGTGCATTTTTTGCTCACAATGGATCGTTTCAATATAGAATCACTTCCAATCATTAATGAAGTGATAACATTGAGAACAAATGTAATTTGATAAACACCCTCGATTAGTTCATAAAGCGTTCGTGATCTCGCCTTATTAGAAATAGGTATGAAAAAATAATAGTTTATAAAATGGCGATATAAAATATAGCAGTTTTGAAAGCACACCTTGGAACAGAAAAAAACATTTATTTCAATGTAAGGTCATCGCTAAAGCCATTTAGTTTAATAATTATACATCATTTTTTTTAATGATAATATATTCGTCGCTCATTGACTGAAGCTCAAATGATTCATAGTAGCTTCAATAGGATTGATTTTTTTAAAGGACTAAACGATGCCAAATAATATAGAGCTTTGCTATAGCAAAAGTAATACCTACCCAGTTAACCCAAATAACGAACAAGTCTTTGCCACATTTCAACAAGACAACCCACATATTAATGGAGCTTTTGTCGCTGCTGGTACCCCTTTTATTATGCGTAGTGGCAACACTAATGGCACTAGTTGGCGCCAAGAAAGACCTGAATTAGTCTGCACGCTTAATCAAATACAATCTTTACCACAACAAGCAAAACGAAATATCGCTTTGATGGATGATATGTTTGGAGGCGAAAATCTACAAGCACTCGCTGATTTTTATCAAGCAGAGTTAGCACCCATGCTGCGCAATGAAAGTATTGTAGCCATAGGCGCAGCATCAACTGCCTTAGATACAGATTAAGTAACTTTGCTAAAGCCGCGAATAAACTTCAAGATTCATTAGAGAAAGTAAGAATTGGCGCACAAGCAAAATATCCTAAAGCCCAAATGATGATGCTAGAACAAAACGCAAGGGAACTAGGGAAAGACTTTAATCAAAAATTCCAAGCAGAAATCAATAAATACATTGGTCGGGTCAAAAGCAAAAGAGGTACTGTTTACAGTAATGCCGATCGTGGAATCAATAAAGCAAAAAGTGGTAGGTCCATAAAACCGATTCAATTTACCTCTACAGTCGATTTTCAAAATTTACGTGCTTTTGAAATGGGAGCAAATGTTCTCGGTAAAGGATTAATTGTGCTTGATGCTGGGATCCGTGCGGGCAATGTACATGTTGATTATTTAGCCGGAGCTAATTGGCAAAAACGTGCAGCAGTTGAAACAGCCGGTTTTGGTTTGAGTACTGCGGCAGGCTTAGCTACAGGTGCTGCAATAGTTGAAGCAGGATTAGGTATTGCCCTATTAGCAACCCCTGTTGGCTGGGTAATTATTATTGGTACAGCTGTAACTGTTGGGTATGTTGCAGCTAAAGGTGGTGATTCTATCGGGCAATGGGTAGCCAATGAAGCCTATAATATTGGTGACTGGTTAAATAGCCTATAGCGAGGGATTTATGGAAGAGTTATCCACTGAAAGCTTGATGGCAGTAGTGTTTTTTATTGTATTGCTTATTTGGGGTACTGCCATATTTTTATTTGGCCGCATTACTATTAAACATCTTGAGCAAGAAATGTTGAAAGAAGGGATAGAGCCCCCAGCTTGGGATAAAGGTATAGGTGCACGAATGGTTGCTTACGCTGGGGTTATAGCTTGGCCTAACCTCAAACGTCATGCTTCTCTTATTAATGTAGAGGCAACTAAACGGTTTACCCGGGAAAAAGATAAAAAATTTGCGTGGTTCTACATTATTTCTTCGGTGAGTATTTTTACTCTTGGATTATTTATTTACTATTTATATATCCATAAGAGTTAATAGTGTTACTGGGTGATTGATTTTACATCGATGAGTAATCTTAAGCAAAAGCTAACAAAAAAATCTATCCTCTGCCGTTGCTCAAATAGGGTGTTTTTGTTTCATTGTTGAAATAAGGACATCTCCCTTATTTCAACAATATGTCGTAAACTCAAAAATCTCAGTGATCTTGATTGATCACGCAATAAGAGAAGTACTATTTATCTCAATCCAATTAATAAACCAAGTGACAGGTTGGTAAATTATTTTTTTCTAAATAATTCTGATGGTATTCCTCAGCGATGTGGAATGTTTGTATCGGTACAATTTCAGTCACAATATGACGCTGTCCCCATTTACCACTGCGTGCTAATGCCAACTTTGAGCTTTCAGCTTGGGCTTTTTGCTCTTTATCGTGGAAAAAAATCGTGCTGCGATATTGCGTACCAATGTCGCCGCCTTGCATGTTGAGCATGGTTGGGTTGTGGTTTTTCCAAAACGTGTCCAATAAGTCGTTGTAACTGATGACTTCCGGATCAAACTCAACTTGAACCACTTCAGCATGACCAGTAGAACCTGTTTTAACTTCTTTATAGGTGTTAGCACTGTCTTTGCCACCCATGTAGCCACAAGTTGCATTGCTTACACCGTCGATTTCACGGAAGAAATACTCAACACCCCAAAAACAACCTGCACCAAATGTTGCTAACGCCATGACATACCCTTAAAACAAATTATAGAAGTCTAGATGGCTGTAATTGTGTTGAATATTTTATGTTTTTGCAAGCAAACTTTGATTAATAAATAAATCTAACATATGCCATCATTAAACTCGCGTTCTCCTATGATAGAATCCGCGCCAATAGGCACAAAAGTTAATCCATTAAGTAACATGTCATTAACGATGCCATATAATAATGATACAAGGAGTTGATCGTGTTATCTGACCTAACCAACAACAACGATTTTTTAGCTTACACCTTAGCCAACCCCACTCACATACCTGCAGCATATGACTTTATGCTAGGTCAGCACACTCGTGTTGATGTATTAGATACTGGAGTGATTGTATTTACTCCAGCTCATGCCAGCAAAGATATTGTGTTGTCTTGCGCTGTGCATGGTAATGAAACCGCGCCGATTGAAATCTGTAATCAACTCATTAAAGATTTACTGACCCAGCGTATTATCGCAAAACAACGAGTGATGTTTTTAATCGGTAATCCTGCTGCTATTCTCAATAAAACCCGTTTTATTGACGAGAACATGAACCGCTTATTCAGCGGCGCGCATTCAAAAGGTGAGGGCTTAAGCCATCCTGAGCGTCATCGTGCCAAAGCGTTAGAGCAATATGTGGCAGACTTTTTCAATGCTAATAGTGACAATCAACGCATACATTACGACTTACATACTGCAATCCGTGCTTCAAAGCATGAGAAGTTTGCTATTTACCCATACCGTCCAGGCCGTGCTTTCAGCGGTGAACAAATTATGTTTTTGGCGGCATGTGGCGTTGATACGATGTTGTTCCACCATGAGCCCACAACCACGTTCAGCTATTATTCGTCAGAGCAATTTCAAGCAGATGCTTTTACTGTTGAATTAGGTAAAGTCATGCCATTTGGCCAAAACGATATGAGTCGCTTTGCTCAAACTCATACTATGCTTGAAAAGTTGATTACTGAAACTCAGTTAGCCCCAGTTGAGTTTGACGCTAGCAAGGTCAATTTGTACAAAGTATCTCGCTCGATTAATAAACATTTCGATGACTTTGTGTTTAGCTTTGCCGGTGATGCCAAAAACTTCAGTGCCTTCAATCAGGGTGAAGTGTTGGCCACCGAAGGCGGTATTGAAGTTAAAGTAGAGCATCCGCAAGAAGCCATCGTGTTTCCTAATGCGAATGTCCCTATTGGTCAACGAACGGTGCTTTGCTTAGTGCCAGCGTTAAATGAAACGATTGTATAGATTAGGTATAGTCGTAAAGCAATATATACATGTTAATCGTGAGTAAAATGCGTTTACAGCGAGAGTAGGTATTGATAGGTAGTTTACGTTAACGTAATGTCTACTCGCATAGTATAAATAGAGCCATGTTTATATTGAACATGGCTCAACAATAACAAGAGCATAATATGAGCAACGCACCACTGACCAATGAAACAGTGCACCGTGTCAGCTTCTTAGACAAAGCGTCATTGCACATCCCCATTTTGCGTATTTTGCAAGCCGACGGCACCACGTATGAAAGCGCGGTATTGCCTGTTATCGACAAGACTTTAGCCGAAAAAATCTTTGATACTTGTGTTTTTACACGCGTATTAGACGAGCGTATGTTGGGTGCGCAGCGTCAAGGACGTATTAGTTTTTATATGACCTGTACCGGTGAAGAAGCCTCTATTGTCGGCAGCACAGCAGCACTTGATAAAGACGACGTCATTTTGGCTCAATACCGTGAGCATGCCTCATTGCGTTATCGCGGTTTTAGTACTGAACAATTTATGAACCAAATGTTCAGTAACGAAAAAGATTTAGGTAAAGGGCGTCAAATGCCGATCCATTACGGCAGCCGTGAGCTCAATTACCAAACCATTTCGTCACCGCTTGCAACGCAAATCCCGCAGGCTACAGGTGTGGCTTATGGTATGAAATTACAAGGCAAGCGCAATGTCGCCATTTGTTATTTTGGTGAAGGCGCTGCTTCAGAAGGTGATTTCCACGCAGGCTTAAACATGGCTGCAGTATTGAAAGCACCGGTTATTTTCTTTTGTCGTAACAATGGTTATGCCATTTCGACCCCTACCGAAGAGCAATTTGCCGGTAACGGTATTGCCAGTCGTGGTGTCGGTTACGGTATGCACACTATTCGTGTGGACGGTAATGATATGCTTGCGGTACTAGCTGCCACGCAACAAGCTCGTGCCCACGCACTAGAACATAATGCACCCGTACTTATTGAGGCGATGACCTACCGTTTAGGCGCGCATTCTTCATCAGATGATCCATCAGGTTATCGTTCAAAAGAAGAAGAAGCCAAATGGCAACAACATGATCCGGTTAAGCGTTTCAAACTGTGGATGATTAACAAAGGCTGGACGACTGAAGCTGACGAAGCCACATTATTTGAACGTTATCGTGAAGAAGTATTAGCCGCTGTGAAAGTCGCTGAGAAACTGCCTGTTCCGAGACTAGACGAAATCATCGAAGATGTGCTTGATAAACCAACACCTGCATTAAAGAAGCAGCTTAAAGAGTTGAAAGAGCACATTGCTAAGTATCCAAAAGCCTATCCAAAAAGCGCAGGGAGACTCTAAACGTGGCTCAAATGAATATGTTACACGCCATCAATGAGGCGTTATCAATTGCCATGACTGCCGACGAGCGCATGGTGATTTTTGGTGAAGATGTTGGCCACTTTGGTGGTGTTTTCCGTGCAACCTCTGGTTTGCAAGAACAGTTTGGTCGCGACCGTTGTTTTAATACTCCGCTCACAGAGCAGGGTATTGCGGGTTTTGCTAACGGCTTAGCGTCATATGGTATGACTGCGGTTGCTGAAATTCAGTTCGCTGATTATATTTTCCCGGCATTCGATCAAATCGTTAATGAATCAGCAAAATTTAGATACCGCAGTGGTAATCAATTTGATGTCGGCGGCTTAACGTTTCGCACGCCTTATGGTGGCGGCATAGCAGGTGGTCATTATCACTCACAATCACCGGAAGCTTATTTTACCCAAACGCCTGGCTTAAAAGTGGTTATCCCGCGTAATCCTGAGCAAGCCAAAGGTTTGCTATTGGCTGCAATTCGCGATCCAAACCCAGTGATTTTCTTTGAGCCTAAACGCTTATATCGCGCCTCTGTAGGTGAAGTACCTGCCGGTGACTACGTCATCGAGTTAGGCAAAGCACAAGTGGTTAAGCAGGGCAGCGATATTACTGTACTGGCTTGGGGCGCGCAGATGGAAATCGTCGAAAAAGCCTGTGAACGTGCCGAAAAAGAAGGTATTTCATGCGAAATTATCGACTTACGCACCTTAGCACCTTGGGATGTTGACACTGTTGCCAAATCCGTGACAAAAACGGGCCGGTTATTGATTAACCACGAAGCGCCATTAACGGGTGGATTTGCGGGTGAAATAGCCGCAACCATTCAACAAGAATGTTTCTTATCGCTTGAATCACCAATCAGCCGAGTGTGTGGCTTAGATACTCCGTATCCGTTAATTCACGAAAAAGAATACATGCCTGACGAATTGAAGACCTTCGAAGCCATCAAGGCTACAGTAGCGTTTTAGGAGTAAGATATGATTAAAGATTTTATTTTACCCGACATCGGCGAAGGTGTAGTGGAATGCGAATTAGTGGATTGGTTAGTCAGCGAAGGTGACATCGTCACAGAAGACCAACCAATTGCCGATGTGATGACCGATAAAGCGCTAGTGCAAATTCCAGCGCCCCATGCTGGAAAAATTACTAAGCTTTACTACGCCAAAGGCGATATTGCGATTGTACATCAACCGCTCTATGCCGTTGAAATGGACAGTGACGATGCAGAACACGCTCAGGCACCAACGGCAGAAGTGATGCCAGTCGTTGAAGCCGGATCAGCCGTTGCTGCTGTTAGCCATTCAAACGTAGAAGACTTTTTATTACCCGACATTGGTGAAGGCATTGTTGAGTGTGAACTGGTTGATTGGCTTGTTGAAGAAGGCGATATCGTGGTCGAAGACCAACCGATTGCCGATGTCATGACCGATAAAGCGTTAGTGCAAATACCCGCGATGAAAGCCGGTAAAATTGTTAAATTGCATTACCGTAAAGGCCAGTTAGCCAAAGTGCATTCGCCTTTATTCGCTATCGAAGTGGAAGCTGAAGAAGCGCCCATGACCTCAGCGCCACAACAGGTGGCTCAACAGGCTACAAGTCAAAGTGCTGCCGTTACTGGCGAACCCGTTGCGCAAGGTAAAGCACTAGCCAGTCCTGCGGTGCGCCGTATGGCTCGTTCACTTGATATTAATATTGCACTTGTTGCCGGCAGTGGTAAAAACGGCCGCGTTTATAAAGAAGATATTGAACGCCATCAACAAGGTGGTGTTAAGTCTGCTGCGGCCTCGTCTTCAGCCACTTCTGTTTCTCATGCATCAACTCATGTTAGTACCACAGATGTCGCGAGCATGAGTCAACCTGGCGCGGATCGCGTTGAACCTATCAAAGGCGTTAAAGCGGTGATGGCGAAGATGATGGTTGAGTCAGTATCGACTATCCCACACTTTACCTACTGTGAAGAGTTTGACCTTACTGAACTGGTTGCCTTGCGCGAAAGCATGAAGCAACGTTACTCAACTGATGAAGTCAAACTCACCATGATGCCATTCTTTATGAAGGCCATGTCTCTTGCCATGATTGAGTTTCCGATACTCAACAGCCAAATCAATGCAGATTGCACTGAGCTGACCTACAAATCACGTCATAACATTGGTATGGCCGTTGATTCAAAAGTGGGCTTATTAGTCCCCAATATTAAAGATGTGCAAAGCAAATCGATTTTAGATATTGCTGCCGACATTACTCGCTTAACCACCGCCGCGCGCAGTGGTCGAGTATCGCCTGCAGATTTAAAAGACGGTACGATTTCAATCTCTAATATTGGTGCATTAGGTGGTACGGTAGCGACGCCAATTATTAACAAACCTGAAGTGGCCATTGTTGCCTTAGGTAAGTTACAGGTATTGCCACGCTTTAATGCTAAAGGTGAAGTTGAAGCGCGTAAGATTATGCAAGTGAGCTGGTCTGGCGACCACCGTGTCATTGACGGTGGCACTATTGCTCGTTTCTGTAATCTGTGGAAACATTACCTAGAGCAGCCGCAAGAAATGCTCTTAGCCATGCGTTAAAGCTGCAATCGCTATGCAATAGTCTAAAAAAGACTAACTTAACCAAAAGGACGCTAAAGCGTCCTTTTGTTTTTATGCTCTTTTTCGTATAATACTCGAATATTGTCATTAGATTGGAACCTGTATGAGTCTGTCGGCACCTAAAATTGAAACGATTGAATATCCGTTTCCGCCAAAACCTGCCGTGTTGTCTGACGTTGAGAAAGCACAATATAAAGCACGAATTAAGCAATTATTAATTGATCAAAATGCGGTGTTGGTTGCCCATTATTATACCGATCCTGAAATTCAAGCTTTAGCAGAAGAGACGGGCGGCTGTGTCTCTGACTCGCTAGAAATGGCCCGTTTTGGCCGTGACCATCCAGCAAAAAAATTGATTGTTGCTGGCGTTAAGTTTATGGGCGAAACAGCCAAAATCTTAAGTCCAGAAAAAACCATTTTAATGCCAACACTTGAAGCAACCTGTTCGTTAGATTTGGGTTGTCCTATCGAAGAATTCAATGCATTTTGTGATGCTCACCCCGATCATACCGTCGTGGTTTACGCCAACACCTCAGCGGCGGTAAAAGCCCGTGCAGATTGGGTGGTGACCTCAAGCATTGCGTTAGAGATTGTAGAACACCTTGACAGCCAGGATAAAAAAATCATTTGGGCTCCAGACCGTCACCTTGGTTCATACATCAATAAGCAAACTGGCGCAGACATGTTGTTGTGGCAGGGCGAATGTATCGTGCATGATGAGTTTCAAGCCAAAGCTTTACGTGAGCTTAAAAAACAACATCCAACGGCAGCTATTTTGGTTCACCCAGAATCACCTGCCAGCGTGGTTGAGCTTGCTGATGCTGTAGGCTCTACCAGCCAGTTGATTAAAGCGGCGCAAACCATGGCTAATGATACGTTTATTGTGGCCACTGACCGCGGTATTTTTTATAAGATGCAACAAGCGGCGCCAGGTAAAACCTTACTCGAAGCGCCAACAGGCGGTAACGGCGCAACCTGTAAAAGCTGCGCCCACTGCCCATGGATGGCGATGAACGGTTTACAGGCCATTGAACAGTCATTGATCAATAGCGATAAAACCAATCACGAAATCTTTGTCGATGACGAACTGCGCATTAAAGCGCTTATTCCTCTAACACGCATGTTGGATTTTGCTAAATCGTTAAACATGAAAGTGAAGGGCAATGCGTAAAGCATATTAAGCTTAAGTGTTAAATAAAAAGCCGACATCAAGTCGGCTTTTTTGTGCCTCGTTGCTTCGTTATATAGGCAACTCGGCTGCTTTATGATCACTGCGAGTGCAACATCGATAAAAAGATGATCAAAACGACACCTAACGAATACAACAAGATACAATCACATTCTCACAGGCAACAAAAAGCCCCACATAAATGCGAGGCTCTTAATCAAAAACGAACAATTTAATCTACAAGGTAGATTACTTCGCGTTCATTAGTGCAACAGCGTTGTCTAACATGCGGTTACTGAAACCCCATTCGTTATCATACCAAGACATCACTTTCACTAAACGACCATTAACACGAGTTTGTGTTGCGTCGAAATTTGAAGAGAAAGGATTATGGTTAAAGTCGATAGACACTAATGGCTCAACATTAATCGCAAGTACTTCAGACATTGGAGCCTGCTGTGAAGCACGAGTAATGATGGCATTCACTTCTTCAACAGTCGTGTCGCGAGACGCTAAGAATGTTAAGTCAACTAGAGACACGTTAATGGTTGGTACACGTACTGCTAAACCATCAAATTTGCCTTGAAGCTCAGGAACCACTAAACCTACTGCAGCAGCTGCACCAGTTTGAGTTGGGATCATTGACATTGCCGCAGCGCGAGCACGACGTAAATCAGTGTGATACACATCAGATAAACGTTGGTCATTCGTGTAAGAGTGGATGGTAGTCATTAAACCAGACTCAATCCCCAACTCATCATTTAACGGCTTAGCAATAGGTGCTAAACAGTTAGTAGTACAAGAAGCATTTGACACTACTGTCATATCAGCCGTTAATACTTCGTTGTTTACGCCGTAAACAACAGTGGCATCAACATTCTTACCAGGAGCAGAAATAAGCACTTTCTTCGCGCCAGCGATAAGGTGTGGCTGTACAGATTCTTTAGACGTGAATATACCGGTACATTCGAACACGATATCAATTTTAAGCTCAGCCCAAGGTAACTTTGATGGGTCACGTTCTTGGAAGGTTAAAATTTTGTCGCCATTAACGTAGATAGCTTCATCGTCATGATCAACTTTAGCGTTGAAACGACCATGTACGGTATCGTACTTAGTTAAATGAGCATTAATTGACGCATCGCCTAAATCGTTTAACGCAACGATTTCGATTGGATAGTCTTTTTCGCTTTCGTACAGTGCACGTAGAACATTTCTTCCGATACGGCCATAGCCGTTAATTGCTACACGGATAGTCATCTCATATCCCTCAAGTTAAAATAATTTGGTGGCATGTAAATCGCCTGGTTGTAAAATTACCAAATTGGCCATAATAATCAAGCTAAATCACCCGAATAAGGCGAATTAAGGCAATAATTTTGTATTTTTTTTACATTAAGCACGTTTTGAAGATAATTTAAGCACGGTTTTGTAAGTTGGCTTATTTTCAATACATACGGTTAAAGAGCACTTTTAAGTATAAACAGACTCTATTTCAATAACCTTTCACTGACGCTATTTGCAAACTGTTCATTTAACACAGCAGCAACTAATTCTTTGGCTTGGTTGTCTAAAGTTTGGGCCAATGGTTTATCGCCTTTAATGATAGCCAATAATTGAGTCTCATCTGCCTGGCTTTGACTAATGAGTAAATATGCTCGAGTCAATAAGTATTCTTTATCATGATCTTGTTGCTGTTTATAGATGGACGCCAGGGCTAAAAACCAATCTGGATTGATTAATGAAGCATCGGTCTTACCTAATAATTGAAGATAGAGCGCTTTGGCATCATTTGGTGCGAAGCGGACATAATGCGAAGCCAATTGGCCAATGATTTCAGGATCGTCAAGTTGCCCTTGTTGATAAGCTTGCTCAACAATCTCAAGACCCGCTTGCTCATTAAAACGTATCCAACGGTAATACGCTAAATAGAGGTCATTGTTGTGTTGAGTCGATTCTTGCAATTCTGCTAGCGTTTGGGTGCTCACTGCAAACGCACGTTCTCGGTCGCGTGTTCTGTCTGTATTGAGTTTATGCTGAACACCAGCGGCGAGTTCGATGCACTTGCTGTATGTTTCTAGGTAAATAAGTTGCTGATACAGCTCTTTGCCTGTAGGGGAGAAATGTTGTTTTAGTAAGTAACGATGACGAATGAGGTCAGCTTTTTCAAAGCGACACCAACTATCTTTATGTAAATCGCTACAAAGTTCAGGATTATTTTTACATATTAGGTTGCTATTACGGTCATTATCGCAGCCAAAAAGGCCAAAAAATGCACCAATAATGGTAAATGATGTAATTAATACAAAATTTTGACTCAAATTGAGCTCCAAGAGGTAAATTGTCTAATAAAATTACATATTTACCGAAAATTTGTTACTGGCGAAATGAGCGGTATTTCATTACAATGTCGCCGACCAAGAGGGCAGAGCCCCATACAATAAACTTAATTATTGGTCTTTTCTTTTTGTTACTCAAACCTTTCTGTTAAAAAACTGGAAAAGTGAGATAAAGGATCCCTACATGAGCGCAGATAAACATTTACAAAGCTGGCAAGAACGTTTCGAAATGGCTGAAGCAATGCAACCATTGCTCGGTAAGTTGTATCGTAACCAAGGCGTTGAAGTGATGGTTTATGGTAAACCATTGTTAAACGCATCAACCATCGAAATCATTAAGTCACACCGTTTAGTTCGTCGTCATGTTGGTGAAAAGTTACGCCTTCGCGAAAGTTTCCCATTTGTTGAAGCACTAAGCAAATTGGCTGTGAAGCATTGTCGAGTTGATATCGGTAAATTAGCGATAAACTACTGGCGTGACAACAAGGATGCAAGCGGTATTGAAGCCTACATGGCAAAAGAATTAGCGCCTGCCATTAACCATGGTGATGATACACCTGCACGTGATGTAGTACTTTATGGTTTTGGTCGTATTGGACGTTTACTTGCTCGTTTATTGATTGAGCGCACGGGTAAAAGCAACAAAATGCGTTTACGTGCCATTGTATTACGTGGTGGTAAAAAAGGTGACCTTGAGAAACGTGCAAGCTTGTTACGTCGTGATTCAGTGCACGGACCTTTTAATGGTTCAGTTGAAGTTGATGAAGAAAACAATGCCATCATCGCGAACGGTACCTATATTCAAATCATTTATGCTAATTCACCTGATCAAGTTGATTACACTAAATACGACATTAGCAATGCGTTAATCGTTGATAATACCGGTATTTGGAAAGATGAAGATGGATTAGGTTTACACCTAAAAAGTCCTGGCGCAACTAAAGTATTGTTAACAGCACCTGCTAAAGGCGCAATCAAGAACGTGGTTTACGGCGTTAATGAAAACGATATTTTAGACGAAGACATGATTGTGTCGGCTGCAAGTTGTACCACTAATGCGATTACACCGGTATTAAAAGCGGTTAACGATAAATACGGTATCGAAAATGGTCATGTTGAGACGATTCATTCATATACCAATGATCAAAACTTAATTGATAACTACCACAGTGCCGATCGCCGCGGCCGTAGTGCACCGTTAAACATGGTTATTACTGAAACAGGAGCGGCTAAAGCCGTTGCTAAAGCACTGCCAGTATTAGCAGGTAAGTTAACCGGTAATGCGATTCGCGTACCAACGCCAAATGTTTCAATGGCCATCATCAGCGTTAATTTAAACGCTGAAACGAATCGTGACGAGTTAAACGAATACTTAAAAGACGTGGCACTTCAGTCTGGTTTACAAAATCAAATTGACTATACAGATTCTACTGAAATTGTATCGAGTGACTTAGTGGGTTCACGTTATGCTGGTGTTGTTGATTCACAAGCAACGATTGCAGAAGGTAAGCGTGCCATTTTATATGTATGGTACGACAACGAGTTTGGTTATAGCTGCCAGGTTGTTGGCGTTATGCAAAAAATGTTGGGATTAACGACATTATCACTGCCTAACGTATAACTTCTATTAGTCGTTTATACACTGTTGATAGCGTTTAGAATGAAAGCACCTCATCGAGGTGCTTTTTTATTTTGTTTGATATAAAAGTGTGATGAGCTCAAGAAAACCCTCAAGGGATTATCTTAATGTGATTGTTTGGCGAAAAATTGTCTCAAATTAGCAAATAATCACCACAATGATGATTTATGCATCAAACAGTCATTTTGTTGCAATAATCCTGACTTTATTGATTGACTATCCAGATCAAATCGGTAGAATGCCATTCCGCAGTCAGGGGAAACTTCCTTAGGTTGCAATGATTGAAAATGCGACATTAGCTCAGTTGGATAGGTTGAAAGACGATACCTTTCTTGCAGATTTAATAAAGCGTTTATAAAGATTGAAAATGCGACATTAGCTCAGTTGGTAGAGCGATACCTTGCCAAGGTATAGGTCATCGGTTCGAACCCGATATGTCGCTCCAATTTCTTATCTTATCCGATGGATTCGAAGTTGGTAGCATGGCGCGATGGCAGAATGGCTATGCTGCGGATTGCAAATCCGCCGATCTCGGTTCGACTCCGGGTCGCGCCTCCACAAAATTGCGTTTAATGGTTACTGTAACGTAACGGTTAAAACAACACTTTGCCCGAGTGGTGGAATCGGTAGACACAAGGGATTTAAAATCCCTCGCTGAATAAGCGTGCCGGTTCAAGTCCGGCCTCGGGTACCATTATAATCTCTAGTAATAGAGAGTGGTGTAAAAAAGCCTCAACATTAGTTGGGGCTTTTTTACGTCTGCAATTTAGATTTTATTGTTAAGTCAAAAGCAAAATCCCTCGCGCTCTGGTTGAAAATCAGGCGTGCCGGTTCAAGTCCGGCCTCGGGTACCATTATTTATAGTAAGAAATTACATGCGTAAGTATGGTGTAAAAAAGCCTCGACATTAGTCGGGGCTTTTTTACGTCTGTAATTTGAGTTTTATTGTTAAGGATTAAAGTCAAAAGCAAAATCCCTCGCGCTCTGGTTGAAAATCAGGCGTGCCATTCTTTCGATAAAGAGCAGTCCAGCCTCGGGTACCATTCTTTACAGTAAGAAATTACATGCGTAAGTATGGTGTGAAAAAGCCTCGACATTAGTCGGAGCTTTTTTACGTCTGTAATTTGGGTTTGATTGTTAAAGGTTAAAGGTTAAAGTCAAAAGCAAAATCCCTCGCGCTCTGGTTGAAAATCAGGCGTGCCGGTTCAAGTCCGGCCTCGGGTACCATTATAATCTCTAGTAATAGAGAGTGGTGTAAAAAAGCCTCAACATTAGTTGGGGCTTTTTTACGTCTGCAATTTAGATTTTATTGTTAAGGCAAAAGCAAAATTCCTCGCGTTCCGGTTGAAAATCAGGCGTTTCATTTTACTCATGGCCTGCGGCCACTAACGTCGTGGCGCTTCGCCCACACCAGACCAAGAGGAAACCAACGGATGTTCCCTCTTTATTTTCTATAAAAGAATTGGCCCAGCCGACATATCAAAATTATTATTCTTTACTAAGCAATAGCAGCGATAATTTCGCGACGTGGTTAAATCCAGCTTTTAACCTCGTTTGTAGCCAGCTTCGGCCACCTCTTTATGGTAAAGAATGAAAATGCTAACGCTTCAGATGGGGCGTCCCTTCCTCTCCAAAGCTAGCTGGCTCTGATAGGCAGGATGCCTTGTAGCACATGGATGTGCGTGAAAGGCTATGTCAGGACTCACGTCATTTTCTTCAACGTCCTCAAGTTCAGAGTTGAATTTGGACATTTTAAATTAAGACAACTAACTCGTTTGTGCCCCATTCCTTGTTAGAAAAATCCAATTTAAACTTTGTTCGAACATCGTTATTGATAGTTTATGAAAGCACCATTTTGAGGGGTAATCTATCTACGCATAACATCATCAAATCTTTACGACAGGGAACTGATTTTTTATACAGTTATAATTCATGTTTATTAAAATAGCCGTGTTGTTTCTCGTTATGTAATTTCGAAAATTCTTGGCTCCACCTAAAGAACGATCCTATCTAGATGAATTTTAAGTCTTTTGTTAGGCGTTAACTCTACATAACGAGTTTGGATCATTCTCGATTATCTTAATCCTCGCTTTCATCTAGACTAAAAGATGATTGATTAGTAAAAAACAAGCTGATAAATTACTTAAACAATTAATAATTAAAGTGTTTTTGTGATGATTTTTAGACAAAACCTAAGGGTGTTTGTCGGGGTTCTCGCTAATACGCTGCTATGCAAATATGGGCTGAAAGCATGGAGCAAGAAATCTGCAAATTCATCGAGCATGGTCGAAAAGAACATAAAGAGAAGGTGTTTTTTGTTGAGCAAGAGCTTGGTGCTGAAATCCATTGGTTTTTTACTCAAGCTGCCCAAGCATTGAAAAATGAACTTTACTTGCCAGCATGCACAAGTTTTCTAAACGGCATAGAGGCTTCTTTAAGAGTCACAATGGCTCAAGTTGAGGTGGCTGAAAGGGTTGAAGAACTCGACCCAGTCAAGACATTAAGCAATAGACTTTTAAAATCCGCATCTGAGGCTGGCTTACCCGTGACTTTCTTAGCTTTCCCAGGTGAAGATGACTTTCTAGAAAAATTAGAGAGCAAGAAACCTAATCAAATTAATGTTGAGGTCGTTCGTATACGTCATAATCTTTGCCACGGAAATATTCTTGAGTTTGTGAATGCTGAGCTAGGTGAGGAGAGTTTTTTCTTTACCCCAGAGTGCTGTCGAGAACTTGCACAGCAACTTTATGAAATATCAAAAAACTGGGCAAAGGGCCTTGGCGAGTTTAGGCGGGACCAGCTCAATGCATAACAAGGCAATTAAAAATCGCCTACAAAAAGCGTGGGCTGGACTCGCTAGTACTCGCCTTTTATTGCGGTGTTGAGGCCGTAGAATTACTCTAAAGTAGAAAATAGCAGGTGATTTTTGTATTCATACAGCCCGTCAAACTCACTTTCTAGTGGAATATTCCCTCAGATTTCACGTAACAACGCAATTTGAGGCTTATTTTTTTAATTAATTTTGAGACTGTTTTTCTAAAAATAGAAATTCTACAGTCTCGTTATGTGACTATAGTCTGTAGTAATTCCTGAACATTGAATTTATTAATGAAATGGTAGGTTAATGAAGGTATTTTTAGATACAAATATTTGGCGCTATATAGCAGATACTGGGGCATTTAATACTTTAGTGGAAACTGCTTCAAGTAATGGAATTGAATTGGTAGTTGCGCCTGCTTTAGTTCATGAGGTTAGACTCCTGAAGGATGATACTCTGCGTAAAAAAATTCTCAGTATTATTGCAAGTCCTCGTTTAGTTCGCTTAATGCCTGAAACTTATCTTGAAGCAGAAGCTATTAAAAAAGTAATGGAGAAGTACCGTAGAGAGTGGCTAACTCAAAATCCCGATGGCTCTGAATGTGATTCATTAATAGATGAATGGACAAAATCTGAAGGTGGGTATTGGGAAGATGCAGCAAATGATATATCACCTCCAGCTACAGATGAAAGCCAACGAGGAGAATTGGAGCATGAGCTTGCACAACAAGAATCAATAGAAATTCGCGTACGGATGATTGAGAAAAAATCTTTATTGCCTGCGTCTTTAGATCTTAAAAAGGTCTATTTTCCTCTACCTGCTGAAAATTCAGAACCTGCAAGGGAGTTGGTTGAATACTGGCGATTTCAAAGTTTGTACATTTTTATAGCTGAATTTGCAATTTATACCAGTCCATATCGGGAGTGGCTTGATTACTTCATTGAAGTTTCAAAAATTGAAAGTCAACCGGATTCGTTGGCTGAGCTATGGTATAACGAGGTATCGATTAATGAACTACCGAGGGAGTGGTTACGTGGTGCATTCATGTATCTACAATGCTTTCATAAAATAACCTCTGGCACACCTGGTGATTCGCAACTAAGTTCACATTTAATAGATGTCGATGTAGTAATGTCCGCGGATAAGAATTTTATTCGGTTTGTAAAACAATGTAGACAAGATGCTCCATTTCCAATTGCTCAAGAGTACTTAATTTCTGCAGGTTCAACTGGTGTTGAGGAAGTAATACACCATATGCGTGAGTTAAATTTATAACGTATATTAAACGTCACATAACTAAGGATATGTGAAGGATATGGATATGTGTGGATATGTGGGGTCAGTGTAAACTTTAATTGATACGCATACATTTACTAATTCCACTACCCATTTTTAAACCATTTGCTTTAACGCATTTATGTCCAAAAACGAGTTGTTCTTAGCTTTCAAATGCCCAAATTAAACGCTGAACTTGAGGGTGTTGAAGATTATTTATAAAAGAATACGTGTTCTGAGCATGCCACCACAACATTTGTGGTTATAGGTCAAAATCACAAGGCATAAAGAAACACCTGGATCCCGGCTTAAAAGCACTGCCGGGATAATGAGAAGAGTGTTAACCAGTTTTGTCCAAAAATGATTTGGTCTTAGCTTTCAATGCCTAAATTCAACTCTAAACTTGAGGCCGTTGAAGAAAATGACGTGAGCTAGCCATGGATGGCGTACTAGCTTTGGAGGGGAAGGGACGCCCCATCTGAAGCGTTAGCATTTTCGAATAAGGCCGAGGCCGATTCCAAATAGAGTTAAAAGCTGGATAGATTTCCGTCGCAATTTTTTCGCTGCTGTTGTTTGGTGAAAAAGCGAAAATGTTGCCGGAACGGCAGGGGTGATCCAAGAGGGGATTGCTGTTGATCCCCTTTTGGCCAGTGCAGGGTGGAACCTTGCGATCTTACTTCAAACGAAGTTTGAAAATTCTAGCTTGGCCGCAGGCAATGATATGTGGGTCTGTGGGTCAGTGGTCAGTGTAAACTTTAATTTATTACCGTACATTTCCTAATTTCACCGCTCATTTTTAGACCTTTTGCCACTGACAAACTTCTGTTCAATAACAAGTTAGCCTTAGCCTCAAAATGCCAACATTCAACGCGGAACTTGAGGTTATTGAAGACTTTTTACAAAAGAATACGTGAGCCTATAAATAAAAAGGCAACCTAATGGTTGCCCTTAATTTATGCTTGTTGGTTGTTGTCACGCCTGGTTATAACGACTTAATCATCATAATGATCATTATCTATCGCCTGTTGGCGTTCGCGCTTAAACTGAGCGTCTTCATAAGCAGCGTTGATTTCTTCAAGTACCGAGTCAATATCAGCTGCATTGGTATCGTCTTCAAACAAGCCTGTAAGTGCGGTATCTGGCTCGAGTTCACCTTGTTCGTAAAGTGCCCACATTTCTTTAGCGTATTTTGTTTGCAGCAGCTCTGGAGCGAATTGGCCGTAATATTCGGTCATGTTATTCACATCACGGTATAACATTGCTCTGGCATTGTTGTTAGCGGATGCATCGACGGCTTGTGGTAAGTCGATGATCACTGGACCATTACTATCAACTAAGACATTAAATTCAGACAAGTCACCATGCACAATACCGGCACATAACATACGTACGATGTAGCCCATCATGGTGTGATGTTGCGACATGGCTTGAGCATGAGTTAAGTTAACGTCGTTTAAACGAGGAGCAACGTCGCCATTGGCGTCAGTGATTAACTCCATCAATAATACGCCGTCAAAACACCCGTAAGGCACTGGAACGCGGATTTTAGCTGCAGCGCATTGATACAAAGCATCAACCTCGGCATTTTGCCAGGCTTTCTCTTGTTCTTCGCGGCCATATTTAGAGCCTTTTTCCATCGCGCGACCACGACGGCTATTTTTAGTTTTTCGTCCTTCTTGGTACTGCGCGGCTTTTTTAAAGCTGCGCTTGGTCGCTTCTTTATAGACTTTGGCGCAGCGAATAGCATCGCCACACCGGATCATATAGACGGTGGCTTCTTTGCCACTCATCAGTTGGCTTATCACTTCATCAACGAGACCATCGTTAACCAGTGGCTGTAATCGTATTGGGGTTTTCATAGCGCTCGTTATACCTTAGTTGCGACTATGATGATATATCTTGGCAGACTTTTTTTATCTTGTTTTGACATCCGGTAATTTTTTGTACAGTTTCTATCGGTTTTAATGCGCATATTCGTATATTAGTGACAGATTATTGGTATTAGAGTCGTAACAACAATATCCATTAACGTTGATTGATGGTTTCTATGTTCGCCCTCACACCCTTGTTCGTCAACATGGAGGTTGGAATAGTAATAGTATTTTCAATTAAAATCTTTCGTATTTAGTTGTATTCCCTAATCGGTCAATCGATTTAAGGCTATCACTTGAAACAAATATAAAGTTCTCATAACTACTTGTACTCTTTATATATTTTCGCTGATTATTTTTGTCTAAATAACCTGATAATGTATTTTTCATCTTGACCCCTTTTAAGCTCCATGACCCCGACATTTCGCCTTTGATTTTACCGGTTAAAGACATTGATAGTGTCCTATCATCATTGATTTTCATATCAAATGTATGTCCATCACTGCTACTACAATGCCAATTCCCAATTAGCTGTTTTTCAGATATTTCTACAGAGGGTGAATTTTGAGGGGTAATCGTTAACGTTTCAGATTCTATGTCCACATCTCTTGGGGGAAATTGTGAGAATTGTGTATTCCCATTTTCATCTACCCATTTATATACTTCAGCAATACTAACAGAACTGATGAGTATCAATAGCAACAACATAAACTTCATAAAAAACTCCGTAAAAATTTTAGATCAAATGCCAATAAAAAAGCAGTAACACTAGTTATAAACTTAAATAAACGAATATCTGAGCAACTATAATATGGTAATTTTATAATAGATTTGTTGATTAGGTGCATTTCATCTAAAGTATGATGGCATGGGCATCTTCACTATAATAAAGCACATTACGACATTTATTTGAGGTTTATGAAATACAACAATTAGACCTTTAATTTTTCCATAATAATAACTTTTTATAACGTTAACCATCATAGTTTATGAATAGTTAACCAATGTTTTGCCTTCTTAACAATAATCAAGTGAGACAGCGAATAATACTAATTGCGATAGGACGCTTATTTGATGCCTCTAGCATTGTGGTGCAAGTGGTAATTTATGCTTACCTTTAATAGATTACTACTTTTTGGACTTTAAATAATCGGTTTTAAACTATCATAGAATTGACTATTTCTCCATCATCCAGGCCCATTTTTGCGGTAGTTAACCGTGCCCATTTAAACTCTATTTTTTAACGGCTAAAAATCCTTTACGATTTGTATATTTAGTGGGAGTAAAAAACATAAAATCACTTTTAAATCAGTGTTATATAAGCAGGGGAGGCTTAAGTCTTTCAAGTGAGGGGTGTTTAAGCATATTAAGTATAAAGACAAAGAAAAAGAGCGCTATTTGGTCACACTGGCGAGATCAATTAAGCTATTTTTTATCTCTTTGTTTTTAAAGAAGACGTACGAAAAACGCTCGAGTATGATCAGCCCCTACAGAAAAGGTGGGGGCGGATGAATATGGCATGAAGCGTTATGTGATGGCGTTTTTAAGTCGAGGGCCTAATCTAGAACGTCCCAAAGCAGAAGCTGATGAACTGCAACGGTTACACATGGCCAATATTGGACGTTTAGCCGAAGAGGGCAAATTGGTATTGGCCGGGCCTTTTTTAACTGATGGCGAACTCCGTGGTATTTATATTTTCGATGTAGAAACCATTGAACAGGCTCAACAATTAACTGCAACCGATCCAGCGATTAAAGCAGGCAGTTTGGTAATGGAATTAGTCCCCTGGTATGGCAGTGCTGCGTTAATGGAAGTCAATGCGATTCATAATACGCTGGCCAAAACGCTGATGTAATGCATCAAGGGTTTATGGTTTTTTATCATCAATAATGAAAGTATGATTGGCGTTTATCACTGTTGTTTTAAATCATCTTTTCGGCTTTTTTGTGGTATTACATATCAATAGCGGATGAAAACTTAATAACATATGCATAATTGAATGGTTTAGCGGCATCACTTGGCGATGATTAACCCGTACAATATCGCTAAGTGAGTTGATTGGAGCCATTATGGCCAACGTGGTTAATAGAGCAATATTTAGCAGTAGGGTATTTTCAGTTAATTTAGTCACTTATCATGAAAATCATCGTGTGATGAAACACGTTGATCCTGTGCAGCAAGGGCGATATTACAAGTTCAATATAGTGCTAAAACAACCTTTGCACGGAGGCGTATTTACGTGTGAGAAATACATCATGAATTTATGCCATAGGGTGTATTTGTTTCGCCCAGACTTATACGAACACAGCGTCACTAAGATTGAATCTGGCAAGCGGGTGCTATTGAGTGTGGCTATAAATATGTAAATTGTACCTGATTTGCAGGTATGAAGGCTAAACAGTAGCCATAGTCGATAACGAGGTGAAATACGGCATGATAAGGTTTAAGGATCTATTAACCTTCGTGCGCGAGTTTGGTGAGCACTGGTGCAGGACTATGATTGGTGTTGTATTGACGTTTGGCGACGACTTCAACACCTTGGCAAGACAGCTTAAGGTTGAGGTCGGTTTCGGGCACACAACAGCAGGGTAGGCATTCATCTGCGTTAAGTTCTGCTAATGGCTGGGTAAGGTAACTGACTTCACCCGAAATCAACGTGGTTTTACAGGCACCGCAAAAACCATTGCGGCACTCTGAAAACACTTTTACTTTTTTAGACTCAAGTGCTTCTAATAAGCTTGAATGTTTACCGTCAAATAAAATCACCGGCTGACCTTTCAAGCTTACAATTGGGGCTTTTTTGAAATACTTCTTATAAGTCAAAATCTAAAAACTCATCGCCATCGACAGAAGAATCAATTTGACCGACAAGATAAGATGATACTTCTACTTCTTGTGGGGCAACTTGCACTGCATCACTTTCTAACCAGTTTTTCATCCACGGCAGTGGATTCGATTGCTCATCGTAAGGTTGCGGTAAGTGAACTGACTTCATCCGTTGGTTAGTAATAAACTCAACATACTGGCATAAAATCTGTTCATTTAAGCCAATCATTGAGCCATCTTTGAATAAGTATTTAGCCCATTCTTTTTCTTGCTCCGCCGCTTTGACGAATAAATCATACGCTTCTTGCTTACACTCAGCAGCAATTTCGCCCATTTCTGGGTCATCTTTACCGCCTTGCATTAGGCTTAATATATGTTGTGTGCTGTTAAGGTGTAATGCTTCATCACGCGCGATTAAGCGATAATGTAACAAAGAGAATATTCCCGTACAGTCCTTTAACTTGTATTTAATATGTATAAATGTGATAAAAAGTTCATTTGTTGACAATTTGCTTCTAGTTATTATACTAGTCCCATATTCCCATAAGTATTTGATGATGATCATGTTAAATAATCTTAAAAGCAGCTATTGCAGAATCGAATACTATAAAACTAAGCAATTTCCAGACGAATTATTTCCTATTTGTTATTTCTATGATGGATCTGTTTCATTGTCTCTTATTGCATTTTGCAATATGCAATTAAAGGTTGGATCCGGGTCACTGAAAGCACTTGAGAGGACTTCCAGAGTCGTAGCTAGAATCTACCATTTTTATCAAACTCAAAAAGGTCAGAATCAACACTGGGAAAGTCAGTCCGAAGCTATTTTCATCGATTACTTTTCATCGCGTCTACATGGAACTATAACTTCAAAGGGCGACTCCACAGGTCTGCTATATGAAAAAGTGCTTTATAGCACAGCTAAAGCGGAGATCCGTGATTTTAACCGGTATCATAATTTTTGTAGAATATTTATGGGAGTTGTTTCATCTGATGATTATATCGGTGACTTGTCTAAGCGTTATAGCTCAAAACTAAAGGCGTCTAAATTTAGCCTTTTGGCTCATTTGGATCTTGGTTCAAAAAACAGTATTGTTACATCCGATAGTGAATACTGGCAGATGCCTTTAAGAAATAGCCATAAAAATGATCGAGCAAGTTTTCAAAGCACTAAGTTAAAAGCATTTCCACACACTAGGCTTTTAGATTTTATCAATAGTCAACAAAACCTAAATATCAAGGCTGCTATGTTGTTACAGGCATTTACAGGACTTAGAGGTAGTGAGGTTTTGCACGTGTTGATAACAGATATTGTCCCCAATTCTCAAAGGGGGATAGAAGTCATTGTAAGTCATCCCATCAATGGAAACACATTTGATCCCATTTTAAGGCAGAGCGTTAAGAGGAAAGATTTATTCGAACGTTTCGCTAGTCAATACAAAGAAAAGTCAGGGTTAAACAAGGTCGATCGCGAATTCTTAAACAATCTGAGACCACGAATCGATATCCCTAGTAAATATAATCTAGACTGGAAAGGAATGTGTTTTCCCAATGTTGATTATAATATCGAATATGGCTACACACTTGATTGGATAGATGATTTTGCAAAAAAAGAGTTTGAAAGGTTAGTTCCTTACTTAAAGAGACAACGACGTCGCGGACACCCGTATCTGTTAATTACAGAAAGTACTGGAATGCCTCTTACAATCTCAAATTACACGATGACTTTTAGGCGTCAGTCAGAAAAAATATGCGGCACAGCATATGGTCCGCATAGCCTTCGCCATTTTTGCGGAGAGTATTGTGCAAATGCTTTAGATTTTAGTGTAGAACAAACTAAATCTGTTATGCGTCACACCAGATCTAGTTCGACTCAAGTTTATTATAGGAAAACAAAGCAAAAAGTACGTTCTGAATTGAAAAAAATCCATGGGATTGGCCTAGGCAAAGATAATGCTTGGAAGCAAACTCAACAATCTATCAGAGAATTATGGGCTTGATATGAATCTAAATAAGCTTTTTAATCAATGGGACAAAGAAAATCCAGTAAAAATTAGCACTCACCTGTCTGACTTAAAGATAGGTGAAGGTTTCTTAGATGGAAATAAAGTTGCTTATAATGACTCTATTAATATGTTTATTGTTGATGAAAGAGCATTGAATGAATTGACCGACATAATCTCTCAACTAGATGATTTGTCGCTTGAGGAATATGTATTTCGTGTTACGCCAACGTTTTCTATGAATTCAGAGGCAGATTTTAGTCGTCATCCATTTTCTCGGGGTGACTTAAAAAAATTATCAATTGATAATGAAGACAAACTTAGGCGACTTGTTCAGGAAATTGATATTTTTCAACATTATGATTTTAAACCTCGTGGTGGTGGGGTTATGTATAGCAGTTTTATGATTAACATAAGAGAAACATTTGAGGGTTTTAACCCACTTGATATTGTTAAATTGTTATTTCATATTGCTTCTGGTACAGGTTTTAAACCTAAAGAAAACTATAGAGTAAATAAAGATACTTTTTCAATGTTAGATATAGAGAACTCTGCACTCTATTTCTTTATTCAACTGGTTAAGCATAAATATAATGATGATCGTGCACCGGATAAGGGGGCATCTGAATTAGCGAAAAAGTTTAAAGAAGATATTGTGGACATTAAAAGTTCAAGAAACCAATTTTCTGATTATGTTTATACAGTTTGGCAGCAAGCTAAAAGCCTGTTTACACTACTAAATCTGCTGCATTCAGAAAGGTTAGTTTATCATGCTCCATTTAAAGCTGTTAATTTTTTCAGGCCAGAACCTTTTGAAATGATGTCACTTAAGCATCCAATATCTAAACCTCTCGAAGAATATATCAGATCGTCTGAAATAAATAAACATGAAATAGATAGCCTCAGAAGACTCTATCGTTTTCCTTTCAAGGGAATTGGTAATATACCAAAAGATTTTTTTCTATCAATTTTTGAAAACATAAGGAACTCTAATACTTACAATACTAGTACAGGAATACGTTACAAGTCTTTTTCTGACTTTTTAACTTATTTAAATGTAAATTTTCCCATAGAATATTTAGACCCAAGCGCTCTTAAGCGTATAGCTAATGCCAATCTTTCAAAAAGAAACCCCAATTTACTGTGGGCAAAAGGCAAAGTTAGTTCAGAAATCAGGGGCCTATTAAGTGAATGGCTTAAGCAGAAATCAAACACTGTTGTTGCTGATAAGATAAACTTGTTTTTGGACTATATTATTTACTTGTCAGAAAACAGTGTTGAAATAACTAGGTTAGAACAGCTTCGTGCCTCAATGTTTTTTGATGTTATGAACAATGAAATTACAAAGTCTTTTTTTGAATTTATAAAATTAAAAAAACGTACAAGTAATACTAATCGGTCAATTTGGTCAACGGTTCATCAGTGTTTGACTTGGTGTTTTAATAAATTGTCATTACAAAATGAAGTATCTCTTCTATGTCCAATGCCTCGAGCTGCAGATGTTTTTAAGCTCAAAGATGTAAATCTACAACAGACTTCGCGAAGAGCAATGCCATCAACATTCTATGATATTCTTTTAGAAGTCGTCACCGAGGATGACTATAAAAATACACGAAGTCCTCAGAAAACGACATTATTAAATAGTGAGACAGGAAAGAAAGAATTAGTTTATTTTAAGAATATTGCCAGGATAATTCATTTGTTATTACTCGTCCCACTTCGTTCACATCAAGTTCGATGGTTAGATGAGGGACTTCTTGACGACGAAATATATGATTATCAGCACTGTAGATATGTTAAAAATACAAGTGATCTAACACAAATAAAATATAGTGATGGTAACACGCACTCCAAGAAATTTGGGCGTACAGGTTTACTAAGAGCAAGTTACAACGATGATATCACGGAGTTGGGCTTATTTATCAATACAAACAAGACAGGTCTGACATCCTTAGCGAAAAAAGGGAATTATGGGTATGAACTTAATTGGCCAGCAGAAACAGGAATAGAAAATGTTGATAAGGTTTATGAGATAATTCTTGAACAAATTGAATTTAATCGTAAATATGCATCAACAAGAAACTTTACCACCCCGGTTAAGGTAGTGGATGAAACTGCTGCAAAATACCAAACTGGAATGTGGGAAGATATGCCATACCACATTCCTCTTTTCAGAGATCCTAGGCAGATGCGGATATCTGACAGAATCAAGCTTGACCAAAATCATTCCCGTGAACCTTTGTGTTTACCTCCTAGTGCTGAATCTATCAGGAGTGTTTTTTATAAAGTACTTGAGATTGCAGATAAACGCTATAAAGAACGCTACCCGGAATATACAAATCGTTCGGTGGCATTTGATTCTAAAGAGCATCGTATTTTCGATGTTCACACGCTAAGAGTCTACGGTATAACTAGCTTACTAGAACAAGGCTTGTCGCTAGAAACAGTCCAAGCACTTGTCGGCCATGCCACCTCACTGATGACTTTATATTATAAAAAATTATTAGCAGCTGACTATAAACGACAATTATTGATAGCTAAAGCAAAAGGGGGCGCAGCTAGAGTTAACAGTAAAAGATTCTTGACTGATGATGGTGAGGAATTAATTGCAATCTTCGATACTTCGGGTGACGTTAATGAATTCGGAGAGCAATACCACCCCAATAATTTTACTAGCGGCATGCCTATAATTTTGAATGGTGGTGTATGTTTTAGCTTCAATTGTGACGAAGGAAGAGTTTCTTTTAAATTATCTAGCACTGGTAAGGAGTCGATTGTTGTCGAATCAAATGAGTACCAACGCTGTGGCTTATGTCGTTTTTTCAAGTCTAGCCAACAGTTTTTACTAGAACAAATACATTATTATAATGTTGTAAGTGAAGAGATTATAGAAACGATAACACGTCGAGATACATTGATTATTAAGTCTAAGGAAATATATCAAAATTCATTAGTTGATTCACATTCTCTTATTTCACATCAGTTATCGCACAAGATTGATGATATTAATTTGGAACTAGCAAAACTGATTCACGAGCGAGAACGAAGAGGGCAACTATTAACTGCATCATTAGAGAAAGCAGGGTTAGTTAGTAATCTGACAAACTTGTTGCCATCTATACCAGGCTCAAGTGAAGTAAAATTGACTGATGTTCAGAAACTTAATTTGAACACATTTGATAGATGCATGGAAATATCGACTCAAGCAATGATTCTTGGTTTGGAAGCCGATGAGCAATCATTACCAATGAGAAAGCTACAAATTCTTTATAACAAACTCTCTGACATTACAAAGAACCCGAATGCACTACTATATCAACCTGATGATGAAGTAAAGCGTGTTGTACTTTTGTACAAGTTACAGCATCTCGTTGAAATTATGGGTAGAACATTTACAGATGAAGAGTTTGATAACCCCATATCTCTGTTTGAAAAACTATCACTAAATGATGCCAAGAAAATAAGTCAAGCCCTACAGGAGTTTAGTTATTCTCCGCCCCAATTAGGAGAAAATTAATGAGCATAGTTGATACGTTGGTCGCAGACAAAGTCACAAGTGATCTCTTGGATAAATACACCGATTCTAGAATCAAGAAATCGATATTAAATGTTCAACAATCTTGTTTCGCTCTGATAGAGGAAAAAAAACGTATAAATAGAGATACAATTTCGTCATATTTGTTGGAGTTTTTTAGCTCGAAACCAGCAAAAAAAACGTTATATAATGACCCCAAAGGGATATACGGTACGATAATAACTGCCTATGGAGATTGTAACCCTGCAAATAAGATTAAAAATGAAAATAAATCAATAGGACAGCGTAAAAGTTCGGTGCCTGCTAACGATTTACCGCTTGAGGTGCAGATTTACATACAACAACTTGAGAACGTTGTTCATAGTCAAAAGCTGCAGTTAGATAAATTTTTTGCAGAAGATACACATAATAATGTACTAGATATCGATAACATGCTGGACCAAAAGCCGGATGAACAAGGACACATTAAAGTAGAACGTGTAAATGGCCTGAATTCACAACAACAATTAACCTTAAGGATAATTTTGGGGACCGATGATGAAATAGGTATCAGTCCGGTTGAGTTAAGTGGCTCTCTTAATGAAAGGATTGGAGTTGATAAAGAAACTGGACAACTTATTCTTAGACCATCTGATTTTAAGGCATTAATGGGTATCTTCGCGGATGAATAATGACTCCAGGTCTCAAGATTGAGTCTTTCAGTTTCTATTTAAAATTCATAAGAGCCTTTAGTCATGGCGTTTTAGCTAAACTGGTCGGAGACGTAGAAAAGGAATAAAATGACTGAATAGGCAGCTGGGAAAGTACAGGGTAAGAGGATGAAAATTCACTTGCCAAAAAAAACTTTTCAAGGTAATCGGTGTTGCGATTGGCTTTCATTTGTTTCGCTCTTACTCCTTTTTTCAAGCTTGTCCTTGACTGAAGACGATTCACTGCAACATGCCTAACACCTGCCATAATTTCCGGTGCACCATTACGTCGGATCTGACTATCATCTTCTTTCATTCCAACATCAAGTTTCCAGTGCAACCCATTTTCAATACTCCAATGCTATCGGGCACTTGCTGCCAACTCTTCTGCCGTTAGCGTGGCTGAACTGATGTAGTACCTAAAACTTAATTCTTTGGATACTTTGCCTTTTTCTTTTCGATAAGAAATGATCACCCAAATTGTCGTTAACATTGGCCAATCTGCCGCAGCGGGGATTTGACTCATGTCATTGGTCACAATACAGCACCGATACTCTTCTCTATTCCGTTGGTAATCCGCTTCCTGAAATAGCGTTCCATCCTGAGTAACTTGTCTTGTAGTATGTCTTAAAGACTATCAAGAGGACTTATGATCCCAGTATGATGGCCACCAATCATATGGGTATATATCTCGGTTTTAAATTGGTTTACCTAGCCATTTTTAGTTTCGTATAAGGTTTAATAAGAATGGGCTGCATGCACAGCCCTGACTTTACTAACGCTTTTTGTTGGATTGCGAAAGCACTGAAGCAGCTAAAGATTTGGTAACATCATTGTATTTTTCGCTCTGTAACACAGCCGAAGCGACACTTTCCATTTCTGCACCGGTTTGATGTGATGTGCTGGATTGACTTAGTACTGAACCTGCTAAGGCTTTTTGAATCTGAGAAGAACCATTGCTCGTCAAAACAGATGAAGCCAATGAAGCCATTTGCGATGAACTTTGCTTTTTGTTAGTCATAATTGACTCCTTTTTCACTTTTAAACATCAAGCGACATGCTTGAATTCGGTTTGAATGACTGATGGTTTTTTACCCGCTTCATGTAGGATCTTTACACTCCAGGGGTATCTCACTGGTTGGTGACGTTCGTATTGATAGACTGAAACACTTGGTAGGTTACGCTTGTCATAGGCCTGTCCAAATCTGAAGGCAACGCTATTTTGAGATGCAAGCACCAAATGTACATGTTCCACACCTTGAGCTAACAGTGTTTTGCAATATTCCAAGAACTTCCCACTAAGTCGGTCTTGCTTTTCTTGCGACCAGTGGTTGTTTCTGTCAAGTGATGGCAGTGATAGGTAGTGAACCGGAAAACTAGTGAAAACCGAGGCTATAGCCAGCCTATCAACCGGATAAGAAATCGATACTGCGAGTACGACGGAATTACCTTTAATCGATGATGGCTCTATGGTAAATTCTTCACCGTCGTCAACTCCATTCAACCCTCGCCAGTCCCCAACATCCCGGTCCCAGTCATATACTGTGATTTGGCTTTCATCATCTAGTAGGTAACCGGTATAAAACGTAAATGGAACTGGAAATACTCCGCCATAGGCAATTGAAATATCAGAAGCAGCTAACTGAGCTGTCTTCTCGGACAGACTCATTTTCAAGTTATTAACCCTGGTTAACGCCACATCAGGTCTAGTGATTACGTTGTCAGTAATCTTTTCTCGGATGTCATTAACAATTGAATCGACCTGCCATGAGCACTTGTCTTTTATATACTCACTCAATGGTGAATCCGATGTATCAATCAAGCCTCGTTGCTCGATGACTATGGATTTCTTTTTGTCGTTCAGCTTCTTTTCGTCTCGGTAGCGTTGGTATTCCCAAGCAGCCCCGAACACAATCAACCCGACTTCAATAATTAAACAAATACTTACTATAAACTGCGCAGAGCTTGAAGATTGATACCCAAACACCAACGTTCTTTCTGCATCTTTGTACATGAACGATATAGCCCAACTACCGGCCAACGTCATAGGTAACAAGTAGACCCCAGCCCTGAAAACCATCAATGCTGGTGAACGCCTTCTAAACAACCAATCTGCGGCTTTTTCAATAAAATAACAGATCGCTTTTTTCATCTTCCGCTATCTTCAATCACATCATGTTCAACACCACCGCCGTCCCATTCACCACGGGTTAACCAAAACTCAAAATACAGTAACCACATTGAAGCCCATGGCAAAATCGTGCTTGCCAAGAACATGGTTGGTTGCCATTCGCTGACTTTGTTTTTTTGTTTGATTACTGGTAAGTAGAGACAGAGTTGAGTGCCCCTTATGCCTGTTTGGTTCTGGTAAATATGGGGAATTTTCCGACCTTTGGCCAAGACCGATAAATCGGGCTCTTTAATGACGCAGACAGGAGAATGGTTGAGTGTATACTGAATCACCACACGGTATTCTCTTGAAAGTGGTGTGGGTTGAATTGTACCCTCCCACCGCAACGTTTTATCATTGCCTGTAATCACGACTATTCCTGGACAAAATTGCTTCAAAGACAGGTATTGTTCGCGAATGCCTATTTCTGGTTGTTCAAGTCGTTTTAGGAATAATGGATCAGTCGCCATAGAACTGATTCCTTTTAACTGGCTCTACTTGGCTAACAACCCGCGAAGCCGCATGTACCTTTCCTGCAGTGGCTGCAGCTAAAGCTCCTGTACCAAGCACAACGAGCAGATTCCCATTATTTCTGTTCTCATTAACGGCTTCGATAATTCGATTTTTGGCGGCAAGTACCGGCTTTTCCCCAAATGCACCGGACAGTGCTGCGAAAACATTATCCATACCTTGATTGTTTGCACTCGCCAGATGCTCAAATGTATCGACTGCTGCCTGGTACCAAGCATAAAATGCATTTCGGTATTTTTGCCCCTCTTGCCTTTCGACCCGATTCCACTTTTCAGCATAGTTCTCCGGTCTCATTGTGGGATTTGTGACAAAGACCTCATCAAAATTGATCTCAATATGAAAAGGCATCAGCTCAATAACATCCAGAATCAAATCGAACTCGCTTTCATATTCTTTTCCAGATTTTACGACCTTGACGTAAGCTAAACTGGCTAACATTGTGATTATCACAGAGATTGGTCTGAAATCAGCGTGTAGGTTTTCGCCCTGCTGAGACCAAACGTCCCGATGGCGTTTCAAAATTTGGATAATCCTATTGAGCGGTTTCTTCTTTGATTGATCAGGTAATTCCGTAACGGATTTATTGGTCAAGGTTTCCAGAAGTTCGTGCTTTCTGCGTATTACCGGCAACATGGAACAGGCTTTCTCAAACCCTTGAGCCATCCCTTCCGGGTTAGATTCCTTAAAGCCTGTATGCTTATCCACGACCCACAAAGGATGGCCATATAACCCAGGAAGGTCATATTCTTTGGCAGGTGTGATGTCTAAGTGATAATCACCCTTGTAGTTGATCCTAAGCCCTCTGGGCAGATCTTCCACTAACTCTTTGTAGACTTCGTTATCTTTAAGATGTTGTTTGACTACTTTCACTATTTCGTCTCGTGTTGCATGGCCTGCATTAGGTAAAAATAGGATTAGATCTACGTCAAATTCCTCTTGGTATAGAGGTTTGTTTGTTGTTCTCAGCCTCATCGAGCCTTGTGGATATATTTGTGCCTCTTTAAGTAATGGATGGTCACAACTCGCCAGATAGCTACCAACAGTGTTATAGGCTGTCTCAATACGTTCGCGCTGAGTTTTCGTCAGATCTAGGTTGTCAAACACAGAGTCCAACATTTCAACCAACATGGATTTCTTATGTTCACTGAGAGCTCGGGCATTAGTAAATAATTCGGTCACGATATACCTCATTCTATGTTTTAGAGTGCTAGGAAATCCCTTTGACGTTGATTCAGCACTTACTTGCGCGATGAAGAAAGTTGACCTACCGATCAACATACTGTACTAAAGACTTACTCCGCCAACTACATGTTGATAAGCTTTGCATGAATAAACACATCATATAGTGTTTGATTAAATTTAATACTGTACCACGTATAATAATTGGATCTGGCTAGATGATCAAGTGCTTGTTAGTGATCTTTTTTTAGTACATGATAGGTAAGCAGTAATAGCGATTATTCACAACGCGCAATGAATGGAATTATGAACAATCAATACAGTTACTTAGAGCTTTTGGAGAAAACCCAAAGCACTTCCAAAGCAGATCGTTTGGCTTTCATCGATTTTATATTGATGTTTAAAGGGGGTCTAAACCGAAGTGATTTGACCGATTTCTTTGGTATCAAGGAGGCATCTGCATCAGCAGCTATTTCTGACTACAAGAAGTATCGAAAAGATAATGTCTCGTACGAACATAGGGAAGGTAGGAATGTAATAAAGTTGGATACTTTCAATCCACTTCTTAGATTTAGTGCTGAAAGTGCGCTTAGTATGCTGGCTAATGGATTTAACAAGGGTAAGGTTGATAGTCAAAGATTTATACCGTACGAAAGAGTTGCTCTACTACCTAAAAAATTAGATGTTGAAATGATTTCAAAAGTAACTAGGGCTATCAGTAATAGAACCGCTATTGATTGTGAGTATTTTTCCAAATCTATTGGTACTCAGATCAAAAGACAATTGTTTCCTACAGCTATTTTTTATGATGGTATTTCGTGGATGTTTAGAGCATATAGCTTAGGTAGCAAGTTCAATAATGATGGATTCAAGTCATTCAATTTTTCTAGGTTGAAAGCAGTCACAGAAGCTCCGAATATATCGGCGTCGCCAACACAGCGTATTGAAAGTGACAGGGAGTGGCATATATCTATACCAGTAGTGCTTACAGTTCATCCATCAATTGAAGGAACTCAGAAAGAGACACTCATTTACGAGTTTGATATGGATAGGGATACTGAGCAACTTACTATTAGCGTAAAGGCTGTACTCTTTTATTACTTAGTTGAACAATGGAAAATTGACACTCGAAAAGTCAGAGAAATTGATGATGATCGCCGTGGTAACGATAATTATAACTTTTTGTTAATAAATCGCAGCACTATGGAAAATTATAAATGTATGGAAAATGTGCTTAAATGATGTTTTCCTTTTTGAGGTAACCTATGGAAGCCCTCACTGCTCCATATAAAACTGATTATTAATGATCTTTCGGTCTAGCATAGTTGATAGTTCCTTTTATACAAATACTTTTTCTTAAGGTGGTGTCACCATACTTTGTTGTGGGGGCTTAAAACGGTGAGCTGAAAGTTGAGACAACTTTTTTTCTCTAAAACCACCTAAAACAAAACGGCTTAAACATCAGCACTTATTGCCGTAAAAACAACCTATAGAAATTTTAATTCGGAATCAACCAATTAGATTAAAAGCACTAACGCGTTTCTGTCCAAAAGTGTGTTTGAAAGTGATCAAACTTTAATATGGTCGTACACTTATCCAGCTATGATTTCATGTTATGCTTGGTAAGGATCGTCGAATAGTTTAATAGTTGAAATAGATAATAAGTTGAATATTTTAATAGACCTAGGATTGTGACTTATGTCATGGAATTTGATTCTAAAATTTGCTAATGTCAATCACAGAATTCAACTGGATACAATTGCATGACTAAGATTTTGTTAAATTTAGTAGTTATATTGGCATTAATAACACAGTTATTAATGCCAAATAATGCTATGTCTAGCGAAATGTCCGAATCAAGTATGCAAACTAGCTCTATGTCACATTCAGTTATGATGGACAATGATTGTGATGATACCGATAACTGTTGTCCCGAAGATGCAAGCCACTGTATTAGCCATTGCCATGCAGTCGCCAATGTATTTGTTTTGTTATCAGATTCAAATTTAGTTAATGATCTATTCACAAGTTCTAAAGTTAACTCGACTTTATGGATATCAACTCCGGCTTCGCTTGGAAGTCAAAATCCCCCTCCAATTGCTTAATTCTTTATTTTAATTAACCACCTATATTAATTTATAAAGATTTTCGTTGCTCGTTTACTTATGAGCATCATAAAGCATCTGGAGTTCCTCATGAAAAAATTTATCGCTATTACACTTTTATCTGCTGTCAGTTCTATGTCTATGGCCGCCACTATTTCATTGCCGGATTATTTAGTATTTACATCCATTGATGGGCAGCCAACTGAACGGTCGAGCACAATTGATATCAATCAAGGACAGCATTTAGTCGAATTACGTTTTTTTGAAGTGTTCACTGCGGGAGCAGATGATACAAACTTTGTTAAGTCAGACTCATTATATTGGAGTTTAAATTTAACAAATGATGAAGATATTCAGGTAAGTACAAAGGATATTTTATCTACGAAAAATGCAAAAAACTTCATTTCATCTCCAGTCATAACTCTTAATAGTGCAAGTATGAGTAATGAAACTGTGACCTTAGTAAATCACGAAGAATTGATGGCTATCATCATGAAGCAACATAGAAAAATGATGAGTCATTAGCACCACTGTGAGGGTGCTATTAATCTGCACCCTCAATTTATAAATAGACTACTAAAAAGTGGACGAGTCATCGAACCGCAAATTGGTGTCTGAAAATAAATTTAGTGTTTTCAGAGGTTTTATGAAGGTTAATCAATTAGCTAAAAAACTCAATGTAACCAGTGACACTGTTAGATTTTATACTCGTATAGGTCTACTCTCTCCCTGTAAGTCACCTGATAATGGATATAAATACTATGGCAAGAAAGATTTGAGCCGTATGCAATTTATCATAAGTTCTCGTCAGCTTGATTTTTCGGTTGAAGAAATTAAGTTGATTTTTTCTAACGCTGACCAAGGTGAAAGTGCCTGTCACCTTGTTAGAACATTAGTAAAACAAAAACTAGATGAAACTGAAGAACAATTTAATAAAACAATGAAATTAAGAGCAAGACTTTTTCAGGCCGTTGAACAATGGTCAGCTATGCCGGATAACTTGCCGACAGGAAACATGGTGTGTCATTTGATTGAAGGTACGCTTCAAGTTGACGGCACTACAGCAAGTGTTACTCAGCATAACAAGATTACATTAACATCAACGGAGGTTAAGTAATGGATCACACTACACACTCACCTATGCAACTAAATATCCTCGGCGCAGGCTGCGCGAGTTGTGTTGGCAAAATTGAAAAAGCGATTAACAGCGTGCAAGGCGTTGATTCGGCCGAAATGAACTTTGCCGACAGAACGGTACTGATTACGGGTAAAGGGTCTGTCGAATTGATTATCAAAGCGGTAGAAAGTGCCGGTTATAACGCCACTCAAATACTGGCAGAGTCGGCAGAAGATGCCATGAACGAGAAAGAACAGGCTGATTTACAACATTATAAAAGTTTATTGCGCCATACCTTTATCGCATTGTCCGTCGGTATTCCGTTGATGATTTATGGACTGTTTATTGGCGAAATGACGGTATCAACCCTATCAGAGCAAGTTGTGTGGGGACTGGTTGGTGTGATGACTCTGGCCATTATGCTGATCTCTGGTAGGCATTTTTATATCGGTGCCTGGAAATCATTTTTAAACCATAACGCCAATATGGACACCCTCATCGCCTTAGGAACCGGTACAGCTTGGGTTTACTCGATGTTGATTGTTGCATTTCCACAATTGTTTCCCGAGATGGCAAGGCATGTATACTTTGAAGCGACCGCAATGATTATTGGTTTAATTAATCTCGGTTTAGCACTTGAAGTTAAAGCTCGCGGTAAAACCTCTGAAGCCATTAAGCGTCTCATTGGCTTGCAAGCTAAAACGGCTCGGGTTATCCGTGATGGAAAAGACCTCGATATCGACATTGCCCATGTATTACTTAACGATCACGTTAGAGTTCGCCCTGGCGAAAAAATCCCCGTCGATGGAGTGGTTATTGAAGGTAACAGCACCATTGATGAATCAATGTTGACCGGTGAGCCAATGCCGGTTGAGAAAGTGCTTGGTGATGATGTGGTCACTGGTACTTTGAATAAATCAGGCTCAATCATATTTAAAGCCACTCGTGTAGGTAAAGATACCGCACTGGCGCGTATTATTAGCATGGTCAAACGGGCGCAAAACTCTAAGCCGCCAATTGGACGTTTAGCTGATGCCATAGCCGCTTATTTTGTGCCAGCCATTATGATCATCGCCATAGTCAGTGCCATGGTGTGGTTTAACTTTGGCCCTGAGCCATCGAGCGTATTTGCCATCGTGTCAGCAACAACGGTATTAATTATTGCTTGCCCTTGTGCGCTAGGACTCGCAACGCCAATGTCGGTCATGGTCGGCGTAGGTAAGGCGGCTGAATCAGGGGTGCTTATTCGTAACGGTGAAGCATTGCAAACCGCGTCTAAAATCACCGCCATGATATTAGATAAAACTGGCACCATTACCGAAGGCAAACCGCAAGTTACCGATATTATTTTGGTTAATGCCGACAGTGAAGAGCAGGTACTAGCCTTGTCTGCTGGAATTGAAAGTCACTCAGAACACCCATTAGCGCAAGCCATTGTTGAAAGCGCACATGCTAGAGGCATTGATGCGATTAACACAGAACACTTTACTGCCATTTCGGGCAAAGGTGTCGAAGCTGAAGTGGATGGCCAGATATTATTATTTGGTAATAAAAAACTGATGCAAGACAAAAATATTGATATTGGATTCAATGAAGCTAAGGCCCAAGTGTTAGCTGAAAATGCTAAAACACCAATGTATTTAGCGCTTGCAGGTAAATTGCTGGCCATTATTGCGGTATCAGATCCGATAAAGCATGATTCAAGCGAAGCGATTGCCAGACTGAAACTCAGCGGTATTAAAGTGATTATGTTAACTGGGGACAATAGAGCGACCGCAGCAGCAGTGGCTAAAAAAGTCGGTATTGATGAATTTTTTGCAGAAGTCATGCCAGAAGATAAAGCCAAAAAAGTGGCTGAACTTCAGCAACAAAATGAAGTGGTTGGTATGACCGGCGATGGCATTAATGACGCCCCCGCATTAGCGTTAGCCGATGTCGGCTTTGCAATTGGAACAGGTACTGATGTGGCGATAGAAAGCGCTGATGTTACCTTAATGCGCGGATCACTTCATGGTTTAGCCGATGCGATAGCCATAAGTAAAGCAACGCTGCGCAACATTAAACAAAACTTGTTTGGTGCATTTATTTATAACGTTGCGGGTATTCCCTTAGCGGCAGGTGTGCTTTTCCCTGTTTTTGGTATTTTGTTAAACCCAGTGATTGCCGGGGCTGCGATGGCCTTTTCATCGCTTACCGTCGTCAGTAACGCCAACCGTTTACGTCTGTTTAAAGCCAAAGAACACTAGGAGATTCAAAATGTTGATTAATTTACTGTGTATCGCATTAATCGGTTTTATTATTTGGTGGTTTTGGCTGTATAAACCATCAAATGAAACTAAGGTTGATGCCAGCACATCGATACTGGTTAAAGACGGGGTGTATTCGCCTGCAAGAATTAACATTAGCGCCAATACGCCGACAGAAATAACCTTTTTACGCCAAGATAAATCCGGATGTTCCGCCACAGTCTTGTTACCCGACTTAGAGATTAGCCAGGATTTAGCGCTGGATAAGCCAACGACGATAGCCTTACCGGCACTAGAAAAGGGTGAGTATCCATTTCATTGTCAGATGCAAATGTATAAAGGAGTATTGATTGTTGAATAATCACTAGTTACCCATAAGTATTTTTCAATATGTTGGTATCAATGATGAAGATAATTGCAGCACTAGAATGTGCATTTTTAACTTTTAAATCAAAATTTTGATTCTAACCTAAGCTGTTTACTGTCTAGGTTAGAAAATTGGCCATATTTTGTTAATTACTTTTTACCTAAATAATCAGAAAAATGATGAGTTAATGATTAAGAGAGACATTATGAGTGATTTTGAACATAGACCGGGCGTTAAAGAAGCCACTTTAGTTGTCAGAAACCTAAGATTAACTGGAGTGGATAATCAAAATTTAGAAGCATTACTGACTGAGATCGACAAACTGTTCGGCATAGACGAAGTTATTTATAATGACAAATCGGGATCTATTTATCTAGCCTATGATGCTAGCCATATCAATTTAGAAGGTATTGAAGCGGTTATCAGAAAGCATGATGCTCATATTCATAACGATTGGTGGACTAATGTGAAGGAAAGTTACTACCAATTTGTGGATCAAAACATCAAAGATAATGCAAATCATCAACCACATAGTTACCACAAACCCCGACAAGGATCCAAGATAAGATAAGACAATTAGAGGTTAATTTATATCGATACTCACTTTCTTTTTGTAAGAGCTTTCGAAGTGTGATCTATGTCAAGTATCAGTCTTTTAAAGTAAAAAAACACTAGAGTTAACTAGGATGATTTAGTCAAGTTGAGTTAAAATTATTAGTACTAATTATATTGGAGTTTTATCTTGAGTCGTATGCGAATTATCACAGTGGTGCTTATCTTGATGACATTTGTCAGTCAAGCTTTTGCGTCTGTGATTTTGCCATGCCCCTCTGATATGAATTCAATGTTAAGTAAATCAAATCCAGTGAATACCGCTGCGACTAACGCTTGCCATCACCAATTAACATCAGATGCTGATGCCGTTAAAACACTTACAGCAGACACTGCTGATTGTTGTGATAATCAATGTGATTGTCCGATAGGTACTTGTTTTTCAATTGCCCTTGAAATGAACATAGTCCAATCAGTGACTATCTCAACTTTGAGTAGTTTTATATCTGGTTTGACTCAAAATACGACTCCGCAATATAACTCTTCTTTATATCGTCCTCCAATATTTTCTTGTTAGATAGGAAAGGCTTGATCAATTTTTGATCGTCTTTCTGTTCATTTATCTTTTTTAAAATAAATTAACAAGATATTACCTTTGTTCGAATTCAATTTGAGCATTGGTGATTAATTTGGAGGCTTTATGTCTTTAATTTACAAGAGATTGGGTGAAATTTACACTCAATATATTCTAATAGTAGTGATGTCCTTTATTGGTATTAGCGCTGCGGTATATGCGGCAGAACCAGTACAGACATTATCACTGGAAGAAGCAGTTTATCTCTCTCAATCAAACGATCCCTGGTTAGTCAGTAATCAATTTCAACAAGATGCTATTAAATCTGAAAGTATCGCGGCAGGAACCTTACCAGATCCAAAAATCAGTGTTGGTTTAGCTAATTTGTCCATAAACACTTTTGATTTTGGACAAGAAGCAATGACTCAAATGAAAATTGGTGTCACTCAAATGTTTCCCCGTGGGGATAGCTTAAGTTTACGCCAACAACAACTTGAGTTAACGGCTGAGCAATATCCTTTCTTAAGACAAGATAGACGAGCAAAGTTAAGTGTCACCACAGCTCAAATTTGGTTTGATGTATATAAAGCGCAAGAGAGCATTGCACTGATTGAGCGCAATCGTAACTTATTTGAACAACTATCAGATGTTGTTAAAGCAGGGTATTCATCTGCTTTAGTTAAATCTAATCAGCAGGATATTATTCGTGCTCAGTTAGAGGTGACCCGTCTTGAAGATAAGCTGACCGTTTTGGCTCAGCAAGAAGATATGTTTAAACAGAAATTATCTGAATGGGTGGGTAAGGCATTTGTTGATGAATATCGAATAGATCATGAACAAGATTATGAGCTGTTATTTTCGACGTTTACCGTCCCTAATATACTTCCTCAAATTAAACTAATGAATCCTAATCTTTATTTCGATGAGGAAAAAAGCCAACATTACCAACAGGCTCTGTATGAAGCGTTCTCTGTTCATCCACTCATTTCAGCATTAGAGCAAAGAATTGAATCAAGCCGAAAAGGTGTCGAGTTAAAAAAGCAATTGTACAAGCCTGAATGGGGTGTAGATGCTGGATACAGTTATCGAGGCGATGATCCTATGGGTAATTCTCGCGATGATTTGCTATCAATTGGCGTGAGTTTTGATTTACCAATATTTACTTCGTCAAAACAAGACAAGCAAGTTCAAGCCGCTATTTATCAATCTGAATCAATTAAAACGGAAAAGTGGTTACTGCTTCGAAACATGATGGCGTCATATGGTACTGCAAAAGCGCAACTTCTTAAATTGGAACAACGTCAGACACTCTATAACGATTTTTTATTACCTCAAATGCAAGATCAAGCTGATGCGTCGCTTACGGCTTACACAAATGATAAGGGTGATTTCGCTGAAGTCGTACGTTCCCTCATTGCTCAATTAAATACTCAATTAGATGCTTTGGCCATTAACGTTGATTTACAGAAAGTTAAAGTTCAATTGAACTATTTTTTTACCCCTAAAGTGGGCCCAGTTAGCATCTCACATAAATCTTATGTTGATGGAGAAGTAAAATGAACAGCAATTTGAAAATGATCAGCATATTAGTTATCGGTATTCTTACTGGTATTAGTGCGACAATTCTATATACACCACAGAATCAAGTAGTTTCAGAGGACAAAGCAAAAGCTAAGCCATCATATTGGGTCGCACCTATGAATCCTAATTTTCGTAGCGATAAACCCGGGAAATCACCCATGGGTATGGACATGATACCAGTGTACGAAGATGCAGTAGGCTCGACAGATTTTGGGCCGGGAGCCGTTACTATATCGCCAGCTGTGATTAATAAACTGGGTGTACGCACAACTGAAGTCACTTTAGGTACACTTCAAAATAATATTAAAACAGTGGGTTATGTTCAATATGATCAAGACCACCTTATTTATATTAATCCTAGGGTAGATGGATGGATTGAAGAATTATATGTCAAAGCTGCTGGTGATCCGGTTATTAAAGGACAACCTATATATTCAATTTATTCGCCGGCTTTAGTTAACGCGCAAGAGGAAATGTTACTAGCATTAAATCGAAAAGATCAGCGCCTAATTACAGCATCTGAAGAACGATTAAAAGCGTTACAAATACCAAGCTCGGCAATTCAAGCGCTACGTAAAAATAGGACGGTCAAACAAAATATTACATTTTATGCTCCTCAAAGTGGAGTGATTGATAATTTGAATATACGGGAAGGATCTTTTGTTAAACCGGGTATGACAATGTTTTCAATTGGTTCATTATCACAGGTATGGGTCGAGGCTGAGATTTTTGAACGCCAAGCCAACATGGTTAAAGTTGGGCAAGTTGTTGAAATTAAATTAGATTATTTGCCTGGTCAATTTTGGCAGGGCAAAGTTGATTACGTCTATCCGACATTAGACAGTAAAACAAGAACGTTAAAAGTGAGATTACGTTTCGATAATACCAATGCGGCATTAAAGCCAAATATGTTTGCACAGGTGTCGATCAAAACATTAAGTGATGAGGACGTATTACTGTTACCAAGGGAGGCGGTTATTAGAACCGGAAACTCTGATCGAGTAGTACTTGCTCTCGGTGAAGGTAAATATAAATCTGTTGCAGTGACGGTAGGGCGATTTGATGATGACAGTATTCAAATTGAATCAGGGCTGTATGAGGGCGATGTTGTCGTCTCATCTGCACAGTTTTTATTGGATTCAGAATCAAATAAAACCTCGGATCTTAGACGTATGACAGCACATGAAGATGAGCAATCCGATATCCAAGCCATCACCTCTGATACCGCCTGGGTAGAAGCAAAAGTAAATAGTCTTATGGCTGCACATCGAATGATTAATGTGGACCATCAAGCTGTCAGTGAATGGGAATGGCCACAAATGACCATGGACTTTACTGTTGATGACAGTGTGGATTTCTCTGTATTTACCGTTGGTGCTGTGCTTCATATTGAATTAGAAAAAACATCAGATGGCGCGGTCAAAGTGGTAAATATACACAATCCCAAAACCACAGATGATGTTTCTAACACAACACATAAAGCTGATCATTCAGGAATGGAGTTGGGAGAATAGTCATGATTGAATCAATTATACGTTGGTCTGTTGCGAACAGATTTTTTGTCTTGCTTGCCAGTGCCATTCTCGTCGGTGCGGGTTTATTTTCTCTTAAAAATACCCCTATTGATGCTTTGCCTGATTTATCTGACGTTCAGGTAATCATTAAAACAAGTTATCCAGGTCAAGCCCCTCAAGTGGTCGAAGATCAGGTCACTTATCCATTGACGACGGCTATGCTGTCTGTGCCAGGTGCAGTAACGGTAAGGGGCTTCTCATTTTTTGGTGATTCATATGTCTATGTCATCTTTGATGAAGAAACCGATTTATATTGGGCACGTAGTCGTGTGTTGGAGTACCTCAGTCAAGTCGTTTCAACGTTACCGGATAATGCAAAACCTCAATTAGGCCCTGATGCAACAGGAGTGGGTTGGGTATATTTATATGCACTCGTCGATAGAACAGGTAAGCACGATATTAGTGAGTTACGCAGTCTACAGGACTGGTTTTTAAAGTATGAATTACAAACTGTCCCAGGCGTGTCTGAAGTGAGTGCTCTAGGTGGGATGGTCAAACAGTATCAGATTAAGGTAGACCCTGATAAATTGCGTGCCTTTGGAATACCTTTAACTGCCATTCAAATGGCGATTAACCGTGGTAATCAAGAGATTGGTGCCTCAGTTGTCGAAATTGCTGAAGCAGAATATATGGTTCGCGCAACAGGGTATCTTGAGAATAAGGAAGATATAGGCAATATCCCTTTAGGCGTTAACAATAATGGTACACCATTGCTGTTAAAAGACGTTGCGGATATAGGGACGGGACCGCAAATGCGACGAGGCGTTGTCGATCTCAATGGTGAAGGTGAGACGGTTGGCGGCATTATTGTGATGCGATTTGGTGAAAATGCACAAAAGACTATTGATGGCGTTAAAGCTAAATTAGAGACATTGAAGAAAGGGCTTCCTGAGGGCGTGGAAGTAGTGACCGTTTATGATCGCAGTGGTTTGATTGAGCGAGCTGTATCGAACCTAGGGTTTAAACTGTTAGAGGAATTTTTAGTCGTTGCTTTAGTCTGTATGGTCTTTTTGGCGCATGTAAGATCATCACTTGTAGCGATCGTTAGTTTGCCTGTAGGGATTTTAAGTGCTTTTACTATCATGCACTTGCAGGGTTTAAATGCCAATATCATGTCTTTAGGTGGTATTGCTATTGCAATTGGTGCCATGGTCGATGGTGCCATCGTCATGATTGAAAATATGCATAAACATATGGAACGAACGCCATTGACGCCTGAAAACCGATGGCAGATCGTTGCGCGATCTGCCAGCGAAGTTGGCCCAGCATTATTTTTTAGTCTACTGATTATTACTGTTAGTTTTTTACCGGTATTTACCCTCGAAGCACAGGAGGGAAGGATGTTTTCACCACTCGCATTTACTAAAACTTACGCAATGGCTGCATCGGCAGCGTTAGCTATTACCTTAGTACCAGTGCTAATGGGATACTTTATTCGGGGAAAAGTGCTTCCTGAACACAAAAACCCCGTTAATCGATTGTTAACTGCGGCATATATGCCTGTGCTGAAAACAGTATTGGCATTTCCAAAGATAACCCTCCTATTTGCGTTATTTGTGCTGGCTATTGGTGTTTGGCCGCTAAATAAAATTGGTAGTGAGTTTATGCCTCCATTAGATGAAGGCGATCTAATGTATATGCCAACAACTTACCCTGGTATTTCTATTGGTAAAGCTCGAGAGTTAGTGCAACAAATGGATAAGTTGATTTACACCGTGCCCGAGGTTAAAACCGTTTTTGGCAAAGTTGGCCGAGCAGATTCGGCAACGGATCCAGCACCTTTGACAATGGTGGAGACGTTTATTCAACTTAAGCCAAAAAGTGAATGGAGAGAAGGCCTGACGACTGAGAGTTTAAAACAAGAATTAGACTCTTTAGTTAAGTTACCCGGTGTGACGAACGCATGGGTAATGCCCATTAAAACCCGAATTGACATGTTAGCGACAGGGATCAAAACGCCTGTAGGCATTAAAATTGCAGGCCCTAGTCTCAATGAAATTGAGCAAATAGGTAAACAATTAGAGGAAATTCTAAAAAATGTTGAAGGGACTGCGTCAGTATATGCTGAGAGGGTTGCAGGTGGACGTTATATCAAAGTTGATATCCAAAGGGAAAATGCAGCCCGGTATGGTTTAAATATAGCGGATGTTCAACAAGTTGTGGCTACAGCGATCGGTGGTATGAATATTTCACAAACAGTTGAAGGCTTAGAGCGGTATCCTATTAATTTACGCTATCCTCAGGATTATCGTAATTCTCCTGAAGCATTAGCTTTATTGCCTATTGTCACTCCGCAAGGTTTGAGGATTTCTTTGGGGGATGTAGCGGATATTGTTATTGAAAATGGACCACCAGGCATTAAAAGTGAAAATGCTCGCCTTAATGGTTGGGCTTATATTGATATTGATGGTGTCGATATCGGTAGTTATGTTGAAATAGCCCAAAAAGTTGTCAGTGATAAACTGGTACTACCCGCGGGTTACTCTATCACTTGGGCTGGTCAATATGAATATATGGAAAGGGCTAAAGCAAAGCTTACTTACGTAGTGCCATTAACGTTATTTATTATCATTATTTTATTGTTTATGAATTTCCGCAATGTTGTTGAGGTCGGGATTATTGTAGGAACATTGCCTTTTGCTATGGTGGGTAGCATCTGGTTAATGTATCTACAAGGTTTCAACTTTTCAGTTGCTGTAGGGGTAGGGTTTATTGCATTGGCGGGTGTCGCTGTCGAAATTGGTGTCATTATGCTTGTCTATTTAAACCAAGCTTATAGAGAAGCGATTGATCATAGTTCGCAGCAACTAGAAACGTTTGATGAACTAAAGTTGACTCAATCTGTTATTCAAGGTGCAGGTATGCGTGTACGTCCTGTAATGATGACCGCAGCGGCAATCATAGCAGGGTTATTACCGATCCTTTATGGTACAGGAACAGGTTCCGAGGTGATGAGTCGAATTGCTGCGCCAATGGTAGGCGGAATGGTCAGTGCAATCATACTGACACTATTAATTGTTCCTGTTGTGTTCTTCTTATGGCGTCGTACTCAATTGAGACATGAGAAACGATAGTGTTAAGTTGATTAGAATATCGATGCAGATAAAACTATCTGCATCGATTTATTTTATGTTTAATTGATTTTAATTCTAGTTATTAGAATGATGTTCTAATAACTATTTAATGTAACATTGTTAATAAAATATTCATTGCTAAACTAAGATTTTCTTATTATCATTATTCTATAATCATTGGAGATATATTTTGCGTAGAGTCCATTTAATCATGATGTTTGTTTTACTGACGTTCGTCGGTCAAACTTTTGCGTCTGCGATTATGCCTGGTACTATGCCAATGAGTTCAATGACGACTTCAAATATGCCTGCTGAAAATGGCAAAGCATGTCATGACGCTAGTATGCAAATGGATATGCAAATGGATATGAATGATGGTGCGGATGATAGTTGTTGCGCCCAAGCGTGCCATTGTCCTGTCGGTTCATGTTTATCAGTCGCTTTAACGATGGCAATGCCAACGCTTAAATCAGAAGTCAGCTTAGTTAATTCTGCAACAATGTTTACCTCAGCACTAATGCCTCAGTATTTTTCATCTTTATACCGTCCTCCAATATTTGCCTAACATAGGCACAGTTACGCCTTTTTTTTGCTAACTGTCCTAGCCAATCATGTAGTTTCAATTTTTTAACTTTTTCGGTTAATAAACTGACATTAAACCGCGTTGTTTAATGTGACGAAATTTGATTTGGAGGCAATATTATGTCTGCTCTATATCGCAATTCTATTCGTTTTTTTCGTGTCATAGGTACTATTTTTATTCTGCAAATTATGGGAGGGATGTTACCTGCCCATGCAGCGGAGCCCGACACTACGGCGCCATTACTCACTGTTTATAAAGATGCCAATTGTGGCTGTTGTGAGAAATGGCTTACTCATATTAGTGAGCGTGGATTTAGTGTTGATGCCTACAATATTAACAACCTTTATGAGTTTAAACTGTCAAAGGGTATTCCTGCTTCAATGCAATCTTGCCATACCGCAGTGTCATCTCAAGGTTATGTGTTTGAAGGGCATATCCCTGCAAAATTCATTAGTCGTTTTTTAGCCACCCCCCCTAAAGATGCTATCGGCCTAACCGTACCCGCTATGCCTGTGGGCAGCCCTGGTATGGAGTACCAAGATAAATTTATGCCATACCAAGTCTTACTGTTGAAAAATGATGGCAGTAGCCAGGTATACGCCCAAGTAAACTCGCTTGAGGAGTCTGTACAATGAAATCGCAATACATGATAAAACCCATGATTCAAACGACAAACAGTGAACTCAACAACAGCCGACGCCGGTTTGTGTTTGGTGCATCCGCCATGTTGGCATTGATGTCGATCCCTTTCCCTAAAAATGCCTTTGCCAATGCGTTAAGCCAATCGTTGAGCCAGCTTTCAGGCAAAGTGTTCGACTTATCAATTGACTATAAAATGGTTAATTTTACCGGGAAATCTGCTCGAGCCACTGTGGTAAACCAAGTTCTTCCCGCGCCGTTATTACGTTGGAAAGAAGGTGAAACAGTCACCTTAAGAGTAAAAAACAATCTCGACCATGATAGCTCTATTCACTGGCACGGGATTATTTTACCCACCGAAATGGACGGTGTGCCTGGCTTTAGCTTTGATGGCATTAAACCCGGTGAAACATTTGAGTATCAATTTACCGTTCAGCAAAGTGGCACATATTGGTATCACAGTCATTCAGGCTATCAAGAACAAACCGGTTTATTCGGCGCTATTGTGATTGATCCTGCAACCCCCGATCCGATCATATATGACCGTGACTATGTGATCATGCTGTCTGATTGGTCTGACGAAGCCCCTGAAAACATTTATGCCAAATTAAAGAAACAAGCCGATTACTATAATTACCGTGAGCGTACGGTAATGGATTTTTTCTCTGACGTGAATAAAAATGGCTTAGCCAATACGTGGAACGCCCGTTCGATGTGGAATAACGCGCGCATGAGTGACAGAGACATATCTGATGTTACGGGTTCAACTTACACCTATTTAATGAATGGCAATCCTCCGCAACAGGGCTGGCAAGGGTTGTTTGAACAAGGTGAGAAAGTACGCTTGCGCTTTATTAATAGTTCTGCAATGACCATATTTGATGTGCGTATACCGGGTCTCAAAATGAGTGTTGTTGCCAGTGATGGTCAGAACATTCAACCGGTTTCTGTGGATGAATTTCGAATAGGTGTTGCTGAAACCTACGATGTGGTTATTGAGCCAGAGGTTGACTATGCCTACTGTATTTTTGCTCAGAGTATTGACCGCACCGGCTTTACGGTAGGTAACCTTACCTCTGATGCCAGTTTACATGCTCTTATTCCCCCAATGGACCCTAGGCCAGTACTTGGCCACAGTGATATGGGCATGGACATGAATGGCATGGACATGAGTGGTATGGATCATAGCAAGATGGACATGGGCGCCGGTGAGATGTCAGGCATGGACCATAGCAAGATGGACATGGGCGCAGGTGAGATGTCAGGCATGGACCACAGCAAGATGGCTATGGGTGGCGGTGATATGCCCGGCATGGATCATAGCAAGATGGCTATGGGCGCAGATGATATGTCAGGCATGGATCACAGCAAGATGCCTATGGGTGGCGGTGATATGTCAGGCATGGATCATAGCAAGATGGCTATGGGCGCTGCGAAAGCGACAGTCTCAGCCCTAGGGCTTGCAGGCTTTGGCAGTAACAATGAAATTAAACACATTGATACCGAGTTTGGTCCGCAAGTGGATATGCGTGCCGATGCCCCAAAAAGTGGCTTACATGATCCTGGTATCGGGCTGCGCGACCATCAACAGCAATTCAACCGTAAAGTATTAACTTATGGCGATATTAAAGGCTTACATCCTACTTACGACACGCGCCAACCAAGCCGCGAAATTCAACTGCATTTAACCGGCAATATGAACCGATATATGTGGTCTGTGAATGGAGTGAAATTTATGGACGCCGCGCCATTAGAGTTTGAATACGGAGAAAGACTGCGGATCACCTTAGTTAACGACACTATGATGACTCACCCTATGCATTTGCATGGTATGTGGAGTGAGTTAGAGACAGGCGACCCTGATTTTATTCCACGTAAGCACACGGTATTAGTTCAGCCGGGCTCTAAGATCAGTTACTTAGTCACCGCCGATGCCAAAGGGCAATGGGCATATCATTGCCACTTGTTATTCCACATGCCAGGCATGTTCAGAAAAGTCGTGGTGAAATAAGGGGAATACAGATGAATAAAACGAATTTAATGGCCTTGGGACTGTTGAGTCTGAGCGCCACATTGACCAGTACAGCTGTGTTTGCCGGCGGTAATGATGATCCACTATTAACAAAAGTCATGCTGGATCAATTTGAAAAAGGCGTTGATCCGCAAGATCCTACCCAGTTTAGTGCACAAGCCTGGTTAGGTTACGATTTGAATAAGTTGTGGTTTAAAACTGAAGGTGAATATTCAAATAGTGATAAACAAGATTTTGAAATTCAGGCTCTTTACAGTAAACCCATCGCACCATACTGGGATGTACAATTCGGTATTAAAACCGATATCAAACCAACGCCGAACCGTAATTGGGCTGTGATTGGGGTTCAAGGGTTAGCGCCATATTTTTTTGATATTGACGCGGCCTTATTCATAGGTGACCAAGGCCGTACGGCTATGCGTTTGAGTGCGGAATATGAACTGTTAATCACTCAAAAATTGATATTAACACCTGAAGTAGAAGTTAATTTATTTGGTAAGGACGATGCAGAACTTGGAATAGGCTCAGGCTTATCTGACGTCAGTGCAGGGCTGCGATTGAGATATGAGATTGTTCGAGAGTTCGCGCCCTATATCGGTGTGGATTGGCGTCAGAAACTCGGTAATACCGCCGATTACGCCCGAATTGAAGGGGAGGATACACAAGAAACCCAGTTTGTCATTGGTTTTAGAGCGTGGTTCTAAGACGTCGTTCGTACACTGAGTTTTAAGCTTGGCGCCAAGATGCTAGATAAGCCAATATTTAATCATTTATATAAACCGTTTTTCAATTGTTATAAACAATATTAAAGGAAATATCATGAAATTATTTAACAACGTTTTAGTCGTAACAAGTCTATTCCTGAGTGCTTCAGCATTTGCTCATGTCGGACTGGGCAGTTCTATGCCCGCTAACGGAGCCATGCTAAGTCAAGCCCCAACAACCCTTGAACTGACCTTTACGGCTCCGGTACGTTTGGTCAAATTAACAATGCAAGATGAGAAGCAACAAAGCGTACCGCTAACATTACCTTCAAGTACGACCAGCCAAGCAGTATTTTCATTCGCTCTACCAGCATTAAGCGCAGCTAATTACACGGTTAACTGGATGATCATGGGTGATGACGGTCATAAAATGAAAGGCAACATGAGCTTTATGCTTCACGACTCTGGCATGAACACTCGCAGTGCACCGCCTATGACAATGGATCATGAGACTAGCGAGCACACTGCACATCAATAAGTGGATGAGTAAACATGATATTAACCGTATTTGAAATATCGGTGTTGATATCTAAATGGGTTATCTATCTAAGTGTTGCCGCCGTTATTGGCGGCACATTGATGCAATACCTCATTAAGGGTCAACCGAACCTCGGTATTAGCGTTGCAAAATATACCGGCCTAGGTGCCGTTTTGGGATTGATTGCCGTTAGTATCAATTATTTTGCTCAAGTAGGGGCTTTTGCTGAAAACGGCTTGATGGGAATATTTGATGTGCAGATGCATGCTTTTCTGTGGCCAACCCAGGTAGGGCAAACGGTGCTTTGGCGCTTAATCGGCTTTGGGTTAATGCTAGTGGCTAGTGGTTTACTGTTACATAAGAACCGCTATATCAAAAAGTTTTCTGCGGTATTAGCGATTCTCAGCAGTCTGTTAATTGCTGTCACGTTTACTTTTATAGGCCATAGCACTGAGCTGGGATTGCTTGCTCAAGGCTTAATATTGATACACGTGTTGATCATTGGCAGTTGGATAGGCGCTTTTTATCCATTATGGAAATTATGCAGCACCGATGACAACATCGTCATAAAAAATGTCATGGATACATTTGGTCGTTTAGGCATAGTGATTGTCATTCTCGTGTTGCTTTCAGGCATGGGAATGGTGTGGATGTTGTTTGATAGTCCCACTGAATTATTCAGTTCCAATTATGGTATTGCGGTCACCATCAAGCTCTGTTTGGTGGCTATCATTTTGTTTATAGCAGCATGGCATAAATTGGTTTTAGTACCGAAATTAACGATTGAGAACCCATCACTCGCCAAACAAAAACTACAAAAATCGATTGGATTAGAAGCATTAATAGCAGTACTGATATTAGCGACAACAGCGGTACTTTCGAGCGTGCTAGGTCCTATGAGCCTTGGATAATCACTATAAATTAACAGAGAGATAAAAATGAATAATAGACCTTTAACAATACTCATAACGACCGGAATATTACTGATGTCAGCAGGACAAAGCTCATTGAGCTTCGCCCATGGTGATGAAACTCACCTCATAGAACAAAAAGCGTTTATCGGTGTTGATTCCGCCGCGGGTAATGTCGTCAAACAATTTCATGCTGCATTACAAATGGGCAATGAAGCTATTGTCAGGCAGTCATTAGCAGCCAATGTGCAAATTTATGAAGGTGGAAAAGTAGAACGTTCACTTACGGATTATGCCAATCATCACATGCTTGCAGATATGGCCTACTTAAAAGGGTTAACCATAACGCCAAAAGAACACCAAATAACGATTACGGGTGACATTGCTATTTCAACGTCAGTAAGTCACGCCCAAGGTGAATATAAAGGTAAAAGTATTGACTCAATTACCATGGAAACGCTTGTGTTAATTAAACAAGAAGATGGTCATTGGAAAATAACCCACGTGCACTGGTCGTAACTAATAAAAGTTTCATCAACCAGATAAGGGATTATCTTGAGCTTCTTTGTAGGTGCTCCCAAGAAAACCACAAAGACTCGGATCATGTTAATGCATGATATTTTATGGAAAAGGATTTCCATTTTTTATATAAAAAAAGACCGGAATAACTCCAGTCTTATTTTTATTTTGCATTAAAATATTAACTTTCAATAAGTTTCATAGTAGTAATGCAAGTTCTATCGTTATTAAAAGTAGACAGTACCTCTCTCGCCACTCTTTCGCTTCCATCTTTTGCTTTATGATAAATATTGAATGCTAAATTTTTATTTTTTGGAACCCAAAAGTCTATAAATCCATCACGTTGTGTCGTCACTTTTTTGTCTATTAATGTTTCACCTGTATCAGTATCAATCATGACAACTTTCATTACTTGATTTTTTATCTCACCGGTACAACCTGTTAAAACATGATTAGTACATGGATGAGAGCTATTAATGTACGGAGCTATTGAAAGAAAGAATTGATCTTTTGGTATTGCTACAGAACTACTTTTACCATCTGAGAAAGTTGCAACTATTCTATTGGGTAAAACTTTTATCATTATCCCTTCATTATTTTTATATAGTGTATGTGCTGTTGTAACAGCACTCTTATAGTCTAAGTCTTTAAACGTTTCTGAATTTATTGTTGTGGCATATGATTGACTTGAAAATGCAATTATAAGTCCTAATAGAATATTTTTTTTAATCATGATATTAATCTTCCTATGTTGTTTTTTTGTGAGTAAATATATTTTCTATTTTATTGTAATGTTTGTGGTTTATTTTATATTGATCTAATTAACATTATTGATATAAATTTAATATTTTTTGTTGTTTTTAACCTGCGTTTTAAGTGCTTTTTAAAATATTGTTTCACCTATGTTTTTGACTCTGGTTTTAAACCTATGTCTTATTTTTATTTGTTATTTGTGTTGGTTTAATGTTTTTGTTGTGAAATGGATCACTGTTAAAAATGTTGTTATTTGTATTATTGATTGGGTTTGTAATTTATTTGTTTACCTTTGGTTTTTTGTTTTACTCAATATGGTTTCTTTTTTGTAACTTAACGGTAATAAGGTTTATATGTTTAAATATAATAAATATTTTTTGGTGCTATTAGCAATAAGTAATAATGCATTCTCTAATGGTGATGTTGAAAGCTTTTCTGAATGGATACACAATGGTAATGTTGGAGGTACAGCGAAGTCGTACTATTTCGAACAAGATTTTGACGATTCAAATGCAGAGAATAGCTCGGTTTGGGTGAATGGTGGTAATGTTACTTTTAATACATCAGAGTTTAATGGGTTTAAATTGGGAGGAGAAGTACAGGGATCATACGTTAGTAATATTAATGATGATGATGATAGAACTGCGGGCAGTATAAACGCACAAGGTCTTGTATTGTCAGAAGCTTTTTTGAAGTATCAGTTTGGTGGTACGGTGTTTTCTGGAGGTAGACAACACTTTTCATCACCCTTGATCGCTAACTCAGGTTCAAGATTAATAAAAGAGTCTTTTGAAATGTATCAGGTATCTTCAAGTCATTTTGAGGATACAGATATTTCGATTGGTTATGTGACTAAATATCAGACTCGAACAGATAAATCATTTTATGTTGATAATGAATTTGTTGATTTTGATTATAATGGTTCTGGTTCCCCTGGCGACTTTTATAAAATTGGCAATGATGGCGTATTTTACGCACAAGTTAATAAACGGATAGCTAAAAAAGTTAAAGTTAACTCACAGTACGCAAATGTAATAAATGAAGTTCAAGCACTTTATGCTGATGTAGAATATACATTGCCAACTAACTTTAACAGTTATATTGCGGTGCAGTACTACAAAACGAAGTGGGATAAGAATGAAATAGTTGATAATGATCTTTTGGGCTTTAAAGTGGGTTTCAGCCAAGGGGGAGTAGATTTTTTCGCTGGTTATACATTAGCTGGAGGAAATGAAGGTGAAAATAGAGTTTTTAGAGGCATAGGTCAAGGAGCTTATTATCAGTTTACTGCAACTACTAAAACTGCGGGTGTTGCTGCATTTGAAGCGGGCACAAATTCGTATCAACTGGGGTTAGGTTCTACAGTCTTTAATGTTAAAGGTAAATTGTTTTATACCTCTTTTGATAACCCCATAGTTGGAAAAGATTTAAATGAATGGACGGTTAATCTTGCATATCAATTTGATGGTAAACTAGCTAATTGCGGTATATCAGTTGATTTTTCAATATTGGATTATGAAAATAATCAAAATGATTCTACTGATTTAAGGACGAAATTCACTTATAGCTTTTAGAGGTTATAATTTATTTAAATTTATTTTTTATAAATTTAAACTATTTAATAATGTTATTTTAATTGTAAGTTCAGGCCGCATTAATCTGCTTGGATTTACAGTTTACATGATAAATTATCTCTAGATGATTAAAAGTAAAAAAAACTTGTTGGTTAATAATTGTCTCAATGTCCACTTTTACATTATAACTGTGATCATAGACAGGATCTTTAGCAATAAACCTATATTTTAGATAGAAAAAAGGCCTTATTTATGATCTGATAATTGTCGCCAAACAAATCAACCTGAACAATAAATAAAGCCAATGACAATTATCACCTTA